>OZ252050.1:0-630000 GCA_965247975.1 Crocinitomicaceae bacterium
AAACAAACAGGAACTTCAGGCGGAGAAATTCGTCATACGGAAATCAGATCTGGAGCAAACAATGAAACTCCAATATTGGACCGCGATGATGATTAAATCCAAACAGTAAACAGTGTTATGAAGCTTAGTTTCAGAAGGCGAATCGCTACGTATTTTATGATATCTACGGCGATTATCATTGCACTGGTTTTTGGCACAGTTTATTATATTGTTCAAAAAACGGTTTATTACAATTTAGACAAGGACGTTAAAACCGAAGCGGAAGATCATCGTGCAAAAGTTGAAATGAACCAACAGGGAATGCTCTATTTTGTGAACAAAAAGCATTTATTGGCCTCTGAGCACACCCAGGCACAAGTAAATCCTGTGTTTATTCAATTGATTGATCTGAATGGGAATTTCATCGATAAATCTCCCAACCTTAAACAAAATGTATTGCGTTTGAAATCAACGCATGAAGATGGAGCGCATTACAATACATCGTTGAATGGTCATCCTATTCGGCAGGTGCAAATCAAAGTTCAATTGAACGGCAAGAAAGTAGGTCATTTACTTGCCGCCATGTCGCTTGAAGCATCACTCATGGTATTGAAAAATTTAAGAAACACGCTTTTCATTCTTTACCCTATTATTTTACTTGGTTTGTTTTTTATTTCTTCGCTATTAGCAGGAAGGAGTATACAACCTGTCGTTTCCATCATTGAAACTACGGACAGAATCACAAAGAAAAACTTAGATCAACGTGTGGATTTGCCAGCCAAGCGCGACGAATTATATACCTTGTCGGTTTCAATAAATGCGCTTCTTCAGCGTATCGAAAATGCCATGGTACGTGAGCGACAATTCACTTCGGATGCTTCACATGAGTTGAGAACTCCTATTTCCATTTTGCGCGGAACATTGGAAATTCTGCTTCGAAAACCACGTAGTGCCGAAGAATACCACGCCAAGATTCAAGAATCGTTAACCGAAGTTGATCGTCTTGCACTAATTTTGGATCAATTGCTCGATCTTGCACGCAATGATGAAAGCACGGCATTTTATGCAAATGAAAAACAAAGTGCAGTGAAATTAATGAATGAAATCATTGCGCGTCAATCTCCTGTTGCTGAGGAACAGCAGGTTTCAATTCATTTTCAACCTGAAAAAACGGTGAATCAAGTTCAAATCAATGCGTTTTATGGAACAACCATCCTTGAAAATATTTTGAGCAATGCCATCAAATATTCCAAGGAGAAGAGTGAAGTAAAGGTTGATTTTGAATTAACAGATGATGCCTTCGTTTGTCACATTCAAGACTTTGGTATCGGAATCGAACAAGAAGATCTTGTTCATATTTTTCAGCCATTTTTCAGGTCTGACGCACTTAAGCACAAATCAATCAAAGGAACAGGCTTGGGACTTTCCATTGTTCAAAAAGCCGCGAAAGCGATTCAGGCTGAAATTTCTGTAAAAAGCGAACTAGGAAAAGGAACGGTTTTCTCTATTCAGTTCCACGATTTTTTAAGCCAATCTTAAGCCATAATTTTTCGTTAACACGCCTGCCCTAGGTACTTTTGGAGTCTAATAATCAGATTCCATGTTGGAAAAAATCGTTTCGTTTAGTCTTCGAAATAAACTCATTGTCGGTTTGTTTTCTGTGTTTATCATTGGCGCTGGTATTTATTCGCTCATGAATATGCCCATAGGCGCTGTGCCCGACATTACGAACAACCAAGTTCAGGTGATAACCACTTCACGCAACCTTGCAACTCAAGATGTGGAACAATTCATTACAGCTCCCATTGAGCTTGAAATGGCAAACTTGCCCAACGTTACTGAAATTCGTTCCATTTCCAAGTTTGGACTTTCGGTAGTTACAGTCATTTTTGATGATGAAATTGGAACTTATTTGCCTCGTCAATTGCTCGCTGAAAAACTGAAAACTGCCGAAGAAAAAATTCCGAAAGGATTTGGAACGCCATTTTTAGGACCAATTACAACTGGACTTGGAGAAATTTACCAATACACCCTAGAAGTTGATGAAACGCACAAAAACGCGTACTCCTTGTCTGATTTACGGACGATTCAAGACTGGGTTGTAAAACGTCAATTGTCAGGAATTTCCGGTGTTGTTGAAGTAAATACTTGGGGCGGACACTTAAAACAATACGAAGTTGCGGTGAGTCCAGATAAACTGAGAGCCATGGACATTTCTATCTCAGAAGTGTTCCAAGCGCTTGAATCAAACAATAGTATTTCTGGAGGAAGTTACATTGAACGAGGAAATGAAAGTTATTTTATTCGAGGCGAAGGGCTTTCTGTATCATTGGAAGATATTGAAAACTCCGTAATCACTGTCCGTGATGGGATTCCCATTTACATTAAATCTGTGGCGGATGTTGGATTCGGTGCAGCAAACCGATTTGGATCAATCACAGGAAACGGCGAAGGAGAAAAAGTGCTTGGTCAAATCATGATGCTCAAAGATGCCAATTCTAAAAAAGTAATTGAAGATGTGCACAACCGCGTTGCTGAAGTTCAAAAATTGCTTCCACCTGGTATCACGATAAATGGGTTTTTGGAACGTGGTGAACTGGTTGGTAAAACAACTTTTACAGTAGCAGAAAATTTAATCCTTGGTTGTTTGATCGTCATTTTTGTGGTTGTCTTGCTTCTCGGGAATTTGCGCTCAGGTTTGGTTGTGGCTTCTGTCATTCCGATGTGCTTGTTTTTTGCACTTACCTTGATGTACATTTTCAATATTGATGCGAATCTGATGAGTTTAGGTGCGATCGACTTTGGAATAATCATCGATGGCGCAGTTATTATTGTTGAATACATTGCGTATAAAATCACCGCCGAACGATTGAGCATTCAAGCAGCTGACAAAGAGGAAAAAACCAACATCATCAATAAAATTACATTCGCCGGTACATCCAAAATGATGCGTTCTGCCATTTTCGGACAAATCATCATCATCATCGTTTTTATTCCAATTCTTTCGCTTTCAAGCATTGAGGGTAAAATGTTTCGACCGATGGCGTTGGTGTTTAGCTTTGCTTTGATTGGAGCAATGATCATGTGTTTCACGTACGTTCCCGTCATGGCTTCTTTGTTTATCAAGCCTACTGATCCCAACAAGAAAACCATTACATCCAGACTTTTGGGTGCAATTCAACGTGGATTTGAGCCAACAATCATTTGGGCACTGCGTCAAAAAAAATTGGTTTTAATCAGCGCCTTCTCACTTCTTGTTGTTACTGTTTTCTTGTTTTCGCGCATGGGCGGAGAATTTGTTCCAACATTGGATGAGGGAGATTTAGTGATTCAACCGATATTAAAAACAGGGACTTCCCTTTCCAAAACCATCGAAACAACTACCCAAATTGAAAAAATATTAAAATCATTTCCCGAAGTGGAACAAGTAATCTCACGGATTGGAGCTGCAGAAGTTCCGACCGATCCCATGTCCATGGAAGAAAGTGATGTGATTGTGAAATTGAAACCAAAAAGTGAATGGACAACAGCCCATTCCAAAGACGAACTTTCTGATGCGTTCAAAACAAAATTGCAGGACATTGCAGGAATTGATTATGAATTTACACAACCCATCGAAATGCGGTTTAATGAATTAATCACCGGAGTAAGAGCTGATATTGCGGTGAAAATTTTCGGCGAAGACTTGGATTTACTCCATACTAAAGCACTTGAAATTGAAAAACTGATTCAAAATGTGAGCGGGGCAGCTGATATTTCCGTTGAAAAAGTTGCGGGATTGCCACAAATGTCTGTGAAATACAACCGTTCAAAAATTGCCAAATTTGGCGTAAAAATCAGTGATCTCAATGACATCATTACCATGGGATTTGCTGGAAAAACAGCCGGAACTATTTTCGAAGGTGAAAAGCAATTTGATCTCGTTATTCGATTTGGTAAAGAAAATCGGCAAGAATTGGAAGATTTAAAAACAACTTCTGTTCGTTTGGCCGATGGTACTTCTGTTCCATTTAGCGAATTAGCAGAAATAAATTATTCGAAAGGACCAGCAAAGATTTCGCGCGACAATACCAAGCGACGTATCGTGATTGGTGTGAATGTGCGCAACCGAGATTTAGAATCTGTTGTCAAGGACATTCAAAAAATTATCACCACAAAAGTCGATTTGCCAACGGGTTATTCAGTGGAATATGGTGGTCAATTTGAAAATCTAAACTCAGCCAAAGCGCGCTTAAAAATTGCCGTTCCAATTGCACTAATACTCATTTTTATCATGCTATATTTTGCCTTTAAATCGGTCAAAGAAGCTTTGATGGTGTATACTGCCATTCCACTTTCAGCCGTTGGAGGCGTAGTTTTTCTTTACATCCGCGATTTGCCATTTAGTATCTCTGCTGGGGTTGGATTTATTGCGCTTTTTGGAATCGCTGTCCTGAACGGAATCGTACTTATCGAACATTTTAAAGAACTAAAACAACATGGTATGACGAACATTAATCGACGGATTATTCTGGGAACAAACCAGCGACTTCGTCCTGTATTGTTGACCGCCGCTGCAGCAGCTCTTGGTTTTTTACCGATGGCCATTTCCACAAATGCTGGAGCGGAAATTCAACGTCCTTTGGCAACAGTTGTGATTGGTGGATTAATCACCGCAACACTTTTAACCTTGGTTGTTTTGCCTGTGTTGTATGCATTGTTTGATTCTAAGATAAAACGACCAAAACTCAAAAAATCATTGCCTATTCTATTGCTTTTTTCAATGTTGGGATTCCAAGGTTTTAGTCAATCACCCAAATTAAATTTGGACCAATTGATTGCCCTTGCGAAGGAAAACAACAAACGACTTCATGGCGCAAGTTTGCTTGTTCAAGAGTCGCAAGCACTCGAAAAAACAGCACTTGACATAGATAAAACATCCATTTATTTCAATCATGATCAAAATAACATTGCACCAAATAATCGTGCACTGAATGTTTGGGGAATCAATCAATCCATTGCTTTTCCAACCGTTTATGGCGCTTCCAAAAATGTGCTTCATGCTCAAACGAATGTTTCAAAAGACGCATTAAAAATTCAAGAAAAAACCTTGGAGAAAAAAGTGAGTCAAGTTTTTTATTCCATTATCTATTACGAAGGACTCGTTCAAAATTTGAATTATTTAGATAGCATTTACAAACGATTTAGTCACAATGCTTCGCTCAAATTTGCTGCTGGAGAAACCAATGCACTTGAAAAATTGACCTCCGAATCAAAGCAAAAGGAAATAGAAATTCAATACTTGCAAACCAAAACCAAATTAGCGCAAGCTTGGAGTCAATTAAATGCATTGGTTCAGACAGATCAAGTTTTTGAATTGGACACGAAAGCTTCACCGCTTGTTTCGATGTCGATTTTGGACACAACAAAACATTCTGGAATTCAACTTATGCAGCATCAAATCGAGTTGGCTCAATCACAGCATCATTTAGCAAAGCAACAAATTTTGCCTGATTTTACTTTGGGTGTTTTTCAAGGTACGAACAACGCCCCTGCGCCAAATCGCTATTATGGGATTCAGGCAGGAGTTTCGATTCCTTTGTTTTTTCAAGCAGATGCAGCTAGAATGCGCGCAGCAAAAATCAATGTGGAAGTAAAACAAAATAGCTTGGAACAATACAATGTGGAACAAAACGCCTTGTATAACCAATTGTTGAGTGAAATCAATGCCTATAAAATCGCGATTGATTATTATGAATTGGAAGGAAACAAATTGTATTCAGAAACACTGAACAATGCCACAAAAGCTTATGAAGCGGGAGAATTGGATTATTTTCAATATGCGCTTATGCTTGAAGGTGCCAACGCCTTAAAAACTAATTATTTACAAAATGTGTTTTTCTATAACTATTCGGTTTTAGAAGCAAATTACTTAATTCATTCTTATGAAAACTAATACGTTTATCTTTCTTTCGATTTTCGGGTTAATGCACTTGACCCTTGTTTCATGCGGTTCAGAAGATGTTGCATCTGCCAAAATCGAAGATGCTCAAGAAGTTACTTCTTCTGAAGTAGTTGTTACTTCCAAACAATTTGAACTCGGAAACATGGAACTCGGTGAATTGGAAGAGCATCCTTTTCAAAAAACGATCAATGCCAACGGATTTATCAATGTTCCGCCAGAAAGTTTTGCGAGCGTAAGCCCCTATTTTGGCGGATATATCAAAGAAATTCGTTTGCTTTCTGGTCAACGTGTAGGAAAAGGTCAAACCTTATTTGTGCTCGAAAATCCAGAATATTTGGAAACACAACAAAGTTATTTGGAAGCGAAAAGTCAGTTAAATTATTTGAAACTAGATTATGAGCGTCAAAAGGATCTTTCAACGGAAAATGTGACCTCGAAAAAAAATTACTTGAAGGCAGAATCTGAATATAAAATGATTTTGGCACGTTATGAATCGCTACGCAAAAAGTTGCAACTCATGGGCATCAATCCAGCCAGCGTAAACGAATCAAATTTGCGGTCTACAATTTCTGTTGCTTCGCCAATTTCGGGATTTGTGACAGAAATAAATGCTTCGAAAGGATTGTTTTTGAATCCTTCAGACATTGCAGTGAAAATCATGAATACCGATCAAATCTATGTCGAATTGTCCATTTTTGAAAAGAACTTGATGCAAATTCACGAAAAACAAAACGTAACATTTCGCCTTCAAAATGACCCAACCAAAACGTTCGATGCAACGATCTTTTTGATTAACAAAGCCATAGATCCTAAAACACGCACCATAAAAGTACTTTGTAAATTATCAAATGTCCAAGATGCGGGAGCATTCACACCCGGCATGTATGTAGAAGCGGAAATCATTACCAATGCAGCGATGGGTTTCGGAATTCCTGAAAGTGCAATTGTTTCTGTGGGAAATGAATCGTATGTTTTGGTCTTGAAATCCAAAAAGAAAACCGGTTATTCCTTTGAAAAAAGAAAAGTAAAAGTAGGTCAATCAACTAATGGAATTTGTGAACTATTGCATCCTGAGTCCTTCGACAAAACGAAGAAGATTTTAACTAATGGCGCATTTAACCTAATAAATGAGTAATTTGATCTGTTAAAAACACTCGTTACCTATTGACCAATATTCGGTTATTAAAGCAAACGGCGAATGTTAACTCGAAAGCATGGATACTTTTTGGTTGTTTTTTTTACTTGCATTAGTTGCCGAAATCGTTGGTACTATCTCTGGTTTTGGATCATCCATTCTGTTTGTTCCTTTCGCTACCTTGTTTTTTGATTTTGAGGTTGTACTTGGGATTACAGCAGTGTTTCACGTTTTTAGTAACATCACAAAAATTATTTTTTTTCATCATGGAATCAACAAGAATATTGTACTAAAACTAGGAATTCCTGCCATTTTGTTTGTCATTTTTGGAGCTTTACTAACCACTTACATTGCATTAAATCATATCGAATTTGCTATGAATTTGGTGATTTTCGGATTGGCGATTTACCTCATGTTTAATTTCAATAAGAAAGTAAAACAAAGTAATTTCAATTTAGTTTTTGGTGGAATTATTTCTGGATTTCTCGCCGGTTTGGTTGGCACTGGTGGTGCAATTCGTGGAATTACCATGGTTGCGTTTAACTTAAACAAAAACGCATTTATTGCTACATCTGCTATCATTGATCTTGGCATTGACCTCAGTCGCGCCGTGATTTACATTGCAAGTGGATATTTTTTGATGGAAAACTTGTGGCTCATCCCGGGGCTGATACTTGTTAGCATTATCGGGACTTGGCTCGGGAAAAAAATACTCAATTACACTTCCGAAAGCTTGTTTCGCTACATTGTGCTTTTCGTGATTATTGGCATATCTGTTGTTCAAACAGTACGCTATTTTATCGCATAAATGTATTGATGTCTTTCTTGCTTCCGTAAATCACAACAATGTCATTCGCATTTATGACAGTCGAAAGGGAAGCAACACCATGAACGTTTGTTACTCGTTTCTTCGCGCCAATAGCACTCGTTTCTTCTGTAACATTCATCGTAGTGAGTAAAACTAAATTGTAATTCTTACGAAATCCGATTTCTGCAACTGTCTTGCCAACATATTTTTGAGGAACTTTTGCCTCAATGATGGAATATTCTCCTCCTAATTCAAAAGAATCCAATACGCCTTGTAAGTCTAATTTTTTAGCCCAACGCTCAGCAGTTTCTTCCTCTGGATGCACTATTTCATTGACTCCCATTGCTTGTAAAACGGTTTCATGCAAAGGTGAAAGTGCGCGACTAATGAGTCGTTGAACACCCATTTGCTTAATTACCGCTGTGGCCATCACATTCGCTCCTTCGTTTTCTCCAATGGCAACAATAACGATGTTAGTATCACGAAAAGGTAAATGTGTAACTGCTTGAGGATCTGTACAGTCCAAGCAAATGGTATGTGTTACCAATTCCTTCAAGGCTTCCACTTTGCTCATGTTTTTATCTACACCAATGACTTCGTGACCCTTTTCTGTAAGTTTCATAGCTAATGATGCACCGAAACTTCCTAAACCAACAACTATAAACTTCATACTTAATTTATTAATATTTCTTCTGTAGGATACCTGTATTTCAACTGTTTTGTTTGCTTAAAGACAGCTATTAATAAGGTTAACATACTAATCCTTCCTATAAACATCACAAAAATTATCACTAATTTACCACCTTCACCCAAGGTCGGTGTTAAATTCATGCTTAAGCCAACTGTACTATAAGCCGAAAAAACCTCAAATGTTAATCTCTTAATGTCTTTATCTGGTTCTAAGTAGGCTAATAAAAAAGTCGCTATTCCGATCACAATCAAAGACAATGATATAATTGCGAAAGCCCTTCGAATGGAAGACGTTGCAACTTCGCGACGGTAAATTTCCAAACGATCTTTTCCTCTGGCAATACTAAAAATATTCATTGTAGCTATTGCAAAAGTCGATGTCTTGATACCGCCTCCAGTAGAAGCTGGCGATGCCCCAATCCACATCAAAAAGATGGTAATCATTATTGTAGAAAAAGAAACTGCTGTATAATCAACGGTGTTAAATCCAGCTGTTCGGGGCGTTACTCCTCCAAAAAATGCAGTGACGAATTTTCCAAAACCTGAATGTTCTTTTAATGAGTTGTTGTATTCAAGAATATAAAAACTTGTCGTTCCAACGATTATTAAAATCAGGGTCGTAATTACGATTATTCGCGTATTTAAATTGATAACCCAAGGTTTGTAAAATGCTTTTTTCTTGAATGCAAATGGTAACCATTGATTAATTACCAAATGTCTAAAATATTTAAATGTATTAAACATGATTGGAAAACCAATTCCGCCTAAAATCAATAGAAAAGCTATGTATAAATGCAGTGGATAATTAAAACGAAAGGCAGGCTCATACAATCCGCCTCCCAATGTTGAAAATCCGGCATTACAAAATCCAGAAACCGCGTGGAATGCAGAAAAAAACATCCGATCAGCAATGTCGTGAATCACATTTGAATCCAAACTTGTGAAGATTAATGTAGCGCCTATTAGCTCAATAAAAAACGTTAGAAGGATGATTTTCTTTAAGGTGTCGAAAACCTCTGCAATTTTATCTGAACTTGTCATGTCTTGCATGATTAACTGACTTTCATACGAAGTTCCTCCCTTAAAAAAGTAACTAAAATAACTGGTAAATGTCATTACTCCAATTCCTCCCAATTGAATGAGAATCATTATCACCGTTTGTCCGAAAACAGTAAATTCCTTACCTGTATCAACTACTGCCAAGCCAGTTACACTAACGGCACTAGCAGAAGTAAAAACGGCATCTAAAAAACTAATTCCATGAACTGTTGAATTCGGTAAAGATAAGAGTAAGCCTCCAACCATGATGACTAAAAAAAAGCTCAAAGCAAAAAACTGAGCTGGATTTAAATACGTTTTTTTCAGTTGAAAATTACGCGCTGAAAGTTCCCGAACGAAAATGAATAAACACGTGATTACCAAGAGGATATTATCGTTCTTGAGCCTTTCTCCTGTGAAATTTAGGGAAGAAAATAAGACGACGAGCATTAACAAAACCAAGATTCCATCAACTACCCATACTTTAATCCTTGTAGATTGCTTTGAACGTAAATAACGAAAAATCTGAGATACTAAACCAATGGTTACCGTAAATAAGTAAAAGATGTGGAATGCCAACTCCGTCCCGAAATTTGTTTGAACACCATATTCATAAAGCACGACAAACAAAGCGATCGAGGAAAGTGTGAAAGCCGTTCTCCCAACGTTTGAAACCAAGCGAGCGTTTACTTTTTCAATGTCAATGATGGCCGGTTTCCTTTTGGCGCGTTTTTTCATTACTGATTTATTTTCGACTTTCGTACAAGCAAATGTACCTAACAAATAAGAATCTTATCATTTTTCACAAGAATAATTTGATTTTGGAAATAAAAAATTGAATCTAATCCGTTTGATTTGAAAGTATCGACGAACTTTTAACAGCAATAGATACAAAAAAGACCTGATTTTCGCACTCCTTTCTGTTTGAAAAATCGGAGGTTAACATCACAAAATAAATATGTTACACGCTAATTGTATTTGAATTTTTAACATTAAGGACCGCGCAGCAGCGACGAAGTCAGTGAAGAACATGAAGGGTTTTAAAGCAATAACCCAAAATAATTATTCACCAAAGGTTTTAAACTTCTAGTTATGTTGTCCGTGTTAAAATTAAGGAGTAAACCTTGCGGTTTTTTAAGGAGCTTCATGTAGGTTAATAATTGTGCTTCGTGCACTGGTAAAAGTTTTTCAACCGTTTTGATTTCAATTATTACTGTGTCGTTTACTAATATATCTAGCTTTAATTCTGAATCAACGATTAAACCATCATAATAGATTGGAACTGAGAGCTGCTGTTGCGTTAAAAATCCTTCCTTATTTAATTCGTGAATTAAACATTTTTCATAAATTTTCTCAAGCAAGCCTGGTCCTAGTTCTTTATGCACCTTAATAGCCAATCCTGTGATTTCATAGGAAAGGTGCGTCACTTCTTTTTTAGTCATTTCAGTTGTTTTTCTATTTAGTTAGTAAAAAATATCATTTTCTTAACGCCGCAGGCGACCTTAATGATCCAAACCACTTCAAACACAAACCCTTACTTTCCTTCAATCCTTCATGTTTAAAACATTATGAATTTGAATTTTAACATTAAGGAGTGAAGATCATAAAGGGATTTAATCGTAATAACCCAAAATAATTATTAACCAAAGGTTTAAACTTCTAGTTATGTCGTCCGTGTTAAAATTAAGGCTAAAACCTTGCGGTTTATTAAGAAGATTCCAGCGAATTATGAACTGTACTTCGCGTATTGCATATACTTCTCTTAACGCCGCAGGCGACCTTAATGATCCAAACCGCTTCAAACACAAACCCTTACTTTCCTTCAATCCTTCATGTTTAAAACATTATGAATTTGAATTTTAACATTAAGGAGTGAAGATCATAAAGGGATTTAATCATAATAACCCAAAATAATTATTAACAAAAGGTTTAAACTTCTAGTTATGTCGTCCGGGTTAAAATTAAGGGGCAAACCTTGCGGTTTTTTAAGAAGATTCAAGCGAATTATGAACTGTACTTCGCGTATTGCATATACTTCTCTTAACGCCGCAGACGACCTTAATGATCCAAACCACTTCAAACACAAACCCTTACTTTCCTTCAATCCTTCATTTTTAAATCATTATGAATTTAATTTTAACATTAAGGAGTGAAGATCATAAAGGGATTTAATCATAATTACCCAAAATAATTATTAACCAAAGGTTTAAACTTCTAGTTATGTCGTCCGTGTTAAAATTAAGGCTAAAACCTTGCGGTTTATTAAGAAGATTCCAGCGAATTATGAACTGTACTTCGCGTATTGCATATACTTCTCTTAACGCCGCAGGCGACCTTAATAATCCAAACCATTTCAAACACATGCTCTTATTTCCCTCAAATCCTTAATGTATGAAATAGTCACGTGTGCATTTATCCAAACTTGATTTTTGTGGTAAGCTTGAGACGAGTCAATACAAAAAGGCGAATCATAACTGAATCCGCCTTTTGCGCACATCGTAGCATGCTTTTTTAAAAAACGATAAACTAAAACCATTATATGCCTCTACACCTTTCACGTCGTTTTTTAATCGTGTTGGATGATTTTTTAAAAGGTAGGTCGGTTAGGTCAGGTAGGTGGTTTTAATTTTTGGTTCTAAACTAAACCTAGTATTTCTCGAATTTCAATTTCGGTAATTGTTCTCGCACGACCATCTTGTCCCACATAAGTACGATTTACAAGTAATCCGGTGACGGCTACTGTTTTGCCTTTTCCGCCAAATTCTTCAATTAGCTGCGCAATAGTTCCCCAGGCAAAAACTTTGTGCCATTCCGTCATCCGTTTGGTCTTGCCTGTGTTTGCTCGGTAATCTTTGTCTTGCGCTATCTCAAAACGCACCACTTTGGATCCGTTGTCAAAACTGGTAACTCGAGCGTCCGATCCCATTTTACCTATCAAAGTGACGTTGTTTTTTGCTTTAAACATGACGTATTTTTTATAAAATGATAAAATCGTTTACTTCCACTTCGGAAACCAATTTCCGCTGTCCGTTATTGGAATAAAAACGCGTGGTTAACTTTCCTTCGATGGCTATATTCAAGCCCTTTGAACCAAGTTCTTCCAACACATTTACCCATTTTCCCCAGGCAATCAAGCGATGCCAATCACTTTTGCTTTTTGGCTCACCTTGAGCATTTAAAACCACTTCGTGTGTTGACATCGTGAACTGTGCTATTTTGCGACCATTTTCTAGTTCCACAATTTTTGGTGTAGAACTCATTTTTCCAATTAAATTAACGTGATTCATCTTTTTTTCGATTTAGTAAAGGGCAGACTCGCATCTGCCCTCCGAGTGAGTAGGTTGGTTATTTATTCTCAGCTGTTTTTGGTGTAAGCAAAATGAAATCACTTGCTGTCACAACAGTACTATATCTTTTCTCGCCTGTTTTTGTCTCGTAGCTTTGATTTACCAATCGCCCTTCCAACAAAACTTCTTGGCCTTTGTTTAATAATTTTTGCATGAGCTCGGCCGTTTTACCCCAAGCGTTGATGTTGTGCCATTGCGTTTCATCTTGCCATTTGCCTTGTTTGTCTTTATAGCTTTCTTTCACTGCAAGCGAAAAACGCGCAACTGTTTTTCCTGATTCAAATGTTACTACTTCTGGTTGTGCTCCTAGACGACCGATCAAACTTACTTTGTTTCTTAACGTGTTCATAATTGTGTTTTTTTAAATTGTTTGAAAATATTTGAACTGTGTTTCAGTCATTCGTTGACTTCGACGATGCAAAGTTGCGGCGGTCTCAAAACTCAAAACGGTATTTAAGTAATTACTGTCGAAAAACATCTATTTGTAAACGGTTGTAAACGGATTTATTGTTGGAAATGAGTGGTTTAAATTAAAAGTGAACGTGTGAAAATTTTTTAGTTTTTTGTGTTCATTTTAAGCCATATTTCAAAATTTCGTTGTTTTTCCCTACCTTTATTCCATGAAATTCTTACTGCCAATACTCATTTTTACGCTTCTTTTTTCGCAAGCATGTTCCATTAAAAAATATACTCGCTTGGGGTATTACAAAGAACTCACAGGAGCGGAATACCAAAAATTTGTGAACGATTCCATCGTGAATATCATTGATGTGCGCACAATCAAGGAATATGAAAAATCGCACATTGAAGGCGCAAAAAATGCCAGTTATATTGGTGGTGATTTCAAGGAAATCGTTGATTCGCTGCAATTGAATAAAGAAATTCCAACATTAATCTACTGCGAAACACAGCATCGCTCTTTGTTTGCCACAAAAAAATTAGTGAAAATGGGATTTAAACATATTATTGATTTGGATAAGGGAATGATTGCTTGGCGCAAGGATAATTTTCCCTATACACAAGGCACAATCAACCCATGACGATTCAAAAATTAGAACAATTGATTCATTCGTTTTATTCCAAACGAAATGCATTAAACCTTGAGTGTTTTAGCGAAAAAACTCATCCAGAAACGTGGTCGAAAAAAGAGATCTTGGGGCATCTGATTGACTCTGCTATCAACAATCTTCAGCGGTTTACAGAAATTCAGCATTCTCCAAAACCATACACGATTAGAAGGTACAATCAAAACGAACTCGTTATTGCCAATCAATATCAACAAGCGGATCTCCTTGAATTAGTTGATCTCTGGAAAGCGCTCAATGATAGGGCATTAGCCGTGGTTCGAAATTTAACAACTTCTCAATTAGACTTTTCAATCATTACTCCTAATGGCGAACAACGAACTCTTTCATGGCTCATTGACGATTACAAGGTGCATCTGGAGCATCATTTATCTCAGTTAAATGCCTAATTTTTGTTAATTGAAAAAATAGTCGATACGAAATTTGTTAGATTTACGTTAATGTGTCGTCAAAGGGTGCGCTTGGCATTCTTTTTGAAACTAGCAAGTTAATAAAAACCAAAAAAAGTAAAAACATGAAAAAGACAATTTTAGTAATGGTTGCGGCGCTATTTGTAGCGGGTACAACAATGGCTCAAACGAAATCTAAAACTCCTCCAGCAAAAAAAACAGAAACTTCTGAAAAAGTTGCGAAAGAAAAATTGACTTCTGAGCAAAAAGCACAACGCGGTGTAGACAAATTAAACGCAGCGTGTGGGTTAACGGATGACCAAAAAACAAAAATCTATGCCTTGAATTTAGAGCGTGTGAAAAAAGTGGAAGCACTCCGTGGTGAAAATAAAGGGAAAAAAACGGAGGAAGAAAAGGCTAAAATGAAAGAACAAATCAAGCCAATCAACAAAGATTATCGTGCAAAAGTAAAAGCGCTTTTAACAAAAGAACAAATTGAAAAGTTAAAAGCAAAACACAAAGAGCACAAAGACGCAAAAGATAAATCAGCTGAAGAATTAATTCCTGTTGAAGATTAATTTTGCTTTAGCAATCAACTATAAACGGATGCCAAATGGTGTCCGTTTTTTTTGTGCGGAATGAGGACGAATTTCAAAAGATGTATATTTGAGCCCTTCATAAAATGACAAACATTTCACATAGCGATTTTCAAGCATTGTATCATTTACATAGCAAAATGGTCTACAACTTGGCGCTTCATTATGTGCAAAACAGCGAAGATGCGGAAGAAATTACCCAAGATGTATTTTTGAGTGTCTTTGAAAAAATTGGTCAATTCAAGTTTGAGGCCGAACTTAAAACATGGATTTACCGAATTACAATCAATAAATCCCTCGATTTTATCAAAGCCAAAACACGTAAAAAGCGTCTATTCATCTTTACACCTAAAAAGGAAATTGATTTCTCCAATTCAGTGGCAGAATTCAATCATCCAGGTGTGTTGATGGAACAAAAGGAAGAACTTGCCAAGCTTTTTGCAGGGATTAATCAATTGCCTGAGCAACAAAAGACAGCCATTATTTTATTGAAAATAGAACAACATTCTCAAGCGCAAGCTGCGGAAATCATGCAGGTTTCAGAAAAAGCACTCGAATCTCTTTTTCAGCGGGCAAAGGGAAATTTAAAACGATTCCTGCAGGACAACGAAGGATAAAACACTATAAATCGTCTAAAGAATTGAAATGGAAAATGAACTAAATATATTGCATAACATCCAGCAGGTTGAGCCTTCTGATGAGTTACGTGCAAAAATATGGCGTGAAGTTCTGCGCAAACGCGTGGAAACTGTTTCGTGGTACAAAGTAGCAATTGCTGCCTGTTTTTTAGGTGGTTTATTGTTCTCTGGAATCTATGTCTCAACTTCTTCAAAATTTTCGGATGATGAATTGGTGAACATGTATCAAATGTCAAACTCTTACGACTTGTACCATGAATAAAAAACGATTCTATTTATTGGTTGTGACCATTTTGCTGATTTCAAATGGATTTTTGTTGGCCATGTTTATCATGGGGCCAAAAGGACCTCATCATCACGAAGGACCAAAAATGTTGATTATTGAGAAACTTCATTTTGATCAGCAACAAATTGCGGCTTATGAAAAATTGATTTCTCAGCATCGCGCTTCTATTCGAAAACACGAAGATTTGCTTAATAAAGCCAAGGAAAATTTATATTCACAATTAAACACTTCTTATCCTGAAAATGATTCGTTGTATGCTGTGATAGCACGCGAGCACCAAAAGATTGAAGAAATACATTTCGACCATTTCGAGGATATAAAATCGCTTTGCACCAAAGAACAAATGCCAGATTTCAAAAAACTTACCCGAGAATTGGCGGATCTTTTCGAAAAACGACCACCGAAAAAGAAATGAAACAAGTTGGTTTTCTTCTTCTATTTTATTTCGCGTTTCAGAACGTCAGAGCACAACAAACTCAACTGGAAGTTCAATTTTTGTATGATGGTAAAGCGATTGAACTCGGTAACCATTATAACTATTTACCATTAAATGACAGCGTTTCTTTTGACGCACTCAAATGTTATTTGTCTCAAATCACACTTATCGACACAAAAAACAAACGAATTTCTTTAGCAAAAAAACATTTCTTGGTGGATATAGAAAATCCTCAATCTTGTGTGATTAAATTACCAAACGCCTTGCAAATCGCTTCTCTTCAACTAACTGTTGGAGTGGATAGCACAAGCAATGCACAAGCAATTATGACCGGCGATTTAGATCCAATTAATGGTATGTATTGGGCATGGCAAAGTGGATTCATAAATTGGAAAATTCAAGGGAAATGCACTGTGCTTCAGACGCGAAATCACGTTTTTCAATACCACATTGGTGGGTTTTTGCCTCCATTTCAGTCTACACGCACCATTCTATTAGAAAATTCAAATCCAACTAAAAACGTAAAACTTATGATTGACTTGAGCGCCTTTTTGAATCAAGTGAATCTATTGGAAACCAATGAAATCATGTCGCCTTGTCAGAAAGGAACAGAACTGGCAGATTTATTTTCTTCCTATTTTTCTTTAGCAAATGAATAAAATTGTTGTCGTCTTGGGGTTGTTTTTGGGTGTGTTATACCAATGCGCCATACAAAAAGAGACCACCGTGTCGGTTGCAAAATTCCCGCCAACACATTATGACTTTTCGAAAAATCCATCGAGCGATGCAATCATTTTCTTAGGTAGAAATTTGTTTTACGACCCAATTCTATCGGCTGATAATACGATTTCCTGTGCTTCGTGTCATTCTTCTTTTAATGCTTTTGCACACACTGATCATGATTTGAGTCATGGAATCAACGATCAAATTGGAAATCGAAATGCTCCCGCACTTTTCAATTTAGCGTGGCAATCAACGTTTATGTGGGATGGTGCCATTCATCACTTGGATGTTCAAGCTTTAGCCCCAATTAGTCATCCCAAAGAAATGGGAAGTTCATTACAAGAAGTCATCAAAAAATTAGAAAACTCAGGCAAATACAAAGCACTCTTTTTCAAGGCGTACCAAGATTCTCTTATTTCCACGGAACGCATTTTTAAATCACTCGCTCAGTTTCAACTTTCGCTGATTTCAATGAATTCTAAATACGACAGCGTCATGCGAAATCAAGTTAAATTTACGGAGCAAGAAAATGCAGGTTATCAACTCTTTCAAAAAAATTGCAATAGCTGTCACAAAGAACCCCTTTTCTCAGATTATTCATTTAAAAGCAACGGGTTAGCGGTTGATCCAACATTGAATGATTGGGGCAGGTACGGAATTACCAAACAGGCTTCGGATAGTTTGTTATTCAAAGTGCCATCTCTTCGGAATTTATCTTATTCCTATCCATACATGCATGATGGCCGATTTAAAACGTTGCGCCAAGTATTGAATCATTATGTCAATGAAATTGTGAAGCATCCAACGTTGTCAAAAGAATTGATTCAGGGTGTTGAACTTTCGAGTAATGAAAAAGTAGATTTAATTGCTTTTTTACTTACGTTGAATGATAAGTCCTTTGTGTTTAATCCAGCATTCTCGTTTCCGAAGGAAGAATGATTTTTTTTTGATTATCCGCTTGTTTACCTCAAGTGATAAAAATGCCAAATCCAAGTGAATTAAAATTAAAAATAAGGGTTTTTGGCTTCTAAATCAGAAAAAATCACCCGAAAATTTGGTTTAGGGTAAACAAGCGGATAATCAAAAAGGGGGGTAAACGAAGGAAATTGAAGTTAAAATCGTCCAAGTAATTTAAACGAAAACAAAACTATGAAAAAAGGAATATTACTCTTCGGACTTCTAATAAGTGGAACCACTTTTGCACAAGGTCCTGCAATTACAAATTGGTTGCAAAACACCACAATCACAGGAACGTATTACACAGCAGGTAACAATACACCCATTGCCAATAATATCTTAGTAAATTGTCAAGAAGTTGAATATTCTAACAATTGGGTTTATGTTCACACAAAAGGTGTTCCTGCCTATGCTACGGGTCCATTTCAAGATGGAAATCCTTCGCAAGCAACAGATCAAAATGCGATTTATAAAATTTCTTTAAACCCAACAGCCAACACAGGAACTTTAACGCCAACGAGCGGTGGAAATATCGGAATATTTATCAACGGAGTTTCACTTTTCGATTATCGTGATGGTGTAGCTTGGAACACCAACACAAATGCGCTTTGCGGTGGACCAGGAAATCCTCCTTGTCCCGGTGGACCAATGGCAACTCAAGCGTGGAACCGTGATGCCATACCAGCAGAAAAACCTGGGTTTGATTGTTCCAAAGGACATCCAGCAATGGGCAATTACCATCACCATCAAAATCCAAGTGCGTACGATATGGATTTGACCGTTATTTCAACCGTTTGTAATCTTTATGACGCAGATGGATTGTACTCCATAAACCCAAACCAGCATTCACCACTCATCGGATATGCGTATGATGGCTTTCCAATTTATGGAGCGTACGGTTATGCAAATGCTGATGGAACAGGTGGAATAACACGAATGAAATCAGGTTATAGTTTACGAAATATTACCACAAGAACCACACATGCAGATGGTTCTACGGTTTCTGCTGGACCAGCCGTAAGCGCTACTTATTTTTTGGGTTATTTTCGCGAAGATTATGAATTTGTTGCAAATCCAGCAGACGATTATTTAGATGAACATAACGGACGATTTTGTGTGACTCCAGAATATCCAAATGGGATTTATTGTTACTTCGCAACCGTAGATGCAAACCACAACTCGGCCTATCCGTATGTTGTTGGTCCAACATTTTATGGTACAGTTACTGGAGCAAAAGTGACAACAGTTTCTGAAGCGACAACCACTTATTTGCCAACAAATTCATTGACAGAAAGCGCCTTTGAAATGATGGATATAAATGTGTTTCCGAATCCTGCGTCTGATTTAATTGCTTTGCAAGTCAAAGGTCTTGTTGAGAATAATTTGGACGTAACATTAACAGATCTAACAGGGAAAGTCGTAAAAACAAATCACATAAACGCGGGTCAATCCATTTCTTATTTGGATGTTCAGGATGTTTATGCTGGAATTTACCATGTTGTTATTTCTGACGGATCAAACAAACGCTCATTTAAGGTGGTTTTGGAAAAATAAATCCTTCAACACTTTGTTTCAGAATGTCCTAATTTGAACAAAAAAAAGGATATTTGTGGAAACTCACGAGCATGGAATTTAATAAAATTGTTCGCGGACCAAACCGTGAAAAAAACGATATCGAAACCGTGCATTCAATCTTGGATGCCGGTTTTTTGTGTCATGTAGCTTTTCAACACGAAGGACAAGTCATGATGATTCCAACGACTTATGGTCGTGACGGTGATTTTCTCTACTTGCATGGATCAACGAAAAATTTTATGCTAAATCAACTGCTTGATGGTCAAACGGCATGTATTTCAGTAACTCATTTGGATGGAATTGTTTTGGCAAAAACGCTGTTCAATACATCAGCCAATTACCGATCTGTTGTTTTGTTTGGCAAAGCTGAAAAAGTGACGGAAGAATCCGAACGCATGCACGGACTAAGAATTATCACTGAAAACATTATTCCAGGTCGCTGGGACGAGGTAGAATTGGGTTCTCCGAATGAAATCAAGGCAACCATGGTGGTGAAGTTTAAGATAGACAAGGCATCAGCAAAAGTACGTGCGGAAGGACCAACTGGTGATGAAGACATTGACAACGACGTGTGGTCTGGAACAATTCCAATTATTCAAAAAGCGGAAGAACCAGTGCAAGACATGAAGTTTGGGAAAACGTTGGAAATGAGTGAAAGTGCACTTAAATATTGGGAAAAGCACAGGTGAGCTTATTACCAGCCTCCGCCGCCACCACCGCCGCCACCGCCGCCAGAAAATCCACCGCCTCCAGAAAAACCACCTCCACCTCCCGAACCACCAATAGAAGGTGCCACAGAAGCTGATGAAATGGCAGAACTAAAACTGGTGCAAAAAGAACTAAATCCCGCATAAGTGAACGTTCGGTGTGAACCAAAAGAATAATTAGCACTTTCTAACCCACTTGCAATTTCTCTGCTGTTAAATTTCTTAGACCACTGAGGCGCTAAATCAAATGCTATGGCATAAGCTAAATTGTCTTCAAAATGGGTAAAATTGAGTGTTGGTGGATTTAATGACTTTATCTGATCCTTTTCTGCATAGTTCAAGTACATTTCGAATCCTGCGATCTCATCCAGTATTTTACGACCCTCTTTTGTTGGTGTTTCAATAAGCCTAGAAAAGATAAAGTTCACAACGAATTGAAGGACACAAGAAATAACAATTAAAGCAAACATTCCACCATAAAACCAATATGCAACAAAGCCAAGTATTAAAGTGGCAAGAGGTAAAATAATCCGTCTGCTTTTTATTCGTTCATTTCGGTTGTAATATTTGTTTTCAAACTTTTCATCCATCTTATCAACCAAAATGTTTTTAACTCTTAATACCATGGCGTTGTAATATCCTTCCTTGATAATTAAGAGATCTTTACCACTATTAAAAATGCAATTAAACATCAACTTTTCAATTTCTAAAACTGGTTTTTTTGCTTGATCAAATGATTCTTGATGTTTGTGAATGATATAAATATTTGTGTCCTCACTTTTTTGGGTTTCTATCTTAATCATTCCTTTTATGGCTAGACTTATAAGTGTGGATCCAAAAATAGTATGCGTTTCGCTTGCAGCATTTTTTAAATAAGCGCATTCTCCAGGAGATAAATCTTGTGGTGGATAAAATAAAGGAATTATTGTTCCTGGTTTCGGATCTCTTCCATATTTAAACCAACTAAAAAAATTAAAAAACAAACTGATAAACAAACAAATTATACTGATAATAGCTACCAGATAAGTCTCAAGAAAAGTTCCGAATTTCTCAAGCCAATTTGGATATTCGAGACTACCTTTCTCCATGAGCACTGAAACTGTTAAATTTTCATTTGGACTCATCAAGTCTGTTGTTTCAAAAATCAAATCTTTATCGTATTTCAACACTTTAAATTCTTTGTCTTTGTATCCATAACCTCCTGTAAAACCATCGTAACCTTTAATTTTTGCATTCTTTGGGAGGTGAATAGTTGCGGATATTGTATCAATCGAAAACTCCCATCCATTACCATTTATATTCCAATAAAATTCGTCGTAATTAGTGCCGAGATATAATCCACCGCTCATTTCATATATAATTTTATATACATGAGTCCCTGCTTTAACACGTTCATACTCCGTACCTATATAGATGATTTTGCCATTACTTGCTTCTTCTATGCGGAAATCTGTCTTTTTGCCATCGCATGAAACTTCCAACAATTTAAATCCATAATGTGTCCTGCCAACCCCAGTTTCATACGTCAATGGTATTTCTCTAAAAATACCGTGTTTAATCCTGTTTTCTTCAGATAGAACTTTAATCGTCTCAATAATCTTGACTTTCCTATTCTTAGAAATTGTTATTTCCGAATTAAATTTTAGAATATGCTCGAATATATGACCTAAAGAATCAGTTTCTGCGAAAACAAAAGGAATTACTCCAAACAAAAAAAGTAGAACGGTGATGCTTGATTTAATCATATGCAAATTTATTTGTCTTCTTCAGATAAAAGATTTTCAAAATAAGGCTGTTTGGAAAAACGAAAAACCTTTGCGACTAACGATCCTGGGAATTGTTGTGCCTTTATATTAAAATTTCTTGCCGTGCCATTAAAATAGCGTCGAGCCATAACCAATTCATTTTCTATCAAAGACAATTCATCCATTAATTTTTTAAATTGTTCGTCCGCTTTTAACACCGGATATGATTCAATCTGAAGCTCCAAATTTCTCAAACCTATTGATGTCATGTTATCTTCTTCAATTTTACTTTCAATAGTGTTCTTTTTTTGAGATCTTGATTCAACAATATCTAAAAACGTTTTGAATTCGTAATTAGAATAGATCTTAACCAATTTCACAAGGTTAGGAATTAAATCGTAACGCTTTCTCAGTTGCACATCAATACCACTAAAAGCTTCATCGACCAAATTTTTCGCCGTGATCAAACGATTGTAATAGAGGAAGAAAAATATTCCAATAATCAGAAGAAAGAGAATAATCAGGGCGGATAACAGCATTCATTTTAAGCTAAGTTGATAAATTTAAGGTTAATTTCAATAAAATCGCAACAAAAAAAGGCCACCTAACTTGAGGTGACCTAATAATATAGTTTAAGATGCATTCTTACTGCTTCACAAATTTCAAGGTCTTTGTTTGTGCATCCGATGATTCAATTTGCACAAAATAAACTCCATTCTTAAGGTCGCAAACATCAATTTTATTGTGATCCGAATTATTCATTCTCTGTTGTGACATCGTCGCTCCATTAATATCAACCACTTTTATTGTTCCCTGCATTGGCTCTGAAGTAACCAAATTTAATTCTGTGCAGGCCGGAACTGGGTAAACTCTAGCATCTGTTTCATTTTTTATTTCATGAATCACCGCAGAATTAATATTAACTAAGCTAAATCGTTGATTTTGCAATACTGAACACATCAATTCGGCTTGTCCGTGGGTAAATGTATTTTGACAGGTCTCAGCGGAGTAATCCATGAAATTTTCAACCATGTCTGGTAAGTCCATTCCAAAAATATTGTCCACGCATGTGTTCTTGGATAAATTGCAATCGCCTTCCGACTGAGCTAATGCATTTGGGGTATCATTGATTCCGTCTTGTTGTGTGCAATCACCATCTCCCCAAATGTGTCGCAATCCCAAATAATGTCCCACTTCATGAGTCACAGTTCTTCCTACAACATCTATTTCGTCTCCTCCGATTTCTAACTCATTTGGATTGTTTGAACCAACACATTGATATTGAATAACAACACCATCTACCAAATTTGGTGTCGAACCTGATGGCCAATTCGGCAATCCAATGGGCGGAGTTCCGTAACCTAACAAGAGCGGAGTGTCGTTTCCACCGATATTCAAAGACATGTTACACACCCAAATATTCAAATATTTGTTTGGATTCCAAGGACTTTTTCCTCCTTGGGTTGATGATTTTACTTTTTCAACATCAGCAAAATTACCCAATAACAAATTGATGGTTCCAAAACTTTGTGTGGCAGTGCTTGTGCGCGTGATGCCGGTCGTAGGATTGCCATTTGGATCCAATTGCGCCAATTCAAAATGGATGTTCGTTGAACCTTTTACAGCATTAAATACCGAACGCATTTCTGAAGTGTCTGCATTTAATCGCTGAAAATCTTCATTTAAAATTGCGATTTGATTATGGATCACTGCATCAGAAAGGTTTTGCTCAGGTGAACTAAACACTATGTGAAACACTACAGGTATCGCTACCTCTGTGTCACTTTTCTCCAGTGATTCTTCCTTGTGCTTCTTTGCATACTCAAAAGCAGCTTCCACATGTTTCTTATACCCAGGAGTTCTAGATTCTTGATAATCGATCGCTCTATGGGAACCGCATCGCATTGGTTCTTGGGAAAAACTAATTGTGCTTACGATCAAAGACGTTGCAAAAATGACATGAGAAACATTCATTCTAAAAAAATATTCTTGTTAATACTAAACCACGTTCAGCGACAAAAGTTCATCGCAGTGAATCCATTTACGCTTAAGTTTTAATTAAGTTACAGCGGTTTAGTGTTTTAATCTTTTCGGGCGGTCTTGTTTCAAATTATTCGCTAATTTTGTCGTTTAGACACATGGTTTCAGACAGAAAGATAGCAGTTATTGGTGGAGGAAGTTGGGCGACAGCTCTGGTTAAAATACTATGCAACAATGTGGTGTCTGTGAACTGGTGGATGCGGAACGAAGGTGCTGTTGGTCATGTTTTAAAATACCGACACAATCCAAGTTATTTACAATCTGTTGAATTTGACTTAAATAAAATCAATGTCAGTTCGGATTTGGTTGAAATCATTCAGCCTGCAGACATTGTAATCATCGCAACTCCTTCTGCTTTTTTGGTTAAAACATTTGAGAATTTTCCGAAGGAACTATTAAAAGATAAAATCGTTTTTTCAGCTGTAAAAGGGATCATTCCTGAATATCATGCAATTCCAGCTCGATTCATTCACAAAACTTTTGGAACTCCTTACGATAATATTGGAATCATCTGTGGGCCTTGTCATGCTGAAGAAGTTGCACTAGAGAGACTTTCTTACCTAACAATTGCCTGTCAAGAAGAGGACTATGCCGATGAAATGGCGAGTTTGTTGTCATGTCGATACATCAAAACAACTTCCTCGGATGATTTATTCGGAACAGAATTTTCTGCTGTTTTGAAAAATATTTATGCCATTGCTTCCGGAATTTGTGCTGGATTAGGTTATGGTGATAATTTTCAAGCCGTACTAATTTCATGTGCTATCCAAGAAATTGAAAACTTCATCGATGAAATTAATCCAATTCACAGGGATGTTAAATCAAGTGCTTATTTGGGCGATTTATTGGTTACCGCATATTCCAAATTTTCAAGAAACAGAACGTTTGGTTTCATGATTGGGAAGGGATATTCTGTAAAATCAGCCCAATTGGAAATGGACATGATTGCCGAAGGATATTATGCTGTGAAAAGTGTGGTTGAAATCAACAAAAAATTTGAAGTAGAAATGCCGATCGTGGAGGCTGTATACAATATACTTTACGAGAAAATTTCTCCTGTAATCGAAATGCGTATTTTAACGGATAAGTTAAGTTGATTTACGTTTGGTAAAATTGCTCTAAAACAACTTTATGAAAGTCTTTAAATTTGGTGGTGCTTCTGTAAAAAATGCTGAAGCAGTGAAAAATGTTATTGGTATTTTACAAAAGTTCCAACATCAAAAAATTATTGTAATCGTTTCTGCTATTGGGAAAACCACCAATAATTTGGAGGAAATAACCAAAGCCATTTGGGAACAACGTATTGCCGATTTTGACAAACACCTTGCCCTCTTAACCGAAAATCACTTGGACATTTTGAGTGATTTATTTCCAGAAAAACAACATCGAATCTATGAAGAAATTCAGTCCATTTTTGAACTGATTACACTTAAATACCACGGTCCACTTTCTGATAATTATAATTTTGAATACGACCAAATCGTGTCTCTCGGAGAGGTAATGTCGACCAAAATAATCGATGCCTTTGCCAAAGAACAAGGAATTCCTACAGAATGGTTGGATGCACGAAAATTAATCCGAACCAACAATACTTATCGCGAAGGTGAAGTAGATTGGAAAAGAACAGGAGAATTGATTAATCAACATGTACTACCAGCCTTTGATCGTTCTGAAATTTTATTTACTCAAGGATTTATTGGTCAAACTCCAGAAGGATTTACAACAACTTTGGGACGAGAAGGTTCAGATTATACAGCGGCAATTTTCGCTTATTGTCTTGATGCCGATAGTGTTACGATTTGGAAAGATGTACCTGGAATGTTGAATGCAGATCCAAAATATTTTGAGAACACCATCAAATTAGATAAAATTTCGTTTTACGAAGCAATTGAATTGGCCTATTATGGTGCTTCAGTGATTCACCCAAAGACAGTTAAACCATTGCAAAACAAGAACATTCCCTTGTTTGTAAAATCATTCTTAGACCCTGATGCTCAAGGCACAGTTATTCAAGCATCGGCGGAAAATGATCACTTAGTTCCATCTTTCATTTTTAAATTTGACCAAACGTTGTTTTCTTTCAAAACCCGCGATTTTTCATTCATTGTTGAATCCCATTTGAGTGATATTTTTCATCGCTTAGCAGCTTTGGGAGCAAAAATAAATGTCATGCAAAATTCAGCTTTGAGCTTCTCCATTTTGGTCGATCAATCAAAAGTAAATGCTAACGAGGTTGTTGAACTATTCCGTGATGACTATGTGGTAAAATTTAACGAAGGGTTGGAACTTGTTACTATTAGACACTACGATCAGGCTACAATAGAATTGGTAACTGCTGGAAAAGAGATTTTGCTTCAACAGAAGACAAGACAAACTGCAAGAATTGTGTTGCGGGCAAAATAAAGTCTAAACTCGCTTAACAAAGCTAATTCTTAAGAATAGTTAATGAAGCTTTTAATTCTGCTTTATTTAAATCCCTCGTCGCATTATACGTTTACGCCAAATTTGCCCTACAACAATGCATTAAAGCAATGTTTTTGAAAAACTTAACCTAGTTAAAGCACAACAATCTTCACGTACTGGTGTTGCTTGTATTTCGCAGCATCAGTTGCATCTTGATTATATGCTGGTCCTCCAACGATTGATTCTGTCTTAATATTAATGTTTTTGTTATTGGTAGATTTTAGAATCAAATCAAGAAGTTCCTTAGCCCGTTTCTCCGCCAATTTTTCGTTGGAAGCATATTTGGCTGTAGGAACAGTTGATGCCGATGAAACTATTTTAATGGATATTGGCGAGCCACTGCTCAATTTATTTAAATTAGAAATCAGATCCTTTAATTTTTGATCTTCACTAATGGCATAGCCATTATAATCAAAATAATGAACAAAGCTTATTTCTGGAATTTCCTCCTTTGGTTGAGTGATAATTATTGTTTTCTTTCTTTCATTTCCAGTCATGTCCGTCACAACTACAGAATATTCTCCTGGTTTCAAGTTCATTCTGTTTACTTCAGTACTACCATCCATCCATTTTATGGAATACGGACTAACTCCTCCTGTAATGTTCAATGCAGATTTTCCATCATTGACATTGTACTTCGAACAATTTACGGAAGTAATGTCTAAATCAAGCGGTGAAATTGGATTCATGGTTGCAGTATAGATATCACTAAATTTTTGATTTCTGTTACTCGCCCAATAAATTCTATCGCCTGAATAAGTAAAATACGCATCGAACTTTTCAGAATTTATAGGTGCACCAAGATTTACCGGCCTTGTCCAATCATTCCAAGCGTTTCCTTTTACTGCATAATAGATATCCGCATCACCCAAACCATTAAAACCATTACTGGAAAAAAACAAAGTGTCTTTGGATGGTGAAAGAAATGGCGAAATTTCATAACCCGTACTATTTACTTGATTTCCCATGTGCATAGGTGAACTCCATTTACCATTCGATTTTGTAGAGACAAATAAATCCTCTTCACCCAGACCTTTTACATCGTTATAAGCCATGATGATGACAGTTTCGTCTTTACTTACATGAAATCCGAACAGTGTATTAGGGGCAACTAAATTTGGAATTTCAAGTCTTTCAGGTTTTGACCATTTGCCACCTTGATAGTTTGAAACTGCAATACCAGCTGTTAATTCTTTGGAATAAGCATCTAACAGATAAATTCTTGTCCCATCGCTGTTCACACTCAGAATTCCATTGTTTCCCTTGTTATTTAAAGCGTTGAATTCACTTGAATTGCTAAAATTAAATGCACCATCAATATTGCTTTCAAAAATGTTCTGAGTGGTTAATTCATTTTTATCACTAATAATAGATCGAACAAAAAACAATTTACCAAGTTCTTTTGATACAACAGGGATTATTTCTTCTGTTGATTCCAAATTAACCTGAGCTCCAAGTTTTTTTACATTAATGGGAGTAAAATTTTGACCGAATAAATTCAGCTGTACAAAAACAATTACTAACGATAGTACAAATTTCATATATGATTCTAATTTTTAATTACTTATTTTCTTCCTAGCATTATTCCTAATATGATCTCGTGTCCACCATTAGAATAGTTTCTTACTTCTGACATATCAAAATCATACGAATAACCAAATTTAAATCTATTACTGATAGTTATTCCAGCCATTCCAACCAATGTGTTTGAATTTCGATAGGATGCTCCAAACCAAAAACGGTCATTTATCTCAGCTGTCAAAGATCCTTCTAGCGAAAAATTGTACGTATTAATAAACTTAAATAATACAGAAGGTGTAAGTCTTAATTTTTTTGAAACTGGAATATGGTAACCACCTGTAAATTGATAATATAAATCAGGCTGAACATTGGATGTCCCCGAACCAAATTTTGCCAAATCCTGGGTCAATTGATCGACCGATGCGCCAACGAATAAATTCTTTGAATACAAATACAAACCAGCTGAAATATTCAGATAATTAATACGACCTTGAGATGCAACAAATTCATTGTACTCATCATCTGTAATATAAGTTGTAGCACCAGGCATTTGACTTAAAACTTGCGCTCTATCCTTGTTAAAACGATCATTGGAAATTCCAATTTTAGTTCCAAAAGATAAATTAACTTTTTTAGATACGGGTAAATGCAAAGCATATGTACCTGCAAATGACAATTTACCAAATGCACCATATTGATCAGAAATAATTTGACCTCCAATCGCGTGCTTAAATTTTCCTGTTGCAACTTTGGGAGATGAAATAATCCCTTGACTTGTTCTAAGCGATGGTACAAATTCATTCCTTTTTCGTTTTAATACTGCACAAACGTAAGCGTAACCCGTTTTTGGTGCGTCATCAAAACCCGCCCATTGGTATCGTCCACCAACGGTAATATCCAAAAAATCATAAACACCACATGCTGCTGGATTCACCATGTACTGATTTCGTGAAAACTGACTGAATTGAGGTAATTGTTGACCAAATGCAGGCAAACCAATCGCTACAACTATCGTAACTATGATAAGATTTATATTTTTCATCATTTTCATATTAATTTTTATACACCAATAATTAGTTTCTAATAATGGAAATTGTTCCTTTCATTCCATCTCCACTACCATCATTGTAGTTGATTATATAATAGTAAGAAGCAACAGGTAATTTTTTACCATTTAATGTTCCATCCCAAGCATTACTATTGTATGGATTTGAAGCATCTGCATTAAATTTAAATACTTCATTACCTAGTCGATCAAAAATTATAATGTTACTGTTAGGATAAAGAATATCAATATTTTCAATGATCCAAGTATTATTAGGTGCTTTATCTGGAGTAATTGCCGTTGGAACAAGCAAATCACATGCATTAAAGGTTACAACAGCTTCTTCAACAGTGCTAATACAATTATCGACACCTACAGCAATTACAAAATAGGAAGTTGAACCTAAAATTTCTTGTACATCTAAAGTCGCATTTGTACCAATTAAATCGGTTAATAATGCATCCGAATACCATTCATAAGTTCCTGATGAACCTGATGCTGTAACAACCGTATTGATGTCTCCCAAACAATAGGTTGCATCTGAAACGCTCGGTGGATCTAATTCATTTATCACGATGTTTTGTGTTTGTGTAGAACTATTTCCATTAACGTCTGTGTATGTCCATGTTACGACCGTTGTTCCAAGTGCAGAGATAGGAAGTGTTGCATCATTTGTAACAGTTACTGCACCTCCACAGTTATCAGTTGCAGTTGGCGCTGTCAAACTTGCAACCGCACATTGAGTTGTTACATCTGATAATGTTGCCACATCTGCTACAGGAGCTGATACGTCATTAAGAACTATGTTTTGTGTTTGTGTCGAACTGTTTCCGTTAGCATCTGTGTAAGTCCACGTAACAACTGTTGTTCCTTGAGTTATAATTGGCAGCGCTGCATTGTTTGTTACCGTTACCGCTCCTCCACAATTATCTGTTGCTGTTGGTGCAGTCAATGATGTAACTGAACATTCTGCCGTCACATTCACCAAGGTAGCTAAATTAGGAACTGGCGCAGTATTGTCATCAAGAATAACGTTTTGCGTTTGTGTTGAACTGTTACCATTCACATCTGTATATGTCCACGTTACAACTGTCGTTCCTTGTGTCGTTATTGGAAGTGTTGCATTGTTTGTCACTGTTATTACTCCACCACAGTTATCTGTTGCTGTTGGCGCTGTCAATGATGCAACAGAACATTCAGCAGTTACATTCGCTAAAGTTGCCAAAGTTGGAACTGGTGCGGTAACATCGTCAATCACAACATTTTGTAATTGCGTTGAACTATTTCCATTCACATCGGTGTATGTCCAAGTAACAACTGTTGTTCCTTGAGCTGTAATAGGAAGTGCTGCATTGTTTGTAACTGAAACCACTCCACCACAGTTGTCTGTTGCTGTTGGTGCAGTCAATGAAGTTACTATGCATTCTGCAGTTACATCAGCCAATGTCGCAACCGTAGGAACTGGCGCAGTATTGTCGTCAAGTATAACATTCTGCGTTTGTGTTGAACTGTTACCATTCACATCTGTATATGTCCAAGTAATCAAAGTTGTACCTTGTGTAGTGATTGGAAGCGAAGCATTGTTTGTAACAGTCACTACTCCACCACAGTTATCTATTGCTGTTGGCGCTGTCAACGAAGTTACAGAACATTCAGCTGTTACATTCACTAAGCTTGCCACAGTTGGAACCGGTGCTGTATTGTCGTCAAGAATAACGTTTTGCGTTTGTGTTGAGCTATTTCCATTCACATCTGTATATGTCCAAGTGACAACTGTAGTTCCTTGAGCTGTAATAGGAAGTGCTGCATTGTTTGTAACTGAAACAACTCCACCACAGTTATCTGTTGCTGTTGGTGCTGTCAAAGATGCCACAGAACATTCAGCGGATACATTGGCTAATGTCGCAACCGTTGGAACTGGTGCGGTGTTGTCGTCCAGAATAACGTTTTGAGTTTGTGTTGAGCTATTACCATTCGCATCTGTATATGTCCAAGTTACAATCGTAGTTCCTTGAGCTGTGATTGGAAGGGCAGCATTGTTTGTTACAATCACCACTCCTCCACAGTTGTCTGTTGCTGTTGGTGCTGTCAATGATGAAACAGAACATTCAGCAGTTACATTCGCTAACGATGCAATTGTTGGAACTGGTGCCGTATTGTCATCAAGAATAACGTTTTGCGTTTGCGTTGAGCTATTTCCATTCACGTCTGTATATGTCCAAGTAACGACCGTTGTACCTTGCGCAGTGATTGGAAGCGTTGCATTGTTCGTTACAGTTACCAATCCACCACAGTTGTCTGTTGCTGATGGAGCAGTCAATGATGAAACTGAACATTCTGCTGTCACATTCGCTAAAGTTGCAATAGTTGGAACTGGCGCTGTATTATCATCAAGAATTACATTCTGCGTTTGTGTGGAGCTATTTCCATTTACGTCAGAATACGTCCAAGTTACAACCGTTGTTCCTTGAGTTGTGATTGGAAGTGAAGCATTGTTTGTTACTGTCACCAATCCACCACAGTTATCTGTTGCTGTTGGAGCAGTCAATGATGTAACAGAACATTCAGCTGTTACATTCACCAAAGTTGCAAGCGTTGGAACTGGTGCTGTATTGTCATCAATAATTACATTTTGTGTTTGTGTTGATGAATTTCCAGATGGGTCTGTATATGTCCAAGTAACTAATGTTGTTCCTTGAGCCGTGATTGGAAGTGTTGCATTGTTTGTAACTGTTACCAAGCCACCACAGTTGTCTGTTGCTGTTGGAGCTGTCAAACTTGTCACTGAGCACTCAGCTGTGATGTTTGCCAAAGAAGCAACAGTTGGCACAGGTGGAATATTATCTGTTATGACAACATTTTGCGTCTGCGTGGAGCTATTTCCATTCACGTCTGTATATGTCCAAGTAACTACTGTAGTTCCTTGCGCTGTTATTGGGAGTGTAGCATTATTCGTTACTGACACCGCACCGCCACAATTGTCCGTTGCCGTTGGTGCTATTAATGATGTAACAGAGCAAGCTGCTGTTACATTCGCTAAAGTTGCAAGAGTTGGAACTGGCGCAGTATTGTCATCAAGAACAACATTCTGCGTTTGCGTTGAGCTATTTCCGTTTACGTCTGTATAAGTCCAAGTTACGACTGTTGTTCCTTGAGCAGTGATTGGAAGTGTTGCATTGTTTGTTACTGTTACTACTCCACCACAGTTATCTGTTGCTGTTGGTGCTGTCAATGAAGTCACTGAACATTCTGCTGTTACATTCGCTAATGTTGCAACTGTTGGAACTGGTGCTGTATTATCATCTAGAATTACATTTTGTGTTTGCGTTGATGAGTTCCCAGATGGATCAGTATACGTCCAAGTTACGACCGTTGTTCCTTGTGCTGTGATTGGAAGTGTTGCGTTGTTTGTTACTGTCACCACTCCACCACAGTTGTCTGTTGCTGTTGGTGCAGTCAAAGCAGTTACAGAACATTCCGCTGTTACGTTCGCTAAAGTTGCAAGCGCTGGAACTGGTGCGGTATTATCGTCAAGAATTACGTTTTGTGTTTGTGTTGACGAATTTCCCGATGGATCTGTGTAAGTCCATGTCACAACTGTAGTTCCTTGAACAGTAATTGGCAGTGTTGCATTGTTTGAAACTGTTACCAAGCCACCACAGTTGTCTGTTGCTGTTGGCGCTGTCAATGAAGTTACTGAACACTCAGCTGTAATGTTTGCCAAAGATGCAGCATCCGCTACTGGCGGAATGTTATCGGTGATGATAACGTTTTGTGTCTGTGAAGAGCTATTTCCATTCACGTCTGTATATGTCCAAGTGACAATTGTAGTTCCTTGAGCAGTAATTGGAAGCGTCGCATCATTTGTTACTGTTACTAATCCACCGCAGTTATCTGTTGCTGTTGGCGCTGTTAACGACGTAACGGAACAAGGTGCTGTTACATTTGCAAGCGATGCCAAATCAGCCACTGGAGCCGTAACATCATCAAGGATTACATTTTGTGTTTGCGTTGAACTATTTCCATTCACATCTGTGTAAGTCCAAGTTACGACTGTTGTTCCTTGTGTTGTAATTGGCAGTGTTGCATTGTTTGTTACTGTTACTAAGCCTCCACAGTTATCAGTTGCTGTTGGTGATGTCAGTGATGTCACAGAACATTCTGCAGTTACATTAGGAAGTGTCGCAACTGTTGGAATTGGCGCAGTATTATCATCAAGAATTACATTTTGCGTTTGAGTAGCCGTATTTCCGTTTCCATCATTGTAAGTCCAAGTAACGACTGTTGTTCCTTGAGTTGTGATTGGGAGTGAAGCATTGTTTGTTACAGTCACCGCTCCACCACAGTTGTCTGTTGCTGTTGGTGCTGTCAAAGAAGTAACAGAACATTCCGCTGTTACATTCACTAAAGTTGCAAGCGTTGGAACTGGTGCAGTAATATCGTCAAGAATTACGTTTTGTGCTTGTGTTGATGAATTACCAGATGCGTCAGTGTAGGTCCATGTGACTACTGTTGTTCCTTGCGTTGTGATTGGAAGCGATGCATTGTTTGTAACTGTTACAACTCCGGCGCAATTATCTGTTGCCGATGGTGCTGTCAAACTAGTTACTGAACACTCTGCTGTAACGTTTGCCAAAGATGCAGCCGTTGGCACAGGCGGAATGTTATCTGTAATGACTACATTTTGAGTCTGTGTGGAGCTATTTCCATTAACATCTGTATACGTCCAAGTTACAACTGTAGTTCCTTGAGCAGTAATTGGAAGGGTTGCATCGTTTGTTACCGTTACCAATCCACCACAATTATCTGTTGCCGTTGGTGCTGTTAACGATGTAACAGAGCAAGGCGCCGTTATGTTAGCCAATGAAGCAACTGATGGAACCGGTCCAGTTACATCGTCAACTACTACATTTTGCGTTTGCGTTGAGCTATTTCCATTCACATCTGTATAAGTCCAAGTAACAACTGTTGTTCCTTGTGTAGTGATTGGAAGTGTTGCATCGTTTGTTACTGTTACTAATCCACCGCAGTTATCTGTTGCCGTTGGTGCAGTTAATGAAGTTACTGAACATTCAGCATTGACATTAGGAAGTGTTGCGAGAGTTGGGGCTGGTGCTGAAACATCATCAATGATAACATTTTGTGTTTGTGTTGAGCTATTTCCATTTACGTCAGTATACGTCCAAGTCACAACTGTTGTACCTTGAGTTGTTATTGGAAGTGTTGCGTTGTTTGTTACCGTAATCAAGCCCGGACAATTGTCTGTTGCTGTTGGTGCTGTAAATGATGTTACTGAACATTCCGCTGTTACATTCGCTAAAGTTGCGAGCGTAGGAATTGGTGCAGTATTGTCATCAATAATTACATTTTGCGTTTGTGTTGATGAATTTCCAGATGGATCTGTGTAGGTCCATGTGACTACGGTTGTTCCTTGCGCAGTGATTGGGAGTGTTGCATCGTTTGTAACTGTAACAACTCCTCCACAATTATCTGTTGCTGTTGGCGCAGTTAGTGAAGTCACTGAACACTGTGCTGTGATGTCTGCCAAAGATGCCGCATCTGCTGCAGGCGCAATGTTATCCGTTATGATGACATTTTGTGTCTGGGTAGAAGAATTGCCTGTGCCATCCGTATATGTCCAGGTGACGACTGTAGTACCTGACGCTGTGATTGGTAGCGTAACGTCTGGCGTTCCGGTGACAGTCCCTGAACAATTATCTGTAGCTGTTGGTGCCGTTAAGGAAGTTACAGAGCATGGAGCCGAAATATTTGGTAGCGTAACCAAATCCGGCACCGGTGCAGTGTTATCAGCACTAACTGTGATGGTCACGGAATATGAGACTATACACAGTGGATCTCCTCCTCCCAAATCGCCGGCCCTTAAAAACCAAGTTCCAAAAGCACTCGTTCCATTATATGTGTTTAAATTCCCATTATTTGGTCGAAATGTTCCTGAAACGGGATCTATCCCTCCAATCACAGTTGGAGCTGCCTGATCCAAAATCGTTGTTGTGGTTGATGTTGAGCCATTACCTGTATATGAATTTGGTTGAACCAAAATCACGTTATTTCCAGTTGGACCGTCTATTCTAAAGCTGGTTTCATTGTGAAACGAACTACCGGTTAGAGGAGCCAAACACGTACCATCTGTTTTTGCCCACGTGATCGAAACATTGACATCGGTAATTTGGCAATTTCCGTTCGTGAAGTCAGCCGCTGAGAAAGATACACCCGGAAGTGTGGCACAATAAGTTCCGCATCCATCAATTGAAATTGATGCTGGGCCAACGTACGTTTTAGTTACTGTGGTTTGAGAAAAACTGTTCGAAATTGCAAAAACAAAAAGGAAAACTGCTGTAAACAAGGACCTTGAGTTATTGTTCAAAAAGAGTAGAATCTTGCGCTTCATTTAACTTAATTTTTGCGAAAATTAGTCAATAAAATTCTAAGTGCCAAATAAATAATTTACGTGGTAATTACTTTTGTGTTATTAAACTATCAAGAATCCAGTCTCTATTTTTTAAAAGTGATTCATTGTTTGGACTTATTTTTAATGCTTTTTCAGTTGCTTTTAATGCCAAATTATATTCCTTCTTGAAAATTCTAAGCATACTTAACAATTCAAAATATTTATAATCGTTTGTTGCCAGTTTTTCACCTTGAACTAAAATTTCAATCGCTTCATCTGGTTTATTTAATTTCATGAGGCAATATGCAATTGAGTAATTGATCTCTGACGTTTCTGAAATTGCTTTTGCCTTTTTGTAACTATCAAGGGCTAATTCAAAATTGTTTTGTGATAAGTAATATTTGCCCAATTGCAATAGAGGTGGAGCCAATCTTGGATGAGATTCTATCGTTTTCAAAAATGTTTCTTTTCCTTTATCAAAATTTCCAAACTCCATGTAAGCGCTCCCTAAATCCAACATTGGTTTCATGGATCTATCTGATATTTCAACAGCTCTTTTATAATGGTAAAGTATTTTTTCTTGCTTTAATTCTGAAGGTGAATTGTAATAGTTCGCATGCAATAAACAAGCGTAATTGTAATTTACCCTTGCACTCATCTTCAACACATTAATGTCTGTTTCGAAAAGTGTTTCATTATTTTCCCATGCTTTATTCCGATTGATTGATTTTGCAAAACCAAAAACAAAGAAAACTGTAACCAATCCCAAAAGCCATTTAGCTCGCGGATTCTTCCAAATCGGAGTTGCATCCGTGTTAAAACTTCCTTTCGAAATTCGTTCAATAAGTGAAACAACGACAATTAAAAAGCCCAAAGACGGAACAAATAAATATCGTTCAGCCATATAATCCGGCCCTATTTGAAGTATGTGGAGGTAAATGAACAGAGTGATGAAGTAAAACAATATACCAAACAGTAAAATGGATTTTTTCTTGAATTCGCGATAAACTACATAGATCAATCCAAGATGTAAAATGATAGAAATAATTACAACAGGATTCGACCACGAAACAATAGTGGAATAAGAGAAGCTATAATCATGGACTAAGGTTATGGGGAAAACAAGCAATCCTAAATCCTTCAACAAAATACTCAATACATTCGGCAAAATCTCTTTGTAACCTTTTGCATCGAAAAGTGGATTACCAATAAATCCATCTTCACGGTATTGAGAAGACTCAATTAATGCTGTTGCATTATTTTCAAAAAAGGAGTCAGAATAAACATAAGAACGTATGGCAAATATCGCTAATCCTCCAAGAATTGGTAATACGTAAATTAGATAAGGCTTTATACGTTCTGTTTTCTTGAAAAAAGCGATGATCACCAAAATCCCCATGAAGGTAATTCCGTTTTCCTTAGATAAAAACGAAGCCACCAAAGTCAGCATCGTGAGTAAAGCATAGAACCATTTGTGTTTTTCTTTTTCCAGAAAACTAAGAAAAGAAATCATTGAAAGCACGCCAAAAATCATGGTTAAAATTTCATCCCTTGATTTAATGTTTGCAACTACCTCCGTATGAACAGGAAGAACAATGAATAAACACGTTATTATCATTGCGAAAAGCGCATTCTTTTCCGGAAACATGCGTCGTAAGAAGTAAAAAATGAGGCAACAAAGGAGTGCATAATAAAGTACATTCATAACATGTCCTGTTTTAGGTGTCATTCCTGAAATTTCAACATCCGCAGCAAAGCTTAACAATGAAATTGGTCTATAACCATAACGATGTTGGACATCATCTGATTTAATATTTCTAAAAAATTCCAACGGGTTTGAAAGCCCTTGCTGAACCCTGTCATTTTCAGTTATCACAATGGCATCATCCCAAGCGTAATCATGCTCAAATGTATTTCCATACTGAAAGAGAGCAAGTAAACAAATAATCAGATATATTCTAGCTTTCTTGAACATTTTATAGCATTCTAATAATTATCTAAATAATAGTTTTTGTGTTGGAAATCATAACGAATCACCATGGGCAGTTTTTCCATTTCTTTGTAAAACAAACGAAAAATTGGGACATTTGAATAAAACCAAGGTCGAAAAAATACACGCGCAATCGATCGCATTCCTGATTTTGGTAGATATAAAGGTGAATTCAACATTTCTGCAACGTCTTCTTTCGATAATATTTCATGCGCATTTATGTCATTGAATGACCCTAAATTCAACGCAAGTACATACATTGGATTTAGTTTAAGTAATTCGATAAATAGACTCCCACTAGAAAGATTTGAAATTGTTTCAGCGGATATCAACGATTTTCTCCAAAAAACAAATTCAGTCCGCACGCGAGCAACTTCATGCTTTTTTAAATTTGCGGTTTGAGCTGTCCAGCGATACTTCGAAGTGTTCAATTTAAGATAATTTGTCTCGTCCACTTTCTCTTCAATTCCATGGAGCATTTGTACCTGGGACATCTCTCTAAAAATGATGGATACCTGTTCCAATTTTGCTGGATCTACTATCATTCCTGCTTGCATCCATCCACAATAATCTGTTTGTACCGACGCTAAACCAATTCGCAATAATTCGTTCAGATTCGAGCCTAAAGAGCTTATAATCTCCACAGAAACAGGCACATGCTGAACAATAGCTTCGACTTCTCCTTTTATTTCATGTGGACAGCTAACTAAAAATGTGCAATGATAAAATCGATCGGTTTTGATTGCAAGAACTGTTTTTTTTAATTCATCTAATGTGTCACTCAAAACAGGAATCACCAAAGTTACTTGTTGGGATAATTGACGATGAACTTCCGCTCCCTGAGTCAATTGAATAGAACTTGTATTCAGCGACAAAAATCGATTTTCTTCCGTCGGAAGCAGGTCTTCTTTTCGATAAAGTCCGATTTCATCTCCTTCAAGCTCAAAAAACACATTTTGAATGATTGGTTTCATTTGAGCACCAAATGTTCGAATGGGCAATTTACCTCTTCTTGTGGTGAGAAGAAATTTGTGTTTTAGTTGATCAATCGGTTTTTCTCCATATAAATCAACTTCAAAATCAAAATTTTCAAATTCTGGAATAAGTCGCTTAATTGCACTGGGAATCAATTCAAAATAGGCGTCGTAAATGGAATTTGAATCGCTCCATTTTTTCAATCTCGGATTCGAATCACTAAAATTCATAGAAACTTGAAACAATCCTGTTTGAGAAGCATGCGTTCCTTCTTCTTCAAAATTTGAGGAATAGGAAACCGATGGAAAAACAAAATATCTATCAGTATCAATCAAATAATTGATGAACAACTTTTTCCAAGAATTGGCTCCCCATTTCTGAACGTAAGCAGGAAGTAACTGTTCTTTTCCTTGCGGGTTTTCATGCAACCAATCCTTAAACTTCAACCACTGCGTTTTCGTCCATGACTGACCCCAAGACGAAGCAACTTGAATAAAATGAACATCTGAATCATCATGGATGGGTTGAAATGGATAAAAATTATTCTCCTCAACAGGATAGGCGAAAAGTGAAACACCAGCTATTTTTTCTTCTTCCAAATAATAAGACTTTGCTTTTTGAGCATACTGATAAAATCCAGGGGCAACAATTAAATCATCTTCCAAAACGATAATCGAATCATACCGTTTGGTCAATTCGCCACAACTGAGAACGTGCTTCAATAAACCCAAACGTTCGGGTTTTTGGTCTATGATTTTTCTTCCAAATTTCCATTCAAAATCCGTTGCCACTTGATAGACGGACTTATTTTCAGACGCATCAATTGAAATATGAAGTGTTATGTCTTCCGCTGGAAAATGCGCAAGTGCTATGCTTTTCAACAATCGTTGAAGTGATTTCTCCCGATTATATGCTATGACGACGATTGCTATTTCACTCATCTTTCAAAATTTCGTAAGAAAACAAATATTGATAGATTGCTCGAATTTGATCTATTACTATCGCTCGATCTTGAAGTATCACGGTGTAACCATTTTGAGCTAAATCAACTGCTAGAGCAAGACGTTGAGATTCCTCAATGATGTCAGAATTCTCTTTGTATGAAAGTCCTGAAAAACGAATTGGCTCTGCCTTCGAGTGATTTTTTTCAAAGGATTGACGTTGAAAATTTCGGTGGAGATGATTCGCTTGATCGGTTGCATTGCTGATTGGTAAATTCAAATGAACTTTTTCGGCCGTTTTGCCAAGTGCCCGATTATCGCGCGGAAGACAAGGGCCTCCATATCCAAATCCATAGCTTAGGAATTTTGGACCAATGCGCACATCTGCTCCAATTGCGGCTAAAACATTTTCTTGATTTCCACCATATTGGATGGTCAAATCCCCTATGGAATTTGCAAAGGCAATTTTCGTTGTCAAAAAGCAATTCACAGCAAGTTTTGTGATTTCTGCTTCAACACGAGACATTCGACTAAAACGCGGATTATTCTTCACCATCGTTCGATAAATGGCTTCTATTTGATTTCCTGCATGTTCATTCGCCTCACCTATAAGCACTTGATCTGGATTTTGTAAGTCTGAAATAATAGAACCTTGCGCGATGAACTCAGGATTGTAAGTCACGGAATATCCATAAGGACGCATTCTTTCTTGCAAAATATCACAATAACCCGGCATAACAGTTGAATTAATAATCACATGCTTTTCTTGACTTGCGGGAGTTAATTGAATGATCTCATCACATACTTTATCTATATAGGAATGATCAAATGTTCCATCCGCATTTGATGGGGTTGGCAAGCAAATGAAGATGAATCGAATTTCAGGATCGATTACAGATTTTAATTCGGTTGAAAGATGCAATGACCTTGTTGCAGCCAACAAACGCTCCACATGTGGTTCATTTGAAATGAATGATTTTGTGTGAAGTTTATCGAGGTATTCGGCATTTGTATCAACACCGAAAACAGGAAATCCAGCGTGTTCAAGGTTCAGTGCAAAACACAAACCTAACCGACCCAAACCAATTACTCCTATTTTTTCCATTAGCCTCTTATTTCTTCCAGTTCAACGTTATTCAAACCCCAATCTGAAGAATTCATATCAAAATTAGATTTTTCTTTTACAATTTGTAAACCAGCAGCTTCAACAACCCACCAATCCAATGAAGGTCTTTTATGATAAAATTGCAACTGTTCGACAGCATTTCCTGGTACCCATCCGCCATCGTGCGCAATGTGGTAGGTGCACATTTCTCGTGGAAAAATTACCTGTTCAATACCCTGTGCAATAGCTGCATAAAGTGCCATCGTATCAATATGAAGTGAATACATTTCCAATTCCAAATAACCGTCTATTTTTTCCCAATCAGATCTGCTCATTAAAGTAAAATCGCCACATGCTTCAGAATCCATAGCGCGGAGTTTGGCCTCGTCCGAAGTGATCGTTTTTGCTTTGAGCCAAGTTAAAAATCGCAATAAGGGATTAAAAAAAGAAGATTTGAAAAATACACCGTCTTCGTTGTAAATGACCGCATATTCCGAAATTTTCCCAAGTCGTTTAATGATATTTGCATTACAAAATTTCAATTGATCTTCGACAGAATCATTTTCATTGATTGTTGCCGGAACATCACAACGATTAGCACGATAGAATTTTCCCACTTCTAATTTTCGTTTCGCTAACTCGTCAAAAAGTGCATCAGAAAACAATAAATCAATGTTTGTGCAAAGAATAAATTCCGCCGTCGATCTCCTAATTCCAACATTCTTGGCAATCATTTGATACAGGCCTAAGTTTTCGGAAAAGCGGAATTGCTTGTGAATTTCTGGGGGTACAATGACGTATCTTACTGACAAATAATCAGACTCTTTCGTTGGTGGTAAGACTTTATTTAATAATTCGCTTTGGTTGGGTGAATTCCAATCCACCATAATTAACTCACAAGAGAGCTTAAATTTATTGCATTGATGAATAAGTCCATGGAAGAAAATCTTCATTCGTTTGGACAAATCTCCTCCGTGATTATCGTTTCTAGAAGTCACTACGAACGAGATGTATGGTTTGGATTCAGCCATTAATAATTTGCGACCTTCAATTTAGCGACCTCTGATTCTATCCAATTATATGTTTTCTCTAATCCTTCTGACAAACTCACTTTTGGACTCCAGCCAATTGTGGATTTTACTAATGTATTTTCAGAATTTCTACCCATTACACCAATTGGACCATCAATGTGTTTTAGAGAAATAGATTTTCTGGCGTTCATCGCAATTATCTCTGCAAGTCTATTAATGGTTACCATTTCCTCCGATCCGATGTTTAGCACTTCAGTACAATTTGATTCCATTAAAGCCAAAACTCCATCGATGCAATCATCTATATATAAAAACGAACGCGTTTGTTTTCCATCACCCCAAATTTCGATTTCATCCTCTTGATTGGCCATCGCAACTTTGCGACAAAGTGCGGCGGGTGCTTTTTCTTTGCCAGAATTCCATGTTCCTTCCGGACCAAAAACATTGTGAAAGCGCGCAATTCGAACATTCAAATCATAATTTCTCCAAGCTGCATTGTACAACCGTTCAGCAAAAATCTTTTCCCAACCATATTCACTATCAGGATCAGCAGGATAGGCAGAGTGTTCTTCGCAATTGGGATTGTTTGGATCAGTTTGATTGAATTTCGGATAGATACAAGCAGAGGATGAAAAAAAGAGACGTTTGACCTTAGAATGAATGGCATAATGTGCCACATTGAGATTAATCAAAGCCGAATTATGCATGACGTTAAAATCATTTTCTCCTGAAAATAAATAACCCGCTCCCCCCATGTCTGCGGCGAGTTGGTAAATTTCATCGATATCAGAAGTGATATAACGTTCACAGATGTTGGGGTCGCGCAAATCTCCCTGAACAAATTGATCGGCTTGAGAAATAGAAAATTCTGGCAATTTCAGATCAATTCCGATCACATAATGCCCCATTTGTTTTAGTCGGTTAACCAAATGACTTCCGATAAAACCTCCAGCTCCAAGTACAAGGATGCGTTTCATTTAGCAAATAATTTCTGTAAAATTAAAAAACTCGCTTTATCTATTAGTCTTTCTCAAAAGTATTCTTCCACTTCTCCTTGTTTTGATAATCAAGTTGATTTGATTTTATAAAGAGGTAATTTTCAATAACCAGTAAGTCCATATCGGTGCTCATAAAACATCTATATGCGTCATCTGGCGTGCAAACGATGGGCTCACCACGTACATTGAAACTTGTGTTAATAACCATTCCAATGCCCGACTTCTGTTTGAATGCGTTTATCAATTCCCAATAGCGTGGGTTGGTTTTTTTACTAACCGACTGAATTCGAGCAGAAAAATCAACGTGGGTAATGGCTTGCAATTTACTTCGAACGACTTTCAACTTTTCATTCATTGGCAAATTGGCATAATTTGCTGGCACTTTTTCCCTGTATTTTTCGGCAATTGGTGCGACAAGAAGCATGTAGGGTGAATTTGTATCAATATCGAAAAATTCAGCTGCATCTTCTTCTAAAACAGAAGGAGCAAAGGGTCGAAATCCTTCTCGGTATTTAATTTTTAAGTTCAGCTTAGACTGCATTTCTAGGTTGGTTGGATCTGCAATGATGCTTCTATTTCCTAATGCCCTCGGACCAAACTCCATTCTGCCCTGAAACCACCCGATCACATTACCATTAGCAAGGTGTGAAGCAACGGTTTTTGCGAGTTCACTAAAATTGTCAAAACGCTCGTAATTCGCTTTTCGCTTGCGGCACATCAACTCAATCTCTTTGTCCGAGTAATTAGGTCCAAGGTAAGATCCATTCATCACATCGTAATCCGCATCCATTGTTCTTGGTTCATTGAAATACATGGCACTAATGGCTTGAGCTGCACCAGAGGCTCCACCGCAATCGCCCGATGCAGGTTGAATATAGATTTCATCAAAAATGTTGGCTGCTTGTAATTTTCCATTCGCTACGCAATTCAAGGCCACTCCTCCCGCCATGCAGAGCTTTTTTAGACCTGTCAACTTTTTTGCTTCAATGGCCATTTTTAACACAATTTCTTCGGTCACAAGCTGAATCGCGAGGGCAAAATTGCAATGTGTTTGCGTTAAATTCGTTTCATCTTCAATGCGTGCAAAGCCAAAAAGTTCCTTCCACTGTGCGTCTTTCACCATGCGCAAACCTGTGGCATAATTAAAATAGATTTGATTTAACCAAATGGATCCGTCCTCCTTTATGTCGACTAATTTCGTTTTGATCAATGTGCCAAACTTTTCAGTTTCTGGATCGTTTGGATTTCCGTAGGGAGCGAGTCCCATCAATTTATATTCTCCAGAATTTACTTTAAAACCAAGATAATACGTGCATGCACTGTAGAGTAAACCTACTGAGTGCGGAAAGTTCATTTCTTTGACCAACTCAATTGAATTTCCCTTGCCTACGCCAATGGAAGCTGTGCACCACTCTCCAACTCCATCAATGGTAAGAATTGCGGCTTCTTCAAAATTCGAGGAAAAATAGGCACTTGCAGCGTGCGACAAATGGTGCTCTGAGAACAAAATATTAAGTTTGCCTTTCTGATATTTCTCCACTTCCATCAACCCATCCTTGATTTTTTTTCGAAGAAATAATTTTTCATTCATCCAAACAGGCATTGCTTTCAAAAAAGAAATTAGTCCTTTTGGTGCAAACGAATAATAGGTTTGGAGCAAGCGCTCAAATTTCAATAGCGGTTTGTCATAAAAAACGACCGCATCGAGTTCATCAATGGATAAGCCTGCTTCTTCAAGGCAAAAACGAATAGCATTTGTTGGGAAAACTTCTGTGTGTTTGATGCGGGTGAATCGTTCTTCTTGCGCTGCCGCAATCAATTTACCATCCACTAAAATCGCAGCGGCTGAATCATGATAAAATGCAGATATTCCAAGTATTGCAGCCATTCTACCAAGGTTTTTCGAACGATTCTTTACTATATGTTGTGCCTTTGGTTTTGAACAAACTCACTGCTGTGTTTTTCAAGTCCATCGGGTCATTTTTACCGAACAATCGGGACAAAAAAGCAGTTGGAGTCAAAACCACATAGAAAATGAATGTCATGATGATGTTGGGAACGATTTTTCCCAAAATCCAGCCAATTTTCGTCCAGATCCAGTCAATTTTTTCTGCTAAAAATGTTGACATTACACCCAAAAGACCCACGCTTAGTGCAACGTAAAGCATCCAATCGACCTTAGTCAATAAAAAAAGAATCCCAAAACCTAGCGTGATTATGAGAACTGTTTTAACAGGGTTCGTTGTCTTTAATGAATCAGACATTAAAAGAGTGAATAAATAAATGGCGCAACGCTACTACTACCGCCAAACACAACCAAGATTCCTAAAAGTAAAAGCACAATAATCACAGGTCCGAGCCAATACTTTTTTCGTTCCTTCATGAAACCCCAAATGTCTTTTAAGAAATCCATGTCCTGCTTCTAATTCTGTTTAATGTATGCAAGTTGGTAAAAATAGTTCATATTTAGAGTTTTTCCCCTATTAACTTTCGAAGGAAATCTGCAAACTTTCGATGGCCTTTATTATTGAAATGATTTCCATCTGCTGCTCCATCGTAATCATTGATGCTGAGCTTTGAAGGCACGTAATAAGGATTTTTACCAAAAACAAAATCATATTTTTTTCTAAGGTTCGTATTTGATGAAATATCTGATGGAGAAGGAATCAGCACATATTGAACTGGAATGTCTTGGTTTGCAGCAATCTTCGACAAAGCATTCAAGTTTTGCTTGGAATATGGCATGTGATCCAATTTAGGTGGCATTTGATCTTTGATTTCTTCGAAACGTTTTTTCGTTTTATATTTCATATATGGACGCGACAAAATAACGCTATATCGGATCATTTTTTCAAAGAAACTGGCATCATCGCTCCACAGCGAAAAGTACTCAAAATAATGTGCTTTCGCTTCATTGAAGTTCTTGAAATAAGTACCTTGTTTGGTCAAATAAATAGGTCCTTCCGAGTTGAGCCAAGGTCCATTTTTTATCGGATAAGAAAGCGGGACAAAAGGTTTTGGAGTTCGGTCATATTCCATGATGTCATTTCCGCCATATACCGCAACAACGATCAAATCGGGCTTTAGAATGGGTGCATATTTCTCAACAATTAAACGATATTGCACAGGATCAGCGCCAGCAATTCCGAAATTGAGCACTTCATACTCATCAGACTGATTTAACAATTGAGCAAATGATAGGTCATAGGAATCGGCACAGCAACCTTGCGTGTAAGAATCACCGATGAGCATCACAATCTTTTTTCCTGAAGAACGAATCACATCCATGGAAGCTGGTGTGTATTCCACCGAACTAAAAAATCCCTCGGAATTAATTTCTCCTTTTAAAATCAGCGCCCCACCATTTGAGGCATGTGTAATACCGACTTCATCGCCGTAAAGCAAGGAATCATATACGACAGGACCTCTATGATAATAGAAATCCTCAATCACTCCCGGTTTGAAACCAACGATGCGCAAGCCAATTTCAGCCACTAAAAATAGGACAGCAAAGACTGCAATTCGTTTTTTCCAAATGGACAATTTACTTTCTTTCTGCGGAGGTACTTCAGCGGCAAGCAGACATTTCTCCAGTGAAGCGATATAATCCGTTTGTTTGTATTCATTCAGAATCTTTGCCCTAGCTTGATCACCCAATTGAATTCGAAGTGCTTCGTTCGTATAAAGTTCAAGCATGTATTTCCCCATCGCCTCAACATCACCTTCTTCCACCAAATAACCTGTTTTTCCAGTTTCAATTACCTCTGAAATTCCGCCATGCTTCGTTGCCACTATTGCCAATCCACACGCGGCAGCTTCCAAGATAGACAGCGGAGTTCCTTCTGAATCATTTTGATCCGTTCGAATAGAATGTTGGACAAAAATGGCGTGTTTCTGCAATTCAGCTGCAACTTCAGACGGGTTGAGAACTCCTTTAAAATAAATGTTTTCTTGAAGATTTAATTCGTTCGCGAGCGAAATTGCATCGTTCAATAATTCTCCGTCGCCAATGAAGGTAAGTTTTACGCTAGGATGTATTTCAACCACTTTTGCGAAAGCTCGAATCGTCGATAAGGGTGATTTTTTAGCAACGAATCGTCCGCAAGCAATGAAATTTCTTCTGGTTTGATCTTCATTCGGTGGACAAAACAAATTGGTATCCACCCCATAAGTAATCTGCTGAATTTTTTCTTTTGGACAACCCAATTTCACCAACTGCGCAAACATATCCTTCGAAACCACAACGATTTTCGAAGCCTTTTGAAACAATTCCTTGTAGCGCTCGCCATACGATTCAAGGATATCATCACGGTATGCATCGAAGCCATGAAAATGAACAATTAAAGGAAGCTTCGCTTTTTCACATACCTTCATTACCTCAACGCCCGCTGGACCGTACTCAGCCAAAACTGCCTTGACATTATTTGCCTTCCATGAATGAATTAAAGCCGTTTCTGGATCAAGATTTCGTTCCAATTCTTCCCAGTTTTCTCCTCGATCAATCGAAAATGTGCTTGGAAAATAACCGTTGGAATAGATGACAACATTCGGGAGCAATTGAAAATGAGCATGGATGAATGTCTCTGAATATTTATTGGGATTCGTAGACAAAATCGCTATGGTGAAAGGTATGGCTTCTTCTGGAATTGCTGATTGATTGACCTGTTTTTTTGCCGTAATTCTGCGCAGAAATTTACCAACGAAGGGATGAAAAATCAAGAGGTGAAGTACCAAAATCCACCAATAATCACTTGCTCCAAAGGCGATAGAAAAAAGTAGAATGTACGGAAACCAATGAATGTAAAAGCGGTCTAAAAATGTATTGGTGAAATGTTTTGCCCTTGTTTCGTCCGTTTCTTGTTTGAAATTCGCCCAAGCAACAATTGAAAATAGTATGACCACAATGATGAGATAGTCAATTTTCAGCTGAACGATTATCAAGAAAAAAATCAAGGTAAGCACTTCAAAAGGAATAAAAATGCGTGTCATCAGTCGATATACTTTCTCTTTTCCAATGTCGGTAGCAAACGTTTTCGTTCCGCTTGCTTGGTCGTTCTCGAAATCCGCGCAGTGATGCGACAGAATATTTCTGATACCTGAGAACAATTGCCAAACGATGAGCGCAATGGCAAAAATCCAGAAGTGCTCGTAATACTTATTTCCAACTAGATAAAATGTCCATGAAGCCAAAAAACCTGGCACAACGTGGGCGTACAATGCGTCTGTGAGAACACCCAAAAACCCTCTTTCCTTTAATCGAAAAGGCGGAAAAGCATATAAGATAAAAAGCACCAGCTCAATTATAATGCAGAGCCAAGAGATCCAATCCATGGGCAAATACATCCAAGGCAAAAGTGCCATTGCCAAAAAAGTAATCAGGAGAAGAACTACCGTAATTGAGGATAAAGTTGTCGTGCTATTCGACTTTCCTGCCAATGGGTCTTTCTTTCGGTCGGCTAGATCATTGGTTAAATAACCGAATCCCATAAAGCCAATTGTCGTTGCAATGGCGGCGAAAAAAGACTTCGTTGCCGAAAGTGTTTGGACATCACCAACGAGCAATAAAAAATACGTAAACGCAATAATCAGTGGCACTTTGTACTTCCAAGGATTGCTCAGTCGAAGTTTTTGAGAAAAGAACTGAAAAAAAGAGATCATTTTATCGCAAGAGTTGAACCAAAGAAACGAAAAAAAATCAAGAGTCATCAACGAATAACTTTTTTGAAGTGCAATTGGAATGACAACTCACAGTATTTGTATTAATTTTACTTTTAAACAAGGAATCATGAAACGAAAACTCTTCGACATATTTTCTGGACGAAAAATTAAAGACCTTCAGTCCATTCAGGAAAGTCAGGCGTTTTGCATGAAGCCTTGGGTGCATTTGTTCGTTTCTCAGTATGGAAGTGTCGTTCCTTGTTGCCTCACTCCGTGGGATAAAAATCAGTCACTTGGCGATATCAATGAAAAAACGGTCCAAGAAATTTGGAATGGATCAGAAATGAAAAAATTTAGATCCAAACTCCTGAAAGATCATAAGGATGATCGATGCAAACAATGTTATCAGAGCGAAAAAGTGGGTTTGAGAAGTACGCGTCAAATGACCAATGCGCTTTACGGTCACAAACTCGATTGGGTAAAGGAAACTCGATCCAACGGATACTCCGAAAATTCGAAACCCATTTTTTGGGATATTCGCATTTCTAATTTATGCAATTTCAAATGCCGCATTTGTGGTCATCATTCAAGTTCGCAATGGTACAACGATGCTAAGGCGCTCGATTTAATCTCTCATGAGACCAAAATTCACCGCGGTCCAAAAGACTTCGATTCGCTGCTCCAACAATTGGATTTTTTGATTCCAGACCTTGAAGAAATTTATTTCGCAGGCGGTGAGCCGTTGATCATGGAAGAACATTATCGCATTTTAGACATTCTGATCGAGCGCAGATTGACACACGTGAAATTGCGCTATGCAACGAACTTTTCTCAAACCGTCTACAAAGGTGTCGATGTTTTTGAAAAATGGGCACAATTCACCCATGTTCATGTGCACGCCAGTTTGGATGGCATGAATGAAAAAGGAGAATATCAGCGCAAAGGACAATCGTGGGAAGAAGTCATTGCGAACCGCCAACGGATGCAGAAAATCTGTCCGCATGTGGAATTTCTAATCACAAGTACCATTAGTATTTACAATATTTTTTCACTCCCAGCATTTCATCAAGAATGGGTGAATCAAGGACTTTGTGCAATTGACGAATTCATGCCTCATACCTTGCGGAATCCAATTTATTTGAGCGTTACAACGCTTCCCAAAGAATTAAAAGATCAAGCGAGAGAGGAATTATCGAAACACATTGAATGGATCAAAGATTGGGCATCTCATCATCCTCCAAAATCACCTTCAGAAGCACAATTACTTGAATTCAAGGAGCGCTTCAATCATTTAGCTATTCCAAAAGAAACTGAACATCTTAAGTTAAACATTCTGTTGAATGAGTTCAAAAACTGCATTACTTTCATGGATTCTGCAGACAGCACCGATTTATTGCCAGAATTTATTGCGTATAACGAACAATTAGATACACTTCGTGATGAAGATACTAGCGCTATTTTTCCAGAATTAGCTTCCATTTTTAGTGGAAAACATCAGCCAAGTCAATACATTTAGTTATGTTTTTAAGTCCTGAATCTGAAAAAAAATACAACTTGCAACGCAAGACTTCGAACACAAACATTCCTTGCTGGGCGCCCTTTCGAAGCATGTATTTTGGGTTTCGAGGTAACACATCTGTTTGTTGTTTCAATAAGATGCACGTTATTGGAACGTATCCTGCACAATCTATTCGGGAAATTTGGTTTGGAGCAAAAGCGGATGAAATTCGACAATCGCTGTCAAAAAAGGATTTTTCTCTAGGATGTCAATCCTGCCATGAATTGATTACCGCCGAAAACTACAGTGGATTACCAGCCAAAAATTTTGATCCATTGCCCATTCATTCCAATCACTATCCATCTAAAATTGATTTTGAATTATCCAATGAATGCAACTTGGAATGTATCATGTGTCGGGGTGAATTTTCCTCTGCTATTCGGCGCAACCGTGAAAAATTACCCCCCATTCCAACGGCTTACGATTCAAATTTCGTCGATCAATTAGAAGAATTTATTCCCTATTTGGAAAATTCACATTTTTTGGGTGGCGAACCATTTATGATTCCGATCTACATTGACATTTGGGAACGGATGATTCAGCTCAATCCGAAGATTCGCATTTCTGTGCAAACAAATGGCACCATTCTCACGGAGCGAATTAAAAAATTGATGGAGAAAATCACCTTCGAAATTGCCGTTTCGATTGATTCCATTTATGAAGAAAACTACCAGCTGATTCGAAAAAATGGGAATTTCAAGGTATTGATGGAGAACATTCGATACTTCAGAAACTATTGTCAAGAACGTGATGCAAATTTTCATCTTTCCTACTGTCCAATGGTTCAAAATTGGTCAGAACTTCCGGATGTAATTACTTTCGCCAATGAGCTTGATTGTTCCGTTTTCTTCAATACCGTTTCCTTCCCGAAAGAATGTGCATTGCCGTTTTTGTCAGCCGAAAAATTGAACGAAATTTTGGTTCAACTAGCAAACAGAAACTTTCCAGAAAGGACGAAAATAGAGGTTCAAAATAAAAAAGCCTACTTGGATTTTGTGCAGCAAATCAAACATTGGTGGGAACTAGCTCAAGATAAAGAAGCGTTCTCTAAAAACAAACCAAAAATCGAAAACATGGTTTCGTATATGACTCAATTAGAGCTATATATAATTGAAAAAACCAAGCTTTCAGCCGAACAACGAGATGCATTACTCAAAGACATCTCAACTAAATTTGATCATCTTCTCGGCGTTGCGCGAAAACATGGAATGGAAAAAACAGCAGAAAACCACCTCATTGGAATGGATTTTAAGACCATTTACGAATCTGTGCCAGCGGTTGATGCCGACCACCTTGTTACACTTTTTCGTTCGTTCATCATGCCCATTCCAGAATAGTTAACTTATGAAATTTCCTTTCTTTTTTCGAAAAAAATCCAAACATGAAGCGTTAGAATTCAATCCTCAAAAACGCGTGTTAATCTTCGGAATGGGGCGAACGGGAAGCACCTTGTTGGAAGATTTATTGCAATCCACAGGCTATTTTGAAGCGCATGGCGAATTGTTTCGTCCATCTGAACCTCTTCAACTAAAGCCTTTAGACTATTTCGTGGAGAAGGCAAGCGCCTGTGAAAAGCACTTTATTTCTCACATCAAGGTCTATCAAATGGAGTCGGTAGTGAAATCAGAACTTTCGAAAAGAGAATTTTTGGAAGGCCTCCTTGAAAATGGTTGGCAGTTCATCTATTTAAAGCGAAGAAACAGGTTGAAACACCTTTTTTCCTCTGTTAGAGCGCAAGAAAGTTCCATTTATCACACAGAAACGATCTTGCCATCATTCACAACAACGGTGGATTGTTTCCAATTCAAACACGGCGTGAAACAATTGGAAAGATGGGAAACTGAAGAGCTGGAATTGCTGGAGCATTTACCTTATCTCACCATCGAATATGAGCGCAATTTAGAAAATGAAGAATCGCAATCATCTACGATCAAAACAATTCTGGATTACCTCGAACTTCCGGAACGACCGTTTCAAACTAAATTGAAAAAAGTAGTGCGAGGAGAATTGAGTTCGATTATCACGAATTACGACGAATTTGCGGAAGAAATGCGTGCGGCTGGATATGGCGAACATCTTTAGGCTTTAAAACAACGATAGGTAAAGAATTTTGAAACGGTTTTAACGTCTTTATCTTCTTATTTATTCTACTTTTAGGCATGAAGTTTTGGAAAAGGGTTAAGCGTCTATTTTTTATATTTCTGATCGTTTTGTTTGTCAGTGAACTCTCCGTGCGGCTTATCTTTGATACTCCACCCTTATCCGTTCTTGAAAAAACAAATGCAAGAATGGTCTATGGCGACAACTATGAAAAGTTACTCAGGCCGAATCAAACGATTTACCATTCAATTTCTAAATTGGAGTATGATCCGACTAAGCTTCGGTACAGAATAAATAATTTGGGTTTTCGAGGAGATGATTTCACCTTAGAAAAAAAGGAGGGGGAAATTGTCATTGTCATTATTGGGGGATCTCATATTTTCGATATTTATGCTACGCATAGAAACGGAAGCTCTCTTTTCACGAGTAAATTAGAGGAAAATCTAAGAAGGAAAGGAATGAATGCCAAGATCATTAATGCAGGTATTTCAGGCCAAGATTTGAAAAATATTATCCTTCGTATGAAAGGAGATATTCAAAAGCTGAATCCAGACTATATTCTGTTGAATTCAACACACAATGATATTCGATGGATCAATTATACGGACACAAATAATATGGGGAAAGCAATGTCAACTCTAGGTGGGATGCCAAGAGAAAGTCTGGGAATAAATCCATTTAATGAAACGTACAATTGGTCTGATCGTGTTTTTGGAGTTTCTAAGGTTTATCTTCGTCTTCGGAGTTTTTATTGGTACTATAGAATGGGATCCTTTATGGATAAGTACAGGGATTGCCATAAGAAAGACTATCCAACAGGAATTTCATACTATGAAAAATTGGTAAATGAATTTATTTATCTCTCGAGAAATATGGGCGCCAAACCTGTTTTGTGTTTGGAAGAACATCTTTTATCCGAAAAATCAACCTTGAATAAGAGTGATCCTAAATTTCAGTTTAAAAACATTGATAACTCAAATGTTGCTTATCCTGTAATTTTGAAGACTTATAAAGACTGTGATGCAATTCTAAAAGATGCTGCTAAGAAACAGCAAATTCCTTTGATAGATTTGAGTGAACGCTTTAGCAATCGAAAAGACCTATTTGAAGATTTGATTCACACGAACAGAAAAGGAAGCTCGTTAATGTCCGAATTATATACTGCAAAACTGTACGAAATTATTCGGAATTCTAAGGAATAGAATTACCCCTCTATTAGTATAAAACCGTTCCAACCGCCCTATTATCTTACACTCGGTTCTATCAGCCCCGCCAACTCAGGGAAAACTAGCTCAAATTTCTCCTCCCGAAGCGCATCTAGTTGTTGAATTTTTGATGGGAAATTCAAGCGCGCTTTCTCATTGCCCGAATGATTCAAATACGTCAGAATATTCCAATACTGGCGAAGGACATACTTCATTTTTTTTTCATCGCTTACCGTTTGCGCACCCAGCCATTCCAAGTGATTTTCAATCCGATTGCGCGCTAAATCTTTTATTTCATCCGATAAGATTTGAATATTGAATTCCTGTGGATAAACGAGTAAGGTTGGAACAACATCTTCGGGGCGAACATGGTTTTCTGCGACCAAGGTTTGGTGCATTTCTGCGATAGAAAGCAAGTTGAACACGCTAATGGTAGGACTGATCATCAGATCCACAGTCGTTGCTTCCCGCTTGATTCTGTCAAAGTTCGATTTCATTTGATCCCATTTTGCATTTTTACGTTGGTATTCTAATCGATCGCCGATATCATCCAAACTTACAGCGAGGTTCACATAATCAAAGTGTTTCCAATAGTCCAACACATCGTGATCTTTGAAGTTAAGTCGCGATAAATTCGTGTTATAAAAGAGTTTACATTTCGTGTTGCCCGATTCAATTAAAAATGCTAAGATCTGATAATGTTGTTCCATCATCAGCGGCTCACCTCCAGCAAAGTAGATTTCCTTAATAGATCCGATTCGATCCTTGAATTCTGCATAAAACTTTTCTTCATCAAGGATTGAAGTGGTTAATGCAGGTGTTTTGGCATCGATGTTTCCCAAAGCCACATCATCGTTGTGCCAACTAGAACTCGACGAAAAATTGCAAATACGGCATTTCAGGTTGCACACATTTGAGAAACGAATATCGAAGTAAACTGGCTGGGAATAAGTGGATGCATGAAATTTTTGTCGGATGAATTCACTGATCTCTTCTTGATAATTATCATTGGTAATTTCGCGCAAGCTAATCCACCCCATTTTTTCTTTATCATAACACCTATTGCATACTTCAGGAGCTTTGCCTTTAAGCATTTGCTTCCGAAAGGACTCAAAGGGTTTTCCTGTCCAAATTTCTTGAATGCTCTGTTGATTGATGTTTCCCAATTTTGCTTCGTCTCCCCAAGGTGCCTGACAGCAAGGCGTTACGTTTCCATTTTGGGCAACGTGAAAATGAACAAATGGCATGGCACAAAAAACGCCATCGTCTTTGAATTGACCTTCATGATCGATTGCAACCACTCTTTTTTTCCGCCAAAAAAACATTTATTCGAAAATTTGAGCCAAGATACATAAAGGATTGTATTGTAAATGCTTTCGTAACTTTATCTTTAGCCAAAACTTTGATGTGAGAAATAAAATAGTAGTCTTTGTAAAACGCGGTATCATCTTCCTAATCATAACTTTTATTCTGTTGGAAATCGGACTTCGTGTTTTCGGATTCGGACCGTTTGAACTGCCTAAATTCAGCATGGAATCAAGCCCGACTCGACATCTTTTACCAGATGAACAGCTTGGCGTGCGATTAAATCCTGGACAATACAAAGTAACGCTTAACAAGCTTTTAAAGTACACAGCCACGCATCTCGCAAATGGATATAGATCATGTGGAGAATCGAATTCGGATAGTCCATTGATTGCATTTTATGGATGTTCTTTTACTTATGGAACGGGAGTAAATGATGAAGATGTTTATCCTTACATTCTTCAAAAAAAATTCAATTCATTGAACATTGAAAACAGAGCTGTTCCCGGATATGGTCAGGCGCAAATGCTTTTAAATTTGGAGGAAGACTTAAGTAAACCCAATAAACCAACAGTTATCGTGCTCAACTATCTTTCGTTTCATAACGAGCGAAACACGTTGAATGCTTCCTATCGTCAGAACTTGCGCATAGGATACGGAATCACTAAGCGCGATGATGCCGGAATTGAACAATTCAAGTGCGCTTATACGTTTGGGGAAATTGAGAAAGGGAAATTGGTGTTGGGTCAACTTTCGATGCAAGAAATCAATTCAACTTTACCATTCATTTCTTACTCTGCTAGTATGAATTGGTTCCAAAATCTTTGGGATCAAACCTCTGTGAATGCCCAAGAAGATGAAAAAGTTACGCTCGCATTGATTGATCAGATTCAAGAAGTCTGTAAAAAGAATGATGTAAAATTGATTATTTCTACAATGTCGAATGACGACATAACGAAGCGGTTCATCCAGCATTGCGAGTCGCGTTCAATTGCTACGATTGATATATCAGTTGATTTTACGCAAAAAGGATACAACAATAAGCCATTCGATCAACATCCGAGTGCGCTTGCTCATCATGAAATAGCAGTAAAATTGGAAGAGTTTTTAAAAAAATACACGAAAGAAAACAAGATAAATACATGAAAATCAAGAACCTTCCATTCATACATCCATTTAAAACAACATTGTTTAACTTTACGTGGAAATAATTAATTTTATTCGAAGGATATAAACGCAAATGGTCATCAAAGTTAAACACAATTACCTCGATTGGGAGGCTGTTAAGCACGTTGTTTGTAAAGATTACATCAATGGGGTAAATTGCCATCTCATTGCAGGGTCGGATGATATACAACGTTTTGAGAATATACATTCAGAACTTGAAAGATTCATCCATTCGAATACCCTGAAATTGAAAGGAACATTTAGCTTTCTAAAATACATGAGATGAATCCTAAATCACTACTAAAAGATGTTCGACTTCAGGAGGAATTGAATGATAAGGGTTTTGTGAAAATCCAAGTATTGAATGAGAACGAAATCCAGCAGCTTAGATCCTTTTATTCCGAAATCCACCCAGATGGTGCTCCTGAAAAAGCAGATGGAATTCACATGACTACATGGTGCAAAGATTTGGAATACAAGTTAGCAGTGGCCAATCGTTTAGCAGAAATTTACCGTGAGCCATGCGAAGCAATTTTTGAAAATTACAGAACCCTCAACAATGTTTTCATCGTCAAAGATTCCGGGGAAACACCGTTTAAAGTGCATCAAGACTGGAATGTGGTGGATGAAAAAGAAAACTTCGCTATTAATGTTTGGATTCCTTTGTACGATATCACAAAAAACGAAGGTGGTCTTTGGGTTGTTGAAGGAAGTCATAAAATCAACCGACATGTGCGCGGTTCAGCTTATCTGTTCCCAAACTATACGCCCTTCAACAATGAATTGGAAAAAGCAGCAACATCGGTGAATTTAAAAGCAGGTGAAGCCATAGTTTTTTATGTCAACATCATTCACGGTTCTCCCCCAAATCATGGAGAAACAGAACGAATTGCAACCTGTTTTTCTGTCATACCTAAGGACGCACCATTGACGATTTACTTTCAAAAAAATGCAGGTGCACCCTTAGAAATGCACTCGCCGAAAGATGATTTCATGTATTATTATTCCAATTTGCGTAAAGAATCGTTTGAGCGCGGGCCAACTGAAAAACCAGTTCAAATCTTAGAAAGTCATATAAACGAACCTGTGCAGCGTGCCGAACTTAATTTTGTTTTGCCCGTGCAAAAGAAAAGTTCAACTTTTTGGAAGCGACTGTTTCGGTCTTGATTAAGACCAAGTATACAACTTTGTATTGTCTTTTGACAGTGACACAAATCCGCCACATGTCAACCTGCGCGTATGCTCCACCAGTTCCACTTTATGCCAAATTCGCCCTCCTGAAAACACAATCATGTCCCCGGGTCCTGGATCCAAGTATTGACGTCTCACTTGCTTCTGGTTTTCGAGATCGTACAATTTACCATCCTTACCTTTTAGCACTGTATCACCTTTCATGCGAATCTCAGCCTCAGTCCACAACACGTCATACAAGGTCAATTCACCCCCTTTTTTGGGTTTATCGATCATCACGAAATAACTCATTTGATTTACTACGGTAGAAATTTCATTCATGTGAGTGTAAAAAGTCGGGAACTCTTTGTGAAATAAATTTCCACAATGTGCCTTAAAGTAACCTTCTCCAGGGATCAAATGTTTCAAGCCAGCAGTACTGTATTTTCCAATGTTGTTAATTCCGATTGGCGCTTCGACCGCACGTCCGCTGGATATTTTTGCAAGTACTCCTTGAACTATTCCTGCAAAATCAACACCAAATTGAGTTGGGAAATCCTTCCAGATTTGCTCGTATTCAAGGAAATATTTTTTCAATTCTTCCTGCGCGCCTTCACTGGTCTGATCAATTTTCGAAAAAGGAACTGGAAAAAAAACCATTCCTGTATCGCTTTGATACTTTGTTTCAGGTCCTAATTTATCATGTGCTTCAATGATCTTATCTAATTGTTCTTTGTTCAACACATTGCGAATAATGAAGCCATCCAATGTTTCATTTTGAAGTCGATCAATTCCGTCTGCATACGCCGACAAATCTGATGCATCAACATCTGCAATACGGTAAACGGGTTCGGTTATTGTTGCTTCTTTTTTCCCAAATAATTTTTTCAAAAACATAATTTCAATTCGTAAGATGATTTACAACCCAATTCAATTTTGGGCAAACTACACTTCCCATTCCTCTTGTTTCTACCAACGCATTGTTAGGTGAAATTCTGAGTTTAGCAAAAATACCAATTTCCTTTACAAGTTCACGATTAGCCCCCATAAATAGTCCGATTCGATAAACGCCTGACATCAAAAGATTCGCAGGAATGCTCACGTCAACTAAGTACTTTCCAGAAATAAAGTCTTCAACTTGATAGTCGTTTCGGAAGCCATACGAATCAAAAAATACATTCACTCCATTCATGTTTACTACGAATACAGCGATTTCGAAAGATCCTTGGTCGATTAGTTTGGTGCAATGAAAACGAATGGTGAAATCTGAGGAAGATGTCAATTTTTCATCCTTTTCTGATTTTATTAATTCTATATGATCAATGTGAAATTGATCAATTTTGAAAGGTAATTCTTGCAACATGGAAAACTCCTCCTCCTTATCAGGTGGCAACATCCCAGAACGAACAAGTGCTCCCGCATTGCTGTCGATTAATTCATAATAGTGATTCACCACATCCAGTGAAATTCCTTCGAAGATGATTTGTCCATCCTCCAATAAAAGGCAACGATCGCAATGTTCTACAATCAATTCTAAATGATGGCTTGCCAAAATGATTGCCGTTCCTCGCGCTTTCAATTCCCTCAATTTAGAATAACATTTCCGCTTAAAATCTGTATCGCCGACAGCAATTACCTCATCCAATAATAAAATGGAAATCTTTGAATGAAAAGCAATAGAAAACGCAAGTCGCAAGTACATTCCGCTCGAATAATGCTTAACTGGCATGTGCATAAACTCCTGCAAACCAGAAAATTCAACAATTTGATTGTATATTTCTTTGATTTCACTTTTCGAATAACCATGCAATAAGGCACTCAAATAAATGTTTTCTTCGCCCGATAAATCCGCATGAAATCCCGTACCTATTTCAATAATTGAAGTAAGTTCTCCTTCGTAAGAAATTTCTCCAGAAGTTGGCGAAGTGATTTGACTAAGCACTTTCAGAAGTGTGCTTTTTCCCGCGCCATTTCGACCGATAAGTCCAAGAATTTCTCCCTTTTTCAAATCGAAGGAGAGATTATCGAGTGCTAACAAATCTTTGCCATTTTTTTTAAATGACTTTGTCAATGCATTGACTGATAAAATTACTTGGTTGTTTTCCACTCCCATTTTTTTATTTCAGTTGGTGTTTTTTTCATCGCAACGCTATACTGTTCAACAATTAAATCAATAGATGTCGGTCAAAGTTAAATTATTTGAACAGACACCCAAGGAGCTCCTTGATTTTTTTCAAGTACTATTCAATGATTCCTGCGGCGACGGTAGCATTCGTGGTGGAATCAATCACAATAAAACTACCCATTTCTTTATTGAATGCATAGGGATCAAAGGTTAATTGTTGCTTTAATCTCAACGTAATTTTCGCAATATCATTCATGTGGAGTCCTTCTACATTTGTAAGTTCTTGCATGGACTCTATGTCAACCACGTTGAGAATTTGAAAACGTTCAATCGTATATTCTCCTGAAATGTGCTGAATGAATAATTTTCTTTCAGAGGAAAATGAATCGTTGCTTAACCAACAAATTGTACCTGAAAGTTCATGGCCATACCTCGGTGGTATGGCTCCTGAAATCAACAGTTCTCCTCGTTTTAAGGTGTCTGTTTCTAATTTGATTGTCCCTGAAGCATTTTGGTGTAATCGTTCAACTTGAAGAGAGCCTATCAATCGTTCTGAAACGAATATTGGCTTTTCCAAAGGAAAGGTTTGAAGATTCCTATCACGATTCAATTCGCCTTGAATCATTTTCACGCCGTAATAAAAACTTCCGTCCTTTTCACCTAACCTGCATTGAACAAGGCATCTAACATTTGATTCTGAATCGATTTCATTCGCTGGTAAGCGTTCTAAAATATGCAAGAGTGAATCTTCTGTGTACCAACTCATTTCTTTAGATTTCTCCACGACGTTCTCCCCTGTTAGCGCAGAAATGGGTACAAAAACACCATTTTTTAGGTTAAGCAATTTTGAAAACGATTGAAATTCTTCAACAATTTCCTTGTAGGCTAATTCATCCCAGTGCAGCAGATCCATTTTATTGACGCAAACGATAACATGTTGTATTCTCAATAATCCAGCAATGAACGCATGTCGTTTGGTTTGTTCTGTGATTCCAACTGTGGCGTCAATGAGTATAATCACCGCATCAGCAGTTGAAGCGCCCGTGATCATATTTCTCGTAAATTCAAAGTGACCGGGTGTATCTGCAAGAATGAATTTCCGTTTTGGGGTAGAAAAATAGCGATAGGCTACATCAATCGTAATACCTTGCTCCACCTCTTCGCGAAGTCCATCAGTAAAAAGCGACAAATCCAAAAAGGACTTTCCTTTTCGTACACTAACTCTTTCCGCAGCAGAAAGTTGATCCTCAAAAATGGATTTTGAATCGTAGAGTAAACGACCAATGAGTGTGCTTTTTCCATTGTCAACACTACCAGCGGTTGCTATGCGTAGGATTCCTTCCATTAAAAATAACCTTTTCGTTTTCTGTCCTCCATGGATGATTCCGAGCGTTTATCATCAGCACGATTTCCGCGTTCTGTTTGTCGCATGGCAAGCACTTCGGCTACAATCTTATCAATGGTGTCGGCTTCAGACTCAATTCCTCCTGTGATGGTAATGTCTCCTAACGTTCTGAACCGTACTTTTTTTCTCACGACTGTTTCATTGCATTGCAAGGTAATAAATTCCGAATATGGAATCCAGGCATTGTTGCGGTAAATTACCTCTCGATCGTGAGCAAAATAAAGGGAAGGAAGTTCAATTTTCTCCCGTTTTATGTAAGCCCAAATATCTGCCTCCGTCCAATTACTGATTGGAAACACGCGAAAATGTTCCCCTTTGTGATGATGTGCGTTGAATAAATTCCACAGTTCGGGTCGTTGATGTCTAGGATTCCATAATCCCAATTGATCTCGATGTGAAAAAAACCGTTCTTTGGCGCGTGATTTTTCTTCGTCTCGGCGCGCACCTCCCATTGCGCAGTCAATTTTGTATTCGTTTAGTGTATCCAAAAGCGTCTGGATTTGCAGTTCATTGCGCGAAGCGTCTTCACCCGTTTCATCCTCCACTCTTCCTTTATCGATGGATTCTTGCACTGATCCAATGATCAAATCAATCTTTAAGCGTTCAACAAGTTGATCACGAAATTCAATGGTTTCTGGGAAATTGTGCCCTGTATCAATATGTAAAAGTGCAAAGGGTATAGGGAACGGATAAAAAGCTTTGCGAGCCAAATGAGTCAATGTAATCGAATCCTTTCCGCCAGAAAATAGAATAACAGGTCGTTTAAACGTTGAGAAAACTTCGCGAATTACAAAAATTGCCTCCGCTTCCAATTCATCAAGATAACTCTTTCCTTTGTCCGACATCAAAGCGCAATTTTTGGTTGAATGACTTTCCAAATCTTATCAACGGCTTCGTTTACAGACTCCGTCTCTGTTTGAATTTCAATATCCGCATTTTTTGGTGCCTCATACGGTGAGGAAATACCTGTGAAATCAGCAATTTCACCAGCTCTCACTTTTTTATACAGTCCTTTTGGATCTCTTTCTTCACAGATTTCCAAGGAGGTATTGACATAGACTTCCAAGAAATAATCCGCTCCAATCGTCTGTTTGGCCGTCGCTCGATCTTCTTCGAATGGAGAAATGAAAGACGTGATGACAACCGTTCCTGCATCTACGAAAAGTTTCGCAATTTCCCCAGCGCGACGGATGTTTTCCTTTCGATCCTCGTCCGAAAAATTCAAGTCACTGCAAATTCCATTGCGCATGTTGTCGCCATCGAGAATGTATGTATGAATCCGCTCCGAAAGCAATTTTTGTTCGAGCGCGTCCGCAATGGTCGATTTTCCAGCGCCCGATAATCCCGTGAACCAGATGGCGAGCGGCTTGTGACCATTCGCACTCATCCGATCGTTCATCGTTGCCTTAAACAGCTGGGGTTGGACGTTTTCTGTCATGTGAACAAAGATAGTTTTCTTACAATTCTTCCTGTTTGCGGTTGTGCATTTGCATGTAAAACAAATTCTGCAAGAAATAGCGACTGTTTCCGTATTCGACAGCGTTCCACGGTTTGATGCAGGTAATTTCGAAGAAATCCACTGGGAAGACATATTCCTGCAAATTTTCAATCTTGTTGATTCCCGTCAGTTCTTGAAAATCGTTGGAAATGGTCAAATTCTCAAAATCTTCGAGCGGAAGATCAATCGTTTTCACGCTAGACAGAATGTAGCCTTTCTTGCGAACGAACTTTATTACTTCGTATAAATCAGCGATGTTGTAGCGATATGCATCGTTGATGTTTTTCACTTCGCGCTGAATGTCATTTTTCAAGGATTCAATCGCCGCTTCTTTGATGAACAAATCCTTGATGTACAATTTTCCGCCCGGTTTGAGCATTCCCCAAGCTGAATTGAGCACCTGTTCGTGGTTGGTGGCGTGTCCAAACGATTCTAGGAAATAAACAACGTCAAAACTATCCGATTCGTAGTACTGTTCGAGTTGATGGTAGTCGCCGTGCGTCACATTCACCTTTCCCTCCAAACCTTCGTCGGAAATGTATTTTTTGGCTTTTTCTACTTGATCTTCGGAAATCGTGATGGCCTCCACTTGAACTCCTGCGTTCTTCGCAAAATAGCGCGCTGGACCGCACACACCGCAACCAGCATCCAACACCCGTTGACCTTTCTCAAAACCAATTGTTTCGATTTGATAATCGAGTAGTTTGGTGACATCTGTTGTTCGAAATGCTTGAATGACCTCACCATAAACTTTCAGGAAATTGTCCGTTTGTGCGTTGTAAAATTCTCCAACTTCTTGTGCCGAATGATTTGTGTTTGATTCGCGCAATGATAGTTGTGGTTTTGTTCTTTTTCCTAAAAGCAAAATAATCAACGCAAAGCAAGACAATGCGAGAAAGACAATTAATACGATAGCTACAGTTGATGTCATTACTTCTTATTTTGAACTAAACACACGTTGAAAAAACCCTTTTTTCGGCTCTGCCTTAATCGCTGCTTTTCCAAGATACACGTTCTCAAATTCTTCCTTCGATAGAAACGCATTCGGATGGTGAAACGAGCGAAGCAATGTCAAGCCATTTGGTCCCGATTCGCGGTCATTTTCGAAAAAAAAGTTTGGGTGAGAAGCATATTCTTCCACCATGTCGCCATTTTGCTGATAATATTTCAATTCCGCTTCCTTTGGAACAACGCCCAAAACAAAGGCCAATCGAAGTTCGTTGGTTTGATTTTGCGGTGATGAATGCCACAGCGCGTGATCGTACAACACTGCTTCGCCAGCCTTCATGTTCAGTGACACCATGTGCTGAACCACTTCGCTTGAAATTGGATACAAAACGGGCGGAACGTTTGGCCCGCGAAAGGTTTCCTGTTTGGAATGACTTCCAACTAAAATACGCATCGCACCATTGACTTCGTTCACGTCAACCAACGGAATCCACAAATTGTAGGAACGAGCGAGTTTCTCATCCACTATATTCCAATCTTGGTGCAAGGGTAGCGTACCTTTTTCTCCAGGTGCTTTGGAAATAAATGCGCCTCCGAGCAATTCAATATTTTCAAAATGCGATTCAATTCGATAGGCTAAAATTGCCATGGCTTGATCGCTGAGTGCTTTTCGTTTCGCTTTGTCTTCCAAATGAGTGGTCGCATAAAATCCATCCGGCGTTGATGCGTGATTGTCCGAAAAAATGGTTTTTAGTGCTTGAATGTCTAATTCATTGAGCAGATCAAAGGTCGCGTAACCATCTGTGGCTAAGCGCTCTGTCAATTCTGTATCGTGAAAGCGGACTCTCTTCATGCTCTTCCGAAAATTCGTTGAAAAAAGGACGGTTTGCTAGTGTTCACATTGATCAATTTATTCAACTCGTGTTCCGACCATTTTGGAATGGAATAATCGAAGAATTGTTTACTTGTTCCCATGAGCGGACGTTTGTAGATCGCTTCCATGAAATTTTCAAACCGTAGAAGGAAATCATCTTCTTGGGCGAATTCCTCAATTTGCGCACGATCCTTGTCCCAATAATGAAACTTGAGCGGCGCATGTTGACTGATCAATCCGCAGGTGATTGCTGGACGAATTTCGTCTGTCATGTTCGGCTTCGAGTAATGAATCGTCGCTTGATTTAGGATGATCACCTCACCTTTTTTCGCAGGAACGAGCGTCAACTTTGGTTTGATTTTTTCTTCCAATCCAACAAACGACATCGGTAAGGTTGGTGCACGCAGGGCTTCGTTCCAGTTGTGACTTCCTTTCATTAATTCCAATGTTCCGTTCACTTCATTCGTGTCGGTGAGTGGAATCCACACGTTGGCTGCGTAGAATTGCTGTTCGTCCACGATCGTCCAATCTTGATGCATGGGCATTTCGCTGTGTTTTCCAATTCCTTTGATCAAATAAGCTGCACCAATCAAGCGGTAGTTGACGCATTGCTTCGCCAAACAGTCGTTGATAATGGACATGATCTTGTTGCTGATTTCCATTTTAAGGTCGTAGTCGTCCAAATAACTTGACGAGAAAAAAACGCTTCCTTTTTCGGGGAAATATTCCATGCGCATCTTGGCGAGCGTTTCCACTTCATCTTCCGACAGCAAGGCAATTTTCACGAAACCATCTTCGTCAAATTTGCGTTGAATTTCTGCATCCTTAAAAATAGGTTCTTTCATGCTGTTTTGGTTGAAAATAGTCGTTTGATCCAACTTTGTTTTTGTGGTTCAGCCATCGCTTTAGGTTGACGGGCAATGGTCACTCCCAACTCGCGTTCAATTTGCTCCACGGTTAATTTTGGGAAATCATACGGGAAAAGTCCCAAGCTGGTGCCGATTGACGGTCGACTAAAAATATTGTGTCCAAAGTTTTCAAATTTCTCCAAAAAGTCGTCTTCTTGTTCAAAGATCTCGACGTTGTCGCCGTAGGTTTCTTTATCCCAATAACAAATTTTAATTCGCGCATCTTGGTGAGCCACAAAGGTATTAATGGTTGGGCGTTCGGTATCCGACAGGTTCGGCGGTGAATTGTGAATGATGCTTTGATCAAAAATGATGGCTTCGCCCGCTTTTAAGTAGCACGGTTGCATCAGGCCAACAACCTCACTTTTCACGTTGTCGTAGATATCCGGAATGGACGAGCCACGATAGGTTTTGTAGAAGCGATGACTTTTCGGCAACACTTCAATGGCGCCATTTGTTTCGGTTAAATCCACCATTGGACACCAAATGTTGATGCCAGAATAGAAATCTTCGTCCACCAAAGTCATGTCCTGATGCATGATCAAACGGCTGTTTTCCCCCGGTGCTTTCACGATGAAACTGGAAAAAAGGATTTTATAGTTTTCGAAGAGGTTTTCAATTTGCTTGATACAGATCTCACGAATGGAACGGTTGACCATTTCTCGGTGTTCGACATTGTTGGCAAAAGTGGTCGAGAAAAATCCTTGAACGCCATCGGGATAGCAGTGTTTGTACACTCCAAACAACTCCGAAATCTGTTCTTGCGAAATAAACGGAACGATGACGTAGCCATTTTCGTGAAACTCGGCTTGGAGAGCTGGATCACTGAAAATTCCTTTTTTATGTGAGAAATCGATCATGCTTTGGCAAATTTTGCTCGGATTTTGGAAAACCAAGTGGGGCGCGTTTCGACCGCTTCGACCACTTCGAGAGCCTCAGTCTCCGCAGCGGTCGAAGTGCTCGGTTTTTTTTCATCGAAACGTGGTTGGCTCAACTTTGCTTCAAATTCCTCGATCGTCATGTCAAATGGAACGTATGTAAAGGAATTGATGCGCTTCACGTCTTCCGATGGTTTTTTCCACGGATTGAATTTCATGTAGAAATCGTGATCGACTTCCAGCACTTCGACATGCGTGCGGTCTTTGGCTAGATCCATGTGAAAGTGAATGGATTTTTCTTCCGAAGGAATGAGAATGAGCTGAATCGCAAGGCGCAGTCCGTCCGTGTGATTGGGCGAAGAATAATGCACAATGCTGTCGTCCAAAATGACACAATTCCCAGCTTTTGTTTCAATGGGAAGCATGAATTTATCGATGATTTCTTGTTGAATTCCCGCCAATTCAGATTTGATCATCGGGCCGCGCACTTCGCCGAAACGTTTGTGACTTCCCGGCACAACTTCAAGCGTACCGTTTTCCTTGTTGCTATCCACGAGTGGACACCAAATCGAGACGGTTGCGCATGTGTGTTCATCGGCAAACGCCCAATTTTGGTGCAAGGGAACTTCACCTCCATCTTCTTGTTTGCGGATGAAATTGGCAATGATCGGCTTGTAATTGTCGAGGTAATCATCCACGCGATTCTTGAAGTCTTGGGTGATCATGTCAAACACTTGCTGCTTGTAGTCGGAGTTCTTGTCGATAAAGGTAAAATCGTACGTGATTTCCGTTTGAGACTGGTATTTTTCGTCTTCGGGTCCCAATCGACCCCCGCTTTCGTTCAAGGTATTGAAGTAAAACGCTTTGAGCATTTCCACTTCTTCTGAAGTCAAAAATGGCACTTCAACGTATCCATCTTTTTGGAATTGTGCTTCTAACGCGTTATCAATGAATGTTCTTCTCATATCATTAATTATTAGTCGGTCTTCCTTTCATGCGCCATGCGAGTTCGCGCGCGATGTTTGCGGGAGAATATTTTTGGAAAAAACTTCGATCATCCGTCCAAACTTCAGCTTCCACTAGCTCTTCATTCTCTACTTTTTTCTCCCCGTCCAACGAATAGTTGAACAACTTCGCTAAGCGTTCCATGAACGGACGATTGTATTCCACGCCGTCCAATTGCTGCACGAGCGCTTCCATTTCTTCTTTCGATAAATCGGGCACTACTCGATCGATTTCACCCGTTTTGTTCAATCCATTCGACTCGCTCAGGGCAGTGCCTTCGGGCGATTTCCCAGCGTTGAACAAGTCCGAAAGTCGTTTGTTGTTGAACCACGTGTAGAAATTTTCATCGACGGTGAATTCCTCCAATTTTCCTGAGTTCGGATTCTGAAAGTAGTGTTTCAATTCCGCTTCGCGCTGCGTGATTCCAATTCCCACAGCGATCCGTGCTTGATCAGAAAGATTTGGCGGCGATGCATGAATCAAACGGTTGTCAAAAATCAAACTTTCTCCGGCTTTCATCTCAATGACTTCAACGAACGGAAACAGCGTAAAAATGTGATCTGCAAGCGGTGATTTGGATTGCGGTGAGGGCGAAGATCGTTTGTGGTTGAAGAGTTTATGACTTCCACGAATTACACCCATCGCACCATTTTTCTCTGTGACATCCACCAAGGCTGTCCAAACTGTTGCTGAACAAAATGCCGATTCATCCACAAAAGTCCAATCTTGGTGTGGTGGAACAATGTTTTGCAAACCAGGCTCTTTGATGACGTAACTCGCCGTGAACACTTTGCAATCATCAAACAAATTTTCAGTTTTTGGGACAAGAATTTCCTTAATTTTAGCTCCGACTTCCTTTACCAATGCTTCATTCTGATTGTCTAGGCTGATGTGAAATCCAGCTTCAATTTTATTGTCAAATTCTTGGTTTTGGTAAAAATTGAGCAATGTTGAGACTTCTTCGCTATTGAGCATAGGAAGTACAACAAATCCGTTTGAATTAAATTCAGCTTGAAGTGTCTTGTCTTTGAAAATGTTTCGCATAACAAGGGTTTAAAGAAAATCAACTGCGTTTCGTTCCATGTTTTTAAAGATACGTATTCCTATAATTAAAAATACAAAAACGGGAATAAATGATAGGCAATGCATCCAATTGAAAGATAAATTGAACAAAATGGCACGCAAAAAATCAATAGCTGTGGCAATGGGATTTAGGTAAAACATGAAGTCTCGCATCGGTTCAGGAATGAGTGACGCAGGATAAAAAACAGGAGTTACCCAAATTCCAAAATTTGCTATGTAGGGGATAAAGTGCTGCAAATCACGTTTTCGAACAGTTAAAACATTGAGCCAAATCGCTACGCAGCTACCAACAATGATAACCATCAGGATCGCAACAGGAAAAAGAAGTAATTGGAAATGAAAATCCATTCGCAGCACTAACATAATAATAATCAACAAGATAAATGCAACCATAAACTCAATCGTAGCTACTAAAATTTTAGAAAAGGGAAGAAGAATTTTAAGGAAATACACTTTTCGAATGAGATCTTGTGAATGAATCAATGCTGTTCCTGCGCTGTTGATCATGTTCGTGAAAAAGTACCAAATCGTCATGCCACTGAATGCAAAGGCTACATACGGCACATTTCCAGTTTCTAAATGAATCAATTGATCAAAGAAAAGCGTGAAAATGGTAAGTGCGATGAGCGGTTGAATGATCATCCAGAGCACCCCCAATTTGGTTTGCACGAAACGCGCTTTCAAATCACGTTTTGCAAAGGAGAAAATCAATGCACGTGACGCGTATACCTTTCGAAGGTAATCACTTAAGGGCACGGGTTTATTATTGATAATCGTTTTTGCCATTATTTTTGGGAAAACATTTTGCGATGAACTTGACGACCACCAATCATTCGAGGAGGCAATTTCACCAATTTTTCTACATTCGTGTAATCGTGTAGATAAAAATCATAATAAATCACTGGCGGTAAGGCAAATGCAACACGGTAAAACTTTCTGAAAAACCACGTGTCTAAGAAGAAAAAAGGACCAAAACACCATTTTGCCATATAACGAATCGGCAATCCCATTTTTGCTGGAATCGATAATCGTTTTTGTTCCCGTTTCACCACTCTCAGACATTCTTCCAAATAAATATTCTTGCCATCTTTAGACTTTTGTCCCATTTTTCGGTGTCTAAAACCGGCCAATTCCATCGTCGTTGTGTGTAACTCCTCGAAACGAAAAAAGCGCGCCCAAAGTTCCATATCCCCAGCCAAGGTGTATTCAAGATCGAGATTTCCACCCGCCTTTTCCCACAAAGACCTAGTCCAAAAGGATGATTCTTGCTGTATAAATTGAAAATCGTTTGTGAGATAACGATACTTTGACCAGCGACACCAAGGCAAAGTGATTTGTCCAACAAGCGCTCCTGCTTCTGTATATTCACGCGCCAATCCCATTAGCCAATTCACATGTTTGTATTTCTTAAAAATTTCGGCAACTGTGAAAAAAGCGTGGGGTAAATATTTATCGTCTGAATTCAACCAAGCCATGATTTCACCCGAACTTTTGTCAAATCCTTTCTGCATGGCATGAAAATGTCCTTTGTCGGGTTCGCTCACCCAATACGCAAAATGCGAAGCATACCGATGAATAATTTCCAAGCTGTTGTCTGTACTTCCTCCATCAATTAAAATATACTCCAAATTCGGATAACCTTGGTCAATCACCGATTTGATTGTTTGTTCAAGGAAAGCACCGTTGTTGAGATTCACGGTGACAATGGATATTTTTGGATAGTCACTCAAATTCTTGAAGCATTGCGCTAAAGTAATAATATAAACCTTATCCTTATTGTTTTAGACTTAAAAGGCAGACTGATTCTTGTTCTTTCGCTCAACGAATTAGCCTTTTGATACGAACAAAAAAGTGTAATTTCGAAAAAAAAAGTAGTTGAGAAAAATTGCACATATCGTCAATCCATTTAATGCTCCTGAGTCGTCTGATTTATTCTTTGCACAGCCTATCACCTTCGAATCCATGCGCTTAGCTAAGAAAAAAGTTGAGGGTAAATTGGAAATTGAGCTACTTTGTGCTTGTTTCGCTGAAGATTCTAACATTCAACCTGTTGGTTTTAATTCGACTGCCTTCTTGACGCGATCTGTTTTGGATTGCGGTGATTTCCAGAAAGAAATCAAACTACCATTGATTCATGACATTTTGGAACGATTATACAACGCTAGTGATGCTGACTATTTGATTTACACCAATGTAGATATTGGACTTTACGAAAATTTTTATGAAAAAGTAAATGAATTTATAGACGCTGGACACGATGCCTTCATCATTAATCGCCGGAGAATTTCGGAAAAATATACTCGGGTTGACCAACTGGCAGAAATTTATAACGAGAAAGGGAAAAAACACCCAGGATTCGATTGTTTTGTTTTTCATCGTAGTCTTTTTCCGAAGTTAAGACTTGAGGGAATTTGTATTGGTGTACCATTTATTGAAATTACCTTTTCTCAAAATTTATTTGCGCTTGCCAACAACTTTAAGCTTTACGATAAAGAAATTCTAACATTTCATATTGGAATGGAAATTTTCAAGAAAAGAGCTCCGAGGGAATATTTTAAGTACAATCAACGTGCGTTTTGGAAATCAATGAAATCGGATCTTCGGTTCAATCAAAGCATTCAAAAAATTCCTTATGCTAGCTTGGGAATTCCGCTTCGATTGATTTATTGGGGAATTCATCCTTGCTTTCCAATTCGGCTTATGTTAATTTTAGAGTATAGAAATATTGTCCGTTTGTTTCATCGAAAAAAAACTGATAAAAAATAGATCTTAATGTTCAGGATTTATACCGTTTTACCTTTGGTAAGACAGTAATAAAATTACTCCCTAACCAAAGCTACGACGGCATTATACTTCTGAAATTGATACAGTGATTTCAAATTAGAATTGGTATTCATTTCCATATAAATTGAACTGTTTTTTTTCTTCTTCTGTGAACGCGTTATCTTCCTTATTCTCCAGTTTTTGCAACCATTTCTTGTCTGATTTTACCGACAAATAATTTTCCTTTGTAATTTCCATCACGAAGGCGTTTTGATCTTCACTTATCGTCTTATATCCTAATTCTTTATTTAACCTCAACGCATTGGAGTTCGTTTTTTTAACAGTTGCTTTTAATGTTAACAAGCCAAAAATTTTAAACGCTGCATCCATTAAACAATAAATGGCAAACAGTGGAATGATTGACCCTGAAAACGACTCCGATTCAATGAAAACACCAGTTTCGCCTGATTTTTTATTCCAATCAATGTTTTTAACATTTATCAATCCCAGCATTTCATTTTCATAATGAATTGTCAAATAAATATCATTTTGATCGAGCTGACTAAACCATGCTTTTTGTTCTTCTTTTGAAATTATTTCTTGGAATAGCATCTGCTGGCGGATAGCTTCAGAATTTCGCCATGTTCGAACAATTTCAATCTCATTTATCGTGAGTGAACGTAGCTCGATTCCGTAATTTCTTAGGATCATTAGATCTTAATTTTAATGGCATAATTTGGTTTTCTAACTCGGGAACTATAGATTCGATTAATGTAAATCCCAAATACACCAATACTTCCAGACATGACTGTCATCGAAATTAAAACACTGATCATAAATAAATCCACGTTAGAATTATTTTTCAAGTGAAAAACAACGTAATATACAAGCAGTGCCACTAGTCCAAATGCCACAGCAAACGCCAAGAAAATCATTATTTTAATTGGAATAGAACTATAGTGGAAAATTAGATTTAGCCCGATTTTTAAAAGTTTCATGAATGAATAGCCCGATTTTCCTTCTTTACGTTCTTGTGATTCAATTTCAACCGATTGAATATCAGTTGTATACCAAGAAATAATTTGATTGATAAACAAATGATCTTGGGAATGATTTCGTAAATGATCAACGATGTTTTCACTGATTAATCGCACGGAACTTCCAATTGTTGCCCCTTCACTGCTTTTGAATAATCGTTTTAAAATCTTGGAACCAATTTTGACAAAAAAGGATTTATGCTCATTCTCAAATCGTCCATAAATTACGGAATGCTTTTTTGTATCATATGTAACAATTAACTTTTCCAATTCACTTGGTCTTACTTCCAAATCATCATCAATTGTCATAACAATTTTACCTGAAGCGAGATCTATTCCACATTGTGTTGCACCATTTTGTCCATAATTTTTCGACAATCTTACAATTGTCATTTGATTCTTATAAATTTCCTTTAGCCTCAATAATTCTTGCCATGATTCTTCCAATCCTGCATCCTCCACGAACAAAATTTCGAACGACCGATTTAATTTATGAAATAAAGCTGTAAGTTCAATAACAATGGGCTCCAAAGAATCCTTACTCTTGTAAACAGGCACTATTACCGTAAATTCGATTACTTCATTCATAATTCAATAAGTTTACAGCATTTTAGATTATCTATTTCAATAACCACTGAACCCCATGTTAACCCAACGCCAAATCCTGAAAGTAGCAGATTGGTTTTGTTTTTCTTGAGTATTTCACCCAATTCACTTACCATCGTTAAAGGAATTGTAGCACAACTTGTATTTCCATACTTTTCTAGTGTTGAAGGAGTTTGTTCAACCGCGAAACCAAGCTGTTTGCGAATCATATCATTCAATAATTTATTTGCTTGATGCAATACTAAATAATTAATTTCATTCTTGTTTAACTTAAAATGACTTAACAATTCATTGGCATTTTTTGCAACTTCCTTTAAACCAAAGTTAAAGACTTCATGTCCGTTCATGGTTAAATACTCTACTTCTTGATTTTGGGCTTTTTTTACATGAATAACTTCGTAGCCATTTCCATCAGATTGTAAGTTAAAATAACTTTTCGATTCCGACAAACTCTGTTCAATAGCGGAACATGAGCCTGCATCTGAAAAAATACTTTGAAGGGAATAATCTTCTTTTTTTATGTAATGAGTAATTGTGTCGCCGACTAATAAGAGTGCCTTTTTTACCCCTGCTGATGACATATAGGCATTCACAATTGAAAGCCCGTAAACATATCCTGCGCATCCTTGATTTACATCGATAGTGATACATTTGTCGGATAAACCAAGTCTTGCTTGGAGGTGCGCGCTAGTTGTTGGGATCACATAATCAGGTGATTGCGTTACAAACACGAGCAAATCAATTTCTTCTCGCTGCCACTTTAAGTCGTTTAACAGTTCAACGGCTGCTTGAAAACAGAGATCCGACGCTTTCATTTCTTGTGGTGCAATTCTCCGTTTATCGATTCCAATTGTTTTTATCAATAATTTTTTTTCTAAATCAGACAAATTCGTTAGTGCATCTGTTGACTCTTCATTCTTAGGGACTGAAGCAACAATGCCTGAAATTTTGGAATGATTGAACGCTAAAAATGCCATACTAGCTTTTTAATTTAACTAGAACCAATTGAAACAGTTGGTCAGCATGGCTGATTTCCTTTATATCCGAATGTGTCAACAAAACTTCACATTGATCATATATCGCTCCAACCACTAATAATTTTTCTATTGAACTCCAATTCTCAAGGGACTCGTGATCCTTCGGTTCAGAATCTTTAAAAACATCAAGCAATAAATGATTGAAAACATCCTTGGTAAATTGACTCATGTATCTGAAATTTAACCCAAATATAGCAGAAAAAGATTAGTTTTGGGTTAATATTAGTCGCAGCGAATGATCCCATTTAATCAACCACATTTAACAGGAAAAGAGGAATCATATATCCAACAGGCTTTGGTTTTAGGGAAATTTTCTGGCAATGGGTTTTTTACCAAGAAATGTCATTCACTTTTATGTGAAAATTATGGTTTTAGCGATGTTTTTCTGACTAACAGCGCGACTTCGGCACTAGAAATTATTGCTTTACTTCTTGAACTTGGCCCAGAGGATGAGGTAATTTTACCTTCATATACATTTGTTGGCACAGCAACCCCATTTGCGCTTCGCGGAGCCAAACTTGTATTTTGTGATAGCGGGAAAGATCACCCGAATATAGATAGTCATGAAGTAAAAAAGTTAATTTCTGAACGAACCAAAGCCATTGTAGCAGTTCATTACGGTGGATTTTCTTGTGAAATGGATGCGTTGAGAGAAATTGCCGATGCACATGGAATATATTTGATTGAAGATGCTGCACACAGTATTGGAGCTAAGTATAAGGATGCGTATTTAGGTACTTTGGGTGACTTAAGCGTTTTCTCTTTCCATGAAACAAAAAATATTAGTTGTGGACAAGGAGGAGCGTTGGTTGTAAATAATAAAAAATTTCTAGCTCGCGCAGAACAAATTTGGAATAAAGGCACAAATAAAAGCGATTTAGAACGTGGACTTCGTGGAAATTATGAGTGGGTTGATATTGGATCAAATTTTTATCCATCAGAAATCACATCTGCTTATCTATTGGCTCAACTTGAAGAGGCCGAAAACATTCAACAAAAAAGAGAAAACCTCTGGAAGCTATACAATTCAAGGCTAACAAACCTTTTAGAAAAGGGAGTCAAAATTCCACAACCAAAATCATATCAAGATCATAATTCCCATATTTTCTTTTTGATTTGTACTTCGAAAAAAGAAAGGGATGAACTCATAAAATACTTATTAAACGCGAATATTACAGCTGTTTTTCATTATTTACCATTAGAGTCGAGCCCTTATTTTGTTTCACAAGGCGGTCAAAAGGAAGTGTGTTCAAATTCAAGATTTTTCTCTGATTGCATCATTCGTCTACCATTGTACAATAATTTAAGTGAGACAGAAATTGAACTTATTTGTGGTGTTATTGAAGAGTTTTACCGTTGACGCATTTATAATTTTGATTTCACTTCTTGTAGCTTTTGTTTTGCATTCTTTTTTTATATATGAAAATCCTCCTAAAAGCTTGGAGTTGATTGGATGATAAAAAATCTATAATTCATAAAGGCTTAAGTAGGACTTCTTAACCAAATTTAACGATCCAAATTTCTGTTTTCGTTTTTGGTTAATAAGTTGACTTAAGTTCTAATACTTTGTATTACACGTAGTGAATTTTATGTAATTAAGATGAGGAAAGGGACTAGCTTCTGATATTAATAATTTTTTTTTTTGAGTATCCGCATGTTTGCCTTAATTTTTGGTTTTGAATAATTATTACAATTACTTGTTTTTCAATATTTTAAACTTTTTTGATTGGTCTTTAGTTGTTGAAAAAATGGTAACAATCTGCTTTGTTTTTTTATTTGATTATCCGCATGCTTTCCATTCCGGAATGATCAAATACTGCCAAAGTTCGTCATGCACAAGGTGTTGAAATTCTTTGCGATTGAATTTGAAACAGAATTCGTCCAAATAGTTTTGAAGATAATCGCTTTCAACATGGTGATGAATTCCATAAATAATTCTATGAGCATTTTCCAAGCACTTGTATGCAAATCGCGGGCTTGATTTAGGCGATTTTTTTCTACGTTTTGAAGTTCGCGATTCGGGGTTAAACCCAGTGTTTTTTATTGTGCTGAAGTCCGTTTTTTCAGAATCAGATTTAACAACCATCATTCTCAAGTTCTTGACTTTTTGGTGGGTGATTTCCATGTTGCTTCGATCTAATGTCAAAGTTTCTATTTGAATTTCCTTGACAACTGTATTCCTTCCTTCTTTTATGCCCTCAATTTCGCTCGTAATTAAATGCTCAAAAGCATCAAAATAGATGACATTCTTTCCCGTTTGTTTTCGAATTTTGTGCATCATGTACCAAATTGGCTCATAGCGACTGTGATTTGTCAGCCGTTGGACTTCCTTTGCAGAAAATCCTTTTTTAGTGCTTATCATAAATGCGACCACTTGAAACCAAATTTTAAATGACATTTTTGAATGTTGGAGCACAGTGCCACTTTTAAGTGTTGTTCTGAAGCCACATTTTTTAAAGTGCCATAAGTTTTTTCGTTTGTCCCATCGTTGTCTGGTGCATTGACATTTTTTGCAGGTTACACCAAGTAATTCTCGATGTGCTTTAAAAGCTTGTTTACATGCCTGTTCTGTTGAATGGTTTTCAATTAGTTCTAAAAGGTTCATTTTTTTAAATTTTACTTGAATTTATGAAATAAGAAGTAATTAAAAAAACAATTTGGAGAAAAATTGATTGAATTATGTACAAATATTGGTTCAGGAATTGGTGAATAAATTATCTTTCGTAAGGCTCTACACACAGTTAAAACTCTACATGCCAGCAAGTTGAATTATTTTGTTTTAGGTAAACAAGCGGATACTCCATAAGCCCAAAAATTCAATTTTTCCAGATCAACTTTCCCATAAAATCAAGCATTACACGGGGTACAGATGCGGATATTCGAAAAAAAATCATTCCTCATCTGATTTTCCCTTTACAACCAACCAAATACCTCTTTTGCGGTATTTCCTATACCTACTCACTTTCGTATTTTTGACCCATGTTAAATTTAACAGAAGCAAAACTTGGTGAAACCGTATGCGTTAATTCTGTGTATGAAAACGCACTAAAGTCCCAACTCATGGAATTAGGCATTGTGCAGGGTCAAGAAATTACGGTTCTCTTTAAAGCTCCGTTCGGTGATCCTATAGCCATCGACATGAACGGTTACGTGCTTTCTTTGCGAAAATCTGAAGCTGCGCTCATTGAAATAAGCAGGATATCGAACTAAGCTAATTTCATTAATTTTGTTTCCATGCAAATAGCACTTCTAGGTAATCCAAATACGGGTAAAAGTTCCATTTTCAACCTATTGACTGGAATGCGTCAACATGTTGGAAATTTTCCTGGGGTTACAGTCGACAAAAAAACAGGTGTTTTAGCATTAAACGGAGAAAATCACACACTTATTGATTATCCTGGAACGTATAGTATTTATCCACGTTCTGCAGATGAAGAAGTCGTTTATGATACTTTGTATTACCCAACTGCCACCGAATATCCAGACGTTGCGGTTGTCATAGTTGATGCTAGCAATCTCCGTCGAAATTTATTTCTCTATTCTCAAATTTATGATTTAGGAATTCCTACAGTCATGATTTTGAATATGTCAGACCTGGCATTGAAAAATGGTGTGGAACTGGATCTTGAGAAGTTACAGAATCATTTTCCAAACGCCATCTTCGTAACGTCAAATGCGCGGGTTGGATTAGGAAAGGAGCGGATTTTTAATGCAATTAGTGAGGCTATTGAAAATAAAAAACGAGCTAAACAATATCCTCGCGCTGGATTTTTGCCAAATTTTATTCCTGCCGAAAAGTTGGACTTAGCACAACAGGAACGAGAAGCTGAAGAACGTTATAAATTAATCAACCAGCTTGTCAAAACAGTTGAAACAAAGAGAACAAAAAAAACGGAAGACACTTGGACTAATAAATTAGATAAAATATTCATCCATCCAGTCTGGGGTTACCTCATTTTTGCTGGTGTTCTAATGATTATTTTTCAATTCATTTTTGCATTCGCCTCAATTCCGATGGATTTCATCGATTCGGTGTTTGGAAATTTAAGTCAATGGACTTCAAATGCTCTACCTGCAGGCGTTTTCAATGATTTGTTAAGTCAAGGAATCATCCCGGGCATTGGTGGCGTTGCGATCTTTATTCCACAAATTGCCTTATTGTTTTTCTTCATTTCAATTTTGGAAGAGACAGGCTATTTCGCACGTGTTGTTTTTATCATGGATCGGTTGATGCGCCCTTTCGGATTAAACGGAAAGAGCGTTGTCCCGCTGATTTCGAGTGTTGCTTGTGCAATTCCTGGAGTGATGGCAGCACGAACAATTTCAGACTGGAAAGAGCGACTAATCACCATCATGGTTGCTCCTTTGATGAGTTGCAGTGCAAGAATTCCCGTTTATACATTGCTTATTGCTTTAGTTATACCAGATAAAAGCGTTCTTGGATTCAACCTGCAAGGCTTGGTTCTATTTGGACTTTATTTTCTAGGAATAATTGCTGCTATCGTTGTGGCCATCATTCTAAAATGGTTTATTCGATCCAAAGACAAAGGATTTTTACTCTTGGAATTACCTTCTTATAAACAACCTCGTTGGGGAAATGTAGGAATCACGGTATATGAAAAAGTACGCGTGTTTGTCTTTGATGCTGGAAAGGTAATTCTTGCCATATCGATTATTTTATGGGCTTTGGCAAGTTATGGTCCTTCTGAAAGAATGGAAAATGCGTCTAAAAAAGCATTACACATTGCCAAAGAAAAACAACTTAGCGAGGAAGAAACTGAACAATTTGTAGCGAGTGCCAAACTTGAAAATTCGTTTATTGGAATTATGGGTAAAGCGATTGAACCTGTTATAAAACCTTTGGGTTATGATTGGAAAATTGGGATTTCGCTCATTACTTCCTTTGCGGCCCGAGAAGTTTTTGTTGGATCTCTAGCAACAATCTATGCTGTTCAAGATGATGGTGATGCGAACAAACCACTCATCGAAAAATTAAGGCAAGAAAAGCGCGCAGATGGAACACCGGTTTACACGCTTGCTTCTGGACTTTCATTGATGGTTTTTTACGTTTTTGCGATGCAGTGCATGGCAACTCTTGCTGTAGTAAAACGCGAAACGAAAAGTTGGAAATGGCCATTAATTCAAATGGGATACATGGGAGCAATGGCTTATTTGTTTGCCATGATTACTTTTTATATCTTTAGCTAATGCAAACAGCCTTGGTAATCATAGCAATTAGTTTAGCTTTCGCCTATTTGGCTTGGCAATTTTATGTGCGATTTTTCAAAAAAGAAACGAAATGTGAATCGTGTGCTTTTGGTAATGACCTAAATACGTCACGACAATCTTTCAAAAATGAATAATCTTTACACTATTTGTGTATTTTCGCCAGTATGGAAATTTTTATAATTCTCTTTCTAACATTACTTAATGGGTTTTTTTCTTTGTCTGAAATTGCATTGGTTTCAGTAAAAAAGAGTAGAATGCAACAACTTGCCAACAACGGAAACTCTCGAGCAAAAACAATTTTAGAACTTTTAGAAAACCCAGAAAACTTTCTGTCATCTGTTCAAGTTGGAATCACCTTGATCGGAATTATTTCAGGTGCTTACGGTGGCGCTGCGTTAACTGATGACATGGAGAATGTACTATCGTACTTTACCTTTTTAGGTCAATATACTCACATGATAGCTTTAATCATCGTGATCGGAAGTATTACTTATTTTTCAATCGTTATTGGTGAGTTGGTGCCTAAAACTATCGCGATGAACAACGCCGAAAGCATTGCTCTTGTGTGTGTTCCAATTATCAAATATTTCACTTATACAACTTATCCCTTTGTAAAATTACTTTCTATTTCAACCAAATTTATTCTACGCTTACTTGGCGTAAAGGCAAATGATAGTGACCATGTGAGTGAAGAAGAACTCATTTATCTTTTGAAAAGTGCCTCTAAATCAGGTGTTCTTGAACGTGAAGAAAGTGAAGTGCACCAAAACATTTTCAAATTTTCCGATCAAACCGCCAAATCACTTATGCAGCACGCCTCCGATGTTGACTGGATAGATGCGCAATGGAGTACTGATCAAATTTTTGACCGTTTTATTGCGAGTAATCACTCCAAATTAATTGTTACCGATGGTTCAAAAGAAAACGTGATTGGTTCCGTCAAAGCCAAAGAGTTTTTTGAAAATTATAAATCGGAAAATTTTTCATTGCAAAATATAATAGAAGCGCCTTTTTTCCTCCCGTATAACATGCCTGCCTTTCAAATTTTGTCCAAATTCAAACAAACAAAGCAATACATGGGAGTTGTTTTGGATGAATATGGCGGATTTAGAGGAATCATTACACTTCACGATTTGATCGAAGGAATCGTAGGGATTCTACCAGATGAGGATGATAACGATGCTGAAAATATCACAAAACGAGAAGATGGAACTTACTTGATTGATGGTAAAACTTCTCTTTTTGAACTGAATAATTATTTTCACAAAGAAATTTTGGAAGAAGATAATGCGAATTACACAACCATCGCAGGATTTATTCTTTTTCTCCTAAAGTCAATTCCCGAAGCAGGCGAAAAAATTGATTACGGAAATTATCTCTTCGAAATTGTTGATATGGATGGATACAGAATTGACAAAATTCTTTTTAGTACCAAAGAGATTCCCAATTAAGTCAGACGAACTATAATTCTTTCACTAGACGCATAATCTTTCAAAAGCTCCTCTTTCGAAAACAATTCAAAATCTCTAAAATCAAACCCCGGAGCAACAGCACACGAAACCAAGGCGTAACCGCTTTCAACATCAATCGAGGAACCAAAAATGGTGTTTGCTTTTATGAGCAAAAAAGGTTGTTCTCCATTTTCGATATTTAAACCAAGTTTATGTGGTGTATGTCCGTTTTCATCTAAGGTGTGAACCGTCAAAGCACTACCTTCATGAAAAAACCACAACTCATCGCTTTTAATGCGGTGAAAACGCGAAACATTTTCGGAAGTAATTAAAAAGTAAATGGAAGTCAATAAGTTTCTTTCTCCGTTTTCTATTGTTTGATTCGATCGATACGTTTCTGCGTACCAACCTCCTTCTGGGTGAGGCTGCAAATCAAAAGTCTTTACTAATTCAGCTATGCGTTCATTCATCGCAACGAATTTAGAAATATTCTTTTTCAAAACCTGCTTCTTGCAAAATGAAACGTAACCATTTCTTTTTTCCTACTTTCGCTTCATCAAAATGAGCGCAACCCATGTTTGAAAAATTCAAGTATCATTTATTGATGCACTTCATCATTTTTATCTGGGGATTTACTGGAATCTTGGGTAAACTCATTTTATTACCGCCAACAGTGATTGTTTGGTACCGCATCATAATCGCTACGGTTGGATTGTTCATTGTCATGAAAATCATGAAAATTCCGATCAAACTAAATCGTTCGAAAGACATTTGGAAACTGATGTTGGTTGGTTTTTTTGTTTCCATGCACTGGGTTACTTTTTACATGGCAATTTCATTGTCCACAGCTTCTCTCGGAATTTTGTGTCTTTCTACAGCAACCCTTCACGTCACTTGGTTGGAGCCAATTATCATGAAACGGAAATTCTCTTGGATTGAATTTTTACTTGGATTGATTGTCATTTATGGAATCTACTTCGTTTCGTCTGATTTTGATGCAAAACAGTATGAAGCCTTAGGTTATGGCTTGCTTTCTGCTGTATTCGCAGCGCTATTCTCAGTGTCTAACGCCAAACTTGCACAAACCATGTACACAGCTCAAATCAGTTTTTATGAACTTTTGGTTGGAATTGGAATTCTATCATTGATGCTGCTTTTCACGGATAAAATGAATGCTCAACTATTCGAAATGCGTTGGGAAGATTTCGCTTGGTTGCTTTTCCTCGGATTGGTTTGTACCACTTTTGCTTTCGTTGTGATTATCAATGTGGTGAAACGCCTTGGAACTTTCACTGTTTCGTTGAGTATTAATCTTGAACCTGTTTACACCATTCTTTTGGCCATAGTAATCTTGAATGAAGATGAATTACTGGGTGGCGATTTTTACATTGGTTCCTCGATTATCATTGTTGTGGTTATTGCCAATGCAATTATTAAGTACTTTATGAAAAACCGTGGATCACATAAGAACAACGTTTCGATTAATTAAAGTATCTTTAGAAAAAAGTCCAAACCCTTCTTTTTTAGTTCAATAAGTCACGTAAATTGACTATATTTAACCAAATGACATTTCTCGCCTTTAGCGCTATTTGTTGAGTTGAATACTAAAAAGCAACAAATGAATTCTTTTTTAAAACAAATAATAATTCAGACTATTCTGCACAAAAAGACCAAAGCGCCTGATGTGGATAAAAAGTACTCTGATTATGTTATGGCTAAAAGCTATCGCAAATTGCTGATAAATACGAAACGACTTTTAAAAGACTTTTTTTTAATTACGCTCGGTATTTTCTCTGCCGCCTTTGGATTTAAAGGTTTTTTACTCACCAATCATTTTATTGATGGTGGAGCCACTGGAATTTCTCTGTTAATTTCATCGCTAACACAAATTCCACTCTACATTCTCGTAATATGCGTAAATTTTCCTTTCATCATTTTGGCCTACAAAATAATGGGAAAACAATTTGCAATTAAAACAATTATTGCCATTATCGGTTTGGCAATTGTACTTGCAACAGTTCCATTTCCCAATGTGACAAATGATAATCTTTTGGTTGCAGTTTTTGGTGGTTTTTTTCTTGGAGCAGGAATTGGATTTGCGATTCGCGGAAGCGCTGTAATTGATGGTACAGAAGTACTCGCAATATTCTTGAGCCGCAAGTTTGGAACAACCATTGGCGACATTATCATGGTTATTAATGTGCTGATATTTGGTGCTGCCGCCTACTTTCTTGGTGTTGAAATTGCGCTTTATTCAATGATTACTTACTTCACAGCTTCGAAAACGTTGGATTTCGTTGTTGAAGGGATAGAAGAATACATTGGTGTGACCATCATATCATCACACAACGAAGAAATTCGTCAAATGATAATCGATAAAATCGGCAGAGGTGTTACGGTTTACAGTGGCAAAACAGGTTACGGAAAACGAGGTGAAACGAAAGATATTGACATCATTTACTCAGTAATTACACGTCTCGAGCAAAACAAGCTCACTACAGAAATCGAAAAAATTGATCCTAATGCCTTCGTAGTGATGAACAGTGTAATTGATACCAAAGGGGGTATGATTAAAAAAAGACCTTTAAAACATTAAATTCATTCAACCTTAAGATTGAACCTTCTTCGCTACAAACTCTAACCAATCTTGTTTTTGTGTTTGTCCTATCACCCTTGGAAACTTAAATTGGGATCCTGTTTTGCCAATTTTTTCTAAGAAATCATAAAACAGCTGCGGAGATAAAACAGTGACCATCGGTTTTTTAAGATTCACTTTTCTACTGCATGCATAGTCATCATTCAATGAACAAATCTTTTGATCGATTTTTTGCATCAATCCGTCAGCATCTACATCATTTTCCGTCCCTAAAAACCAATGGTGAGTGAGCTCTTCTTCATACGCAATGATCGTAAATTCAGTAATTTCAATGTTTTCTTCCTTTGCAACAGAATCAATGGCGGTGTTGATATTATCCAAAGACAAATGCTCACCGCAGAGACTTAAATATTGCTTAATTCTGCCTGTCAGAATTATTTCATGTTTTTCGATGTCGGTAAACTGCACCAAATCACCTATTAGATAACGCCAAAGTCCGGCATTGGTGGAAACTACGATTGCATAATCTAATTGTGGTTGCACCTCATCAATCGAAAAAGCAGTGTGTTTATCTATTAAATTTCCTTCAGAATCAAAATAGTCTGATGTAAAAGGAACAAATTCAAAGAAAACACCAGTATCCAACAAAAGCTTCATCGATTTACGATTCACATCTGTTTGATATCCAAAATATCCTTCGGAAGCCAAATAAGTATCAATCAAATGCACTTTTTGACCTAAAACGCGCTGCAATCGTTTTTCGTAAGGCGCCATGAATACACCGCCGTGCACATACACATGGAAATTAGGCCAAACATCGTGAATGGATTTTAGACCATGGTGTTCAATTACTTTTTCCATGAGTAAAATACACCAACTAGGCACTCCTGCCAACACCCCAATGTTCCATTCTGGCGCTTTTTCAACCATCATTTGGAGTTTTGTATTCCAATCTGCTTGTTGACTGATGTGCTTTTCTGGTTTCGTAAATGGCGAAGCAACAAGTGGCGCGTGTTTTCTCAAAATACCACTTAAATCTCCTTCAATATGATTTTCTCCTTTAACCAAACGTGTGCTCCCTCCTACTGGCAAAATTTGTGCTTGGTAGAATTCCTCCGGGAGATCCAGCTCATGCAATGTGGCTAATTGTTTAACGCTTACTTTCTGAAAAGATCGAATCATTTGGTGAGTAACAGGAATTCGCTTGCTTGGCGAGCCTGTAGTCCCAGATGAAAGCGCAAAGTATTTGACCTTTCCTGGCCAAGTAATGTCTCGTTTTCCTTCCAGCGTTTGATATAACCATTGATCGTACAAAGCATCAAAATCTTGAATTGGAACATGTTTCTGAAATTGATCGAAAACATCTAAGCTGGAGCAGTAGGACTCAAAATCGTAATGCATTCCAAAGGCCGTAAATTTTGAGCGATTCAAAGCGCGTTTAAGAAGCGTAATCTGGCGAGAGAAATCATTTTTTTTCTTTAGATTTCGCTTATAAGAAATCGAATTAGTTCGCTTAATAAGTTTTCCTATTATTGGCATTTTCTTAACATTGCTTTGTCCAAAGTTAACCCAAAAAAGCGAAATTCAATGATTACACTTAATTCAAACCTTAAATAGATGCACGAAAAGCGAAGAAATCACTGACCTTTAATTCATTTGTGATATTCTATTCAAATTATTTGACTCGACCCCAACTTAACACATGAATCATTTTTGGATAAATGTACACATGAATAATCAACTGATTATTTTTAACATTAAGGATTGAAGGAAAATAAGAGCTTTTGTTTGATATGTCCCAGATGACCATAGGGAGGATAATTAAGGTTGCCTGCGGCGCTATGAGAAAGCTTCTCGGTATGCGGAAGTATAGTTTGTAATTCGCTGTAAACTTCTTAAAAAAACCGCAGGTTTTGCTCCTTAATTTTTAAAAGGGCAACATAGATAGAAGTTTAAATCCTTTGGTGATCAATTATTTTGGGGTTTTACGATAAATTGACTTTCCCGTTCCAATCGGAATCGGAATCGGGAAAAGCTGTCGACGCTGCATAGTCCTTTATGTTCTTAATTTCTTAATGTTAAATTTTTAAATACATCTCGAGTTTAATTTGTTTGTTTTTTACTTCTATTTTTTCAAACACTGGGAGCAAGAAAATCAGATCTTATTGAATCTGCTGTTGCTCTAGGTTCATCGCAAATTTCAAACAAAACGGATTTAGATACAATTGGTGGTAAATAAGTGACGATTCAATGTTTTTTATTTATCCGAATTTAATTTAATCAAAATTAAATCGTTTATTTTTGTTATTATTACGATTGCAAGAATCCTAAAACCAAATATTCAGATATGAAAACAAAAAACTTTATCGTACCTCATGATTTTTCTGATGTTGCGAATATCGCTTTAGAACACGCTATTTCAGCGGCTAAGCGAGTGAAGGCCGAAATAAATATTTTACACGTAGTTTCTAAAGGAAAAGACATCGGAGAAGCTGATAATAAACTAGATGCAATTATTGATTCATTTCAAACAGATGTTAAATTAATAGGAAATGTACGTGTTGGAAATATTTTTGACGATATCGGAAATTTTGCAGCGGAAAAACATGCAGAACTCATTTTCATGGGAACGCATGGCACGCATGGATGGCAACACGTTACGGGAAGCAACGCACTAAAAGTCGTGACTCATTCGTCCATTCCTTTCATTATTGTGCAAGAAAAGAGCAAAAAAGAATCTGGATATGAAGATATTGTTGTTCCGCTTGATTTAAACAAAGAAACCAAACAAAAATTAGCTGTCGTTGCTGATATTGCTAAATATTTCAAATCTCGGGTTCATGTCATCACACCTGATGAATCGGATGAATTTCTGAGACATCAAGTCAAAGCGAATATTCAATTTGCCGACAAATTTTTCCAAGAAAGAGGCATTGAAGTAACCGCAACCTTGGCTCCAAGCAGCGGATTTGACAAAGAAATTGTGAAACACGCCGTAAGTGTTGGTGCAAACCTCATCGCTTTCATGAATTTAAATAAAAACAACTTTTTCGGTGTTATTTCAGCAAGCTATGAAACGTACATGATCAACAACGATGCAAATATTCCCGTGTTGATTGTGAATCCAATAGAAGGAATTACTTCGTTGGCAGCGGATTTTAATGGGTGAAACATGGTTTGTTTACAATGAATACGTTTAAATATTATTTTTCTTTGACCAACCACTTGAAAACTCAATTCGTTATTTAGGTGAAACGTCATAAAATAAGCTCATGAAAAAAATAACTTTGCTAACCTGTTTTGCCATTTTAAGTTTATCATCTTGCAAAAAAGATTGGGTATGTGAATGCACCGATGATAACCCACTAGGATCCCAAGTGACCCAAAATAGAATAAACAATGAAACGTCAAATCATGCGGAAAAAATCTGCAATGATATAGATGAAACTGGAGGTTCTTCATCATCGTGTAACCTAGTAGGATTTAAATAACTTATGTCCAATACAAGAGCTTGTGTTAATTTGAAATTCTTTTTATTTGCGTAGAAAAGATTTCAATCCACATACTCATTACGCAACAAGCGCGCCTTCACTTCTTCCAAGTTCTGTAGTTTTTTCGCTTGTCGTGTCGCCAATGCTGTCTTCGTAAAATACCTGTGCTCGGTCAAAAATTTCACTTGAATTTCATCCCATGCTCGGTCGCTGTTGATTTTGCCATGTTCTCGTAATTCGAGTCGCAAACGATCGGCAATTTCATGAAAATCATCTCGACCCAAATAATCCAAATCGGCGTCGCAAATTATTTGTTCTAAGTTGTTTTTTGGCTTGTGTGGAATGGCTGTCACATAAATCAATTCTTTGATGATTTCCAAATGCTCTTCAGTGTAACCGTATTGTGGTAAAACTTCAGAAGCCCAACGCACTCCCACTGGTTCATTCTTTTCATATTGCTCCACAAATCCAGCGTCATGATAATTAGCAGCTGTTTTTAGCAAAAAGAGTCCTTCATCTGTAACGTTTTCAGAAAGGGCCAAGCGTTCTACAGCGTTCACCACATCTTTCGTATGCCCAATGCTGTGATAATGCAATTGAGGCGAAAGACGTTTTTCCAGCTGATTCATAATAAAACGCTCAGCATTGTAGTAATTAATCGAGCTGTAATGATGTAAATTAACGATTTGCCGGAAACGCTCATTGGGATAAATACCATTTCCATCAATCGAAAGTTCGGGTTTGATGCGCGAAACTTCATACATGTCAATCTCTCCCTTACTTTTGGTTTCAGCTACACCAAGAAATTTACATTCAAAATAGGGTTCAATGAGTAAAAAAGTGCTACTCGTGATGGTTACTTTTCCTGGTTGGCCCAACATTTCCATGCGCTGCGCATGATTTACCGTCGTTCCCCAAACGTCATACGCCAAACGCTTGCTACCAATTACTCCTGCAATGACATCACCTGTGTTGATTCCAAGACGCAAGCTCCAATACTCACGATTCGCATCCAACGCTTCTTGCTTCAATCCTTCCATGTAATTTTGAATCTGCAAACCAACCAAACAAGCATCAATCGGGTTGGTTGAGTTGCGCACGGGAACACCTCCTGCACACATATACGCGTCGCCGATGGTTTTAATTTTTTCTAAGTTATTGCTGAAAACAATTTCATCAAATTTTCGAAAAAAGACATCAAGTTTACGCACCAGTTCGGTTGGTTCCGTGCGATCAGCAATTTTTGTAAACCCAACAAAATCTGTAAAAAGAACAGAAACAACTTTAAATGCACGAGCGCTTACTTCTCCTGTTTCCAAAAGTTCAGTTGCCATGGAATCTGGAATCACATTTCGAAGAATGGTTTCTGATTTTTCTTTCTCAATTTCCAGCTCTTGCCGCTGGCGCTCAACCTTTTCTTTCTTCTTGAGTAATTGATTTTTTTGTTTTTCAATCTTTTTATTTTGCTCCCGAATTTCTTGTGTTCGCTCCGCAATTTTCATTTCCAAACGCACCTGTTCTCTGCGCTCGTGATCAATCCGTTTTCGAATGGAAAAGCGAACTACAATGAACAAAAAGAAAGCAGAAATCAACCAAAACCACCATTTAAACCAAAACGGCGATTCAATGGAAATGATCAATGTGGCTGGTGATGCGCACCACTTTCCATCTCCTACTCTAGCGTACACTTTTAAGGTATACGTACCCGAAGAAAGTGAATTAAACCGCAATTCGTTGGAGTTGCCTATTTCAATTTCTCCTTCGTCGCTGCCTTCCAAAATGTACTTGTAGTTGACAAGTTCTGGATTGTACAAATTCGTTGGTTGAAAACGAATCACAAAACTATGTTGATGGTAATCCAACATCAACTCCTTCGTGAGCGCTATTGGTTTTTTGAGTGGTCCATCTTTATCGTTGGGAGCCAACCAACCTTTGTCCAATTTAAATTTGGTAAAAACAACTTCAACGGGCGATCCTTCATTTGTTATCGTTTTTGGGTTAAAAAAATTGTAGCCCGAAATTCCGCCAAAAAACAGTTCGCCAGTAACAGATTTTAATGCGGCTCCCATGTTAAACTCATTGCTCAAAAGTCCATTGATTTCTGAGTAATTTTTCGCATTTAAGTGTTTCGTGTCAAAGCAACTCAAGCCCTTGTTAGTACTCAACCAAAGCCGTTTCCCATCCACCAAAATGTTGTAAATGACATTGTTTGGTAAGCCACTTTTTTTGGTGAAAATTTCAGTCTTTTTTGATCGCTCATTCCAATGCACTAATCCAGCACCCATCGTTCCAAACCAATAATCGTTTGCTTTAAATTCTACAATGTCTGTAATGTACTCATTGTGTTTAAACCGCAAAAATGAATTGAATTTATAGGGTTCTATGAATAAAGAGTCTTTATTTTGGGTGTTGAGCACGTTTAATCCACCCGAAGAAGTAGCAAACAGAAAAGATCCTTTTTTGTTTTGATAAATCAACCGACAAATGCCTGGCGAAATCGATTTTTTCGAATTCTTTTTGTCATGCACAAATTCTTGCACTTTACGTTTGGCAAAATCCAGCAACAAGACACCTTCGCTCGTAGCAACGAAATACTTGTTTTCGGAATATTTTTTAATGCGGTAAGCTCGTTTGTGTTTTTTAGCCAAAGCATCATCGATGAATGAAAGTTTTTCAAAACGATAGGTGTTCTTGTCTGTGATTTTCAATTCAAAAATACCATCCACAGCTGTAATCAACACGTGATTTTCATTGAGCGCATACATCGAAAGAATCGCGTTTTCACTTGACGATTCTTGATTCGCATTTCTGTAAAATTGTTCAAATCTGCCCGTATTGCGGTTCATTCTGGAAACACCTACATCGGTACCAACAAACAAATAATTGCCTTTCGCATGCTCCGCAAAACTCCAAACGGTAGATGCAGGAATCCCATGGTCTAAATTACCACTTGGACCTATTCCTAAAAAACCTTGATTGATTGGGTCAAAACTAGAAATGCCTCTGCCCGTTCCTACCCAAATGACGCCCGAAAAATCGCGGTATAAGCAATTAATTTCGTTAAACAACAAGGCATTTTTCTGAAAAACATCTTGTGTGCATTGCGTAAGTTCTTTGTTTGCTTGAATGGAAATCAACCCGTTTTTCGAAGTTCCAAAATACCATTGATTTTCTGGTGTGTTTAACATGCTTGTGATGCTCAGCAGACCAAATTTTGTGTCTAATTCTGTAAATCGCGATGACGTTTGGAAGGTGTTTTCGTTGTATCCGTAAATTCCTTGATTTGTGCCAAACAACAATTCTGACGACTGATGCTGATAAACGGTATTGATCTGTAAATTTCCCTGTTTTTTCGGTTTGAAAGAAAGGGTTCGTTTGCTTTTTGTCGTTGGATTGTAGGCTACAACCTGTGCATCATCGTTGACCACGTAAATGATGTTTTGTTGGGAAACGAAAATGGAACGTGGTTGGGAGGTTCCCAAATGCAATGTTTGTGGCGAAAATTTCTTTGTTTTCGTGTCAAAACTCCACACACTTTTGGCGGTAATCAACCAAATGGTATTGTTTTTAGCTTCAACGATTTTCTCGATGCTCAGCGCTTCATTTTTGACATTATAGGTTGTGAATTTTTCAGTGTTTGGGTCGTAGTGCGTCAATCCATTTCCGGTGCCAAACCACAAATTTCCATCGCGCATTTTAACAGCGGACCGAATTTGGCTTCCTTCAATTCCATTGGTTTGCTCCGATGTAAAAACCTCAAAGCGCTTGCCGTCAAATTTGTTCAGACCGTCTTGTGTACCTACCCAAAGTCCATAATTGTCATCTTGCAGAATGCATAAAACTGAACTTTGCGACAAACCGTCGGTGATGGAGTAATTCTGAAAACGAAATGCATTTTGTGAAAGTCCAACGAAAACCCAACAACAAATAATCAGTTGAAGAGTGAACGATTTCAAAACTTTACTTTCACGCATACATGAATTTTTGCGAGAATCGCAGATGCTTATTGATTTGGAGCTGTGCTTCCAACAGCTGGCACTATCGTTGAGTTTTCCAAATCTTTGTCAAACATATACATTCCTCCTTTGTCGTTGCCGATTAATTTGATTTTATCCAACACCGTTCTAGCCAAAGCCTCTTCTTCCAATTGCTCAGCTACATACCATTGAATGAAATTGTGTGTTGTATAATCGCGCTCGTCCAAACACAATCCAACCAAGTCGTTAATGCTTTCAGTCACGCCAATTTCGTGTTCCAACAAAAGCGTAAACACATTGACCAAATCACTGAATTCTTTTGGTGGTTGACTCAACGCAGGAATGATTGCTTTTCCACCGCGTTCATTCACAAATTTTACCAATTTAAGCATGTGAAAGCGCTCCTCATCCGAATGCGTGTACATAAATTTTGCTGTTCCATTCAGCCCGTTCGATTCGGCCCAAGAAGCCATAGCCAAATAAAATTGTGATGAAGATGCTTCTTTTTCGATTTGCGCATTGAGTGCTGCTTCAATTTTTGGATTCATGATTGTGTTGTTTTTACAAAGATAGGAATCAAAAACATCCAAACCTTTGATTAGTTTCAAAAAAACATTAAACTTGCTGATGCTCAAATTTTCGGTAAATAGAAATTCTGATTTTATCTGAAAAGCTATTTGTCCATGAATCAGTTATGTCAATAAATATCATAAAATCTTTATTTGCAATTCTAGTTTGTGCCTCTTTTCAAGCGCAAACAACTGAAAGGACCTGCGATTGTCCTAAAACACAGTATGCGGGAACAAAAGCTGACTCAATTTTTTTTCTGCATGGCGAAAAATCTATAGTATTATGTGGCTATAAAAACAAAAATAATGTGCCCGTAACATACTCTGAATTTATACTTTCTGTATGTGGACAGGAAAACATAATTGATTTTTGGGATGCTATGCAAACATGCCAACTAAAAGTTAATCATGACACGTTGCTCGTCGAAGAACTCAAATTTTTACCATCTGGCGAATATTTCAGCTTTCAACCAACCGTTTGGATCATTGAAAAAATATATTTTGTGAACGAAAAACTTGTAAGACGGGTTGAAGTGAATAGAAAAATCAGAAAGTACACGACAAAAGAAATTCAACAAGTATTAATCGCTTTCAATACCGCTGCGAAAGGACTCGATGATAGCAAAATGGAACTTGCCAATAAACTTTTTATTGCTTCTATTTCTGACAATAAAAAAGCGAGAAAATACCTCAAAGATTTTGAACATAAATTTGGAACACTTGACGGAGCATTTGCCGAAGAATATGAAGACTTGGTTGGGATGCTTGAATTGTGGGATAAAAAAGGAATTGTAAAATAATAAAGTGAATCCATGCTCACTATAAAAAAAATAAAAGAAGAAAATCAATTTGTCGAAAATGACAATAGCACTCCAGAGTCCTATCTAAATTGCATCGAATTTAAAGGCCATGGAACATTTTGCGATGTATATTTTATTTGCCAAGATGGAGAACTTTCTCAATCCCAAGTTGATAACTTCAACGAGTTTCAAAGCAAGTATTTAAACTATTTACCGGAAATAAAAACTGCCTTTACTCCATTTCTTTCTCATAAAGATCAACAAAATTTCAATTCTCATAATTTCCCCAAGGTATCATTTGATGTCATAGAGGTACCATTCAAAAATCTAGAATTTGATATAGTGCTAAACTGTTCAGTCAAAGTTTTAAAATTTTTTATTTTCAAGAAAAACGTAAGTCTAGAAATCAAAATAAAAAATGAAAGAATAATAAGCATTCAATAACCTCGTTTTAAAACCGATGCATCCATCCCTCTCCATCCTCGTTTTTTTAGTCTTCAGCTTTTCTTTGCTCGGTCAAGAGCCTAAAACAAGTTACGCCACAAAATCAAATTTGGAAGGTCATTGGAGCCTTTTAGATGCCGAACTTGTGGATGACGTTCCGTTTTTGAATCTTCGGGCTACAGAACCTGACCCGATGACGCGAGTTAGCGAAGATAGCCCGTGGGATTCTTATCGCAGAAATGATTTGGTTTTCGAACAAGACACCATGTATTCGGTGATTTATCCCATCGAAATGCTGCACGCTGCAAAGTATTGGCTAGATACTAGCTATGTGCATGTTGAAACTAAGAATAGCGTTTTGACTTACCCTGCCGAACTTGTAAACGATACCTTGTTTTTGTATACTCAATTGAGCAGCGAAGCACAATTTTTCAAAGAAAGATATGTTCGAACAAATTTCAATGATAGTATTTTAGGCGTATTGAAAAAATATGGTGTCAATTACCCAGAACTGGCTGGGACGTGGTACTTAATTCGCGAAGAAGATTATGATTATGGGACTCATTACGAACTAAAATTTCCTTACACCCTTCCCGATTCTATTGTTTTAACTCGTCAGCAAATGATTGCCGCGCTGGAAAAAGAAAAAACATTCTTGATACGTACGAGTGGTGTGAAACGAGATTATTCATTTTATTATGAGGACATGAATATGTATTTCATACCTGGAAAATGGTATAAAGGGGATGATCCGTATATTCATTTTTATAAAAAATTTGATGATTAACAAGTTGATTTTCATTTGTTTGATTAAAATTTAAAAAAATAATTTCTTTCCGAGCCAACCAATTCAAATAAAAAACGTTTAACATTTGTAATAATTTGCTAAACAAAACACATTTATGAAGAACTACATTTCAACCATTGTCCTGTTTTTTGCTTTCACGAATGCCTTCGCGCAAAATGTTGGTATCGTCAGAAACAACTATTTTTCTACTTACTTTGACAGCACATTCATGATGGAGATTGAAGTGTTGGATTCTGGTACAATTAGACTCGGAAGCATAGATCCAATCACTGGTGTTGTAAGCAACATAGGAAGTTCTGAATACAACTCGGGAATTAATCTCAATGGCGCCACTTTGAATCCATATTTAGATCATTATTACATTGGAAGTGGTTTCAATTTATTGACCTTTGATATGAACTCAGGTGATATTATCAACAATGTTCCCATCACCGGACCACTTCCTTCTGGTTCTTTTCAAAACTATCGATTCAATCCAAGTGATTCTGTTGTTTACGGAATGGTTCCTCATAATTATTACTCCACCTATTACGATAGTATTGCAATGATGGAAATTGAAGTGTTAGATTCAGCAGTAATCAGATTTGCATCCATTAATCCACTCACTGGTGTTTATTCCTTGATCGGAAATACATCCTATAATAACATTTACACTTTAGCTGGAAATTCCATTAATCCGTATGAAATGGTTTATTACTATTCTGCTGTGGACACACTCATTGGAATTGATTTATACAATGGCGAACCGTATAGTGTAGTGCCTATTCAACTTCCAGCAACTGCTATTTTTGAAAATATCGTGTATAGCTGCTCGGACACAACAATTTACGGAATTGTGAGACAAAATTTTATTTCAAGTTATTATGATCCGATATTGATGATTGATATCGAACAAGTGGATTCTACCACGTTTAGATTTTCAAAAATAGACCCAAATACAGGCGTGGTCACTTTTATCTCGCCTTACAACATTGGTGTTGGTGGGAATTTAACAGGTGGTTCTTTTGTTGACCCAGGTTCATCTACTTATTTCTTTAGCTATGGAAACGAAATAGTTGGTGTTTCTTTGGCAACAGGATTGGTTACCTCATCTATACTAAAAACGTACGAATCTGGGTTTACACTAGATATGATGAGAAGTTCTTCAAACTGTTTGAACGCAAGAATAATGAGATTTGATCAGTCTGCGAATGTGAGTGAAATTGCGAATGAAGTCATCGATGGTATAATTTTCCCAAATCCTGCGCAAAATGAAATTACAGTGCAAATTAATGCAGAAATTCAAAACATTCAAATCGTAGACTTAACTGGTTCAATACTTGTGGAGACAGTGGAAAGTAAAATTGACATCTCTAATTTACCTCAAGGTGTTTATTTTGCAAAAGTGATCGCTGAAACGGGTGGATTGTTCACTCAAAAATTCGTGAAAAATTAATACAATTGTGCTGTTTTACTCTGCTGAGAATGAATAATCTAAAAGTCAGAAGAAAAATTTAAGTGATAAAACTTCGCATGATTCTCCTCATATTTCTTTAAAAACCGACAAGAGGTTGTCGGTTTTTTATTGCAACATGGTTGAAGACTCTTGTAATAATTCTACTAGCTTTAGATTCAAAATTAAGAACTTTAAAACCCCAATATTAAGCGACATTCTCCTACTCTTCTTATCATTTATCAACAGAATACAACTAACTTAGCACTCATGAGCAAGAAAAAGAGAAATAAGGGAGAAAAAAGTGGAAAAATGCGCAATACCTTAACGCATTTGGTTCGTAAACTCTTTGAACAAAACAGCGAAAGCACACTCACGCACAAACAAGTGTGTACCCTACTCGATTTACGTGAAAATGAATTGCGTAAACTTGCATTTACAGTGCTCCAAGATTGCGTGGACAGTGGTTTTTTGAAAGCTGCTGGCCATGGTGTTTACACCTTAAATGCGTCTGTTGAAATGGCTGAAGGTTACATCGAAATTACAGCACGCGGTGCCGGTTTTGTGGTGCTGGAAGGCGAAGGAAAAGACATTTACATTGCTCCTAATAACACCAATCATGCGCTCCACGGTGATTTGGTCAAAGTGCAAATTCTAAAAACTGGAAAATCGCGCATTGAAGGACAAGTCATTGAGGTCATTGACCGCGAACGAAGTCAATTTGTTGGTACCATTGAAATGCATGAAAAATTTGCTTTTCTAGTGCCTGACAATCAGCGTTTAGGAACGGATATTTACATTTCGAAAGAAAAATTGAATGGTGCTAAAAACGGCGAAAAGGTATTGGTAAAAATCACGGTTTGGCCAAAATCATCCAACAATCCGTATGGTGAAGTCGTGGAACGCTTGGGTCACCGAACACCAAACGATGCTGAAATGATTAGCATTTTGTGCAACAACGGCATTGATTACGTATTTCCTCAAGAAGTGATTGCAGAAGCTGAAAAAGTGGGAATGGCGCTCGATGATGCAGAAATTGCCAATCGTCGCGATATGCGTGATGTGACAACTTTCACTATCGATCCCGTTGACGCAAAAGATTTTGATGATGCACTTTCGTTCAAACGCTTGGAAAATGGAAACCTGCAAATCGGCGTTCACATTGCTGATGTTAGTCACTATGTGCAACCAGGAATGGCCATGGATGCAGAAGCTTTGAAACGCTCAAATTCGGTGTATTTGGTTGATCGCGTGGTTCCGATGTTGCCTGAACAATTGTCAAATATGGCATGTTCACTTCGTCCAAATGAAGATAAATACAGTTTTTCAGCTGTTTTTGAAATGGATGAACATGGAAAAATTTTCAATCAGTGGTTTGGGAAAACAGTAATTCACTCAAACCGTCGTTTTTCGTACGAAGATGCGCAAGAAATCATTGAAGGAAAAGACGGAGATTTCAAAGAAGAAATTTTGATTTTAGATAAAATAGCTAAAGGTTATCGTGGAAAAAGATTGAAAAAAGGAGCCTTAGCCATTGAATCCGAAGAAATGCGTTTTGTGTTGGACGAAAATGGTCACCCAGATCAAGTGATAATTAAAACATCCAAAGATGCACATAAGTTAATTGAAGAATTTATGCTCTTGGCAAATCGCAAAGTGGCTGAATTTATTGGAATGCGCAAAAAAGGAGAAGATACCATTCCGTTCATTTATCGTGTACACGACAAGCCTGACCTCGCAAAAATTGAATTATTTAAAGTTTTTATAGACAAATTTGGTTACGAACTGGAAACTTCAGATGTTGAAACAGTTTCAAAAAGTATCAATGCGCTTTTGAATGACATTCGCTATTCCAATGAATATTCTTTGATTCAATCCATGGCAATTCGTTCCATGGCAAAAGCAACGTATGAAACCACAAATATTGGTCACTACGGTTTGGCTTTTGAGCATTACACACATTTTACATCACCCATTCGCCGCTATGCTGATTTAGTTGTGCATCGCATTTTACAAGAAGAATTGACCCACAAAAAACACATTTATGGTTCAAATTTAAACGATGTTTGCAAACGCATTTCACGCATGGAGCGCAAAGCTGTTGATGCCGAACGAGAATCTACCAAATACTTCCAAACCATTTATGTGCTCGACCATGTGGGTGAAGTTTTTACAGGGACCGTTTCTAGCATTGCCGAATTTGGATTGTTTGTCAAAATGGACGAAAACTTCTGCGAAGGAATGGTTCCTATGAACGATATTCCTGGTGATCGCTTTTATTTTGACCAAGATAAATTCAGAATCATCGGTTCAAAAACAAAAAAAGAATACAATTTTGGAGATAAAGTCACCGTTCGCATTTACGAAGTGCATCCGCGTAAACGCCAAATTGATTTGGAGTTAGTGGTTTAAACCTCACTATTCATTTGTTGTGACTTATTTACTAATTCATCGAGAAAAGTTCTTGCTCGTTCGGGTGCTTTGGCCAATAAAACAATGGCATAAAACGAACCTAATAGAACAGAAGTAATTGCTCCAATTGCTAAACAATGTAAAATAGATATGAAAAAAATAAATGCCACACTTCCTAAAATAAACCCAACTATAAAAGGAGTAAAAAAAACCTTCGAATCTTTTAGTTCTAGAAGCAATAAATGACCATGGATGTGTTTTCTTTTTGCTAAGCGACAATTTATATTAAAAAAAGTAGGCGAACCTCTAAGTATAACAGACACACGTAATCTTATATCATATCTTCTAATAGCATCGAGAACATCCTCTTCTCCTTCAAAACGAGTGGATTTCCAGTAATAAATAATTTTCTGGAGTTGAGAGTTTGTCAATACTTTTTGAGCTAAAACCACATTTAATTAAATTAAAAAAACTCTTACATCAACCCAACTCGTTTGATTAATTCTTCCTTGTAAGACCCTCCAACCGGAATAATTTTCTTTTCGTCTTCCAAAATTAAATTTGGAAAATCAATGGAACCAATTTTATCTACTCGAACAATGAATGAACGGTGTACACGGAAAAAATCTTTATTTCCCAATTTTATTTCAATGTCCTTCATCGTTGAATGCACCGTATAACGCTTATTCAAGGTGTTGATTACAACATAATCCTTCAGCGCTTCGATAAAATAAATGTCTGAATTTTTAATTTTCACAAACTTGCTGTTTGATTTTACAAAAATGAAATTCAAATCTGTTTGCTCCCTGTTTTCAACAAGTGAATACAAAAAATCACGTTCTTTAATAACTTCTACATTCTTCTTGTGCTTGTAAATCGCTATTTCGATGGTAGTGTGTAAATCCATTTGCTTAAACGGCTTGATGATGTATCCATAAGGTCGAATTTTTTTCGCTTTATTTAAGGTAACATCATCCGCGTATGCTGTTAGGAAAATAATCGGGACAGAAATTTCTTTTTGTATGCTTTCTGCTGCTTCTACGCCACTCATTGCGCCTTTCAGCATAATATCCATCAGAATAACATCTGGCTTTAGTGAGAGCGCTAATTCAACTGCATTTTCACCTGTTGTTGCTGATCCAACAACTTCGTAACCCAGTTTTTTTAAGGTTAATTGTATATCTTTCGATACAATCGATTCATCCTCTACAACAAGTACGCTAATTTTGGTCATGATAAAATGGGGTTGATACTATCAAATGTAAGTATAAATTTGGTTCCTTTTTTATTTGTAACTTCAATGTTTGCATCCAGCTGCTCAACCAAAGTTTGCACCAACTGAAGTCCTAAGGTTTTCTTGTCTTGCAGTGCTTCGGTGAGATCCAACCCAATTCCATTATCACTCACTTCCATACACACTTGTTTGTTCTTTTGCCGCAACGAAATGTGAATTTCTCCAAGACTTCTACCTGTAAATCCATGTTTCACCGCATTTGAAACCAATTCATTGACTAATAATCCGCAAGGTACAGCCTGATCTAAATTTAATCGAACGTGCTCCATGTCGTAAATAAGCTCAATGCGCTTATCAACCATACTGTAGAGCGAAATCAAATTTGCACTCAAATTCCGGATGTAATCAGAAAAATCAATGGATCCAAATTCTGAAGTGTGATAAATATCTTCGTGTATGATAGACATAGCGCGAATTCTATTTCGGCTTTCCTGCAGAATTTCAAGCAACTTCTCGTCACTAATAAACGAACTTTGAATACTCAATAAACTAGAAATCACTTGCATGTTATTCTTCACACGATGATGCACTTCTTGCAACAATATTTCTTTTTCTTTTAACGAGTTGACAATTCGTTGCTCATGCAATTTTTTCTCCGTGATATCATGCGCCACAATTACGATTTGTCCTACTTCGTTTTGAGCATTTAATAAGGGATTAATATATAATTCCAACCAAAAATCCGCATCATTCAATAAAAAAGATACTTCTAAATTTCGCGATTTTCCCGTGTGAATTCCGTTTAATACGTTGAAAAAAAAGCGCAATTCATGTTCACTAAAAATGGAAGAAAAACTATCAAAAAGTGGATCGCCTATATTTATTCGTTTCGATGTTAAATGATATACGTATTCTTGTGATTGTAAATTAAAAGACTGAATGGTATGATTCAAATCAATGACCAATAAAAAGGAATTATTGAACATTTCTGTGATCTTACTTTTCTCACTTAAAAAAGCGTCTTTTTCTTCTTCCAAAGTTGTTTTTATTTTACGTTGAATGCGTTCTTTTTATCTTTCTAATTGCCCTTGTTTACTTGCATTTGATATATAAACGGAGCTAAATGTACTGAAAAAAATTTGGAGCTTTTTCATTAAGGTAACTCAAATAATGAAACAAAGCAACTTTTTGTGTTTTGAATTGAAAATATAGAATAGAAAGAAAAAAAATTTTATAAATCCTTTTTATTCTAATTTATTAAGTGTGTTAATATGTGTAAAAAAGATTTTTGCAAAACTAGGATTAATGGCTTATCAATAGTTATAAGCAGGTTGTTCACAAATTTAGAATAGCGATGAAGTTGATTTTCTTACTTTTAATGAGATATGAACATTGTTGTGCATAATTCAAATTGTTTGTAATTGGTTTTTTTATTTCTGAGCTTATTGATTTGATAAAGTGGGCATAACTTTTTCATAATTCAACAAAACTTCACTTGTGTAATTCAATCTAACTTTGGTTTGGAATTATTTCGCTAAAATCAAAGCTTTACTTATTGAAACTTGTTCACATTAAATAAACAATATTCGTGATTTTAACTGTAAAACTAAATTATCTAAACACTTACTTAACAATGATTTAATATATTTCAAAAAGGCAACATGTTTAAAACTTGTAGAGCTTGTTAATTAGATTTACTTTTGTGATTCCTAAAAATTTAGTCATGATAATTCCAATTGGTTGCGATCACGCCGGTTATTTGCTCAAAGAAACATTAGTAAACTATTTAACAGCTCAAGGCTTTGAAGTGAAAGATTTTGGTTGTTATTCTGAAGAAAGCATTGATTATGCAGATTATGCACATCCGGTTGCTTCATTCATTGAAGAAAATGCAGGCATGAAAGGAATTCTAATTTGTGGTTCTGGAAATGGAATCAGTATGACTGCCAATAAACACCAAGGAATCAGAGCTGCACTTTGTTGGACTACAGAAATTGCTAAATTAGCTAGAGAACACAATGATGCAAACATTATTTCACTTCCTGCTCGATTTGTTAGCGAGGAATTAGCCTTGGAAATGGTGGATGTATTCTTTAAAACAGATTTTGAAGGTGGAAGACATCAACGTCGTGTGGAGAAAATAGGTTGTATTTAAAAACCTTTCAGTTATTTTAAGAGTTCTTTCAATAATTTTTCGGTACTATCCATGTATTCAGTATAGTAAGAACCTGTTCCTGGACCACTAAATCCTGTGTGAATGCGCTGAATTTCTCCCTGTTTATCAATGAAAATAGCTGTAGGAAATGACACGATGGAATTGAGAAAAGGAAACAACTCATGACATAATTGCTTTTGTGCATTTCCACCAATCAATAAGGTATAATCAATTTTTAATTTGTCTTTGTATAATTGCACCCGTTTAGCGTAATCACTATGCTCTTTCCCCATTTCATAGGCAATGGAAATTATTTCTAATCCTTGCGAATGATATTGATCGTATAATTTTTTGAAATAAACGGTTTCATCATAACAGTTGGAGCACCAAGTTCCCATTATTTGAATGATTACAACTTTGTTTTTAGTTTGGTCGTTGGGATAATTGAAATCGTTGTTATGAATGTCTTTTAATTTAAAACTTACTTCAGCTGTTGTGTCTTTAACAAACGTAATGGAATCTGGATGATTGAGTTCGAATTGTTCGTTTTTATGAGCGCTCCAATTGGTTTCGTAATGACTTCCACTGTAAAAAAGACCATCTATTTTTCCGAGAGAATCAATGGTTCCATTAAAAAGAAAGGCATGTGTGCCATCAAAAGAAGATAGGTAAAACGATTTACCATTCACCTGGCCATGAAGAAATCGATAGTCACCTGTTTCTGTTAAAAAAGTGCCAGAAATGGTCGATTTGTTTTGTTCAAAAAGTCCAATAGCAGGATATGGTTTTTCTTTATTTTCCGAAAAAACAACTTCCCATTTTCCAGAAAAATCAATATTTTCTTGGTTAGATAGATGATTTTCTTGCTTTTTGTTTTTCTTAGATTCGTTAGAAAACGAAGCAGAAAAAGGAATGCTGTAATTTTGTTTGTTTAAATTAACCCAACGACCATTAATTTGAGTACTTGAATTTTTCTTAAAGATTAAAACAGTATTGAATAAGGAAAAAGGGACATGACATGAATCACCAATTAATGTGTGTTCACCCAATTTTATTTTTTCTTTTCCGTTTATTACGGTAAAAGTCAAACCTGTTTTGGAATGCGAAATTTCTATATTTACTGGTAATGTTATATTAGTTTTTATTTTTAATTCTCCGCTCCAAGCGCCCGATTTTAGCTGGATGCCGTTGCGTGAATAAGAAGTGGATATACTAAGAATTAACAGTAGAACTAAACATATTTTATTCATTGAAAGAATTAATTGGCGATTAAAATAAGCAATTTTAGTATTAGTTTTGAATTTCGTGCAACCTTTTTGTTTAAAATCAAGTCTTAAAGCGTAGTTGGTATAATGGATGAGCATAAATTAATAGACGAATGTTTAGCTGGTAAGTCCATTTTCCAACAAAAGTTGTTTGAAATGTTTGCGCCTAAAATGCTGGGTGTGTGTTTGAGATACATGAAATCAACACAAGAAGCTGAAGACATGTTACAGGATGGTTTTGTAAAAGTCTTTGGAAAATTGAGTGATTTTGAAAGAACAGGTTCTTTAGAAGGTTGGATTCGAAGAATCATGGTAAACACGTGTTTGGATCAAATTCGGAAGAATGCAAAATTTGCAAATAGTGCAGATCTTAAGGATGTTGAATTCAAATTGGAGAATCAAAACTTTATGCTGGAAAATCTGGCGGCACAAGATTTGATGACCATGATTAACGAAATGCCTCAAGGATATAAAGTTGTTTTTAACATGTTTGCCATTGAAGGATATAGCCACAAAGAAATTGGAGATCTTTTGGGAATTTCTGAGAACACATCCAAATCACAGTATTCAAGAGCGCGTGCATTTTTAAGAGAAAAATTAGAATTACAAGATGTTGAACGAACAAGATAAAATAAAAGAACTGTTTTCTGAGAAATTGGGAAATTTTGAAGCGCCAGTAAACCCAGCGTTATGGAAAGGTGTTGCTTCACAAATTGGTTCTACGACAACGGTTGCAGCTTCAGGTGTTACACTTCTTACGAAAGTGATTATTGGTGCTGTTGCAACTACCGTTATTGGAGTTGCTTCTTATTTTGTTTTCAAAGATAATTCGGTAGATAATGCATTTAAAAGAGTTGTAAAGCTCAGCGAACAATCAAAAACATTAGGTTCAACAACGCCTAATGAAAAAAATGAATTAGCATCGGATGTGAAGGTATTGATGACACATTGTTTTGACAAAAATGATGACTATTTGAATCAGGATAATGCAAAATATATGCAAAATCAAGCAAAATTAGTAAGTTCAGAAGATATAACGGCTATACTTGATTTGGCAGATGAAATTCCAACAGAAGAAAATTCTACTTCTGTAAAAGCTCAACCGGGTGTTCCAGAGAAAATCAAAGAAATCAAAGAGAAAGCACCAGTTGAAGATAGAAAGAATCAAAATAAAAACAAACCAAACGAAATCGTTCAATCAAATAATTCTGATAAGGAAGAAACCAAACCAACAGTTGTGAAAACAGCAAGTTTGGATAAAGTTCCAAACGTCTTTTCACCTGATGGAGATAGAATTAATGACGAATTATTTATTGAATACACAGGAGAATTAAATGATTTCTCAGTGATTGTTCTAGATAAAAACAACAAAACAATTTATTCATCTCAAGATCCAAATTTCTCTTGGAATGGTATCATGATGAATGGCGAATTAGCACCAAAAGGAGATTACATGTATGTAATTACAGCACGTGATTCCAACGGTAATAAAATCAACAAGTACAGCACTTTAGCTATTCGCTAATCGAATAACGCTTAATGCATTTATAATAGTAAATCATTCCTATAAAGAGGAAAACGTGACTCACATCGTTGCGATCAAACCACTGCATTGGACTAATTTTGAACACTTGAAATAGTGCTGAAGGCAACAAGATAACCGATGCCATCCACATGTATTTAAAACTTGGATGAATTTTTTTCTGGTAAATCGCTCCCAAAACACCAAGCGACAAGATTAAACCAATCGCCGAAGTAAGTGTTGGGAAAATCATCCCCAACTCAATTTTTGCAGCAATGTCAGTATATGAAATCATGTAAAGTTGACCAAGCGTTGCCACAATCAATTTCCCTTTTGACAGCCAATCAAGTGTTTTTTGAGTGGTCTTTTTTGGGTAAATGGAAATCATTGCTTGCTCAATGAAATAGGGAGAAAGAATGCCGAAAAAGTAGGAAACATACTTGCCAGGAACACCCCAATAATTAAAGAAAAGATGTCCTAATCCTCCTGCAAAAAAACCAATTCCAAAGATGAGGTAAAAGCTGCTCCAATGCTCCAGAAAGGGGGTTCTAGGTAAAATGCGTTTTACTTTTGCAAAATAAATGAGCGCTACAATAAATATAAGCGTGTCACCTATAAATGCATTTGGCTCTACCAAGTCAAGCCCTAAAAATTCCCATTCAATTTTGGGATAATCTGATCCAATTAACATCTCTATTTACTCTTTTCTTCGAATTTATGTCGCGATTTGATAATGATTTTTTCTACCAACATCGGAAATCTAGGTTGTAGAAACTTGTTCAATTTTCCTACACCTGTTAGGGTTGTAATGAATTTTCGCTTTTTAATGTTTTGAATAACTGCTTTTGCCACGAATTCCATGGTTTGAACTTTCGCCTTGTTGCGCTGTTCAAGGGTAATCATTTCTCCGGTGGCAGAAATGGTTTCTTTGTTGTGCTCTATCTCTGTTATTCCAACGTAGATAAGTCCTACATGAAGGTCATTTTCCTTTTCTTCAATTCGAATGGATTCAGCAACAGCTCGAAGCGCCATTTTTGAGGAACAATAAGCGGAAAGTCCAGGCAATCCTCTTATTCCAGCTAAACTTGAAATAAAAATAATGCTTCCTTTTGTTTTACGTAAGTACGGAGTGGCATGAATGGTTGGATTGACAGCTCCATATACATTGCTTTCAAATACCGTTTTAAATACATCCGGGTTTAGGTGAGCTAGGTTTCCACGCATGGAGACACCAACATTGTTCACCAAAATGTCTAATCGTCCGAAAGTTTTTATTGTTTCATCTATCAAGTGAGCAGCGTCTTCTTTTTGAGAAACATCACAACAAACCGTATGTACATGTTCATGAATTGTCAGAAGATTTTTTTTAGCTTCCAGCAAGCGATCTTCATCTCGCCCATTCAGAACAATAGCCGCACCTTGTTTGGCCAATTCCATAGCAATTGCTTTTCCAATCCCACGACTGGAGCCAGTGATAATAGCAACTTTGCCCGGATAACTATTTTGCATTTTTTGAATAATGTATTTCTGGATGGTGTTTAAGTGCCGTTAAACTATTTGTCCATGCCATCACAACATGCACAACATACGCAATCCAAATGGTTCCGGATGCTAAGGTAAGTAAACATAAAACGAATCCAAGAGGAATTGCTCCAATTGTTTCATCCAAGCCTTTTGGAATGTGGGTGGCAGAGTACATCGAGACATTTATGGCAATGGCAATCCACATCCCAAGTTCTTCAGCAACGGGAAATAAAAGAATTCCTCGGAATAAAAATTCATAACCAAACAAATACAAAGCCCAACCAAGTAGGTTTAATCGATACATTTTTTGATTCCAAACTTTTGCCCTTACCTGTGGATAATTGATCAAATTCTTGGGTTTTTTAGCACTGAAAATAACAAGAGGAATAACAAGTGCGGAAAGGCCAATTATCCATAATATGGAAAACAAAGAAGTTTCTGGAATAATAGAAATACCGTAAAAATCAATTGATTTTTCTGGAAAAAAGATGTAGATTAGGACAAAAGGCAAAATCCCCATGGAAATAAATCCAAAGATTTTTGTGAAAAAAATATGTTTGGATGAGGCCTCGTCAAAAGAATGGTTGGTGTAGAATTTTTCTTTAATGTTTTTGGATTGAGCAACAAACCAATAAAGCACAAAACAAACAAGTGAAAGCAATATGGGTAGAACCACAGAGAGCTGTTCACGAGTGATTGAAAAATCTAGCGAATAAGAATAAATACTCATTGGATATATCCGTTTTTAACAAACCATTCAAAGCATTCTTTCGCAGCAACTTCAATGGGCGTTTGTGGTAATTTTAACTCTTTTCTCGCCTTTTCTGCAGAATAAAAATGATTATCGCAGGAAATAACCGCAAGTTCTTTGGTAACCGAAGGGTAATAACGAAAAAGTTTCGCAAAAAAGGAATTGATTCTGCCATAAGCTATAACCATAAACGATCTCAATTTTCTCTGTGGAGGTTTTGCTCCAATTGCGTTTGAAATTTTAGTAAATGCTTCTTGATAACTCAAGTTTTCGTTGCCGAGAATGTAGCACTCCCCTATTTTCCCCATGGTGATGGAATTTGCGATTGCCACGGCTACATCTTTAACGGCAATGTAATTTTTTCCTCCAAGCGTATATCCAGGAACCTTTCCTTTGTGTAAGGCCAAAATCATGTAACCAGAACTCGGTTTAGAATCGTAAGGACCTAACATAAATGTAGGATTTACGACCAATGCAGGAAGTTCTTTATGCTCAACAGCTTCTAAAATTAACTCTTGTGCGCGTTTTTTAGAATCCATGTAATCTAAACCATATTTACTTGATTTATAGGGTGTATACTCTTGCCCAAGTTGATTCAACGATTCTCCAAAACCAAACGAATTTGCTGTTCCTACATAGATAAGTCGCTGAATTTTATGTTTAATACTTAACTCAATTACATTTTTGGTTCCTTCCAAATTAACACGAATCACCATTTCATTGCGTGCTGGAAATACATGAGTTGCAGCTGCACAATGGATCACAATGTCTTGATTTTCGAATGCTATGTCGAGGTCAAATGGATTTAAAATATTTCCATAAAATCGTGTAATTGGTAAACCCTCCAATGTTTGCGCTTTGGTTTCTTTAAGCAAAAACACACTGACATCATAGTGTCGTTGAACTAATTCGCGAACCAAATTACTTCCTAAAACACCATCCGGACCAGTTACGAGTACACGCATAATTGTGATTTGTGCAAAGGTAAATGAATCTAAAAAATGAAGGAAAAATTTTGATTAATGTTTTTCATAGTTTAGGTCTTCAAAATCTAATGCGGAATTTTGAAAGAACCGTAACTTGGTTAAAACAATGCCGAAGGAACCTTGGCTTTTCAAGCCAATTTTTATTTTATGCGTTTTTTCGCTGAAGTGAACTTCGCTCATACAGCACAAAATAAAAACCCCCAACTTAAAAAAGTTGAGGGTTCTTTCGAGGTCCCGAGCGGATTTTTCCAAGATCCATAATATGGTTAAAACAATACCGAAAGATCCTTGGCTTTTCAAGCCAATTTTTATTTTATGCGTTTTTTCGCTGAAGTGAACTTCGCTCATACAGCACAAAATAAAAACCCCCAACTTAAAAAAGTTGAGGGTTCTTTCGAGGTCCCGAGCGGATTTTTCCAAGATCCATAATATGGTTAAAACAATACCGAAAGAACCTTGGCTTTTCAAGCCAATTTTTATTTTATACGCTTTTTCGCTGAAGTGAACTTCGCTCATACCGTACAAAATAAAAACCCCCAACTTAAAAAAGTTGAGGGTTCTTTCGAGGTCCCGAGCGGATTCGAACCGCTGTACACGGTTTTGCAAACCGTTGCCTAGCCACTCGGCCACAGGACCATAAGCGAGCGCAAATATATTAATTTTTTTTAATTTCCTTCATTTCAATAATGATTGATGCATTTTCAACATCGCCATTAATCGGTGGACAAATTTTTGTGATTTTCACACGAAGCGAATGAATGGTATCAATTTCAGCTGCTAAACGATTCACAATGCGTTGCCCAACGTGTTCAATTAACTTGGATCGAATTGCCATTTCTTCTGTAACAATGTGATTTACACGAACATAGTTGATCGTTTTTGTTAAATCATCTGTTTGCGCTGCTTCACTAAAGTCAGTGGTCATGTGAACATCAACCAAATAGTTGCCACCAATTTTTGCCTCTTCTTCTAAGCACCCATGAAAGCAATAGAGTTTAATACCATTTACTTCAACAATATGTTTGAGTGATGCCGTCACAATTATTTTAGTTTTTCGATTCCCGCACTGATACGCGAAAGACATTCTTCTTTTCCAAGAAACGACGCAATTTCAAACATACTTGGACCCATTCCTTTTCCGGTAACCAATAATCTAAATAAAGGTAAAACAGCTCCAATTCCAAGACCTTTTTCTTCCAAGAATGATTTGAAAGCTGCTTCAATCGGAGCAGGCTCAAATGGAGAAACGGATGACAAAATATTCGACCATTCTTGCATTAAGGCAGCCGATTCAGGCTTCCATTTTTTCTCCACAGTTTGTGAATCAAATGAAGTTGGAATACTTAACAAGTAATCTCCTTCAGTCAAAATGTCCTTGACAAATGTTGCACGTTCTTTCAACAAATGAGCAACAGTTTTTAAAGTATCGGTACTTGCATCAAGGGATGTTTCTGCCTTTAACAATTCAGCTAATTCTTCATCGCTTTTTGCACGTAAGTATTGAGATTGAAACCATTTTGTTTTATCAGGATCAAACTTCGCTCCTGCTTTTGAAACTCGCTCAAGTGAGAATGATTCTTCTAATTCTTTCAAACTAAAAATTTCTTGTTGCGTACCTGGATTCCATCCTAAAAATGCAAGCATGTTTATGAATGCTTCTGGAAAATATCCATTTTCACGGTAGCCAGAATACAATTCTCCATCAGGGTTGTTCCAGTTTGTTGGGAAAACAGGAAATCCTAATCGATCGCCATCACGTTTTGATAATTTACCGTTTCCATCTGGACGAAGTAAAAGCGGAAGGTGTGCAAATTTTGGTGCTTCCCATCCAAAAGCATCATACAACATCACGTGCAATGGTGCTGACGGAAGCCATTCTTCGCCACGAATCACATGACTAATATTCATCGTGTGGTCATCGACAATGTTTGCCAAATGATAGGTTGGCATTCCATCGCTTTTGAACAATACTTTATCATCAAGATTATTGGTGTTCACAACAACCCACCCTCTGATGATGTCTTCGAAACGAATATCAACATTTCGCGGCATTTTCATGCGAATCACATAAGGTTCACCAGCGTCCAAACGTTTTTGAACTTCATCTGCAGACAAAGTCAATGAATTCTTCATATTGGTGCGCGTGATGCTGTTGTATTGCCAGTTTGGCATTCCCATACTTTTAGCTTGTTCACGCATTTGGTCAAGTTCTTCAGCCGAATCAAACGCGTAGTATGCTTTTTCATTTGAAACCAATTCTTCTGCATACGGTTTGTACATCGCTTGACGTTCACTTTGAACGTAAGGACCATATTTTCCGCCCATTCCTGGACCTTCTGTTGGTTCGATTCCGCACCATTTTAATGCATCAATGATGTATTCTTGAGCACCTGGAACAAAACGAGTTTGATCGGTGTCTTCAATACGTAGAATAAATGTTCCGCCGTGTTTTTTGGCAAATAGGTAATTATAAAGTGCTGTTCGAACACCTCCCATGTGCAATGGACCGGTTGGTGAAGGAGCAAATCTAACGCGTACAGGTTTTTCTGACATTCTAAAAAATTTTGACAAAGATAAGGTTTGCGTTTTAATTCCTGCGGATTTTGAACGAAACGCTCGTTTGTAGGTACTGTTAAATAATTCTAAAATACGGGCAATTGTACCGATAGTTTGTATCTTAGTCGGTTATACAGAAATGAATATGGTAGCGTTTGATAGATTATTAGAGCAAATTGATGGTTTTATACGAAAGTATTACAAAAACCAAATGCTTAAAGGTGTAATTTGGTTTGTTGGAGTATTTTTGTTTTCCTTCTTGTTAACTTCTGGTTTGGAGTATTTTGGTCGATTTGGATCAGTGACTCGGGCTATACTTTTCTTCAGTTTCATTGGAGTGAATGGTTATGTACTGATCAATTATTTTTTAATACCTCTTTTCAAGTTAAATTCTTATGGTAAGGGCATTGATAGAAAGCAAGCGGCATCAATTATTGGTTCGTTTTTTCCTCAAATTTCAGATCGATTGTTGAATACACTTCAATTGAATGATGATTTATCGGGTCAAGAAGGAAATCTAGAGTTGATTCGCGCCAGTGTAGCACAACGAGCGAATTCGCTATCTGTTGTTCCATTTGGTCAAGCAATTAATTTCTCAGAAAACAAGAAGTATGTAAAGTATCTTCTTCCTATTGCCTTTGTGTTTTTGTGCGTAGCTGTTTTTCTGCCGTCTATGCTCACAGAAGGAACGGAACGTGTGGTGAATTACAACAAGGTTTTTGTTCCTAAAGCACCGTTCTCTTTTAATTTAATTGATTTCAAATCGAAGGTGGTTGAAGGCGGTTCAATCGATGTAGCGCTTCAATTGGATGGTTCTGAGTTGCCAGAAAAGGTGTATTTGGTTTCAGATCAAGGGAAATTCTTAATGAAGAAAACCAAGCGAAATGAGTTTAAAGGGAAATTATCGAAGTTAATAAAGTCAGGTTCTTTTTATTTTGTTGCCAATGAATATGGAAGTGATCGATATAGCTACGAAGTATTGGGTAGGGCGGCCATAGGTAAATTCGAGGCTACGATACAATATCCTAAATACTTGGGCAAAGAAGATGAGGTAATTAACAATGCAGGCGATTTAACCGTGCCAGAAGGAAGTGTAATTAACTGGAGTGTAGCTACAAAAAACACACAATTTGTGAAGATAAAAGTTGGTGACGATTCTCAAGTGTTTAAAAATCAAGGATTTAAACTTTCTAAAATGTTTAAGAGTTCACAATCGGTTGAAGTAGTTTTGAAAAGTAGCTCAAACAATGATTTAGACACATCATCTTTCGTCGTAAATGTGATTCAAGACGCAAATCCTTCCATTCAGGTGGAGGAAGTAAAAGATTCAGTTGCATCGGGATTACGATTTTTTACGGGATCTATTCAAGATGATTATGGATTAACGAATCTTTCATTTGTTTACACAATTATTTCAAAAAATGGAGCGAAACGTACTGAACGTTTAGGTGTAAAACCGGTTTCAGGAACGGAATTAGCTTTCGATTTTGCGGTTGATTTTATTCGTGAGAAATTGACTGTGGATGATAAAGTAGAATATTATTTCGTTGTTTCTGATAATGATGGCGTAAATGGAAGCAAGTCCACACGCAGTCGTGTTTTTGTATATGAACTTCCAAGTTTGGATGAGTTGAATGAAAAACGTGAAGAAGATCAAGAACAAGCTAAGGAGGATTTACAAGAAATTATGGAACGCTCAGAAGAATTCAAGAAGAATGTAGAGCGTTTGAAAAAGGATATGTTGAATTCCAAATCTTCTGATTGGAATAAGAAGAATCAGGTCAATCAGTTGCAAGAAGAACAACAAAGTATTCTTGAAATGTTGGAAAATGTTCAGAAGAAAATGGATCAAAGTACTCAGGAGAAAAATCAGCTTTCGGAGCTAGATGAGGAGTTGATGGAGAAGCAGGAATTGATCGATGATTTGATGAACGAATTGATGGATGAAGAGCTGAAAAAGTTGCTGGATGATCTTGAAAAGATGTTAGAGGAAGGTCGTAAGGATGAATTGCAAAAGAAATTGGAAGATGTTGAGATGTCTTCAGAGGAAATGAATAAGGAGTTAGACCGAAGCTTGGAAATGCTAAAGAAATTGCAGGTAGATGAGAAGATTGATGCTTTAGAGGATGAGTTGCGCGAGTTGGCCAAAGAACAAGAAAAATTAAAAGAGGAGATTGAGAAAAAGAAATTGTCTGAAGAAGAAGCCAAGATGAAACAGGATGAAATCCAAAATAAATTTGATCAATTAAAAGACGATTTAAAGGAATTAAACAAACTAAATGAGGAATTGGATCGACCAATGGATTTACAAAATCCTGAGTCTAATCAAGAGAAGGTTCAGGAAGAATTGAATGAAGCAAAGGATAAATTATCTAAAGGAAAGGAAGGCAAGGCAGGAGAAAATCAACAGAATGCTGCGGATGAAATGAAAAAGATGGCTGATGATTTAAACCAAGCTCAAGAGGAAGCAAATGAGGAGCAAGAAGCTGAAGACATGGGCTTGTTGCGAAACATTTTGGAGAGTTTGGTGAGCTTAAGTTTAGATCAAGAGTGGGTTATGAATCGCTTTGGTCAAGTAAATTCTACTGATCCTAGTTATCGTAATTTAGGTCGTTTTCAGCGAACAATTATCGATAATACAGCTCCTGTGAATGATAGTATTTTGGAATTAGCGAAGAGACAACCGAAGATTGCGAAGTTCATTGATGAAGAGTTGCGAGTAATCAAAACGAATCATAAGTTGAGTGTTGATGACATTGATGAACGTCGAACGAAGGATTTGGGATTGCACCAGCAATTGGCCATGACGTCTTTTAATAATTTGGCTTTAATGTTTAATGAATCGTTGCAAGCGATGCAGAAACAATCGCAATCGAAAGATTCGAAGCCAGGAAGTGGTTCGTGTAAGAAACCGGGAGGTAGTGGTATGCCAAGTCCTGGACAAGGAATGAAACCGCAAAACATGAAACAATTGTTGAAGAAACAATTGGAGGAAATGGAGAAAGGTAACAAGCCTGGGGGCAAGAAGCCAGGAGATAAGCCTGGTGAAAATGGACAGAATGGTATGGGAGGAATGGGCAATAAACAGATAGCTAAAATGGCTGCTGAGCAAAGTGCCATTCGTAGAAGATTGGAAGAGATTAGAAATGAGTTAAACAAAGAAGGGAAAGGGCAAGGAAATCAGTTGAATCCTTTGATCAATGAATTGGAAAAACAACAAGAGGATTTAATCAATAAACGCTTTTCTCCTGAGATGATTAACCGGCAAAAAGAAATTTTAACACGACTCTTAGAGAGCGAAAAAGCACTTATGGAAAGAGGGTTTGAGGAGAAAAGAGAATCAAAAGAAGGAAAAAATTTAAACAATGGTAACCAAATTCGTTTTGATGAGTATAACAAACAAAAACTAAAACAAATTGAGTTATTGAGAACCATTGATCCTGTATATAATAAGTATTATAAGGACAAGGCGAATCAATATTTTAATGGTGGACTGTAAGTAAATTGTTATATGAAAGAAGGCTTTGCTGTAATAAGGGAATTGTCGATTCCGTCAAGTTTTGATGCTATGCATGAGGTTGAATCGTTGATCGAGGGTGTTTGTGAGGAGTTGAATGTGGTTGATAATTATGGCAATGTTTTGATTGCAGTAACGGAAGCTGTGAACAATGCAATCATTCACGGAAACATGTATGACACGGATTTGTTGGTTAAAATCAAAGTGGATTCAGGCGCAAGCGAGTTTTGTTTTTCGGTGACGGATGCTGGTAAAGGATTTGATTTTGAAAATCTACCCGACCCTACTGCTCCAGAAAATATTGAAAAAGAAAATGGTCGCGGTATCTTTTTAATGAAGAACTTGGCTGATGAAGTTGTTTACTCTGATTATGGTAAAAGCGTAAGTATATACTTTAAAATATGATAAATCTTTTTTTTGAAGATGTAGAAATTCCGGGTTTGAACTCGGAATTTTTTTGTTCATGGCTATCAGATGTTTGTGAGCAAGAAGGTAAAGTTCTAGGAGAAGTGAATTTGATTTTTTGTTCGGATGAATATTTGTTAGATATTAATCAAAAATATTTGAATCATGATTATTATACAGACATCATCACGTTTGATTACAATGAAGGTAATTTGATTTTTGGTGATTTGTTTATTTCTAAGGATCGTGTTTTGGATAATGCTGAAACTATGGGTGTAGATTTTCAAGTTGAATTAAATAGAGTTGTAGTTCATGGTGTTTTACATTTATTGGGTTACAAGGACAAGTCTGAAGAAGATGAAGCACAAATGAGATTAAAAGAGAATTGGGCTTTGGGTTTAATTGTTCCACGTGAAACATAAAAATCATTCGAGGGTTGTTGTTGTAATTTTGTTCCACGTGAAACATTTAAAATTATGTTGAAAGAATATGATGTGATTGTTGTTGGTGCTGGCCATGCTGGTTGTGAAGCGGCCAATGCTGCAGCTAAAATGGGATGTAGTGTGTTGTTGGTTACAATGAACATGAACACAATCGCACAAATGAGTTGTAATCCTGCGATGGGCGGTGTTGCAAAAGGACAAATTGTTCGAGAAATTGATGCTCTTGGTGGGGGTTCAGGAATTGTGTCTGATTTGAGTGCCATTCAATTCCGAATGTTGAACATGTCGAAGGGTCCAGCTATGTGGTCGCCAAGAACTCAAAATGACCGAATGAAATTTGGAGAAGAATGGAGATTGCTTCTTGAACGAAATTTGAATGTTGATTTTTGGCAAGACATGTGTAATGGTTTGCTTGTGGAGGGAGATCATGTTGTAGGTGTGCGCACATCAATGGGTTTAGAGATTAGATCAAAATCTGTGGTTCTTACAAATGGTACTTTTTTGAATGGCTTGATTCATTTGGGTGAGAAACAATTTGGTGGTGGACGTGCAGCCGAGAAAGCTTCAACTGGAATTACGGAAGAACTTGTTGAACTTGGTTTTGAAGCTGGAAGAATGAAGACGGGAACGCCTCCTCGAATTGATGGCCGTTCGTTGGATTATTCTAACATGGAAATTCAGCCGGGTGATGAAATTCCATCCAAGTTTAGTTTCACGGACACAAAACCATTAGCCGTTCAAAGGCCTTGTCACATTACTTATACAAATACAAATACACACGAGGTTCTAAAAACTGGCTTTGATCGGTCGCCAATGTTTAATGGTTCCATTCAGAGTACAGGCCCAAGATATTGTCCAAGTATTGAAGATAAAATAAATCGATTTGCGGATCGTGATCGTCATCAGATTTTTGTTGAACCCGAAGGATGGAATACAATTGAAATTTATGTGAATGGTTTTAGTACATCCTTACCTGAAGAAGTTCAGTTGGCTGCATTGAAAACTATTCCGGGATTTGAACAGGCAAAAATGTTTCGTCCTGGTTATGCCATAGAATATGATTATTTTCCACCAACACAGTTAAAACATACATTAGAAACGAAATTAATATCCAATTTGTATTTTGCGGGTCAGATTAATGGAACGACAGGATATGAAGAAGCGGCTTCGCAAGGCTTGATTGCTGGAATTAATGCTGCACGAAAAGTCAAGGATGAAGGAGAGTTTATTTTGACACGAAGTCAAGGATATATCGGAGTACTAATTGATGATTTAATTACGAAGGGAACAAAAGAACCATATCGTATGTTTACAAGTAGAGCTGAGTACAGAATTTTGTTACGTCAAGATAATGCTGATTTAAGGTTGACACCTTTAGCTCATGCGATTGGTATGCAAGATGACAAAGCGTTTCGACAAGTGGAATTTAAACTAAGTGCAACTGAACGCTTAAAGAGCAGTTTGTCAAAAGAGGGAATTACACCAGAACTTGCAAATCCTATTTTGTTGCGTCGAGAGAGCGCTGAAATTAGTCAACAGGTTAAATTAAGTAGCTTGATTACACGACCAAATATTTCATTAAATGATTTATTAGCTGTAAGTAATGAATCAAAAATGTTGGCAAACGAATTAGCTTTAGTGGATCAAGATGTTTTGATGCAAACAGAAATTCAATTGAAGTACGAGGGTTACATTCAGCGTGAAGAAGAGGTTGCTGCTAAAATGAGTCGTTTGGAAGATGTGAAGATTCCGGATAGTTTGGATTATCATTCAATTAAAAGTATCAGTTTGGAGTCAAAAGAGAAATTAGCAAAAATACGTCCGGTTACAATTGGACAAGCGTCTAGAATTTCTGGAGTAAGTCCGAGTGACATTTCGGTTTTGTTGATTTCTTTGGGTAGATAAGTCATTTTTTAACTAATCACTTGGTTTAGAGTCTTTTAAACTGATTTTGAGCTTGAAAATTTAAGTCCTTTCTATTTTACGTTCTCGATAAGGGTAAGGTGATTTTATGCTAGAACTGATAAAACGCGCTTAAATCGTCTAGTTTTAAGTTTTGTTCTTTTTATTTCCATGTATTGGAACGAAATTCTCATATTGTTTATGCTAAAAGGGATAAATTTTATTTTTTCGTCGGCTACGCACAATTTCCTTTTAATATTTATTTTAATTGAACTCAAAGTTGATTGCTTATCAACTAACTTTGTTTTTATTTGAATAATTGTTGCTATGCAAAAATCTAATTCTCAATATTGCCCAGATTTGTTTCATGCGAAACGTTTTGATACCCGTGAAGTCATGATTGGAACCGTAGGCGTCGGAGGAGATAATCCAATTCGTGTGCAATCCATGACTACAGCTGATACCATGGACACAGAGAAAAGTGTAGACGAATCCAAACGAATGATTGATGTTGGATGTGAAATTGTTCGATTAACTGCACCAAGCATCAAAGAAGCCGAAAATCTAAAGAATATCAAATCGCAATTATTGGAATTGGGTTATGAAACACCTTTGGTAGCTGATATCCATTTTACCCCGAATGCTGCAGAAGTGGCTGCTGATTATGTAGAAAAAATTCGTGTGAATCCAGGTAATTATGCGGATAAAAAGAAGTTTGAAGAAATTGATTATACGGACGAGTCTTACAACCTTGAGTTGGTAAGGATTGAGGAGAAATTTACACCGCTCGTTTTAAAATGCAAAGCGCTTGGACGAGCAATGCGTATTGGCACAAATCACGGATCTTTATCTGACAGAATATTAAGTCGTTTTGGTGATTCACCTCAAGGAATGGTTGAATCTGCCATGGAATTTATTCGTATTTGTTGGAAGAATGATTACCATGATTTGGTAATTTCGATGAAAGCTAGCAATACCTTGGTAATGGTTCAGGCATATCGCTTATTGGTGGCTGAAATGCAAAAAAACGGTATGAGTTATCCGCTGCATTTGGGTGTAACAGAGGCTGGAGACGGAGAAGATGGACGAATAAAATCGGCGGTTGGAATTGGTGCTTTGCTCGAAGATGGCCTTGGAGATACGATTCGTGTTTCATTGACAGAACATTCAGAACATGAAATTGTTGTTGCAAAAAAACTACTTAACAAGTTTAAATTCGATCCGTTTTCTTTTGATGATGAAGGCTTTAATTTCGAGAATTTGTCCTATTCTCCTTTTGATCACGAGCGACGTGTTACACGTGAAACATTAAATATTGGCGACCATCATGTTCCTGTAGTTTTTGCGGATTTATCTGATAAAGAGATGATTACGCATGCAAACTTCTTTGGTTTTGGATATGCATATTCTATGGAATTGGATAAATGGAACATAATGGATTTAGCAGCTGACTATGTTTATGTCGGAAAAAATACTGTTGATTTTGAAGTTCCAGGCACTGTTCGGCTGGTTCAAGATTTTGAGGTTTGGCAAACTACAAGAAGTAATAAGTATATTCCTTTGATCAGTAATTGGAATGATCTAGAAGAAGGGTTGACTTGCTTCGTGAAAATAGAATTAACAGAGAAAATCGACTATCAATTAGTGAATCAATATCCGAATGCGATGTTGATTGCATCAGTGCGTGATGGACATAAAACGCCATTTTTTCGCAAATTTCGATTGAATCTTGATAAATACGAGATCAAGAATCCGGTAATTTTACACATCGACAATAAATTGGTTGATCAAGAGGAAGCGCAGTTGCACGTGTCTTCAGATCTCGGTATTCACTTTATCGATGGTTTTGGTGATGGTGTGTGGATTAGAACCAATCATTCGCTACAGTTCGTTAACTCGCTTTCTTTTGGTGTTTTACAAGCCACAAGAACGCGTATTTCAAAAACGGAGTACATTTCGTGTCCTTCATGCGGCAGAACCTTGTTCGATTTGCAGGACACAACAGCGAAAATTCGTACACGAACTTCACATTTGAAAGGAATTAAAATCGGAATCATGGGCTGCATCGTGAACGGTCCTGGAGAAATGGCGGATGCGGATTATGGCTACGTTGGAACGGGCCCCGGAAAAATTACCTTATACAAGGAAAAAACGGTCGTTAGAAAGAATGTTCCGGAAGAAGAAGCTGTAGAAGCTTTAGTGGAGTTGATTAGTGAGCATGGTGATTGGATCGAGCCGAAGTAAAGGTGTTCCATTAATTTAATATCCTCATACACATATCTAATTGATTGTCAATGTAATACGGTGGTGTAGTATTTAGGTTAGATTTTTTACTAGAAATAAATAACTGGTGTTATCGTGATTAATCAGCGTCAGTCGATAGGTTAATGGTTTGGTTTTAAGTATGCTAGATTTTTACCTTTTATTTACAGCGTAACATATTTATCGAGTTATTATGTGAATATCTTTACGAAACATGTTAAAAAGCCTTAGTCGTGTTGAGGATAGAGCGATTCGTAAAATCCATGTTAATAACATTGAAATAATGTGAATTTCTTAATTTGCACTAACCATAATTGACAGTTACTTTTGATTAATCTAAGAAAGTGTTTTCGGAGGGCCATCCGAAAACACAAGTGTAAAAAGCTAGCACCGCAAATGCTAATCTTAGATGTATCTCAAAAGCTCCATTGACGAATGGGGCTTTTGTCTTTTTATGTAAAAGTGAGATATTCAGAACTTTGTTATACAATATCCTTAATCATCACTTTTATTTCAACGAATGTATAATTTTGTTTGTAGTATAACAAAAATTTATGTGTTAAATTATCAATATACCTAGTTGAAAACATCTATGTTAAAGCAGTAATGGGATTTGAGCGCGTTTTTTTTTTATAAACAAAAGATGTTGTTTGTAGCCATACTTTTTGTGTATAAGTGTATACATGATTGACTGCTCAAGATAAAATTAAAACCTCATTACTTTAAGCGTAATATACAATTACATCTTCAATTAGTTAGGGAGTGTGTTTAGGTTTTATTTATATTGCCAAAGTACTACAGTTTCAAAAACAGGTTTTTGCCTCTAAAAGAATTTGATTTTTAGATTTAGAAATTATGGAATGTCTAACAATACTTAACGTAATTCTTTAGGTAAAATTTATTATAATAAAAAAGCGCAACCAACTTTGGTCACGCTTTCATAAATTTATAAGAGTTTTACAACCCCAAAAGAATCTGATACGGATCTTTCCCGCCAAATAGCATTCTTTCCGGATTTTCGAGCATTTCCTTCACTTTTACTAGAAATCCAACAGATTCCTTGCCGTCGATAATTCGGTGGTCGTAGGAGAGTGCTAAATACATCATCGGACGAATTTCTACTTTACCATCAATGGCAACTGGTCGGTCAACAATATTATGCATTCCCAAAATAGCTGATTGTGGTGGATTGATGATTGGAGTTGACATCATGGAACCGAAAACACCTCCATTCGTGATTGTAAAAGTTCCTCCAGTCATATCGTCAGGTGTGATTTTACCATCGCGCGCTTTGATTGCCAATCGTTTGATTTCAGCTTCAATTTGAGCCAAAGACATAACTTCTGCATTACGAACTACAGGAACCATCAATCCTTTTGGTGAGGAAACGGCAATTCCGATATCGGCATAGTTATGAAAGATCATATCTGTGCCATCAATTTGACCATTTACAGCTGGAAATAAATTTAACGCTTCAGTTACAGCCTTTGTGAAAAAGGACATAAATCCAAGATTCACTTCGTGGTGTTTCGCAAATTGGTCTTTGTATTTATTACGCAAATCCATGATTGGCTTCATGTCTACTTCGTTGAAAGTCGTTAACATGGCCGTTTCATTTTTCACAGAAACCAATCTTTCCGCCACTTTTCTGCGTAGCATAGACATTTTTTCACGAGATTGCTCTCTCGTTCCACCCCAACCATGTGCTGATTCGGTCGCAAAACCATTGGCCATTGCCGAAACAACATCTTGTTTAGTGATGCGTCCGTCTTTACCTGTACCGTTAATTTTGGAAGTACTAATTCCGTTTTCAGCAATGATTTTTGAAGCTGCTGGCGAAGCTGTACCCGCTGCATACGTCTTCTTTTCGTTTACAGGATCTGGACTAGGAACGGTTGATTTTTGCTCAACAGGTGCTTGTGGCTTATCTGCAACGATTTCAACTTTTTCTGGAGCTGCGCTTACATGTCCCGCAGGTTTTGCCGCAGAAGTATCAATCAAACAAACAACTTGACCTACCTTAACCACATCACCTTCTCCTGCTTTTAAGGTAATAATTCCACTGTCTTCAGCAGGTAATTCGAGGGTTGCTTTGTCTGAATCAACTTCAGCTATCGCTTGATCTTTTTCTACGTAATCTCCGTCAGATACCAACCACTGAGCAATTTCAACTTCTGAGATCGATTCGCCTGGACTTGGCACTTTCATTTCTAATACTGACATGGTATTTTGCTTTAAATTTTAATGTACTTCTACTTTGTTTGAAGCGTAACTAAATAAGTTTTTATATAAGGCGTCTAATCTTCTAAGATGCAATGCTTTAGAACCTTCGGCTGCGGCAGCAGATGCAGGACGTGTGATTCCAACTAAGTTTAATGCTCTTAATTGCATCGCCATGTATCGCCAAGCGCCCATGTTTTCTGGTTCTTCTTGCGCCCAAAGAATGTTTTTTGCTTTTGAATATTTTTTGAGAATAGCATCCAATTGCGTTTGTGGCAAGGGATACAATTGCTCTACACGAACAAAAGCCATGTTTGAAACACCAAGTTCTTTTGCTTTTTCGGTCATTTCGTAATAGAATTTACCTGAGCAAAGCACCAATGTGTCTACTTTCTTCGCATCAGCATTGGTGTCATCGATCACTTCTTGAAATGATCCTTTTGCCATTTCATCCAAAGAAGAAGTTGCCGCTGGATATCTCAGTAACATTTTAGGAGAAAAAACAACCAAAGGTTTGCGGAATTCACGTTTCATTTGTCTGCGAAGCACATGAAAATGATTTGCCGGTGTCGATGTGTTTACTACTTGAATATTCAAATCGGCACATTGTTGTAAAAAGCGCTCCATACGACCGGAAGAGTGCTCTGCACCTTGACCTTCATAACCATGTGGTAAAAGCATTACCAATCCACTTTGAGTTGACCATTTGTCTTCTCCAGCAGTAATGAATTGATCTATCATGATTTGAGCACCGTTAAAGAAGTCTCCAAATTGCGCTTCCCAAATCGTTAAACCATTCGGACAAGCCAAAGAATAGCCATATTCAAATCCTAGAACTCCGTATTCAGAAAGAAATGAATTGTAAATGGTAAACGGTGCTTGTTTGTCGCTCAATAAATTCAAGGTAATGATTTCTTCCTCGGTATCTTCTGTCTTCACAACAGCATGGCGGTGTGAAAATGTACCACGTTCAACATCTTGTCCAGAAATTCGAACAGGATGACCTTCATCTAACAAGGTTGCGTATGCTAACATTTCAGCGCTTCCCCAGTCCAATTTATCTGTTTGAATCGCAGTTAAACGGTCTTCAAATATTTTGGCGATTTTTCGGAAGTATTTTTTACCTTCGGGCAATGTCGCTAATTTTTTCCCTAACTCAAGCAATTTCTTTTTTGAAACTCCCGTTTCTGGAGATGAAATGAAGTCAGCAACTTTTGCATGGCGATAACCTGACCAGTCATTTTTGAGAAAATCAAATACAACCGCTTTGTCTTGCTTAGAACACTCAGCGTATTCTTCTTCTAGAAATTGAGCATAAGAATCCGAAATTTTGGACGCTTCATCATTGCTAATTGCTCCTTCATTCAAAAGTGCTTTTAAATAAATATCCTTTGGATTCGGGTGTTTTGCAATTAAATTATATAAATGCGGTTGGGTAAACTTTGGTTCGTCGCCTTCGTTATGACCATATTTACGATACCCTAATAAATCGATAAAAACATCTGACTTAAATTCTTGACGGTATTCCATGGCAATTTCCATGACTTGAACCACTGCTTCAACGTCATCTGCATTCACATGGAACACAGGACACAACGTAGTTTTTGCAACATCGGTACAATAAGTAGAAGATCTTCCGTCCAAGTAATTGGTTGTAAAACCAACTTGATTATTCGTCACAATGTGAACCGTACCTCCAGCTTTGTATCCATCTAATTGTGCCATTTGGATGGTTTCATAAACAACTCCTTGACCAGCAATTGCAGCGTCTCCGTGCACTAATACAGGACAAACTTTGTTTAAGTCATTTTTATAGGTGCTATCTAATTTTGCTCTTGAAACACCTTCCACAACTGGGTTTACAGCTTCTAAGTGTGATGGGTTTGGAGCCAAAGTCAGTCCAATTTCTTTGTTGTTTCGTTTTACAAACGATGTATATCCTTGGTGGTATTTTACGTCGCCATCAAAAACGTCATCGTAGTCGAATTCTTTTCCTTCGAACTCAGCAAAAATATCTTTTGGTCTTTTTTCAAAAATATTGGTTAGTGTATTCAACCTACCGCGATGCGCCATTCCCATCACGAAATAATCAACACCAAGTTCCGCACCTTTGTTAACCATAGCATCGATTGCAGGAACTAACACTTCTAAACCTTCGATTGAAAAACGTTTTTGGCCAACGAATTTTTTGCCTAAAAAGGATTCAAATCCAGCAGCATTATTCAATTTTTTGAAAATCTCAATTTTACGCTCTTTGGAGAATTGTGGTCTGTTTCGCAACTCAATCGCATTTAAGAACCATTTGATTTTGCCAGGTTCTCGGATGAACATAAACTCCAATCCAATGGATTGACAATACGTTTTTTCTAAATGGTCGATGATGCTTTGCAAGGTTGCAGACCCAACACCTATTTCTTCCCCAGCTTTGAAAACTGTGTTTAAATCAGATTGTTCCAACCCAAAATTCTCAATTGCTAACGTTGGAGTATATTTTCTCCGTTCACGAACAGGATTTGTTTTTGTGAACAAATGCCCACGCATACGATACCCTTGAATTAACGCTAGAACTTTTAGTTCTTTTTGAAAATTCTCTGGAATATCACTTGAATCATCAAAGTTTGTTCGCGCAAATTCGAAGCCTTCAAAGAATTTTTTCCAGCCTATATCAACACTTTCAGGATCTTGTTGATACGATTTATACAAATGGTCAATTGCATTGACATCTGCATTTCCAATATAAGAGGTTTTATCCATGGTTTTTGTGCACAATTATGGAGGCACAAATTTAGTTATATTGTTTAAATCTGTTGAATTAGAATGGACAAAATTAAAGAAGTGCAAAATACAATGAATTCTTAAAAATTGTTTGTTTTTAGTTTGGTGTTAAAAACAAGAAATATTTTCATAAACGTTTGTGATATAAAGTGTTATATGCTTTTTGTTGGAGTGTAATATAAAGAAGTTTTCGATAGTTTAAATTTGGGACTGCAAGCTTATTGTAAAAAAAGCTTAAAATTCATGTTATGTATTTTTCAAATCTTTGTAAATTAGCGGAAACTAAAATATAGAAGTATGAAAAAATTATTATTAATCTTAGCACTTTCTGCTGGAAGTGCGTACACGTATGCTCAGGTGCAGGCCGCAGGAATTTCACCTGCCAGTATCGCTGGGAATTATGTTTTTGAATGGAATGATGGTGCTGATTGGACAAATGCGCCAGATTTAACAGTACCAGGTACTTATGTTCAAGATACATTGATGTTGGTTGAAACAGGTGAAGCTGGAACGAATGCACAAGGACACCCTATTTCTCAAGAAGGTTGTGCAACGTTAATTAACAATGTTGCTGGAAAAATTGCGGTTGTATATAGAAATACCTGTGAATTTGGATACAAAGCGATGCGTGCTCAAGAAGCAGGTGCAGTAGGTGTTATTATCATTAACCGTGATAATGAAGTTGTTGGAATGGGTGCTGGAGCAGAAGGTGCAAATTGCACGATTCCTGTAATTATGCTTTCAAGTGTTGACGGTGAAATATTAGTGGATGAAATGGGTAACGGTCCAGTTGTATTCTTTATTGGAAGTAAATTTGGTTTGGTGTCGAACGATATCGGATCTTTACAAGAGAACATTTTGATTGCTGAAAAAGGAACGAATCCTAAATTTATGACGGATGCAAGTCCAGCTATGGCTGTAGGTTTAGAATTATATAACTATGGAACAAATGACAATATGGTTGAAGTGAATGCTGTAATTACAGGCCCTTCTGGTGTTGTATATGATGAAACTGTTGGACCAATTATGATGAATTCTTTTGATACATTGTATTTTGTAACTGGAGAACCAAATGCGTTCCCTGATTACAACCCTGCTTCATGGGCTGCTGGTGATTATACAATTACATATACATTAAGCATTCCAGACTCAGTTGATTTAGATATGATTGACAATGAGTTCTCTTCGAATTTCAGTATTGGTGCTCCTTCAGCAAACAGTGGAATTGTTTCTTATGGATCAACTACAGCTGGTGTAATGGATAATTCAAATTTCCCAAGCAATGCAACTACGTCTTATAAGGCTTGTATGTTTTATCAAAATGATTTCCCTTCACCGAACACAGGTGTTGAAGGATTTTACTTTGCGCCTGGAATTGATCTAGCTGCTGGAAGTTTGATTGGAGAAGATATTTATTTAGAAGTTTGGGAGTGGAATGATCCATGGGTTGTTGCTACAGACGATGCTAACCCAGTGACTTATGATGCATTAAACCAAATTGGTTTTGGAACATATACTGCAACAAGCGATGCTAATAACGAACAAACAATTTATCAAGCACTTAGTTCACCAATTACTTTAGTTGATGGACAACGTTATTTGATGTGTGTTCAAGCGTTCAATCCTGAGGTTTACTTTGGAGCTGACGATATTGACTATTCGTTTAACTTTAGATTTTATGAAATGCCAATTTGTCCTATCAACATTGACAATACTTGGTATGCATTAGGTTGGAATGGCGCTGCGGTTTCTTTAGGACTTAAATTATCTTCTAATTTATCTATCGAAGAGAATGCTGTAGTTAACGGAAGTGCTTATCCAAATCCTTCAACAAACATGGTTACAGTTTCAGTTGAAGCTCAAGGAAATGCAAACTTAACTATTACTGATGTATCAGGAAAAACAGCTTATTCTGGTGCATTAGATTTGAATTCTGGTAAAGCAGATGTAAATATTTCGAACCTTGAATCAGGTATGTATGTTTTCAACGTGAAAATGGAGAATGGTCAAACTTCTCAATTTAATGTTGTTAAAAATTAAGATTTATTCTGTTTAAATATGAAAGGCGGTCTTCGGATCGCCTTTTTTTATGAAAAAATGGAGAATCGTTACCAATTCTCCACTTCATTTTGCTTATGAAACCTAACCTAACCTTAATTGTACTTAAGTGTTTTAGAAATTTAATGTAATGCCCGCCGTCAATGGGAATGCTTCTTCTGTAGTTGAACCTTTCTCAAAAATTGGCATTAAAGCATAAGAAACAAAGCCACCAAAATCCTTATATCCAAAGCGAGCTAGTAAATCTAGTTTTAGAGGACTTAAATTATAATCACCTTTCGTGATGATTTTATTTCGTTGACCATCTTCGTTTTCTATGCGTTTGTAGCGCGAACTTATTCTCAGACCACCAACAACTCCCGCTGCTAAATAAAATCCATTGTGATTGTTTTTATGCGTGTTAAACTCTAATAAAAGTGGTAGAGTCAAATAGGCTGCTTTTAGTTTGTTTTTATCGTAATTCACCAGGGTGTCAATGGTTGCGTAAGTTGAATCGCTGGCTTTTGAAAGTACATAATTGTTCTTAAATGCTATTTGCGTGAAGTGAAGCCCTAAGCCCGTCGTCAAACCAACATATTCTTTGATGATTTTAAACTTGTGTTCAGCAAAATTTATATTCCAAACTTGTGAATGTGCGATGTCATTGGTTAGAAATTTATCGCTAGAAAAACTGTTTTGACCATTATTGTTCATCAGTACATTAAAACCAAAATCTATACCTGCCCAATGTGCTACATTATGACGCACTTTTTTTGGGTCAATACGAATGATAGTGGTATCATCTTCATCAACGTTTGATTCAACTACCAATACTTCGATTTTTCCAAAATTTAAACGCGTGGTATCATGTTCTTTTTCTGTCGTTTCTTCCTCTTGAGCGAAAGAAGGCATTGCGAGAGCGAATGCAAAGAAACTGTAAAATACTTTTTTCATTTTTTTATTCTTTAAGGTGAATTGCTTTGTTTGTTCGTAAGACTTACAAGTTTGCAATTAGTTACAGGAAAGAATAATTTTTTTTAAAAAGGTTCTATATTGGCAGATTTTTGAATGTATTTACCACTCTTCCAGAAAGTCATCTAAGCTTCTGCGGTCTTTTTTTGTAGGTTTTCCTGTGCCATTTTCCCGGTAGGTTTTCTGAGCCAATTGGTATTGCTTGTATTTTTCGATTTCCTCAATGGGTGTCATATCGATGACGTAATTTTCAACAAGTTTGGCTCCAACTCGACGGTCTAGCAAGTTTATTACTTCGAAAGAAAACAAAGCCGTGTTTTTGTGCGCTGAAATAACATCTCCAACTTTAACTTCCTTTGAAGGTTTTACAGCTTCTCCATTCAGTTTGAATTTATTTTTGGAAATTAATTCCGCTGATTGAGACCGTGTTTTGGCCAATCGAACAAACCAAACGAATTTGTCAATTCGTAAGCTCATGTTGTACTTTTTTAGGAAGTGATTTAAATATTAAATCATACGAATGGTCAACTAACTCTAAAAGGAATTGATCCGATACGTCCATGTGGAGTGAAACAGTATTCCAATGTGTTTTGTTCATGTGATAGCCGGGTTGAATTGCTGTAAACTGCTCTCTAAGCTCAATAGAGCGCTCAGGATCGCATTTTAGATTCAAACTGGTGAAATTCTCCACATCACACAATAAAAACATCTTATTTCCCACTTTTAGGACTAATGTTTTTTGATCAAATGGAAATGATTGTGTGACACCTCGTTTTTGCAAACAATAATTACACAATTCATCTAAAAACATGATCAATTCTGATTTTAATGCAAGCCTGGAGCGTTGTCGTATTTTCCTAAATTCCGTAGCATTTTCGTGTGCTCACTAAGTGCTTTGAAAAAGGATTTATACGAATAGTACGGTAAATTATATTCAATCGCAGTTTCTCGCACAATTTTAGATAATTTACTGTAATGAATGTGACAGATATTCGGAAACAAATGGTGTTCAACTTGGAAATTTAATCCTCCAACATACCAAGAGAAGAGTTTTGCTTTTGGCGCAAAATTAGCCGTGTTGTACAACTGACTTACGGCCCAATCTGCTTGAACATTCCCAGATTCATCTGGCATTGGAAAGTCGGAAGTTGGAACAACATGTGCAGGTTGAAATATTGCAGCTAATGTCAAACCAGTTGTAAATTGCATTAAAACAATTCCAACGAATGTGATGTACCAAGCACTTGGTGCAACGAAGAATGGCAATACAAAGAAAATTCCACCATATATAATTTTAGATACAATGATGATTGTTAAGGCTTTTCGGAAAGATAATCCTTGAGTTGACATCAATCCCATTTTTTTATAGCGGGCAATTTGTTTGTAGTCCTTCACTAAGAACCACGCAATAGTCATTAAACCATAGAAAAACCACGCATAGTAATGTTGAAATTTGTGCAAACTTCTTCTTTTTTGGTGAGGAGAAAAGCGCAAGATAGCACCCGCATCAATGTCTTCGTCCATTCCGTGAACGTTCGTATATGTATGATGCAATACGTTGTGTTGAATTCTCCAATTCACATCGCTTCCACCAACTGCATTGATAAAATAGCCGAACATTTTGTTTACCCAGGGACGTTTTGAATACGCTCCATGATTCGCGTCATGCATGATTGATAAACCAACACCTGCCATTCCAAATCCCATCAAAATCCATAAAAGGAGAACGATTAAAGGGTTTGAGAATACGGTAAGAATTAAAATGAAAGGAACTAAATAAAGGGCAATCATGAAAATGGTCTTTAAAACCATATTTACATTCGCATATCGTGAAATGTTTTTCTCCTTGAAGTAAGCATTGACACGTTTTCTTAACTCTTTATAGAATTCTTGATTGTGATCCTTTGAGAAGTTTACTGTTTTTATGCTCATAATTTATTTTTTAAAAGACAAATTTACGCTTAATCAAGCTAGGAATCTATGATTACTTGCCCAATTTAAGTTAATTGTTAGTGGGTTAACGTTGAAAACTCCATTTTAGTGCTTTATTTCACACTTTTTGTAAAGTTCGTTAATCTGCCGTAACAGCTGCTTTTAAGTACTCACGATTCATGCGAGCAATGTTTTCAAGAGAAATTCCTTTCGGACATTCAACCTCGCAAGCTCCAGTATTCGTACAGTTTCCAAATCCTTCAGCATCCATTTGTTGAACCATGTTCAAAACACGTTGTTTCGCTTCAACTTTACCTTGTGGTAACAAAGCAAATTGCGAAACTTTTGCTGAAACAAATAGCATGGCGGATGCGTTTTTGCACGTAGCTACACATGCACCACAACCAATACAAGCTGCCGCGTCGAAAGCTTTATCAGCATCATCTTTGGGAATTGGAATTGTATTCGCATCAATGGTGTTTCCAGATGTGTTGATTGATACAAATCCTCCAGCTTGCTGAATTCTGTCGAATGCTGTACGATCTACCACTAAATCTTTAATTACTGGAAATCCTTTTGCGCGAAATGGTTCAATATAAATCGTGTCACCATCTTTGAATTTACGCATGTGCAATTGACATGTTGTAACTCCACGATCTGGACCATGCGCTTCTCCATTAATGTGCATAGAACAAGCTCCACAAATTCCTTCACGGCAGTCATGGTCAAACGCAACAGGATCTTTACGGTCGGCCACGAGACCTTCGTTTAAAACGTCCATCATTTCCAAAAAGGACATGTGCTCATCGATATTGTCAATTGGATATGTTTCCATGCGACCTTTATCGTTTTTATCTTTTTGTCTCCAAATTTTTAGGGTCAATTTCATAATCTCTCTTTTATAATCTTATGTCTCTTGTCTAAATTCTTTCTTGTCTGGTTTGCTAATCGTCCAGCTTTTAGTGTCTTCCGTTTAGGTTTTACTTATAAGAACGTTGTTTTAACTCAATATCCTTGAACTCTAACTGTTCTTTGTGCATTTTTGGCTCACCAGCTTGACCTGTCCATTGCCAAGCAGCAACATAAGCAAATTCTTCATCGTTTCTCAAAGCCTCACCTTCTGGAGTTTGAGATTCTTCACGGAAATGACCACCGCATGATTCTGTTCTATGAAGAGCATCAATAGCAAATAATTCAGCCAATTCAAGGAAATCAGCAACACGTGTCGCTTTTTCCAATTCTGGATTAAATTCATACAATCCACCGCTAACATATACGTCTCTGTGGAATTCAGCACGAATTTGACGAATTTCTTCAATTGCTTGTTTTAATCCTGCTTCATTGCGGGCCATTCCTACCTTGTCCCACATCACTTTCCCAAGTTGACGGTGGAAATGATCCACAGATTTAGAACCCGAGTTATTGATCAAAGCATCTAGTCGGTTTTTTACTTCTTTTTCAGCTTCATCGAATTCAGGCAATTCAGTTGAAATCGCACCAGTTCGAATGTCATCTGCTAGATAATCACCAATTGTGTAAGGTAAAACAAAGTATCCATCTGCCAATCCTTGCATCAATGCTGAAGCACCAAGTCTATTAGCTCCATGATCTGAGAAGTTTGCCTCGCCTGTTGCATAACAACCAGGAATTGTTGTCATCAAATTGTAATCTACCCATATTCCACCCATTGTGTAGTGAACCGCCGGATAAATCATCATTGGTGTTTTGTATGGGTTTTGGTCTGTGATCTTCTCATACATTTGGAACAAATTCCCGTATTTTGATTCAATCACTTTTTCACCTAGAACTCTGATTCGATCTTCAGAAGCATCGTACTCATGTTGAAGCAATGCTTTTTCTTTTCCATAACGCATAATCGCTGATGAAAAATCCAAATAAACAGCTTCTCCCGTTTTGTTCACTCCATAACCTTCATCGCAACGCTCTTTCGCTGCACGAGAAGCAACATCACGTGGAACCAAGTTACCAAATGCAGGATATCTTCTTTCCAAGTAATAATCGCGGTTTTCTTCTGCAATTTCTGTTGGTTTAAGCGATCCATTGCGAATAGCAAGTACGTCATCCATGTTTTTTGGAACCCAAATACGTCCGTCATTTCTTAACGATTCAGACATCAAGGTCAATTTTGATTGAAATTCACCAGATCTTGGGATACAAGTTGGGTGAATTTGCGTGTAACATGGATTTGCAAAATAGGCTCCTTTTTTGTGTACACGCCAAGCAGCTGTAACATTTGAACCCATCGCATTTGTTGAAAGGAAGAATACGTTTCCGTATCCACCAGAAGCAATGACAACAGCGTGTGCCGAATGTCTTTCCAATTCACCTGTAACTAAGTTACGCGCTATAATTCCTCTTGCTTTACCACCAACGATTACCAATTCAAGCATTTCGTGGCGGTTATACATTTTTATTTTTCCTTTTCCAATTTGACGATTCATGGCAGAATAAGCGCCAAGTAAAAGCTGCTGACCTGTTTGTCCTTTTGCATAAAAAGTACGTTGTACCAACGTTCCTCCAAATGATCGATTGTCAAGTAAACCGCCATATTCACGCGCTAATGGAACACCTTGTGCAACGCATTGGTCAATGATATTCGCCGAAACTTCAGCCAATCGATAGACGTTCGCTTCTCTTGCTCGGTAATCGCCTCCTTTGATTGTGTCGTAAAATAATCTGAAAGTAGAATCACCATCATTTTGGTAATTTTTTGCTGCGTTAATTCCTCCTTGTGCAGCAATTGAATGCGCACGACGTGGAGAATCTTGGAAACAAAATGCTTTCACGTTATAACCCATTTCCGCTAGGGATGCAGAAGCTGATCCTCCAGCCAATCCAGTTCCAACTACAATAATATCAATGGAACGTTTGTTTGCAGGGTTAACAAGGTTGATGTGATCTTTATAATCTTTCCATTTGTCTTTTAAAGGACCTGCAGGAATTTTTGAATCTAAAACTGACATACTACTAAGTTTATTTTTTTATCTCCACATGTAAATAAGAACCGGAATTATTGCAAAAGCAGCTGGGATTAAAAGCGCAAAAGCGACACCGGCGTTTTTAATAATTCCATTATAGCGACGGTGATTTAGTCCTAATGTTTGAAAAGCGGAAGAAAATCCATGAAACAAATGGAATGCTAAAACCATCATCGCTAAAAAGTATCCTAGAACGGCGAATAGTGCATATTCATTTGCTGGTAATCCTGCTTCTTTTGTCTTGTCGTGACCAAAAAATGCGAAAACCAAAGAATGAAGATCCTTGTAGCCTTCAGCCATTTTCAAGTTTAATTCACGATTGTAAATTTCTGTGCCATTTTTAATAATCATTTCTGGTAATGAACCTGGTGTTCCTTCCAAAGCAGCAGCTGGGAAATATTGTCCGCTGTGTGTGATTAGAATGGCTTGTTCTTGTCCTGAATTTGGATCCTTGACAAATGTTTTGTGCATTGGAAAAGGTTCGCTTGAAAATTTCATTTTCCACCAAAAGTTGGCCATGTGTGTAGCGATGAAAACCAAAACGACTGTTCCCAAAATAGCCATATAACGTGATGGTAGTTTGGAATTTGTGTTCGGTTTGTTGTAAGCATAATTGATTGGACGAGCTTTCTTGTTTTGAATGGTCAAAAGAAAACCATCTACAACATGGAAAAGGATTGACAAGTAAGTAACATAAGACATTACTTTAATCAATGGATTGTGCGTCATGAAGTATGCGTACTCATTAAACGCTTGTTTTCCTTCTTCTCCATGACTAAAAATCAACTGTAAATTACCTAGTAGATGTCCTACTAAGAAAAGGCAAAGAAATAATCCGGTCAATGCCATCCACCATTTTTTGGCGATTGATGAGGATAAAATTGCAGACTTGCTCATACGATATTTTTGTGTGATTATTTTGGGGCAAATTTAATGACAATCATGCTTGAATCAAACCAATTAGAGTTATTTAGATTGGTTATAAATAACATTAAAAGCTAGCTTTCAACAGCTCAGATTTCCAAAGATCAAAGTCGTCTCATTATCAGTCACTTGCAATGTTGCAATTTCACCACATATCATAGCTTGATTATCGTCTTGATGACCAACAGGAAATTGAAAGCAAATCGGGATTTTTGAATAAGTAAAATGATCCAAAATGATGTTTTCCAGCACGAATCCGGTAGGGGTTTCAGTGTCTTTCAAATCAGAAAAGCCTCCAACAATCAACCCAGAAATTTTATCAAAAACGCCTGCCTTTTTTAATGCAAACAACATTCGGTCAATGGCATACAATTGTTCACCAATATCTTCGATAAACAAAATACAATCGGAGAAATCTATTTGATCATCCGTGCCTAACAAACTGTATAATATACTGAGATTGCCACCGACAATTTTACCGTTTGCGAATCCGAGCTTGTTCTTGCCCTGAAAAGAAGTTGAAACGGTATATGGTTTACCTTCCAGTGCTTGCAACATGGTAGCTAGTGATTCTTGTGTGTTTGATTTAAAATTTAAAGGCATAGTTCCATGGATGCTCTTAATATCAAAGCGTTGTAAACGTTGGTGAAAAACGGTGATGTCGCTGAATCCAACAATCCATTTTGGATTTAAAAGTTGACTCGCCCATTGAATTTGATCAAGAATTCTAACGGCTCCATATCCACCGCGAGCACAAATGATGGCCTTAATGGTGGGATCATCGAGGGCTTCTTGAAAATCACCTGCTCGCTCTAAATCTGTCCCTGAGAAATAATTATTCCGCCCGAGCGCATGTTTACCAATAACTACAACATATCCGGCATCTTCAAAAAATTGTTTTGCAAATTCAACATGTTCAATTTCAATGGCTTTTGCAGGCGAAACAATCGCAATTTTATCTCCTTTTTTTAATGGCTGAATGACTTGATTCATGGTTCAATATTAAGAAAAAAGCACTTACCGGAATCGAAAGAATAGTATTTTTGTTATATGATTTCTCCTTATAACGATGAGTATTTTATGCGCCAAGCGCTCAACGAAGCTCAAAAAGCTTTTGAACTAGGTGAAGTTCCAGTCGGGGCAGTGGTGGTTGTCAAAAACCAAATAATTGCACGCGCGCACAATTTGACAGAACAATTGAATGATGTAACTGCACATGCAGAAATGCAAGCAATTACAGCTGCCGCAGAATTCCTGGGAGGTAAATACTTAACGGATTGCACGCTTTATGTGACTTTGGAACCTTGCACGATGTGTGCAGGTGCACTTTATTGGTCACAACTTGAAAAAGTAATTTTCGGTGCAAAAGATGAAAAACGAGGTGCCAGCAGACACGTTGAAAGTTTGTATCATCCCAAAACGTTGGTGACAAATGGAATACTGGCAAATGAATCGCGGCAGTTGCTTCAAGATTTTTTCAAAAGCAAAAGAAATCGTTAGTTTATTTTACGAGTACAATCACCCAATAAATCAACGCAGCTAAAAGAGCACTTACAGGAATGGTTAATATCCATGCCCAAAGTAAATTGATGGTAACTCCCCAGCGTACCGCGCTTAAACGTTTTGTTGCTCCAACTCCAATGATGGATCCTGTAATTGTGTGTGTTGTTGAAACTGGAATTCCCATTTGACTTACTGTGAATAAAGTCAAGGCTCCCGCTGTTTCTGCACAAACACCTTCTAATGGAGTAACCTTGGTAATCTTGGTTCCCATTGTTTTTACAATTTTCCAACCGCCAAACAAGGTTCCAATTCCGATCATAAAGTAGCAACCAAAAGCAATCCAAAAAGGCATGGTTTCAGACTTAACCTTTGTTTTGATTTTAAAACCGTCCTTTAACTCGTATGCTTGGTCCACATAGCTTGTAAACATTCCTGCTTTAGAGTATTTTTGGTTTAAGGTTTTATCTTCAAAGACCATTTCTTTGGTTGCGTCATCGTAAATGTTATCGCCTTTCGTGTAAATATGTAAATGTTCTAACTTATCCGAAACTTTATCGAAATTGTTGAACACCTTGTTATCTTTAAATTCAGGAGTAATTTTTTCTTCGACAAAAATGGGTGTGTTTGAGGAAGCTAAATAAATGTTGTCGCCATCTTCAAAAACCACCTTACCATCTATCATGGTGTAATTTGGTTTATATTTTTCTTTCTTACCCTCCTCGTTTTCATGCTCAATTTGCATCACTTCAGAAATTCGAAAGTTTGAATCAATTTTATCCTCAGCTCCATTGTCTCGCTGATAATTACCATAAACCATCAATGCTGCGCAAATAATACCCATCACTTTTTGAGAATCGGCTCCACCATGTCCCAAAGAAAATGCCGCTGATGAAAGTAATTGAAGTCGTTTATACATGTTCGATTCTTTCAAAGCGGTTTGCTTTTTGTAATGCACAGCGCCATAGTAAAGCATTGCCAAAACAAAGATCAACATCATAATCATTACGATCCACATCATTACTGGCTTCATATCCATGTATTCAACCATGTAATTCATGAGAAAGTAAAGTCCAAGTGTTACGGCTAGTATTAAAGCGAATTTGATAAAGATGCGGCGACTCATCGTAATTAGTGCAATTAAAAATGCCATGGCACCACCAATTAAAGGGGCAAGGAAAATGAATAGAATTACTTTAATAATCTCTCCACCTGCAATCACGTCAAAACCGGCATGGGCCACAGCCGCACCAGCAAACCCACCAATTAATGTATGCGAAGAAGATGATGGAATTCCAAGTCTCCAAGTGATTAAATTCCAGGTTGTTGCAGCAATTAATCCAGCCAAAATTACCCATAAATCAATGGCGCTATTATCAACCGTTTTTGCAACTGTATTTCCAACACTCATATCAAATACCCAGAATGCCAAAACGTTGAATGCTGCTGCCCAAACAACTGCTTGAAAAGGTGTCAATACTTTGGTAGATACAACTGTAGCAATCGAGTTTGCTGCGTCATGAAAACCATTTACTAAATCGAAAAGTAATGCAATTACAATTACAACAATTAACAATGTAAACATAAGATGTTTTGATTTGAGTTAATACTTAAGCGTATTTAACGACAATAGATTCAATCACATTACCAGCGTCTTCGCATTTATCTGTAACTGTTTCAAGTACTTGATACAATTCACGCATTTTGATTAATTCTTTTGCATCTACATCGGATGCAAACAATTTCTCAATGTTCAAATCAAAAATGTCGTCTGCGCTGTTTTCGATTGAATTAATTTTAATAACACATTCAACAATTTTTTGTGTGTTTTTCAAATTTCTGAGTTCAACAACAGCTTGATTTACAGCAAGAACGGCAAGTTCAATCATGTCAGCTGTTTTTTGAACTCCACTATCTCTTGTTGGGTCAATATTATAGAAATTAATTTTCTTTCCAGCGTAATAGATATAATCTGCGATATCATCTAATGCCGTAGCCAAACTATGAATATCTTCTCTGTCGAATGGTGTAATAAAGTTTTTTCCTAATTCAACAAATATTTGATGCGTAATTTCGTCATTTTGATGCTCCAAATCTTCCATTTCTTTAATTAAAACAGCACGTTTATTAAAGTCAGATTCGTGTACTACTAATACAAGTTTTTTAGCAATTTTTTCAAGATTGGCACTTGCGGTTTCAAATAAGGTGTAAAACACCTTGTCTTTTGGTAAAAAGAATTTTAGTATTCCTGAAGCCATAATATTTAAAGTTTTGTGCGAATGTAATTCTAAATTTAATTCACGCTAGAAATCATGGCATTTGTTAACGTAATGATAACTTTGGATAGTGCGAGATTTTGTTTATGAGTTTTGTCATTAACAGAATTTCTATTGGTAAGATTGAAAAGATCGAATCTTGCTGAATTACAACGAATTTCGAGTGAGTTAAGCGTTGATTTTTATTGCAGAATTGTATCATAATTACTGATAGAAATCCTGATTGTTGTTATTTAATCTTGACTTGTTTTTATCCTTCCCTCTTTAACGTTTTTTGATGATGCTTCATCGTAGGTTAACAAAAAGTTAGCAATGTTAAGTTTATTTTAAGTTAATAATAAACCATTGTTAACGCGGTATTAAATACTCTATTTTTGGCCAAAAAAAAGTTGAAAATGGCAAAGCAATCTTATAAGTTTCAGTTATTAATTATACTGTTAATTGGATTTAATTTTCTTGGTTTTGGACAAGTAGCGCAAAGTGATTCCTTGCAAAATAAAGTTTCTTCACTCGAAAAAATTGTGGATAAATTAAACAAGTTGCATGTAAGTGGATGGATTCAAGCACAGTACCAGTGGATTGAAACGAAAGGTGCGAAGAATTTTGACGGGGGAGATTTCCCCACAAATTCAAACAATCGATTCATGATCCGACGTGGCCGGGTGAAATTTACTTATTCCAATAAAAATTCGGAGTATGTATTTCAATTGAATGCATCAGAACGAGGGGTTAATATTGCAGATATTTATGCAAAATTTACTGAACCATGGACAAAGTCATTTTCTATTTTTGCGGGTATAATGAACCGACCATTTGGATTTGAAATTGAACAGTCTTCTTCGGTTCGAGAAACACCAGAAAGGTCCCGTTTTAACCAAATCTTGATGCCAAATGAACGTGATTTGGGAGCCAAAATTAGCTTTCAACCAATTAAGGGTAAAAAATTATTTGGCTTCCGAGTGGATGCTGGTTTTTATAATGGTACAGGTATATCGGTGCCAGGTACTTCATCTTCTTTTGCTTGGGTAACGGATTTTGATAGTTTTAAAGATTTTATTGGTAAAATGAGATATGAGCGAACTTCGAAAAATGGAAAAATTAATTTTGGTGTTGGCGCTTCTTATTACAATGGTGGATTTGTCTACGATGGCAATAAAATCTATAACTCAATCAAAACTGACTCTTTGGGCAAGTTTGGCTGGCAAATTGCTGATTCAACAAATGGTGTTGCATATGCCAAACATAAATCGCCAAGAATTTATTATGGAGCGGATGCACAATTTGGTGTTACTTCAAAGATTGGTACGACTACAGTTCGACTAGAATACATTACTGGTGAGCAATCAGCGACGAGTGCTTCTTCCAAAAGCCCCATTGTTTTTGCTCCTAACCCAATCTACGTGAGACAATTTAATGCAGGTTATGCATATTTAATTCAGAGAATAGGTAAATCTAAACATGAAATCGCACTTAAATATGAATGGTATGATCCAAATTCAAAAATTGCTGGACGTGATATGACTGGAGCTGATGGTTTTACGGATGCGGATGTCAAATACACGATGCTAGGTGTTGGGTATAATTTTTATGTACATGAGAATGTTAAGTTCATGTTCCATTATAATATGGTTACCAATGAAGCAACAAAAGGCATTAATGGTTTTACAAAAGATATTAAAGATGATGTGCTTACCGTTAGAATGCAATATAGATTTTAATAGTTTCTCCTTATGAAATACTATATTGGTTGATTAGCTTCAATTTGAACACCATTATTTTCTAGTTAAAAACAGAGGTCTAAATTTTTTTAATAACTTAGCTATCAAAAGACTAACGTTATGAAAAATAAATGCTACTTACTATTATTTGGTTGTTTTGCGGTTTATAATTCTTCATTAAATGCACAAACAACCATTTATGAAAATGATTTTAATCTAGGCGTTGCCTCTGGTTGGTCGCTCAATGCTTCCGGAACTGGAGATAATCAATGGGTTGTGAATGCAGCATATTTGGGTTTTCCGGGGTTGGTGGACAACACTCCAGTTCAACCAGGAGTAATCGCTAGCAGCCCAAATTCAAGTTATTTGCATATCCACAACACAAGTATTTGTTCGATATTAGATGTATGTAATGCCTCATTTGATACAGGTTCCGCATCAAATAGAAGCGCAGAATCTCCTGTGATAAATACAAGTTCCTTCTCAGGTGTGACCGCATCTTTTTATTACTTGTGCGCTGGATCTTCTGGATCTGCATACGGTGTAGTTGAATATTCAACAAACGGCGGAAGTTCTTGGACGCAATCAGGTGCTCAAATTTCAGGGATTTCAGTTTGGACGCAAGCTACAATAAGTGATGCAGCCCTTTCCGGAGCAGCTACGCTTAAAATCAGATTTCGTTGGGTAAACGGAAGCAGTGGTGTTGATCCTGCTTTTGCAATTGATGATTTTAAAGTAACGGGTACTCCAATTTCTGTTGTGAATGCTATTGAAACCATTGACAATGTATCTCCAACAAGTTGGTGTTTCACAGAATCGCAAAATCTTACCGTAAATTTTGACGCTGTTGGCACATATAATGCTGGAAATTTATTCAATGTCCAAATTTCAAATGCATCTGGATCTTTTTCAAGCCCAACCACGATAGGAACTTTAAACTCTTCAGCATCTGGTTTACAATCCGTGACAGCTTATCCAGGTGGTTCGCTTGCTGCGGGAAATGGTTATCAGATTCGGGTTGTAAGTACAAATCCAGTGACGATAGGTAGTGCAACAGTTAATCCGATAACGATAAATCCGTTGCCGGTGGTTACCCTGGATCCATTGAATTTTGTGTGTATTAATTCTTCAATCTTTGATTTGTCGGGTGGATCTCCAGCTGGTGGTGGTTATGCAGGGCCTGGCGTTTCTAACAATCAACTTAATCCTGTGATTGCTGGACTAGGCACGCATACGATTATATACTCGTACACAGATGCAAATGATTGCTCAAGTTTGGCAACTCAGCCAATTCTTGTTGCTTCTTGTGCAGATGTGAGTGACATAAGTTTGGATGAACTCATTCAAGTTTACCCACAACCAACCAATGATGAGGTTTATTTAAAAACGGATTTGGTGTTTGAACATCTTGAATTGATTGATGTAAATGGAAATGTGGTCTTGAGATTAAATCCAAATGATAAAAAGTTCTCCTTGGCTCCGCTAAATGGAGGGACTTATTTTCTAAAACTTGAAACGAAGGATTTTTCGATTTGCAAAAAGATCATCAAATTGTGATGATTGGAGACTTTCGTACATCTTTATTTTAGAGACGAGCACCCTTTTCAAGCCTTTCTTGACTAAATTTGTTCTCAAATGATGAACAATTTAGATACAATTTGTGCTTTGGCTACTCCAAATGGAGCTGGAGCGATTGGTGTAATCCGTGTTTCGGGACCAAGTTCCTTTGAATTTGTTTCCACCTTGTTTTCAAAGAATTTAACAGAATTTGATTCACACACCACGCATTTTGGTTTGATGAAATCATTAGAAGGAAAATTGGTAGATGAGGTTTTAGTGACGGTTTTTCATGCTGGAAAAAGTTTTACAGGTGAAGAAAGTGTTGAAATTTCATGCCATGGGTCACGTTACATTCTCGAACAAATTTTAACAGAATTAGGTAAAGTAGGAGTGCGCATGGCTCTTCCGGGCGAGTTTACACAACGCGCTTTTCTAAATGGAAAAATGGATTTGTCTCAGGCAGAAGCAGTGGCAGACTTAATCGCTTCGCAATCCAAAACAGCACATGAAATTGCACTAAAACAGTTGCGAGGAAATTTTTCGCAAGAGTTGAAATTGATGCGCGAACAATTAATCAATTTTGCATCGTTAGTTGAACTTGAGCTGGATTTCTCGGAGGAAGATGTGGAATTTGCAGATCGCACACAACTAAAAAGTTTGGTAGATGAAGTGCTCCATCGTGTAAATCGCATGGCGAAATCTTTTGAACTTGGAAATGCGATCAAAATGGGGGTTCCCGTTGCAATCGTTGGTGCACCGAACACCGGGAAAAGCACCTTGCTCAATGCGTTGTTAGGAGAAAACAGAGCAATTGTGAGCGATATTGCTGGAACAACTCGTGATGTCATTGAAGAAACCTTGAACATTGACGGCATATTGTTTCGCTTGATTGACACTGCAGGAATTCGTGAAACAAGCGAAGAAATTGAAGCCTTAGGCATCGAACGAGCGAAAGAGAAGATTACCCAAGCCCGAGTTGTTTTGTGCCTTGCAGATGCTTCTAATGAGCTAAATAAGACTGAAGTAGAAGGATGGTTGACCGAACTGCGTAAACAGTTTACGGACAAGATAATTTTGGGTGTTTTAAACAAGACAGATCGAGCAGAAGCGGTAAACGAACCAGATTGGATTGCCATTAGTGCAAAACACGGAACAAATTTGGATACACTCAAAAAACACCTTGTCGACGCTGTGGTGGGCGATTTTAACCTTCAAGATGAAACAATCATTGTCAACGCGCGACACCAAAGTGCGTTAATCAAAACCTTCGAGGCACTTTCAAATGCTCAAAATGGTCTTGAAACGGGAATCACAGGTGATTTCATCGCGATGGATATTCGTCAAGCAATGCATTGGTTAGGAAGCATCACAGGCGACATTTCAGAAGATGATTTGTTAGCGAATATTTTTAGTAAGTTTTGTATTGGTAAATGACACATTTCGAACCTTTAGCAGATTCTAAAAATCCTAAAAAAGACTTTTTATACCTTATTTTGTTCGTTTTGGTTTTATTTTTAGTAGCGTACTATCAATACTACACGCGAGTTAGGGAGTTAGAAAAACATGGACAAACTTATGCGGTCGTGACAGATATGAGGAGACAATCTAGAGGTGGAAATGATATTTATGTTGAATACAAAAGAAAAACCAAGATTATTGAGGCAGAGGGCATTCATAATAGTGAATGTTACGGCGAGTTGAGAATTGGTGATTCAGTTCTGATTAAATATTCTATAGAATTCCCGGAAATAGTAGATTTAGTGCATTGTTCCACAAATGGACGTAATCCTGAGGATGAATGGTGGAAATAGAATGTGGATGTTCAACTTAGAGATCAACAGTAGATCCCATTGGGTGTTTTCGCGAAATATCTATTGGCTAGATTGTTTCATTATTTAGTGATAAAACTTAATAGATGCGTTAATAATGCTAAAACACTTTTACATTTTATACTATAATTTTGAACTTTTTTTCAAAAAGTGGGATAGATCCTCAGGCAGGGCCGAGGATGTAGCATCTTTCTATATCTGCATCGTTATTGGTGAGTGGTTAGTCCTTTTTTATTTGGTCATAGAGAAGATTTTCCCAAAATTAAATTCGTTTTTTTATGACTACAAAACCTTGTGCATTGCTTTAGGTTTGGCTGTAGCAGTGATTGCGTATATATTTATCCCTCGAATCTTTGGTTTGAAGATTTCGCAGTTTAGATATGAACTTGAGAACAATAGAGGTTATTGGAAAAGATCAAAATTGCGTAAATGGGCCATTTTTTGGACAATCGTTTACTTCGTCTTATTTCCATGGTTGTTAATTGCTGTAATGATATTTTTGGATTACTTTTAAAGGGTATTCTGAACAACAGAATAAAATTTTATAATCCGTTTAATCAAACATCGACTGGATATCAACGAGTGTTTTGCAAAAGAAAGAGTAATGAGTAAGTATGTGTTTATAGCATTTATTAGTTTTCAGCTTAATTCAAATGGTGTCTTAAGCCAACAAGACACTTTGGTTTTTAGCAATAGGGCTGTGTTTGATCAGCATATCGGTTATTGGTTCATGGATGTGGCAAATCAATTTACCCCTCAAATCAAAGAGGAAATCGATTCTATTTATAAAACCTATGATTTCTTTGGAGATAATTATAGATGTCAGGATGGATTTGAGTTTAAACTGGATTATGACAGTTGCGGAACTATCATTGGATGTTCTCTCCCAAATAGATTATTGACGGGAGAGTTACTGGATTTTTTAAATGAAGTTTGTTCTGTTATGACGAATTCACATGAACAAATTTTGAATAGGATAACACTTATAGATACTACTTATATTTTTCAGACCAGTATTGTCTCTTTTGCAACTTTCTGTGACCCACCGGAGGTTATTTTTAGCCCAGATTATTTAGACCCAAGTATTCCAGTAAAAAAGGTCGTAGTCCTTAAATCTGAAGATACTGAAGTGATCTTCGAAGGGTTTAAAAAGGGATGTGAATAAAAGATTGTAAAAGGCCATTTCGATCGCATCTATCTTTGGCTATTAGAACTCTAACCTTAGTGTTGATTTATTTTTTAGTTTTATACCAATGATTATGATCTAAAGAAAAGCATTAGATTGTCTATCCTACGAATGAATCAATGGATAACATTTTGTGGTTGTAAATGAAAAGCTGATTTACGAGTTTATCCGTTGTTAAATCAGATGAATTGTTGAAAAAACTAAAATTAAGAAGTATGAAAAATTTAAAATTATTAGTATTTGCTATAATGACTATCCTGTTTGTGGGAATGGGAAACGTAAGTGCACAGGAAAACTCTTCAAAAATGGTCATTATTCGTGTTATTGAAGGACATGGCTCGAAAACAGGACTTGTAACAATTGATCCAGACGGGAAAAAGAGTACAATAAGTTTGGAGAAGGGGCATGACTTAGATATTTCTGCTAATAATGGGGTACTTATTCAAAAAGAACTTGAGAAATGGAAACAAGCAGGATACAAAATTACACATGTTTCAACTTCAGGTACAGAAGTTTTTCGTACTACGATTATTTTAGAAAAATAATAACTAATATTATTTAAGGTCAATTTCCAGCACATAATTAAGCTTTAGCAATTGTTACACCATTCTAATACTCAAGATAATTAAGCAATCGTTTTCCTTTCAAGGACAGTTGGTAAGGAACTTTTAGTCTTGAAAATATTTATTGATTTACAATCTGTTTAATATGGATAGAGTCAGAAAGTTTATAGCATTATTAATTTTATTAATTGGAAATGAATTTGCTTTTGGACAAGATACGCTGTTTTATGAAGATAGGCGCCTATTCGACCAAGAAATAAAATATTCATATATGGACTATCATCGAACCATGCCAATGGAGGTCGTCAATCAAATCGATTCGGTTTTTAAGACAATTGATTTTAATGACCCTGAAATTCCTTGTGAATACGATTTTGGATTTATGGCTGACTTAGATTCTTGTGGGAATATAACAAATTGTGCACCAATGAATAATCGTATTACAAATGAAAAAATGATTCTTTTTGAAACCAAAGTAAATTCCTTATTATTACATTCAAATTGGCGCATTAATAATGTTGTACTTCTTTCTGATACGTCTTATCAATTCAATCATTTTCATATTACTGTTAATATTAGTTGTAGTCCTGACGAAATTATAATAGCTCCCGAGGGTTGGGATTGGGATAAAGGAAAAATTCTAGCCCTGAGGAAAAAAGCAGGTTTAGTCATTTTTGATGATTTTAAGAACAATTGTCCTAAATAGTTCACATGAGAACTCCACATCGATCAAGACTTTTGTTAGATGAATGAATTTCACATCGAAGAACAAATTAAATTAGTAATTCAACAACATTACCATAACTGAATTCGCTAAACCCGTCAATCATCAAAATAATCTTTAGGGTCAAACGGCAGATCCTCATCTGGATCCTTATCATGTGCAGAAACGCCTGGTGGATTAAACATTCCCCATTTGTCAATCACATAATCCCACGGATCAAATGAATTTACCCAATCCACAAAGAGCAATCGAAACTCTTCAATTTCTTGTCGAATGAGCTGAATATATTCATGTTCTGGTTTCCCGTCATCATATCGGAACGCTCCAATGGTAACATATAAATCCATGGCATGTTTTCGAATCAAGGCGGCATTTTGCATTTTAATGTCATAATGATCTACGGCATCTGCACCTGCTATTTTTGGAGCAATGGCAAAGGAATCTTCTCTCATAAGTTGAACACGTTGCGCTTGAAGCAGATCGTCTTCATTGATTGTTTGACTAAAAGCGTCAATCAAACGAAAAAGTTCCTTTGCTTTTAGCAGTATTTTTGAAGGCTGTTTTGGGTGTTCTTCTGACATAGTTTTAAAATTCGTTGTATATAAATTTAAGTGAAATTTTGGTTTGCATTCGACTTTTAGCTTTAAAAGTTTGCAAATTTTCATATCCATTCTTCATTTAAGTCTATATTTATATCGCTTCAAAACATTGTAAAATGAACAAAAAACAACACTGGGAAAATGTCTACAACACCAAACAACCACACGAAGTGAGCTGGACACAAACGTATCCCACAAGTTCCATGCGTTTTTTAGAATCTTTGAACTTGCCAAAATCGGCCAAAATCATTGATGTGGGCGGTGGCGATAGCCAGTTGGTGGATGTGTTAATTGATAAAGGATTCGAAAATTTGACTGTGCTCGACATTTCAGGCAAAGCTTTAGAACGTGCGGAATTGCGACTAGGAGATAAAGCGAGTAAAGTGACATGGATTGAAGCAAACATTGTTGATTTTGAGCCAAAGGAAACATACGATTTTTGGCACGATCGAGCAGTTTTCCATTTTTTAACGGAGAAAGAGGACATCGTGAAGTATCAAGCACTTGTGTCAAAATACATTTCTAGTGAGGGATTTTTTCTTTTAGGCACTTTTTCTGAGAATGGACCTTTGAAATGCAGTGGTTTGGAAATAAAACAGTATTCAGAAGCTCAAATGTTAGATTTATTCGGTGCTGATTTTAAAGCGATTGAGTGCTTTCAAGAAAACCATACAACTCCGTTTGAAACCACGCAGCAGTTTCAGTTTTGTGGATTTCAACGAAATAAATAGGCATAAAAAAACCCAAACAATTAGTGCTTGGGTTTTACAAATGTTGTAGGGCGAAAATCTAACAATATTGTTTGTACGCCTCATTTAAATTCTCAGCAATCATTGCAGCTGTTCCTCCTTCAATGTGATGACGCTCCAAGAAATGAACCAATTTACCATCCTTGAATAATGCAATCGAAGGTGAACTTGGAGGATATGGTAAAAAATATTTGCGCGCTTGAGCCGTAGCTTCAGCATCAACGCCCGCGAAAACCGTTGCTAATTCTGTTGGTTTTTTATCATGTTGAAGCGACAATTTTACTCCCGGACGCATATTTCCTGCGGCACATCCACAAACGGAATTAACAACAAGTAATAAGGTTCCTTCTGATGAGGATACTTTTTGATCTACTTCTTCAGCTGAAGTCAATTGTTCAAAACCAACAGACGTTAAGTCTTCTTTCATTGGTTGTACTAACTGTGGAGGATACATGTTTTTGTTTTTTAATTTGAATACAAAGGTAAGAAATTGTGTAGAATCATTATAAATAATTGTTGCAACGAATTGTTAATATTGAATCGATTATTGGAATCGTTTTGGGAGAAGACGACACTCAACATCAATCTCCGATCCATGAATCATTGAACTAACAAATTCTTTCGCCAGCAGCGGAGCAATTAAGTATCCTTTCGCACCCAAGCCGTTAAAAATTGCAAGCTTTGGAAGAGTTGGATGGAGACCAATAAATGGACGCCGATCTTTGGTTGTTGGTCGAACTCCAGCTTTGTGGTCAAGAATTGCAGGTTTTTCAGGCGTTAAATAGCTTAAGTTTTCAAGGATGTGATTTTTCCCCTCTTCGGTTGGATGTGTGCTTGGATCGTCCCAAGAATAGGTAGAACCAACCTTGTAATTTCCATTACTCAATGGCAACATAAAGCACTTACGATTAAGTGACTCATTGGTTGGATTTAAAGAAAGTTGTACTTCCAAAACTTCTCCCTTTGTTTGTGTAAGTGGTAAAAAATTAAACCATGGATTTTCAGTGCCTAAATAACCTTCTGCAAAAATGATGAGGTCAAATGTTTGATCGATGTAAGTGCCAGTTGCAGGATTTAATTTACTGTAATCAAATGTTCCTTGGATGGATTCAATTTTCGTTTTTAGTTCTTTTTTAGTTTCTGAATCAAAAAGAAGCGCATCTACAAAACCTGCGTTTTTTACGCGACCGGAACCAAATTTATTGGCATAGGGATAAATTCTTTCATCTTCTTGATTTACTTCTGTCATGTATTCTGAAAAGTCAGAATGTGTCTGCCGATCAAGCCAATAATTGCGTTCTTGCTCCGATGAAAAAAAACGTCGTATCACCAGTGGATGAAAGAACTTTTGTCCCAATCTTAATTCTAATGTTTCGTAGTACTTTTTAGCATAAGGTAAAAATGCATCAACGCGCCAGCTTTTCGTCATTCTGCGAAATACAAGTGGATTGATTAATCCTGCAGCAATCAAAGAACTATGGTTTACACCATTATCGATGAGTGTGATTTCCACATTTTCTTCTAAAAAGTGATGCGAGAGACAAATACCAGAAAGTCCGGCGCCAACAATAAGTACTTTTTGCATAATTTATCGAGTGATAGCCAAACTTAATATACTTATTTTGATGTCGGGGTGTTTTGCGCGAATTTCTAGAATAATGGTTTCAAGTGTAGCACCTGTTGTCACCACATCATCGACTAACGCAATGTGATTATTATGTGATTTCGAAGAAAGTGAGAATTTTCCTTCTACATTATCCCAGCGCGTGAATCGACCCAATGTTGTTTGGCTTTTAGAGTTTACATTTCGTTTTATGAATCTATCATCTATTGGAATGTTCGTCGCACTTGAAATGCCTTCAGCTATCATTTTACTTTGATTGTATCCACGAGCAAATTCCTTTTTTGGATGAATAGGAACTGGAATAAGCACTTCGATGGTACTTGTTTTTTCAAGTGGAAGAATCCGAGTACCAAGCATTTTTCCAAAGTGCCGTCCAACATCTGCTCTTCTTTTGTATTTTAAAGCTTTCAATAAATTTTTTGAAGAATTTGTTTTTTCGTAATACAATAATGCATACGCCATCTCAAGCTGAGCCCTACCCCAGAAAAGAATTTCAAGATCGTTTGGTTCCGTAAATCGTTCATAGTAAGTAACATGAAGATCGGTGTAACAATCAATGCAAATTACGTTTTCAATACGAGCAAGTTCCGTTTCACAAATCAAACACTCATTTGGATACAACAAATGCAATGCGCCGTCAATTAATTTTAACGATGCAAATTTTTGAAATATGCTGTTCTTTTGGCGCATGTAAAACAAGTCTTCGTGTAATGAACAAATGGGTGTTTAAAATAACAAAATTTTTGTTTTTATCGTGGAAAATTACGGATTAAATTTATAGGAAATTAACATACTTCTTTTACCTCAAGGCTTTTGACCAATTTTTAATTATTTATTGACAAAACAGCATGAATGACATGTGAATATCTTTACGGCTGCTGTTGAAAAGGTCGTTAAGGATTGGTTAGAAAGGGTTTCGAGATAAGCATGTTAATAACATTGGAGAAATGTGAATTTCTTTAATTGCGTAAGGAAAGAATTATGACAATTTTTGTATGCCTCTAAGTCAAAAACTGAGAAGAACATTTGATTCGTTTTACGATTTAAGTAGGAAACAGAAAATTTAATAAATTAACAAAAACGAGTATCACGAAAGTACCCGTACTTAAATGGTATTTGCCTAAAAAAAGTAGTAGAATGGCTAATTCAGAACCAATTTTAGAAGGAGACAATAGTCGTTTCGTTCTTTTCCCAATTCAACACGATGATATTTGGGGGTTTTACAAGAAAGCGGAAGCTAGTTTTTGGACGGCTGAAGAAATTGATTTGTCGCCTGACTTGATTGATTGGGAACATAAACTAAACGATGATGAACGCCATTTTATCAAACATGTTTTGGCGTTTTTTGCGGCTTCAGACGGAATTGTTAATGAGAATTTGGCAGAGAATTTTCTTTCTGAGGTGCAATACACGGAAGCGAAGTTCTTTTATGGGTTTCAAGTGACTATGGAGAATATTCACTCAGAAACGTATTCGTTGTTGATTGATACTTACATCAAGGACAATCATGAAAAAACCCATTTGTTTAATGCAATTGACACGTTGGATTGCGTTAGCAAAAAGGCAGAATGGGCATTGAGATGGATTGAGAAAGGATCTTTTGCTGAGCGATTAGTTGCTTTTGCAGCTGTTGAAGGAATCTTTTTCTCAGGTTCATTTTGTTCGATTTTTTGGTTAAAGAAACGTGGTTTAATGCCTGGTTTGTCTTTTTCCAATGAATTAATTTCTCGTGATGAAGGTTTACATTGCGATTTCGCTTGTTTGCTTTACAATGATCACGTGAAAAACAAGTTGACCAAAGAAGCGGTGCGCGAAATTATTTTAGATGCGGTTGCCATCGAAAAAGAATTTGTTACGGACGCTTTGCCTGTAAAATTGATTGGAATGAACAGCGATTTAATGCAACAATACATCGAATTTGTGGCTGATCGATTGTTGGTTGAATTGGGAAATCCAAAGGAGTTCAATGCAACAAATCCTTTTGATTTTATGGAAATGATTTCCATTCAAGGAAAAACAAATTTCTTTGAAAAACGGGTGGGGGAATATCAAAAATCAGGTGTTTTGGCAGGAAAGGATAACCAAAACTTTTCGCTAGACGAAGATTTTTAAGGAGTGAACCAATAATAGAACTGAAAAAAATAAAATTAAGCATGAGTATGTACGTAGTAAAACGAGACGGAAGAACGGAAGCAGTAAAATTTGACAAAATTACTGCTCGGATAATGAAAATGTGCTATGGATTAGATCCATTAGTTTCACCGGAGTCTGTTGCAATTAAGGTTATTGAAGGTTTGTACGATGGAGTATCAACGACAGCCTTAGATAACTTGGCAGCAGAGGTTGCCGCTGGGAAAACAATGGATCATCCTGATTATGCACTTTTGGCTTCTCGTATCGCCGTGTCTAACTTGCACAAGGATACTAAGAAGACATTTTCTGAAGTAATTGATGATTTATACAATTATGTGGATCCAAAGACTGGGAAAAATGCTTCTTTGGTTGCAACGGATGTGTATGAAGCCATCATGAATAATAGTGAAGCATTAGATTCTAGCATTATCTATGATCGTGATTTTAGATATGATTTCTTCGGATTCAAAACGCTCTCTCGTTCTTATTTGCTTAAATTGGAAGGTAAGATTGTAGAACGCCCGCAACAAATGTTGATGCGTGTAGCAATGGGAATCCATAAAAATGACATTGATGGAGCCATTAAAACATATAATTTGATGTCAGAGGGCTGGTTTACTCATGCTACGCCAACTTTATTCAATGCTGGTACTCCAAAACCACAAATGTCTTCTTGTTTCTTATTGACAATGAAAGAAGATAGTATCGAAGGAATTTATGATACTTTAAAATCGTGTGCAAGAATTTCGCAATCTGCCGGTGGAATTGGTTTGGCTTTGCATGACATTCGTGCTACGGGATCTTACATAAAAGGAACGAACGGGACATCAAATGGTATTGTTCCAATGTTGCGTGTTTTTAATGATACTGCTCGTTACGTAGATCAAGGTGGAGGTAAACGAAAAGGTTCTTTCGCTATGTACATCGAACCTTGGCATGCGGATGTGTTTGACTTCTTGGATTTGAAGAAAAATCACGGGAAAGAAGAACAAAGAGCACGTGACTTATTCTATGCACTATGGATTCCAGATTTATTCATGAAACGTGTGAAAGAAAATGGAGATTGGACTTTAATGTGTCCGCATGAATGTCCAGGTCTTTCAGAAACTCACAGTGCTGAATTCGAAAAATTGTACACGAGCTACGAACAACAAGGAAAGGGACGTAAGACAATTAAAGCACAAGATTTGTGGTTTAAAATCCTAGAATCTCAAATTGAGACAGGAACGCCTTATATGCTTTATAAAGATGCTGCAAACTCAAAATCGAATCAACAGAATTTAGGGACAATTAAGTCTTCTAATTTGTGCACAGAGATTATTGAATATACTGCTCCAGATGAGATTGCTGTTTGTAATTTGGCATCTTTAGCGTTGCCGAAATATGTGATGGAAGACGGTAATTTCGACCACAACAAATTGTTCGAGGTAACCTATCAAGCAACCTTGAATTTAAATAAAATCATTGACGAGAATTATTATCCAGTGATTGAAGCAAAAAATTCAAACATGCGTCACCGTCCAATTGGATTAGGTGTTCAAGGTTTAGCTGATGCTTTCATTTTAATGGGTTATCCGTTCGAGTCTGCAGAAGCGCGCACGTTGAATAGCGAAATCTTTGAAACAATCTATTACGCTTCAATGACTGCGTCTAAAGATTTGGCGAAAAAGGATGGACCTTATGAAACATTCGCAGGTTCACCAACATCAAAAGGAATCTTCCAATTTGATATGTGGAATGTAACGCCATCAAAACGATGGGAATGGGATGTGTTGAAAGCGGAAGTGATGGAACATGGAGTTAGAAACTCATTATTGCTTGCACCAATGCCAACGGCTTCAACAGCTCAAATTCTTGGAAATAACGAATGTTTTGAACCATATACATCAAACATTTACACACGTAGAGTGTTGTCAGGTGAATTCATTATTGTGAACAAACATTTATTGAAGGATTTAGTAAAAGAAGGATTGTGGAACAAAGAAATGCGCCAAAAAATAATGGCTTCAAATGGTTCTATCCAAAACATAAACGAAATTCCACAACGTTTAAAAGATCTTTACAAAACAGCTTGGGAGATTTCTCAAAAAGCTATCATTGACTTAGCAGCGGATCGTGGAGCTTATATTTGCCAATCACAATCTTTGAACATTTTCATGGAAAATGCAAACTTCGGTAAGCTAACTTCTATGCATTTTTACGGTTGGGAAAGAGGTCTTAAAACAGGAATGTATTACTTAAGAACAAAGGCTGCAACTGACGCTATCAAGTTCACAATCGATAAAGAAGTTGTAAACGAAACGGTAATTCAAACAATCGAAGAACAACAAGCTGCAATTGCATGTTCATTGGATGATCCAGAAAACTGTGAAATGTGTTCAGGTTGATATTCTGATAGAATAGCAACAAATTTCGAAGAAATTTAAAGCTTTGCAAAAGCTTCTGACTGATTCAACGCAGTTAAATGTGTTCAGGTTGATATTCTGAAAGAATAGCAACAAATTTCGAAGAAATTTAAAGCTTTGCAAAAAGCTTCTTAGATGTTATCTTTACATTGATTTTCAAAAGGTTAGATAGGTGTTGTTTGTTTTGGCACGCCTTTTGAACAATGGTAATTAGAACTATAAAACGAATTACCATGAAACGAAATAGCATTAAACAAAAAGCAATTAACCTGATGTTATCAGGATCTTTTGAAGAATACGTATTGTTGTTGAAACAAATCGCAGTTGCAAAAGCATAAAACTAAAAAAGCCTTGGATAACCCAAGGCTTTTTTAATGCAAAAAAAAGCCATTTGAAAAAATGGCTTTATAATGATTTGAAAGAATCAAATAAATACTGTTTCTTCCGAAGTTTCTTCTTCAACAACTTTAATTACTCCTTGTCCTTCAACGTTACCCAAAATGGCACGTATATTCGCAATAGCAACACCAGATTGACCAAGTTGGTATATTTCATTAAAATTAAAACTTGCCTTCCCTGACGCGTCCGTAATGGTGTTGAATTTTTCCCATTTCTCATCAATTTCTCCTGGAACACTTTGGTCAGGATATAAAATTACATTCGCTCCTGGAATATAATCGTTTGTAGCGTTACGTACATAGATGTTTACGATGGTATCTTTTTTCTTTCTACAACCTAAAGTTGGCGTTAGAATAAACCCAACTACAAACAATAAACCTACAATTTTTGTGATGTTTGTTTTCATTTTTTATCTAATTATTCTTGTAAAAATACAGTTTCTACAGCCGTAGAATGAACTCTAGTTCGGATATATCCTGTACCTGTTTTGTTTTCTTTTTGCGCGATAATGTCAAAGTTCCCAACTTCGATTTTCTTACCTGCAGCTGTGTAATATTCGGAAATATCAAATTCAACGTAACCTTCAGAATTCGTTACAAGTGTGTCAACAAATTCCCCAGTGTAATCATTCTCTTGAATATCAGCAATAAGTACCACTTTTGCAGCTGGTAAAAGCAAATTTGACGCTGAACGAACAAATATTTTAGCCACTGAAGGATTCTTGTTTTTACACGATGGAAACATCCCAATGGATACCAATCCCAAGACCAATAATAACGCGTAACTATATTTTTTCATCTTAAATTTTAAAAACGAGAAGCTAAAGATAAACTATTTTTTCTAAACCAATTACCCTGTTTCCCTAATTTTGTAACTTCGCAAATAATTGTAACTATTAAAATTAAACAGATAACAAGGTTAAAAAGTTACATGTAAGACGTAAAATAATTGATTTTAGTCAAACGAGAAATAGGGAATAATTAGAAATGAGAGCAAAAATAGATCAATTATTAGAGGAGGTTAGGGCTTTGAAAATGGAAACACCAACTGATTTGGAGCAGTTTCGCATTAAATTCCTTGGTTCAAAAGGAATTGTAAAAGACTTGTTCAATGATTTGAAATTGGTGCCAAACGAAGAGAAACGTGAGGCTGGTCAGATTTTAAATAATTTTCGTAATGAACTCGAGACTTTTTACCAAAATCAAAAGGAAAGATTAGAAAGTACAAGTAGTGATGAAAATAGTTTAGACTTTTCTAGACCTAGCGACGATACAAATGTTGGGTCAAGACATCCGCTCTCGCTTGTAAGAAGTGAGATTATTTCTTTGTTTAACAGAATAGGTTATACCGTTTCTGAAGGGCCAGAAATTGAAGATGATTGGCATAACTTTTCCGCACTAAATTTCCCACCTGAACACCCAGCGCGAGATATGCAGGATACTTTTTTTATTCAAAAAGGTGAACATGAAATGGCTTTGCGTACGCACACAAGTTCTGTGCAAGTGCGTGTAATGGAAAACTCAAAACCACCAATCCGTACAATTTCACCAGGTCGAGTTTATCGAAATGAGGCGATTTCAGCACGTGCACACTGTTTTTTTCATCAAGTGGAAGGTTTGTATATCGATAAGGATGTTTCGTTCGCAGATCTCAAACAAACTCTTGATTATTTTGCCAAGGAAATGTTTGGCGAAAAAGCACAAATTCGTTTAAGACCTTCTTATTTTCCGTTTACTGAACCAAGTGCTGAGGTAGATGTGTCATGTACCATCTGCAATTCTAAAGGGTGCAATGTGTGTAAATACACTGGATGGCTAGAGATTTTGGGATGTGGAATGGTAGATCCGAACGTTCTCGAAGCTTCAGGCATTGATTCTAAAGTATATTCAGGTTTTGCTTTCGGAATGGGAATTGAACGCATTACACAGTTAAAATATAAGGTCAATGACTTGCGTTTGTACTCAGAAAATGACATTCGATTTTTAAAACAATTCACTTCAGGGATTTAATTATGGGACTTTTTTCACGAAATACTTCAAGTTCCGTTTCATTTCCTTGGATAGAAATAGAAAGTGTTAAGCAATTAAATGAGGTTCTGGAAGCTGCTAACGAAAAACCGATCATGCTTTTCAAACACAGCACTCGTTGCAGTATTTCGGTTATGGCGCTTAATCGTTTTCAAAAGGAATGGAACATTGAAGATGATCGGATCGTACCATATTTCGTTGATTTACTCGAACACCGTGATGTTTCCAATGAGATCGAAGCGATGACAGACGTTCAACATCAATCTCCTCAAGCCATCGTTTGGTCAAAAAATAAAGCACTTTATTCGGCTTCTCATAATGGAATTTCCGCAAGTAAAATACAGTCTTTGGAATTATGAAAATGAAAAAACAACTAGGCATTTTAGGACTATTGTTGATTGGTACAATAGCCATATTCACATTTAATTGTTGTGACGGAGACGAGGAAGGCGAAACAATTCCTGCAATGTTTGGATTTAAGGATAACCTAGCTATGGCCTTCAATTCAACTTCTTCTGTAGCTATTGAAGTTTATCAAAATGACATTGAGAAAATGGAAGTTTTGATTAACGATAGTGTGGTTCAAACTTGGAAATCGCCCAAAAAGCAAGTTTCGTTTTCATTGAATACGGCCATGCTTGGCATAGGTGCGAAAAATCTGGATTTAAGAGTTACGTATGATGGTGGAAAAACACACTTAGATCAGCGATTGCTAAGAATATTATCTGATGTTGTTCCAGAAAATTGGTCACTTTCCGTCGTGTCAAGTTTGAGTCATAATACCGAGAATTTTACGCAGGGCTTAGAATTTGATCAAGGAGTTTTGTATGAGAGCACTGGTCAACAAGGACAAAGCAAGGTTGCCAAAATTGATTTAAATTCTGGTAAAGACATCACAAAAATTGCCTTAGACGCAACGCATTTCGGAGAAGGAATTACGGTGCTAGGAGATGTCATTTATCAATTAACTTGGACAACAGGAAAGTGTTTCATGTACAACAAAAACACTTTGGAAATCATGAACAAAGATTTTTCTTATACAGGAGAAGGCTGGGGCTTATGCAACGATGGAAAGCACCTTATCATGTCCGATGGTTCAGAAAGAATAACCTTCAGAAATCCAAAAACCTTTACTATTGAGAAAACCATTGAAGTTTATACAAACAATGATGCTGTTGTAAATTTGAACGAGTTGGAGTACATTGATGGGTTTATTTTCGCAAATATTTGGATGACAAACAAAATTGTGGTGATTGATCCAGTTAATGGGAAGGTGATTGCCTCATTGGACGGCACTGAGCTGGTGCGCTTAGGTCGAGGAGCAGTTGGTGATTCATTCAACGGCATTGCCTTCAACGAGCAAACGAATAAAATCTACATGACAGGGAAGAAATGGGAAAAAATGTTTGAGGTAAAAATTAATAAACCGAACGTTTAGAAATCTTGTGCACGAAGTGCGTCAAACGGATTAAAAGTATTCATCGTAGAAATTTCTTTTACTTTTCCATTTTCGACACGGGCAACACGCGCTGGGAATTTCTCAACCATCGACATATCATGCGTTGCCATAATTACAGCTGATTTTTCTTCTTTTGCAACAGAGATAAACAAACGCATAATCTCTTCTGATGTTTCAGAATCAAGGTTTCCAGTAGGTTCATCCGCTAGAATGAGTTCAGGTTTGTTCAACAAAGCACGCGCAATCGATACACGTTGCTGTTCACCTCCAGACAAAGCGAATGGCATTACGTTCATTTTTGTTTCAAGACCAACAAGTTGAAGAACTTCTAAAGCACGCTGCTCCATTTTTTTCTTATCCTTCCAGCCTGTTGCACCCAATACAAACAAAAGGTTTTGTGCTACAGTTCTGTCTGTCAACAACTGAAAATCTTGAAATACGATTCCAATTTTTCTGCGCAACATGGGAATGTCCTTACGGGATAATTTGCGTAAATTGAACCCTGCGATGTTGCCTATCCCATCTGATAGCTTCACTTCGCCATACAAAGCTTTAAGTAAACTACTTTTACCGCTACCTGTCTTACCGATCAGAAAAACGAATTCATCTTGATTCACTTCAAAATCTATATCCGATAGAATTAAAGATTCATTTTGATAAATTTTTCCGTCTTTTATTTCGATTACCTTGCTCAATTTGTAAAACTTTCTGTAAAAGTGCGTAAAATATAGGGAACTAAATCGTTCATCCAATGAAATAATCTTAACAGATTTACGTTTAAAACTTTTGAACAGTCTCTCCAACTGGGCGCCAAAGTCCATTAATTTTACTCAATTATAAGCAGCAATTATGATGAACCGTTTTTTGGTCATACTCTTTTTTAGCACCACCACTTTTGTGTTTTCTCAATCTTCTGAAAAATACAACAGTGAATATGCCAATTTTTACAGAGCCGAAGAACTGTTTCAAAAGCAACAGTATTCAGCCGCGCGAAAAGAATTTCGTAATTTCTTGGATGGTTTTAAAAAACCTACCGATCCAATGTTTATCAAAGCCCTTTATTACGAGGGTGTATCGGCGTTGGAGTTATACAACAATGATGCTATTGATTTGTTGGAGCATTTTAACCGTGAATATCCAGAAAGCATTTACAAATACGATATTTATTTTCGCTTAGGAAAATTCTATTATCAAAAAAAGGATTACACAGAAGCCTTGGCTTGGTTTTCAAAATTGAAAGCAAGTGATTTGGAAAATGAATTTGTTGAAGAGTTTTATTTCAAATTGGGGTATGCAAACTTTCAGGAAGGCAAAATGGAAGAAGCTCGAAATGCTTTTCACGAAGTAAAAGATGCGGTTTCTCAATACGGTAGCCCGTCGTTATATTATTATTCGCATATTGCCTACAAAGCTGGAAATTATCAAACAGCATTGGAAGGATTTACGAAACTGGAAAAAGATGCTCAATTTGGAAAAGTTGTTCCGTATTACATTCTTCAAATATATTATTTGCAAGGTGATTATGCAAAAGTGACTGCATATGCTCCAAACTTGGAAGGGGCATCTATTGTGAATGAAAATGATGTGAACCATTTGATAGGTGACGCATATTACCGGATTGGTAAATACGATGAGTCAGTGCCGTTTTTAGAAAAATACAATGCCAATAAGAAAACTACAAGAGATGAGGATTACCAATTGGGTTTTGCTTATTACAAAAGTGGAGATTTTACCAAAGCAATAAAATTGTTAGGCCGAGTGGCAAATGAAAAGGACAGCATGGGCCAAGTTGCGGTTTATCAGATTGGTGATTGTTACATGCGAACAAAAGATTTTACATCTGCACGTGCAGCATTTATGCAAGCTTCTGAAATTTCAGCCAATCCAACGATTGAAGAAGATGCCTTGTATCAATCAGCAGTTTTGTCTTATAAATTGGATTTGAATCCATACAACGAAGCAATCATTGCGTTTGAAAGTTATTTGCAGAAATACCCAAATTCTCCGAGAAAAAATGATGTATATCAGTATTTGGTGAATGTTTATACCTCTACAAATAATTATGGCAAAGCACTCGAGAGTTTAGACAAATTGCCAAACAAAGATATCCACTTGAAGAAGGCATACCAGTTAATTGCATTTAATCATGGAATTGAGTTGTATCAAAAAACAAATTACCAAGAAGCAATTAAAACTTTAGCATTGGTAGACAAATATCCGATTGATGCAACGCTTGTAGCAAAAGCAAAATATTGGAAAGCAGATGCATATTATGAATTGAAAGATTTTCACAATGCTATTGATGGTTACCAAGCCTTTCAAATGGTCGGAGCAACGACTGCAGATGACTTAAAGAACAACAGTTATTATTCCATGGGGTATGCACAACTTTACAAAGGAGATACAATTTCTGCCATTGAAAGTTTTAGAACGTATATTCAATCAAACACCACGAATAAACTAAAAAGAGCCGATGCAAATATGCGTATTGCAGATGCATTTTACATGCGTAAAGAAAATGATGCTGCTATTAAACATTATGGCGATGCACTTAGAGAAAATGTAGCTTTTCAAGATCAAGCACTTTATTACAAGGGGATGACGCATGGGATTAAGAATGAGGCTAACCCAAAAATTTTAGCGCTTCTAGACATAATCAATAATTATTCAAAATCTAAATATGTACAATCATCTGTTTATCATGTTGCATTAACTTATAAATCTATTGCAGAATATCCAAATGCTTTGCGGTATTACAATCAATTAATTAAGGATTACCCAAATGCTCCAGATGTTAAAAATGCGCATTTGGATATTGCTGATATTTATCTGAAACAAGATCAATATGCCAATTCAGAGAGGGAGTTTTTATTTGTTCTAGAGAATTATGGTAACGAGAGTTATTTTTGTGAGGCAGTTGGAAGCGGCTTACGAAATTTGTATCCAGAATGGAAACAACCTGCCAAATTAGAACAAATTGGTAATAAATACCCTTGCTTAGGAATCTCTCAAGGTGATATTGAAATCGTCATCTTTGATCCTGCGAATAAGGCATACATGGATGATAAATATTACGAAGCAATTCCTTTATTACAAGAATATTTGGAAAAATATCCTAGCGGATCGTATAGCGGCGAGGCCTTGATTTATTTGGGGAATTCATACCATGAAACGGATCAAATTGAAAAATCGATTCCGGCCTATGAACAAGCATTAACGAAGAAAGACAATTCTGGAAGTGTACTTGCTGCTCAACGCGTTGCTAAATATTACTATAATTCAAAGAATTATCAAAAAGCATTGCCTTACTATAAGCGAGTTGACCAGTTAAGTGGTGATTTGGAAGAACAATTTAACGCACGCCTTGGAATCATGAGATGTGAGTTTTTACTTACGAATTACCAAGAAGCTATTGTGTATGGGAAACAAGTTTTGGCAAGCTCAACCTTTGTGAAAGATTACAGATTGGAGTCAGAATACGCAACTGGAATGTCTAGTTATAAGACAGATTTGAATGCGGATGCCATCGGACATTTGGAGTACGTAAGTAAAAATACCAAAACTGTTATTGGCGCAGAATCAAAGTTTACGATTGCCGAAATTCAATTTAAACAAAATGATTTGGATGCTTCTGCTAAAACAATTTCTGAGTTGCTAAAAATGAAACCAGGATATGATTTTTGGGTAGCAAAAGGATTAATTCTTCAAGCAAAAATATCAATTCAAAAAGATGATTTGTTTCAAGCAGAGCAAACATTGAAATCTGTTTTGGATCACTATCCTAAGACAGATGATGGCATAAAGATGGAGGCTGGAGCACTGTATGATGAATTGATGCAGCTAAAAAGCTCTTTAAAAAGTGATGTAGTGCCTGAGGGGGCGCCAGTGATTGAACTAAATGAGGGAGGGAAGTAAGATGAGGTATTTTGTAATTCTTTTTAGTTTATTTATTAGCTCTTTTGCTTTTAGTCAAGATGTTATCTTACAAGGAAATGTAAAACGAGAAGTTCCTATTGCGCAGCGTAAGGCGGATATTCCAAAGATTGTGGATACTATCATGCCAACGCCAATGATTGAATATCCTTTTTTGTCTTTGAAATTCGATACAAAAACAGAAATTGAAAGCATAGAACCGGCGGCAATAAAGATTAAGGATAACCTAGATCAATTGTATAGTTCTTACGTAAAACTAGGTATTGGTACAGAGTTAATTCCTTTGGGTGAAGTATATTGGAACAATACGCGATCTCGGAAATACTTTTATGGTGGACATTTGAAACATTTGAGTTCCTGGGGAAATATTCCAGATTATGAGCGCTCAACATTTGATCGAACAGGTTTACAATTGTTTGGAGGGATCAACGAGAAGAATTACCAATTGATGGGTGATTTTCATTACAAAAATCAAGGATTGCATTATTATGGTATTAAAGCTCCATTAGACTCACTCGGCAAAGAACAAACAGAACAGCGGTTTAACGACGTTGGGTTTAATGCGCGATTCAGTAGTTCGGCAAAATTGGACACCTTAAAATTGAATTATCAGGTTGGTTTAAAGTACAATCATTTTAACACAAAAAGACCAGAAGTCGATTCTTTAACTGATTGGAGGTCAAAAGAAAATTATGTGTTAGTTGATCTAAAAGGTGAATATAAATTAAAGAAAGAAATTTATGCAGTTGGCATTGATTTGGAACACAACTCTTATGGGTATGGAATCGATGGCGATACACTTTCTGCCATTGATACATCCATCGTTCGGAATAATACCATTTTTAGATTGAAGCCACAAATTAGCACTTATTCCAATAACCGTAAGTTCAAGGCAACGATTGGTGCAGATATTACACTTGATGGCGATGGGAAAGTGAAAGCACATATTTATCCAGTCGCTGAAGTGCGTTATTCATTGTTTAACGATATGTTTATTCCCTATGTTGGTTTGAGAGGAGGGTTGAAACAAATGTCTTTGAAATCACTTACGGCAACCAATGAGTTTCTTCGACCAAATGTGAATATTAAAAATGAAGACAATGCATTTGAGGTATTTGGAGGATTTAAAGGTACATTAAGTAAACGTCTTTCGTTTAATATTGGTGGAAGTTATTCGCGCATCCGTAACATGGCTTTATTTGTTTCAGACACCTTATTTTCAAGAGGAAATAAATTTGATGTCATTTACGACACATTGAATAAGTTAACACTTGAAGGATCAATTTCTTATCAAGCTTTAGAAAAAGTAAAGGTTGATGTAATCGGATCTTATAATTCGTACGAATTGTTAAATAATACGTATGCTTGGAATATGCCAAATTTCCAATTTATTACACGGGTATACTATAGTTTATATGAGAAGTTTTTAATCAATTTTGATTTTGATTTGGAAACTGGTCGACGAGCGTTAGTCTACAAAGACGGTTCTGGAGTTAAAGAAGAGAATAATCAATTCTTCACTGAGCTTGGCGCAATCTATGATTTTAACCTTGGGTTGGAATACCGCTATACAAAGAGACTTTCGGCATTTTTGCAATTCAACAATATTGCTTCTCAACGTTATCAACGCTGGTACAATACTCCAGTTCATAGTTTTCAAGTGCTTGGAGGGATAACGTTTCGGTTTTAGCTGAAGAGTGTTCTAACAACTTCCTCCATTTTTCCACAAAGTACAAGTTCTATTTTGAAGTTTTTTTGGTGGATTCCTTTGTTGTATTTGGAGATAATAATTTTGTCAAAGCCTAGCTTTTCGGCCTCATAAATGCGCTGATCAATGCGGTTTACAGGTCTTAATTCTCCCGATAGACCAACTTCAGCGGAGAGACATACTTTTCCAGAAATTGGCAGGTCTGCGTTGGAAGATAAAACGGAAGCTACAACGGCCAAATCTAATGCAGGATCATCGACTTTAATTCCCCCGGCGATATTAAGAAATACATCTTTTGCGCCTAACTTAAATCCGCAACGCTTTTCCATAACAGCCAAAAGCATGTTTAAACGGCGTCCGTCAAAACCAGTGGATGAGCGCTGAGGTGTTCCATAAGCTGCTGTGCTCACTAATGCTTGGACTTCAATAAGCATAGGCCGCATTCCTTCTAAAGTCGCACCTATGGAAATTCCACTCAAGGAATTATCTGTGTTGGTAATTAGAATTTCCGATGGATTTTCTACCTGTCTCAATCCAGAACCCAACATTTCATAGATTCCAAGTTCGTTTGTACTACCAAAACGGTTTTTAATTGAACGTAAAAGGCGGTAAACATGATTTCTGTCGCCTTCAAATTGCAAAACAGTGTCTACCATATGTTCGAGTACTTTTGGACCCGCTAGCGAGCCTTCTTTCGTAATGTGTCCAATTAAAAAAACGGGAACATTCGTCGTTTTTGAGTAACGAAGTAATTGTGCTGTACATTCTCTTACTTGTGAAATACTTCCTGGAGAACTGTCAATGCTTGAACTGTAGAGCGTTTGTATCGAGTCAATGATAAGTAGTTTTGGTTCAAGAATTTCAGCTTGTTTAAAAATGTTCTGAATATTCGTTTCGGAAAGAATAAAACAAGCATCATTTTGCAATCCTATTCGTTCAGCGCGCATTTTTATTTGTTGTTCACTTTCTTCCCCAGAAACATAAAGAACGCTCAAATTTGTGGCTAATACTGCGATTTGCAACATTAAAGTTGACTTTCCAATGCCTGGTTCTCCTCCAAATAAAATCAATGATCCAGAAACTACTCCGCCACCAAGCACCCGATTTAATTCGTTATCATGAAGCAAAAAACGATTGTGAGCTACTTTTTCGATGTCCTGAATCGCAATCGGTGCAGCAGTTTTGCCAGATTTGGAAAATGCGACAACCTGAGGAATGTTTTTTTCTACAACTTCTTCCACAAACGTGTTCCATTCTCCACATGATGGACATTTACCTAACCATTTTGGAGCTTCATAACCACAATTTTGACAGAAATAGGCGGACTTAATCTTAGACATGGAACGAAATTAATGAATTACATCGTAAGTTTTGTATGTTGAAACTATTTACAATGGATTTGGTCTAGTATTATTAAAAATTTGGTGTGTAGCCTTAAAGGTTTGTTATTTAAATGTTTGGCAAACAAAAAAAAGGGTTGCCGATGTGACAACCCTTTGCTCTTCCTGCTGGGCTCGAACCAGCGACCCTCTGATTAACAGTCAGATGCTCTAACCAACTGAGCTAAGGAAGAATTTTCCTATTTTTTCGCTTCAATTTTTCAAAAGCGATTGCAAATATAACTAAACTTATTTTTTCTCAAATAGAATTTGAAAATATTTTTAATTTTCTTTAAAAATCGTCAGCGTCTATGGAGAAGTCACCGACGTTTCCTTCGAAGTTTTCAAAATTCTCTTCAATTTCTTCAGGATTTATATTTGGATCTAAATTAAGGTTAGAAGACACCTTCAATATATTAGTTTTCGCAATATTTAATCGAATTTCTGCGTGAAATTGGCCCTCTTCGTCTGTATATGTTTTCGCGAATGGGGTTCCAGTTAGTTCAACAAGAGTTCCTTTTTTAAGAAAATCAACAATCCGCACATTGGCTCCTTCACGTTTCCAAATGGTGCAATTTATCCAAGTTGTTTTTGTACGTTGTTCGCCAGTTCGTTTGTCTTTCCAGTTTTTATTGTGGGCAACAGGGAAATTAATTGCGATAATTCCGCGATCCATTGTTTTTACCACTGCGTCCCTTCCTATATTTCCAATCAATCGTGTTTCAAAAATTGTAGCCATCTTACTCAAGATTTTAGCTGTTAAAGTAATAGTTTTTTGTTAAAATGCAATTATTTCATTATTTTTTGTGATTCAATTTTTTGTGTTGAAAAGCAAGACAAATGTTTTACTGGAAATCTACTTTGAAAATGATAAGTTTACATTTTATATGTTTGTTGGATGAATAGTTTATGTTATGCAAAGGCATTATTTTCTGTTTATAAATAAAGTTTTGTGGTAAATTAAAGGTTTAAATAAGTAGTTATAAATAGTTCAAATTAAAATGTATAAAATTGCATTGATTGAAATAGGAGGAAGTCATGATGAATGTCTTTTGTCACAAGTGGTAGCATTGAAAAATGCAGGTTGCTATGTTGCTTTTTGCGGAAGCAAGAAAATGATGGATCGAAACCTGAAGTTTCATCAATATTTCGACGAGTTTAAAGAGATTGTTTTTCCTAAGAAGTCATTGGGTGATTTTAATGTTATGCGTAATTTGAACAAGTGGCTGGTTTTGCAGGGGTTTCATTGTCTTATTGCTAATACCGCGCAAGGTGGCCACATAAGAAATTTATGTTTGACTTCCTCAAGCAAAATGTTGTTTTTGGGAATTGTTCACACTACGAAAATGTTCGAAGGAAGCTTCACTCAAAATTTAATATCTCGAAAAATCAAAAATTATTTTGTACTTAACGATAGTTTGTTGGAGAAAATTGATCTTAAATCAAAACATTTAAGGGGTATATCAGTTAGAAGCTTTTATCCTTTGACTTATCCTCGGTTTAATGAAATAATTGAAAAACCAGAAAATGAGTTTTGGGTGGGAATTTTGGGAGAGGTTGAGAACAGAAGAAAGGATTTGTCTCAGTTTAACGATTTGGTGAAATCTTCTCCTGAAAATGTCAAATTCGTTTTTTTGGGTAAAAGCAATTTTTCAAAGGAGGATGTTCGTGTTTTTTATAGTAAATTAGAAAAGGATGGTTTATTGGAACGTGTGGTGATTTTTGACGATTTTATTGATCAAATAGGATTTGACGCCTATTTGTCAAAAATGGATTGCATCATGCCCTTGGTTCATCCAGGGACGATTTCAGCCACAGAGTTTTTTAATCGGCAAATTTCAGGCGCAATCAATGCAGCATTTAGTTATAAAATACCATTAGTGATTCATGATAATTATAGAACGTGGCCAGATTTTGATCAAGGTGTTTATTTTTATAATAATGAAACATTTTTAAATTGTTTGAGAGCTGTAATGAAACAAAAAGCTACTCTCGTTTCAGAGATGGAGAAACATGAAAAATTTGACTGTGTAAAACAAGAAAACAGGTTTGCTGATACTGTGGTGAAATTATTAAATGAAGAGTTTAAAAGAGATAATATAAAAATATGATAATCAATTATTTGATGTTTTTATAAATTAGATTTGCCTTTGCTTTACCAACGCATGTGGTTAGTTCTTCTAAACTTGCACATTTAATTCCCTTAACCGTTTTAAATTTTTTATAGAGCAATTCTTGAGTCCGAGAACCAATTCCGGCAATGTCAAGTATTTCGGATTGAATGGCTGCTTTGCTCCGTTTGTTACGATGATGCGTAATTCCAAATCGATGAGCTTCATTTCGCATGTGTTGAATTACCTTTAAACTTTCTGATCGTTTGTCCAGATAAATAGGGATAGAATCACCTGGAAAGAAAATTTCCTCAAGTTTTTTCGCAATGCCAACTATGGCTAGTTTACCTCGTAAATCGAGTTTTTCTAAAGCCGTCAGCGCAGAACTTAATTGACCTTTACCACCATCAATTACAATTAATTGTGGAAGTGATTGGTTTTCTTCGATGAGTCTTTTATACCTTCGATAAACGACTTCTTCCATCGATGCAAAGTCATCCGGGCCCACAACTGTTTTAATGTTGAAATGCCTATAATCCTTTTTAGAAGGTCTGCCATCTTTGAACACAACACATGCTGAAACGGCATGCTCTCCTTGAATGTTGGAATTGTCGAAACATTCAATGTGAATCGGAAGATCCTTTAATCGAAAATCTGTTTTTATGGTTTGTAGAATTCGTTCTTTATGCTTGTCCGGATTTATAAGTCGTTCTTGTTTACGTTTTTCTAATGAATAGAATTTCGCATTTCGTTTGGAGAGCTCAATAAGTTGTTTTTTGTCTCCAACTTTTGGAATATTACATTGTAAACCAATTGAATCGAGCTCTAATATTTCTTCAGAAATTACTTCTTTGGATGTACTCTTAAATCGTGAGCGCATTTCAATAAGGGAGAAAGTCAAAATCTCATTAATTGATTCATCAAGTTTTGTTTTTACTTCAAAGGTATGGCCATGAATTATGGCGCCATCAAGGATGTGTAGGTAATTGACAAATTTATAAGGTTCATCTTCAATGATAGTAATAACATCAAGTTCATTAATTTTGGGGGAAACAATCATTGATTTTGATTGAAAATTTTTAAGAATTTCAATTTTATTCTTGATTACGTGCGCCTCTTCATATTCAAATTTATCTGAATGCTCACTCATCTTTCTTTTGAGCACCTGAATTAAACCAAACACTTTACCTTTTAAAATTTCTTCGATGTAATTTATTCCGTCAGCGTAGTTTTCTGATGATTGTTTTCCTTCACACGGACCAAGACAATTTCCGATGTGATATTCCAGACATACTTTAAATGAACCAGCTTCAATTTTATTTTTTTGTAAATCTAAATTGCAGTTTCTTAGAGGGTATAATTCTTTAACAAGTGCAATTAAGCCATGCATTGATTTGACATTAGAATATGGACCAAAATAATTAGATCCATCTTTTACTAAAGTCCTTGTTGAAAAGACTCTTGGGAAAGGTTCATTCTTAACACAAATCCAAGGAAAGGTCTTGTCGTCTTTGAGTAGAATATTGTATTTGGGCTTGTGTTGCTTAATTAAATTATTTTCTAAAAGCAAAGCATCTAACTCTGTTTCAACTACTACGTAATCAATTTCTGATATATGGCTAATTAAGACTCTAGTTTTACCATTGTGTTGATTTCCCACAAAGTATGAAGACACGCGTTTTTTTAGGTTTTTAGCTTTTCCAATGTAAATGATTTTACCTGTAGAATCGAAGTACTTATATATGCCAGGTAAATTCGGTAAGTGTTTCGTTTTTGCGAGTAAATTGTCATTCTTTTTCATGATGGTAAATATAAAAAGAAAGAATGACTACTTTTGCACCATAATCGATTATGACTAAAACACTTCCTTAATGAATTTTTTAATTAAAAAAACAATCCAAAAAAAAAATTATTAAAAAAGATTTGCACAATTGTTTTTTAATTACTTATCTTTGTTTCCCCGCTTAAGGGAAATTTTAATACGTTCTCTATATTCCTTGAATGATTTAGAACGTAAATTAAAAAAAAGTAACAATGAAACTACAAATTTTGGAAGTGTTGAAATTAAATCAATCAATAAGCTATATAAATAGTATTGTTGGTTTTTTTAAGTATGATGAAACCACACCTCAAAGTTTTACGTTGATGAATTTAATACACACTAATTAAATTTTTATTGAATAATGTTTACTACAAATTTTGAGTTGACTATTACTAATTTTTTTCGATCTGAAAATTTTTATTTTTTCTTTTACGAAAGAATTTCCAAAATGTTTAGAACAGTTAAAAATTATTGTTTAGGGATGTTTTACATTTCCTTCAAAAGATTGAAAATGATTTTTAATATCCAATTAATTTTTTCAAGAAAGGAGAATTTTAGACCACAATTTTCTTTTAATTAATTTTTAGAAAAATTTTCGGATAATTAAGATATACCGTATGAAAAGTTTAAACACTACACTGAATAAAAAATTAACAAGCATGAAAAATTTTGTTTTTGATACAAAACAAGCGGAAATTAAAAATGTCATAAAAAGGAAAGTTTTTTCTTTCTTGTTTTTTGCGCTTTTAGTTTTCACTTCAAGTAGTGCTCTGTTGGCACAGTCATATCCGGTTGTTCATATTAATGATCAAGAGACTAATGATGGAAGTGGTGGCAACACACAAACGGTAGATGCGCCGTCAAATATCTCTGCGGGAGATTTGATAATTGTTACTCTGCATTATAGAAGAACAAATACATCTATTGTTAACAACAATGGTTTAAATCAACTTTTTTCGGAAACTTCCGGTGTAAATGGTAGCACTCGTTCAACAGTTGCTGTCTTTTATAAAATTGCTACTGCTTCAGAACCAGCTACCTATACATTTACAACCACAGGGAATGGTGCTTCGCAAAGCAATTGGAAGATTGTTGCAAATCGTATTACAGGTCACAATCCCATTTTGCCTCTTGGACCAAGTCTTGGGAATAATACAGCACAGTTCAGTGTAAGTAATATTATGTTACCCTCTGTTTCAACAATCTATGACAATTCATTATTGTTTTCTACGATCACAACCCGTGATAATGTAAATGCATTTTCATATACAGATAGCTTGGTTTTTGAATCAGAAAATAGAACAACGGCTTTAATTACGTACGACACAATACCGAATACTGGTCCTACAGGAACAAGAACATTTTCTTGGTCACCACAGTCGCAATCTGCAGGGGTTCAATTCGTAATTAATGGAATTCCGTGTGTTTCAGCAAATTTAATGTTTACAAGTGTTTCATGTAATGGAACTAACGATGGTTCGTTAGAAGTTGTAAATGTCGCTGGTGGATCAGGGGTATATCAATATAACTTAAATGGTGGGCCTTGGCAGTCATCTCCGATATTTGCAAACTTAACAATTGGTAATTACACAGTAAAAGTTCGCGATGCTAACAATACAAGTTGTTCTTATGTAATAGGAACATTTCCTTTATCAACAACTGTAATTGCAAATGATGACTCATTCAATGCTGTTCAAAATGTTCCATTATTTATGAATGTTTTGACGAATGACCAGTGTTCTTATGATCCGTCAACAATAACAATAACAACGCCTCCTTCTCAAGGGATTTTGCAAATAGGATCTAATGGTCAATTAATTTATTTGCCTTTAGGAAGTTTTTCTGGTGTTGTGAGTTTTGTGTATCAAATTTGTAATGCAGGAGGAAGTGCATGTGACCAAGCAACAGTTACTATTGATGTGGAAGAGGTTTTGGATGACCCATGTTTTGAATCAAGTAGAGATCGTTTATTCTATTTACCATTTCCCGAAAATCCAACTCAACTTCGTCAGTCATTACTAAGTGCGGGATCTGCGAATAATGCTTTATCAAGCACAACTGGTAGAACTGTGGTTGGTATTTCTGCTCCGTATCCTGCAACAATTATATATTATGACCATTGGGAAGATGGTTATGAGTTAGATGTACAAAATCCGATTCAAACAACTTCTCAAGTTTGGGGTGACGGGAATTTAGCAAATGGTGCAGCTCCGGGTTATCCAACTGATATTATCCCTCCGGGAGCTTATATGGTTTTAGACAATGTGTTTCCTTGGAACCGACCTACATCTTCGATTTTCTTTGATGGTAAAGATAAAATATTTTCATCTTCAAATATTGTGATAAGTAAAGCGTCTGGAGATATGGGCGACAATGGTGGTGCAGGTCCTGTATTTGATGTTCAAAACGTTAAAGTGAATGTTTTCGATGTTTCACGGTTTGGGCAGAGTTTCGTAATTCCCTTCGGCGAGAATTTAAACTTAGCGGGTGGTACTATATTTAATTATGTAGGGCTTTTTGCACGTGCAGAAGAAAACGGAACAGTGGTAAATTTAGATTACAACGGTGATGGAACAGTTGATATTAGTTCACCAGTTTTGGCCGAAGGTGAAGTTTGGTTTTACAATGGTCAAGGTAGTTCACCAATGCAGAACTCTGATATTAATACTGCCATTGATATTAAAGCAGGTGCGATTGTAACCTCAAACAATAAAATTGGTTTGGATGTGGTTTTTGGAAGTTTTGAAAGTTATGGAACTAGGAATATTCCAATTTTTCCATCAGAGTTTTATGGAAGTTCATATTACTGCCCTGTTTATTCGACAGATGCTTCAGCACCAGTGGTTGGCTTTTTTGTGAATCCTAATCCTAGTCCTATTACTATTAACTGGTCTAGAAGTGCTGGTTCTCCAACTTCAGGCTCATTTGTTGTTCCTGCCAATCAAGGGATCTCAATATTTGATATGAATGTTGCTTCTGCAACTAAATTTCAAAGTGCAGGTGGTCAATCTTTTATTGCTGTAGCGGTTGTAGATGCTGATAATGTAAGTTCAACCTATGACTGGGCTTTAAATTTAATCCCAGAAGATCGTTTGACTTCTTTTACATCGATTGCTTGGGCGCCAGGTAGTTCTGATGGTGCGAATAATTACAATCCTGTTTGGGTAACACCTGCGGCTAACACTACTATATATGTTAAGTACGATGGTAATGTGACTACAGGTCCGAATCTAGCGCCTTGTGGTGGTTATTATGATGTAGCTTACACAATGACAGCCCTTCAATCACAATTGATTTATGGCTTATTTAATGATAACTCTGGAATGGCAATTTTTAACTGTAATGATGTGCCAATTTCGGCTATTTGGGGTGAAAGACCATTCGGAGGCACGCCGCCAGCTACGCCAGCTTTAGATTTAGGATATACCATGGATCCACTTTGTTTTACACAGTTGGTTTTTGCGAATAATGATGAGGTAATAACGCCATTGAATACTCCAATTACCATTGATGTTGACCCAAATGATGCGGCGTTTTTAACAATTTTAAATCCTGCTACAGTTTCTAATCTAGGTTTGTTAGAACCGTCAAATGGAACAATCGTAATTAATGCCAATGGAACAATTACATACACACCTAATCCAGGTTATATAGGATCAGATGAATTTGAATATAGAATTTGTGCGCAAAATCCTTACCAATCGGTTTGTGATGTTGCAACAGTTTATGTAACTATTCCTTGTGCTAATCTTCCCGGACAAAATGTAATTTCAGGTTCAGTTTACAACGATGTAGATTTAGATTCGGAAGTAAATGTTGGTGAGCCTGGTGCACCAAACGTAGTTGTTGCCTTGTATGAGGATGTAAATGCTAGTGGGACATTAGATGGAGCAGATGTTTTGGTTCAGACCGACACCACCGAAGCGAACGGTAGCTATTTATTCATGCTTTCACAGGATTACAGATACTTGGATCAATTCAATACAAATGGTTCAGCTAATGGTTCGGATGGAACAATTAACTGGACAACTGTGTGGACTGAAATAAATGAAAACAATGGATTTAATGCAGGCAATGTTCGTGTAACAGGAAATAGACTGAGAATTGCAGGTAACTCAAGTTCTGTTCAAGTAGGCGCTCAAAGAGTAGTTGATTTGGCTGGTATTCCTGAAGCAGTATTAACTTATAATTTTGATAAAACAACTTTTAGCAGTAGTACTGCTGATTGGGTGGATGTTCAAATTGCAACTTCTCCAGGAGGTCCTTGGTCTACACTCGTAAGATATTCTGGAAATGCAGCATCAACAGGAACAGAAAGTTTTGATATTTCAAGTTGGATTTCGGGTAGTACAACAATTCGATTTATTGAATCAAATAATAGCACGTTTATAAGTTCAGAGCTTGTTGATTTTGATAATGTGCAAATTCAGTACTACTTAAATACCAATTTTATTGTTATTTTGGAGGATTTACCTGAATCTTACACTCCAACATCACCGATTTTACCATTCTTTTATCCTGTTGCTTTTCAAGGTGTAGATGACGCAGCATGTTCAAATAATTTTGGAATTGCACAGGCGGATTTGGAAGTTGTCAAAACAGTTGACAATCCGTCCCCTGTTACTGGAGAATTAGTCGAATTTACGATTACAGTTTCAAATAATGGACCATCAAATACAGATGGGGTAGTAGTTTCTGATTTATTGCCAACTGGTTTAACGTATAATTCACATAGTGTTTCGGTTGGATCATACAATCCTGTTAATGGTCAATGGTTAATTGATGAAATGGACCTGAATGCTGAAGAAGTATTAACAGTTTTTGCAACGGTTACATCATCAGCATTGCCTTCTGTGACGAATACTGCAAGTATTTTGGTTAGTAATCAAGGTGATCAAGACTCCACAAATAATAGTTCATTTGTTGAAGTAACACCAACCAACGAAATTGAAGCAGTGGACGATACTGCGGGTCCAATTAACGGTCTTACAGGTGGGAACACAGGTATTAATGTATTGGATAATGACTATTTCAATGGTGTTATCTTAACACCTTCGAATATAATTTTAGCTTCAGTTACGAATGGACCGTTAACAGTGAATGCAAACGGTACGGTAACAGTTGCTCCGAATACGTTGGAAGGAACTTATACGATATTATACACGATTTGTGATGCACTCATTCCTGGAAACTGCTCTACGGCAGAAGTAACGGTTGAAGTGTTTAACACAAACGAACCTCCATTGGCGGTAGATGATATTAATACTACATTTGAAAACACTCCAGTAAATGGAAATGTAAGCACCAACGATACTGATCCAAATCTTGGAGATGCATTGACGTTTACATTGTTGGATGATAGCAATTTGGATGGAACATTGGTTTTCAATCCAAATGGTACATATTCTTTCAATCCAACATCAGGTTTTGCTGGAGAAACTGAATTCACATATACAGTATGCGATAATGGCTTCCCAGTGCTTTGTGATACTGGTGTAGTTGTAATTAACGTAATTGATGTTTACGATCCAAATGACAACAACCCACCAGTTGCGAATGATGATAATTTGGTTGTTTACTCGGACGATCCAATCAATGTATGCATTTTGTGTAATGACAATGATGTGGATGGAGATGTTTTAACAGTAACAAATATTATTAATCCAGAAGGTTACAACGTTGTGTTGAATCCAAATGGAACAGTAACTGTAACACCACCGGTTGGAGTTGAAGATACAACGATTACATTTGAATATGTTATTTGTGATAACGGTACACCGTCACTTTGTGATACTGCAACTGTAACCATTGATGTGAAACCAGTTCCAGGAAACAATCCTCCTCCAACAGCAGTGGATGATTCTTACACAACACCAAGTGAGCAACCAGTTTCTTCAAACGTGTTGAGTAATGACCTTACACCAGTTGGATCATTTACTTATACTGTAAGTTTAGTTGATGATGTAACAAATGGAACATTGGTATTAAATCCAAACGGTACGTTTACATATACTCCAGACGCTGGATTTGTTGGAAATGATCAGTTTGTATATGAATTATGTGATAATGACGCACCAACGGCAAACTGTGTTCAAGCTACAGCTTATATTTTAGTGTATAGTGATAATCAGCCACCATTAGCGGTTGATGACATTAACACAACATTTGAGAACACTTCTGTACTAGGTGATGCAAGTACAAATGATACTGATCCAAACCTTGGAGATGTTTTAACATTTACATTATTAGATGATAGTTATTTAGATGGAACGTTGGTTTTCAATCCAGACGGTTCGTATTCTTTTGATCCAACACCAAATTTTGTTGGAGAAACAGAATTCACGTATGTGGTTTGCGATAATGGAACGCCATCATTGTGTGATACGGGAGTTGTTGTAATTGAAGTGATTGATGTTTACAATCCAAATGATAACAATCCACCAATTGCGAATGATGATAATTTAGTTGTTTACTCCGACGATCCAATCAATGTGTGTATTTTGTGTAATGATAATGATGTTGATGGAGATGTTTTAACAGTAACAAATATTATTAACCCAGAAGGTTATAACGTTGTGTTGAATCCTAATGGAACAGTAACTGTAACACCACCAGTAGGAGTAGAAGATACAACAATAACGTTCCAATATGTAATTTGTGATAATGGTACACCATCACTTTGTGATACAGCAACTGTAACAATAGATGTGAAACCAATTCCTGGAAATAATCCTCCTCCAACAGCAGTGGATGATTCATATACAACACCAAGTGAGCAACCAGTTTCTTCAAACGTGTTGGGTAATGACCTCACACCGGTTGGATCATTGACATATACTGTAAGTTTGGTTGACGATGTAACGAATGGAACATTGGTGTTAAATCCAAACGGTACGTTTACATATACTCCAGACGCTGGATTTGTTGGAAATGATCAGTTTGTATATGAATTGTGTGATAATGACGCACCAACAGCAAATTGTGTTCAAGCTACAGCTTATATTTTAGTGTATAGTGATAATCAGCCACCATTAGCGGTTGATGACATTAACACAACATTTGAGAATATTCCGGTAAATGGTGATGTAAGTACTAATGATGTAGATCCAAACCTTGGAGATGTATTAACGTTTACATTGTTGGTTGATAGTAATTTGGATGGAACTTTGGTTTTCAATCCAAATGGTACATATACTTTTAATCCAACGACTGACTTTGTTGGAGTGACAGAATTTAGCTATTTTGTTTGCGATAACGGAACTCCAGCATTATGTGATACTGCTATAGTAGTAATTGAAGTAAGAGAAGAACCAAATCCTATTACGAATTTACCTCCAACAGCAAATGATGACAATTTGGTTGTGTACTCGGATGATCCAATCTCTGTTTGCATTTTATGTAATGACTACGATTTGAATGGTGATGATATTACGGTTAATCCAACGTTGATTAATCCAGATGGTTTTAACCTTGTATTAAATCCAAACGGAACGGTTACGGTTACTCCACCAGCTGGAATAGAAGATACAACAATTACATTCCAGTATGTAATTTGTGATGATGGAACACCTTCATTGTGTGATACTGCAACTGTAACGATTGATATTAAACCAATTCCTGGTGATACACCTCCTCCTTTTGCGGTGGATGATGCATTCGTTACGTACAGTGGTGATACATTAACTGAATCAGTATTGCCAAACGATGTTTTACCTGTAAGTACTTTAGTGTATGTGGTTGATTTGGTTGACAGTACAAACAATGGTTCACTAGTGTTAAATCCAAATGGTACATTTACGTATACACCAAATCCTGGTTTTGTAGGAAATGATCAGTTTATTTATAATTTATGTGACAATGCAACACCTCAAAATTGTGATCAAGCAACAGCTTACATAATTGTGAAATCAAATGATATTATTGCATTAGATGATGATCAAACCGCTCTTGAAATAAATTCAACGATTGGTTTTACAGACATATTTAATGTATTGCCGAATGATTCTATTAATGATACTCCAATTTTGGCAGCACAAGTAGATATTGAACAACTTGATCAACTATCCAATTTCGCGATTTCTCCAACGACTGGTCAGTTCAGTGTGACGAATATGGAATTACCAGGTGGTATTTATAACATTACATACCGAGTTTGTGAAAGCGTGAATCTTACAAATTGCGATACTGCGATTGTAAGTGTTAAATTAAGAGACAAAGAAGTGAATGTGCAAGTTTTATTGCAAGGAGCTTTATTTGGAACCACAACAGGTATTATGAGAGATGATTTGAGAGTAGCTAATATGATTCCAACATCGAATCCATACTCAGGAGCACTTTATTCTAGTAATTCAAGATACTCACGCCCAGACAACCCTCCTGCTGAAGTTGCTAATGCGGCGGCATTTGCAGCAACTGGAAATGATGCGATTGTGGATTGGGTATTTATTGAATTAAGAGATCCAAATAGTATAAATACAAAACTACATACGAAGGCGGCATTAGTTCAAAGAGATGGAGATGTTGTGGATGTGGACGGAAATAAAGCACTGAATTTTGGTTTACTTTCAGAAACTAGTTATTACGTTACAGTGAAGCATAGAAATCACTTAGGGGCTAGCACAGCGTTACCTATTAGTTTCGTGAATAGAGAGTTGACCTTTGATTTTACTACAGCGACACCAGCCATGCTATGGGATACTACCATAGTTACTCTCGGTCTAAATTATAATGGTTATGAGCAAGTGTTAGATATTCCGAGTGGAAGGTATGCTTTGTGGGCTGGAAACTTTGATGCAAACAAAAAAGTTAAATATCAAGGATCTGGAACCGACCTTTCGGTTAGCCTTCAGGAAATATTAACTCATGGAGGAAACATATCAAATCTTTATTCCTTCGATTTAGCAACTCCAGTTTATGCGCGCAGCGACGTGAATATGGATGCCAAAATAAAATATCAAGGTTCTGGAAATGATGTGGCTTTTGTCTTGTTCAATGTAATTAATAAATATATAGGGATTAATACATTACAACTTTACGGTTTTGATTTCTTTATTGAACAAGTACCAAATTAAAATAAATAATAACTACTAAATAAATTAAAGATGAATTTAAAAAGATGGTTCCTCGGAATTTTACTAGTTTGTGCTAATGTAGGCTTGGCACAACAGAGTATGGATTTTACCGTGAGGTATAATGGCGGCCTGAATAGGTACGAGGTATTTTGTTTGCCGAGTTTTACGCAAAACAACTTTACTTGGGGACCGTCCCAAATTACAGTCGTTGTTCCTGCGAGTGTTCCAAACGCTCCATTACCTGGTCTTTTCCCTGTTGCAGGTGGTGGTTGGAACGACAACTCTTTAATTTTTGCGCCTGCAGCGCAACCAGGAAGTGATTTCCATGGTGTTGGTTCACTTGGTGCTCTAACCAATGTTGTTGCAAATCAGGAGTTAATGATTTTCTATTTTGCGTTACCTGGTGGCTGTGTGCCTGGGGTTCGATTATTTATTAATGGAGTGGATCCTGATTCGTCGGCGCCAGGAATGGGATTTGGTGACTTTGGAAACTCAATCGATAATGGAAATATTACAGAAATATATAATGCCAATTACAATAATACTGGTTCAAACTGTATTGATGCTGTAAATGACAACGTTGGACCAATTGCTGGTACAGGTGGAAATACAGGTGTAAATGTTTTAACAAATGATTCAGGAAATGGTGTAACCCCAATAAATCCTGCTATAGTTGTTTTAACACCTGGAACTAATCCAGATATTTCAATTGCTCCAAATGGTGACATTATTATTGAGCCAAATACACCAGCGGGAACATATACTATACCTTACACTATTTGTGAAGTAGGAAATCCTACTAACTGTGATAATGCCGTTGTTACTGTTACCGTTGAAGCAGCTGAAATTATTGCTGTAAATGATGCCTTTGGTCCAACTAATGGTTTGATTGGAAGTACAAACGTTGGGAATGCTTTATTGAATGATTCATTAGGTGGTGTTGTAGTTTCAATTTCTGATGTTACAATTACTACAGTAACTCCTGCAACACCAAATGGTGTGAATCCAAATGTTCCAGTATTGAATCCTGCGACAGGTATTGTGAGTGTTCCAGCGGGAACGCCAGCAGGTAATTATACGATTGGCTATACCCTATGCGAAAATTTGAATCTTGCAACGAATTGTGACCCAGCAACAATTACTGTTACTGTGACTGCAGCGCCTATTATTGCAAACAACGATTCTTTTGGTCCAACAAATGGTTCTGTTGCGAATCCAAATGTTGGAAATGTTTTAAATAACGATTTATTAAATGGAAGCCCTGTAACAACTACGAACGTTACAATTACTTCTATTACACCAGCAAGTCCAATTGGAGGTAATCCAAATGTACCTTCATTGAACATGACAACAGGTGTTGTAAGTGTTCCAGCTGGAACTCCAGCAGGAGATTACACTATTCTATATACCTTGTGTGAAACGTTGAATATTACAAACAATTGCGATCCTGCAACGGTTACAATTACCGTAACAGCTGCTCCAATTGTTGCAAACGATGATTCATTTGGACCAACAAATGGTTCAATTGCGAATCCAAATGTTGGAAATGTTTTAAATAACGATTTGTTAAATGGAAGCCCTGTAACAACAACAAACGTTACAATTACTTCGGTAACACCCGCAAGTCCAATTGGCGGAAATCCAAATGTACCTTCATTGAACATGACAACAGGTGTTGTAAGTGTTCCAGCAGGAACTCCAGCAGGAGATTACACTATTCTATATACCTTGTGTGAAACGTTGAATATTACAAACAATTGCGATCCTGCTACAGTTACAATTACTGTTACTGCTGCTCCAATTGTTGCTAATGATGATACATTTGGTCCTGTAAACGGAATGACTGGAAGTACTAGTGCAGGGAATGCATTTTCGAATGATTTATTGAATGGTGCTCCTGTAGTTGCAAATCAAATTACGGCAACTGTTACATCTCCTGCAACGCCAATCAATGGTGGTCCAGTGCCAGTTATGAACACTACAACAGGAATTGTGAGTGTGCCTGCAGGAACTCCAGAAGGTCCATATACAATTAGTTATCTAATTTGTCAAAACTTGAATCCTGCTAATTGCGATCCAGCAGTAATTACAATTAATGTTTCGGCTGCACCAATTATTGCAAATGATGATACTGTAGGACCAATTAATGGTTCTAATGGAAATCCAATTGCGGGTAATGTTTTGCCAAACGATTTGTTAAATGGATCACCTGTTAATATTAATGATATTGATTTAACAGTAGTAACTCCTGCAACTCCAATTAACGGTGGACCAGTACCAACCATTGATCCAGCAACAGGAAATGTTATTGTTCCGGTCGGAACTCCTGCTGGACCTTACACAATTGTTTATTCAATTTGTGAAGAATTGAATCCAACTAATTGTAATGATGCGACAGTAACTATCAATGTAACAGCAGCACCAATTGTGGCAAATGATGACAATTATTCTGCTTCTCCAATTAATGGAGTTATTGGTGGAACAGTAGGTGCCATTTTTGGAAACGACTTATTGAACAACAATCCATTAAATGTTGCACTAGTAACGTTTTCGGTAAACCCAGCGTTACCAGCAGGTATTTCAATTAACCCAACAACAGGTTTGATTTCTGTTGCTCCGGGTACTCCAGCAGGAACTTACACGATTAATTACCAAATTTGTGAAATCTTAAACTCATCTAATTGCGATCCTGCTACAATAACAGTGGTGGTTCTTGGTGCGGATATTATAGCAAATGACGATAATTATTCTGCAACACCAATTAACGATGTGACTGGTTTTACAGGATTGTTTAATGTATTGTCGAATGATACATACAATGGTGCTCCTGTGACTCCTGCAAATGTTGTCTTGACTCCGGACCCAACAAATAATCCAGCGTTTGTAATCAATCCAAATGGTACAATTGACTTGGTAGACTTGTCAATTCCAGGTGGAACGTATACAATAGGTTATACTATTTGTGATGCAACATTGTCAACTAATTGCGATCCTGCAACAGTAACCTTAGTGTTAGAAGACAAATCTGTTTCATTAGATGTCTTGTTACAAGGTGCTTTGTTTGGAACTAATACAGGTATCATGCGTGATAATTTAAGAACAAACAACGTGATTCCATTATTAAACCCTTACTCACCTGCATTCTATATTAATGGAAATGCACGTTTTGCTCGTCCTGACAACTCGACTGCTGAAACAATTAATGCAAGTTTGTTAGCAACCTCAGGAAATGATGCGATTGTGGATTGGGTGTTTATCGAATTAAGAAGTGCTACTAATCCTAATACAGTGCTTCGCACACAAGCTGCTTTAGTTCAAAGAGATGGTACAATTGTAGGTGCAACTGGTTCTTCGAAATTGTTCTTTGCGAATTTAACGGATGGAAGTTACTATGTATCTGTGAAACATAGAAATCACCTTGGTGCCATGTCTGCTGTACCAGTTACTTTTGTAAATAGAAGATTGATTTTTGACTTCACTACAGCTGCGCCAGCCGCAGTTTGGAATAATACGGCTCCATATCAAAATTTCGAAATGGTACTAGATATACCAAGCAACAAGTATGCATTATGGGCAGGTGATTTGAATTCAAATGGACAAGTTAAATATCAAGGGCCACAAAATGATTTATCAACAAATCTTCAAGCAGTTTTGAATTATCCAACTAACACCTTGGACAATCCTAACTTTGATCTTGCAATTCCGGTATATTCTAACGGGGATGTGAATCTTGATGCAAAGGTTAAGTATCAAGGAGGTGCTGGAAATGATTTGGCCTTTGTTTTATTCAATGTCGTAAATAAATACATCGGTTTTAATACTACGACTGTTTACAATTTTAATGTCTTTTTTGAACAAACACCAAACTAAACTATAATAATCACTAATTAAGTAATGATGAATTTAAAAAGATTGTTTTTCGGGTTTTTGCTACTTGTGGCCAATATTGGTCTCGCGCAGCAGAGCATGGAGTTCACCCTGAAGTATAATTCTGGATTGAATAGGTATGAGGTATATTGTTTACCTAATTTTACTCAGAATAACTTCACATGGGGGCCGTCTCAAATTTCAGTTGTGGTTCCAGCAAGTGTTGCGAATACACCTTTGCCAAACCTTACTCCTGTTGCGGGAGGTGGTTGGAACGATAACTCGTTGATTTACGCTCCAAGTATTCAACCTCAAAATGATTTCCATGGTGTAGGTTCTTTGGGCGCATTGACAAACCTTGTTGCAAATCAAGAGTTGTTAATTTTCCATTTTACATTACCTGGAGGTTGTGTGGCAGGGGTTAGACTCTTTATTAATGGAGTAGATCCAGACTCGTCTCAACCGGGAATGGGATTTGGTGACTTCGGAAATTCAATCGACAATGGAAACATTACTGATATTTATGCAAGTAATTACGATAACACTGGCTCTAATTGTATTGATGCGGTTAGTGATTCTTTCTCAGCCACCATTGCTGGCGGAATAGTTGGAAATATCTTATGGAATGATTTATTGGGTGGTGTTATTATACTTCCTAATCCTTCTGACGTTGTTATTACAGCGTCAGTGGTGCCTGGTAATCCGATTCAAATCAATACAGTCACTGGCGAGGTTTTTGTTTCACCAGGAACACCAGCGGGTACTTACACGTTGCCTTATACAATTTGTGAGGCAACAACAACAGGTCAGAATTTAAATAATTGTGATACTGCAACTGTAACAGTAGTTGTTGGTGCTTCTCCAATTATTGCAAATTATGATTTTTATTACGCTTCTAACGGAACAACGGGTGCTCCTAACTTAGGGAATGCTTATTTAGAGAATGACTCGTTGAATGGGGCTCCAGTGATTGTTTCTCAAATTGATGGTTCAATCATTACTGGTGCAACGCCTGCTTTTTTAGGCGCGAATGTTCCTGTATTAGATACACTAACAGGAATTGTAAGCGTTCCGGCTAATACGCCAGGTGGAACATATTATATCTATTATCAAATTTGTGAAGTTTTAAACCTTGCAAATTGTGACCAAGATTCTATTGAAATTAAAGTAGATCCTCCTGTAATAGATGCAGTGATTGATATCGCTGGTCCAGTGTTAGCAGGTCAAAATGGTATTATCAATGTTCTTACAAACGATACATTAAATACCTTGCCAATTTTGCCAGGGCAAGCCAGTGATGTAACAGTAACTACATTACCAAATTCAGATCCTGAGTTGACTTTGAATCCTGATGGAAGTATAGATGTTGATCCAGGAACCCCTCCAGGACTTTACGTGTTGTACTATCAAGTTTGTGAAGTATTGAACCCAGGAAATTGCGATGATGATTCAGTTCTCGTGACGGTAGTTTCTTCACCGATCATTGCTAATGCTGATATTTATGGTCCAATTGATGGAACAAATGGTTCACCAAACTTTGGAAATATTTTTGCAAATGATTCTTTGAATGGTGCACCAGTTGTGCCTGGGGATTTAACTCTTGATCCTAACTGGAATTCACTAAGCACATCGCCTTTACAGGTTTATATCAATCCAAACGGTACAATTACTGTTGAGCCAGGTACGCCCGCAGGATCATATATTGTTGTTTATCAAATTTGTGAAACTGCTGCTATTCCTGCAAATTCAAATTGCGATACAGCGCTTGTAACTATTGTGGTTGTGCCGGCTCCTGAGATTGTTAACATTTCTACCCCTGAAGACACGCCAATAACAATTTGTACAGATACTTTAGCTAATTTGTTAGATCCAATTGTGTCTGTGCTTCCATGTGGTGCTGGTGGACCTTCAAATGGCACATTTGTGCCTAACCCAAGCGAAGGACCAACATGCTATACATATACGCCAAATTGGAATTTTAATGGTACAGATCAAGCATGTTTAGTTTCTTGCACAGCTAGTGGTGTTTGTGATACAACATACATTAATATTATTGTTACACCAGTTAACGATGCACCAACAACAAACGATGTGAATGTTGTTACTTCAATCAATACATCAATTGGCGTAAACGTTGGAGCAGGAACATCAGATCCTGAGAATAATCCATTAACGTACTCTTTTGGTTCAGCAACGAATGGTGGCACATTTACAGTAGATGGAAATGGAACAATAACGGTTACGCCTCCAACAGGCTTTACTGGAACAATTACCATTCCTTTCACGGTGTGTGATGAAAGTATTTATCCTGTCACTGTATTGTGTGATCAAGGTTTAATTACAATTACAGTGGTTGATACAACCGGCGGCATAAATCATGCACCAATTGCAAATACAGATCAGACGACAACGCCACAAGACGTTACTGTGACAGTGAATGCAATTGCGAATGATTTCGATGTGGATGGTGACGTCTTAGACGTAGATTTAGTTACAACGACTTCACCAAATGGTACTATCACAAATAACAATGACGGAACAGTAACTTTTGATCCAAATCCTGATTTCACAGGTGTTGATACTATTCTTTACACTGTATGTGATCCGGATGGTGCTTGTGATACAGATACAATTTTTGTATATGTTGTTCCAGTTGTGGACGAGCCAAATGTAGCGCCAATTGCTACTGATGATTATGTTTCAACACCTGAGGATGTAAATGTTGTTATTGCAGTGCTTGACAATGATTCAGATCCAGACGGAGATAATTTAAATAACCCGACAATCATTTTAGGTCAAGGACCAAACAACGGAGTTGTTACACCGATTGGTAGTGGATTCTTGTATGATCCAAATCCAAACTTCAATGGCACGGATACGTTCTATTATGTTGTTTGCGACAATGGATTGCCAAGCTTGTGTGACACAGCAATGGTAGTAATTAATGTTACTCCAGTGAATGATGCACCAACTACGACAAATGTGGATGTTGTTACAACAATTAACACACCAGTTGGTGTGAACGTTGGAGCAGGAACATCAGATCCTGAGAACAATCCATTGACTTATGATTATCAAGATCCTTCAACAGTTCTAAACGGAACATATACAATTGATGGAAACGGAACAATTACAGTTATTCCTGATTCAGGATTTGTTGGTGATATTACAATAACTTTCGAAGTTTGTGATTCAAGTCAATTCCAAGTTACAAGCTTATGTGATCAAGGAACGATTACTGTTACAGTAATTGACCCTTCAAGCGGAAACAACAATCCACCAGTAGCGAATAATGATTTTGTAACAGTGCCTGTAAACACACCTCAGGTTATTGTTAATTCATTAGGGAATGATTTTGATGCTGATGGTGATAACTTGACTGTTAGTATGACTGGACTTCCTACTTCTGGTGGTTCTGTGGTAGGTACAGCACTTTTAGTAAATGGTGAAGTGATTTATTTCCCACCAGCAGGATTTACAGGAGAGGTTACTATACCGTATATTATTTGTGATGGACAGACGCCTAACTTATGTGACAATGCTGTTATAACAATCGTAATCAGTCCAGTTGTTGACGAGCCAAATGTTGCGCCAATTGCAACGGATGATTATGCAACAACTCCAGAAGGTACTCTAGTAGTAATTGCCGTGATGGACAATGATTCAGATCCTGATGGAGATGTTCTTGGAAATCCAACAATTATTGACGGACCAGCGGATGGAACTGCTGATGTTAATTCAGATGGTTCAATAACTTATACACCATTCCCAGGGACAACAGATCCAGACACATTGTTGTATGTGATTTGCGATAATGGAAATCCAGTATTGTGTGATACAGCTATGGTAGTAATAAACTTCATACCAGACAATGATGCGCCAGTTGCACAAGATGATATAGTAAGTACACCAGAAGACACAGAAGTTATTATTGATGTTTTAGCTAACGATACAGATCCAAATGGAGATAATTTGGGTGCCCCAACGATTATCGATGCTCCGGATTTCGGAGATGCTATTGTATTGCCAGATGGTACAATTAGTTATACACCAGACACCAACTACAACGGACCAGACACATTTACTTATGTTGTATGTGACAATGGATCACCAGTATTGTGTGATACAGCGGTCGTTGTAATCAATGTTACACCGGTGAATGATGCGCCAACAACGACAAATGTGGATGTTGTTACAACAATTAACACACCAGTTGGTGTAAATGTTGGAGCAGGAACATCAGATCCTGAGAACAATCCATTGACATATGATTATCAAGATCCTTCAACAGTTCTAAACGGAACATATACAATTGATGGAAACGGAACAATTACAGTTATTCCTGATTCAGGATTTGTTGGAGATATTACAATAACTTTCGAAGTTTGTGATTCAAGTCAATTCCAAGTTACAAGCTTATGTGATCAAGGAACGATTACTGTTACAGTAATTGACCCTTCAAGCGGAAACAACAATCCACCAGTAGCGAATAATGATTTTGCAACGGTTCCAGTAAACACACCTCAGGTTATTGTTAATCCATTAGGGAATGATTTTGATGCTGATGGTGATAACTTGACAGTTAGTATGACTGGACTTCCTACTTCTGGTGGTTCTGTTGTAGGTACAGCACTTTTAGTAAATGGTGAAGTGATTTATTTCCCACCAGCAGGATTTACAGGAGAGGTTACTATCCCATATCTTATTTGTGATGGACAGACACCAAACTTATGTGATAATGCTGTTATTACAATTGTAATCAGTCCAGTAGTTGATGAGCCAAATGTTGCACCAATTGCAACGGATGATTACGCAACAACTCCAGAAGGTACTCAAGTAGTAATTGCCGTGATGGACAATGATTCAGATCCTGATGGAGATGTTCTTGGAAATCCTACAATTATTGATGGACCAGAAGATGGAACTGCTGATGTTAATTCAGATGGTTCAATAACTTATACACCGTTCCCTGGGATAACAGATCCAGATACATTACTTTATGTAGTTTGCGATAATGGAAATCCAGTATTGTGTGATACAGCTTTGGTAGTAATAAACTTCATACCAGACAATGATGCACCAGTTGCACAGGATGATGTAGTAAGTACACCTGAGGATGAAGATATTACATTTGATGTTGTAGGTAACGATTCAGATCCAAATGGAGATAATTTGGGTGACCCAACAATTATCGATGGACCAAATCATGGTGATGTTGTAGATAATGGAGATGGTACATTTACATATACTCCAATTCCAAACTACAACGGACCAGATACAATAACTTACGTTATTTGTGATACAGGTAACCCAGTTTTATGTGATACAGCAATCGTGGTTATCGATGTTACTCCAGTGAATGATGCGCCAACAACGACAAATGTGGATGTTGTTACAACAATTAATACACCAGTTGGTGTGAACGTTGGAGCAGGAACATCAGATCCTGAGAACAATCCATTGACTTATGATTATCAAGATCCTTCAACAGTTCTAAACGGAACATATACAATTGACGGAAACGGAACAATTACAGTTATTCCTGATTCAGGATTTGTTGGTGATATTACAATAGCTTTCGAAGTTTGTGATTCAAGTCAATTCCAAGTTACAAGCTTATGTGATCAAGGAACGATTACTGTTACAGTAATTGACCCTTCAAGCGGAAACAACAATCCACCAGTAGCGAATAATGATTTTACAACAGCACCAATTAATACACCAACAGTTACAATTAACCCATTCGCAAACGATTTTGATGCAGATGGCGATGTATTAACTGGAGTTTTGACAGGATTACCATTGTCAGGAGGTGTGATTACGGGGAATGCTTTAGGAATTGTGAATGGTGAAGTAATTTATTATCCACCTCCAGGATTCACAGGTACGGTGACTATTCCTTACACAATTTGTGACGGTGGAACACCAAACTTATGTGATAATGCTGTTATTACAATCGTAATCAGTCCAGTAGTTGATGAGCCAAATGTTGCACCAATTGCAACGGATGATTACGCAACAACTCCAGAAGGTACTCAAGTAGTAATTGCCGTGATGGACAATGATTCAGATCCTGATGGAGATGTTCTTGGAAATCCAACAATTATTAATGGACCAGTGGATGGAACGGCTGTTGTTAATTCAGATGGTTCAATAACTTATACACCATTCCCAGGGACAACTGATCCAGACACATTGTTGTATGTGATTTGCGATAATGGAAATCCAGTATTGTGTGATACAGCTATGGTAGTAATAAACTTTATACCAGACAATGATGCACCAGTTGCACAGGATGATCCAATAACAACACCTGAGGATGAAGAAATTACATTTGATGTTGTAGGTAACGATTCAGATCCAAATGGAGATAATTTGGGTGACCCAACAATTATCGATGGACCAAATCATGGTGATGTTGTAGATAATGGAGATGGTACATTTACATATACTCCAGATCCAAACTACAACGGACCAGATACAATAACTTACGTTATTTGTGATACAGGTAACCCAGTTTTATGTGATACAGCAATCGTGGTTATCGATGTTACTCCAGTGAATGATGCGCCAACAACGACAAATGTGGATGTTGTTACAACAATTAATACACCAGTTGGTGTGAACGTTGGAGCAGGAACATCAGATCCTGAGAACAATCCATTGACTTATGATTATCAAGATCCTTCAACAGTTCTAAACGGAACATATACAATTGACGGAAACGGAACAATTACAGTTATTCCTGATTCAGGATTTGTTGGTGATATTACAATAACTTTCGAAGTTTGTGATTCAAGTCAATTCCAAGTTACAAGCTTATGTGATCAAGGAACGATTACTGTTACAGTAATTGATCCTTCAAGCGGAAACAACAATCCACCGGTAGCGAATAATGATTTTACAACAGCACCAATTAATACACCAACAGTTACAATTAACCCATTCGCAAACGATTTTGATGCAGATGGCGATGTATTAACTGGAGTTTTGACAGGATTACCATTGTCAGGAGGTGTGATTACGGGGAATGCTTTAGGAATTGTGAATGGTGAAGTAATTTATTATCCACCTCCAGGATTCACAGGTACGGTGACTATTCCTTACACAATTTGTGACGGAGGAACACCAAACTTATGTGACAATGCTGTTATAACAATTGTAATCAGTCCAGTAGTTGACGAGCCAAATGTTGCACCAATTGCAACAGATGATTATGCATCTACTCCTGAAGTAACGCCAATTACAATTGAAGTGATGAACAATGATTCAGATCCTAATGGAGATGTACTTGGAAATCCAACAATTATTGATGAACCAGATAATGGATTAGCGAATGTAAATCTATCTACTGGAACAATTACTTACAATCCAAACCCGGGATTTGTTGGTCTTGACTCATTTGAGTATGTTATTTGTGATAATGGAAATCCAGTTTTATGTGATACAGCGATGGTTTACATTAATGTAACTGGAGATGCCGAAAGTATCGACGCTATTGATGACGTTACAGCAACAGATTCTGACACTCCAGTAATCGTTGATGTCTTGGATAACGATTTAACTCCACTTCCAATAACATGTTTTAATATTGTAACTCAACCAAGCGCGGGTGTTGCTATCATTAATCCAGATAGCACAATTACTTATGTTCCAGACGAAACAGGTTGCGGAACAGATAGCTTTACGTATGTAATTTGTGATGCAGTTTCTTCTGATACAGCAACGGTGATTATTAACTTAAACGATGTTACGCCTCCAACATTTGCTAACTGTCCAACAGATACTATTGTTGTTGATGCATTTGTAAATACATGTTGGGCTCAAGTATATTGGCCAACTCCAGTAGTTCAAGACAATTGTGGAGGAAATAACGTGTTCGTAACTTCTAATTTCCCGAATGGGAATGTCTTCCCAGTTGGAAATCATAATGTGATTTTAGTTGCAACGGATGCCGCTGGAAATTCAGACACATGTGAGTTTGTTGTTTCGGTTGTAGATTCTCAAGCGCCAGTATTTAACTTGTGCCCTGTTGATTTGAACTTAGAAAACGATCCAGGAGTTTGTGGTGCAGTTGCAACATGGATTGAACCAACGGTTTTTGATAACTGTGGTTATACTGTAACTGTTTCTTCGTTTCCGACACTAAATCTTGGAATTGATAGTTTGTTCCCTGTTGGTACAACAACCATGACTTACATTGTGGTTGATCAATCGGGCTTAAGTGATACATGCACATTTAATGTGATAGTTACGGACACTGAAGATCCTGTAATGACAAATGCTCCTGGAGACATCACGGTTTATGCGACTCAATCAAGTTGTGCTATACAAGTAACTTGGTCTGATCCAATAATAACAGATAATTGTGGTATTGCAACCACAACATCATCACATGTTAATGGCTCAGTGTTCACACCTGATTCAACTGAAGTAACAATTACGAGCGTTGATGTAAATGGAAATATTCTGACGCATACTTTCACAGTAACAGTGTTAGACACTATTGCTCCTGTTATGGTAAGTTGTCCTTCTGATATTACAATTTCAAGTGACCCTGGAGTTTGTGGTGCAACAGCAGCATGGCCTTTACCAGTTGCAACAGATAATTGTGATAATACATTAGAGTATATTGTAACTAGTGAATACCAACTTGGTGATTTACTAGAGGTTGGTGTGCATGATGTTGTTTATTCTATCACTGATGATAGTGGAAATGAGGTAATTTGTTCATTCACTGTAACTGTTGAAGATAATGAGGCACCGGTGATAGCAGGTTTACCAACATCTCCAGTGAATGGTTGTGCAAATACTCCAACAACATGGATCGAGCCAACAATTACGGATAACTGTGGTGTAGATCAAGTAATTATTACTTCCACAACAATTCCAAATCCACAAAGTGGTAGTGTGTTCCCTGTTGGTACAACAACAGTGACTTACGAAGCGATTGATGTAAATGGTAACTCAACAACTTATTCGTTTGATGTTGTTATTAACAGTTCTACAACGGTTTCTATCAGTGGCTCAAGTAAAATTGAACTTTGTCTTGGTGAGTCAGCTACGTTAAGTGTTGAGAATCCATCTTCGTCATTGAACTATACTTGGAGCTTGTTTAATACAGTTGTAGGAACAGGTTCATCTTACGCAATTAATGGAGTAAGTGCTGACGATGAGGGTGATTACACGGTTCAAGTAACTGATGGAAATGGTTGTTCAGCAAGCGATTTGGTTGAAGTAGTTGTAGACAATTGTGGAATTAGAATTCCAGAAGCGTTTACACCGAATGGAAACGGACAAAATGAGGTGTTCTACATTGATAACCTTGAGTCTTATCCTAATACCGAAGTGATTATCTTTAACCGATGGGGATCAATGGTTTACAAATCTGATGATTATAAAAACGATTGGGCTGGAGTTTCTATTAACAAGTTGAATATTGCGGGAGATCAGTTACCAGAAGGTACTTACTTCTACATCATCAAACTTGGTGGAAAAGAGACAGATGCAACCTTTGGTAAAATTTATAAAGGATACGTTTACATTAAGAAATAAATTTAAATTAAGTTCATCTGTTAGATTTGTTCTAACAGATGTACTTTTATAGAAGTTATATGAAAACAATAAAATTATTTTTGGTAGGTTTGATCGTTTTGGGTTCAAATGTTGTGGTAGCACAACAAGATGTTCAATTCACGCAATACAATGATAATATGCTTCATTACAATCCGGCTTATGCTGGAAATCGTGATGTGTTCAATATTGTTGCGTTGCACCGTCAGCAATGGGTTGGATTGAAAGGAGCCCCAATGTCTACAACCTTATCTTTGCATACGCCATTGAAGTATGAAGCTTTGGGTGTGGGATTAAGTTTGTTGAATGACAAAGTTGGTCCGTTAACACAGTCCTGGATTTCAGGAGACCTTTCGTATACTTTGAGATTTGGAACGCGAATTAATCCTAGAAATATAGAAATACCACGTCTTTCTTTTGGTATCAAAGGAATCGTTAATATGTTGAATGCTGATTTGGACAGATTGCAAACCACTACATCTGATGATCCAGATTTGCAAGCATACAACAATACGATAGGAGCAAACGTTGGAGCTGGTATTTATTATAGATCCGAGCATTTCTTTGCTGGAGCTTCTGTTCCCCGCATTTTAGAGCCAAACAAGAGCAAAGTTGATTCGTTAACACACTTAAGACAAAGACATTACTACGCAACAGTTGGAGGAGTAATTAAAGTAAATCGTCGCTTGAAGTTACGTCCAACAGCAATGGTAAAAATTACGGAGAATGCGCCATTGGCGGTTGATGGATCTTTAGCTTTTATCTTCTACGATAAATTCTGGTTAGCAGGAAATTACCGATTATTGGAGAGTGCTGGAATCTATGCGCAATATCAGATTTCACCACAATTTAAGATTGGTTATGGTTTTGACATTTCGACCAATAAGTTGGTTCGATACAATGGTGGAACGCATGAGATTATGTTGAGTTATGATTTACGTCGAATGACGAAGGGGGCGATTGTTTCTCCACGATTCTTTTAAAAAACAAAGTATAAGCAAATATCACTGAAATGAAAAGAGTATTACTTTTAGTATCGTTAGGTTTAGGATTCCAGGTCTTAGGGCAACAAGCACGCTTGAATGAAGCAAATGCGCTTTATAACAAGATGGCTTATTATTATGCAGCAGAGGCTTATGAGGATGTTTTGCAACGCAGCAAGGATTCATCTTTGGTTGGCGTAAAGTTAGCGGATTGCTACGACAAGATCGAGGACAATGAGAAAGCAGTTATTTGGTATAATTATTTAAGTAGAAACACCGAACTTACACAAAAACAACTACTTAGATCAGCTGTTGTTCGTCGTCAAGTAGGTGATTATGCAGGATCTTTAGGCCAATTAACAAAATACGAAAGTAAATACGGTCAGAATGATGTCACTAAGAAAATGATCTTGGAGCATGACAACTTGGAACATTTACAAACGGATGATGGAACGTTTACAGTGGTGAAACAAGACCCAGTAAATACGATTGCTTCAGACATGGGAGCTGCTTATTACAAGGACAATATGATTTTTGTATCATCAGCGATTAAATCAAAATACGCAGCAGACGATACATACAATCGCCAAGCAAATAAGTTCTACAACATCTACACAAGTACGGTTGATGGCTCAGGGAACTTAAGCAAGACAAAGAAATTAAAGAATACAAAATACCACGATGGACCAATTATTTACGACAAAGCAAATGACTTGGTTTATTTTACACGAAACAATTACACAGACGGAAAGAAAGCAACGGATGTAAACAAAGTGATGCGCTTGAAAATCTACCAAGGAAAATTGGTTGATAAGAAAATCACGGATGAAAAAGAACTAGCAATCAACAACGATCAATATTCAACAGGTCACCCAACCTTATCTGCAGATGGCAAAACAATGTTCTTTGCATCGGATCGCCCGGGCGGATTTGGAGGTTCAGACATCTACAAAGTTGCCGTTGGACCAAACGGAACAATTGGAGAACCAATTAACATGGGACCATCCGTGAACACGACGTTGAATGAGTTTTTCCCAAATGTACATTCAGCAACCAATATGTTGTTTTTTGCATCAGAAGGTCACATTGGACTTGGAGGATTAGACAATTTTGTAGGCCAATTGAATGAGAACCAAACAGCAATTTTGGGACTAAGAAACTTAGGCGCACCCATGAACTCACGCTTTGATGATTTTGGAGTAATCATGAACCCTGAATCTACTTACGGATACTTTGTTTCGAATAGAAGCGAAGGAAAAGGAGATGACGATATTTATGGATTTAAATTAAACCAACCAATTCCATTACCATTGCTTTTGGAAGGAGTTATCACAGATGCTAATACAAACGAAATCTTGCCAAACACAACGGTTGTGTTAAGAGATGAGAACAACAAAGAACTGGCATCAACAGAATCAAATGAACTCGGAATTTACAACTTTGGCTTGGATGCAACTAGATTTATGGATTATAAACTAACAGCAACCAGAGACAGTTTTACAGATGGAGCAAACCAGTTCACGACAAAGGATCTTCCTGCTAACACAAGAGTCATCAATCGTGACCTTACCTTGGCAAGAAAACCAATGCCAAGAAATGGAGACAACTTAGCATTGCACTTTGTGATCAAAGACAAAGTAACAAATCAACCAATGCCAGGCGTTCAGTTACGTCTTTATGACAATGTAGCACAAAAAGAAATGGTAAACATTGTGAGTGATGAGAGGGGAGATTTTTACTTGCCATTGAACCACAAGAAAATCTACGATGAGTTATCGTTTAACATTCTAGCGGACAAAGCTGGTTACCTTCCAAAACGCGTTTATTACAAAAGTGTTTATGAGAAATCAGGGTTAATCGAACTAGAAGATTACATGGAAACGGAAGAAGCAATAGTTGAACGTGAAGGAGATGGTTCAGAACCATTTGGAATCAACCCAATTTACTTTGACTTAGATAGATACAACATCCGAGCTGATGCAAAGGTTGAGTTGGATAAGATTGTTAAGATCATGAATGATTATCCAGAAATGGAGATTGAGTTAGGTTCCCACACAGACTGTCGTCAAACGATGGCATACAATGAGCGCTTATCGGATCGTCGTGCTAAAGCATCGGCAGCTTACATCAAGTCACGTATCAAAAATCCAGCACGTATTTATGGTAAAGGATATGGAGAAACACAATTGAAAATTGCTGAATGTGAATGCGAACCAACAAATGAATCAAGTTGTTCGGATGATCAACACCAAATGAATCGCCGCACAGAGTTTAAGATTATCAAAGTTGGAGCACCGAAGAATGGCGTGAAACCAAACACGAATTACATAGTTGATAACAGCAACGGAGGTTCACGAGTTGTAACGAATGTGAACAAGCAAAACACAAACACTTCGAATACAAATACAACAGCAAGCACATCAAATACATCACAAAACAATACATCAACAAGTGCAACAACATCAAATACGAACACTGCAAACACAAATACATCAAGTACCACAACGCAAACACGCACAACTCAAAGTTCAGCGAATTATGCAGGAGGTGATACTTACACGATCAAAGAAGGTGAAACACTTTACCGTGTATTTGTGAACACAGGTGTATCAGTTCAAGAATTGAAACGCTTGAACAAATTGCACTCGAACACTGTTCGTGTTGGACAAGTGTTGGTTTTGAAATAGGAAATTTATAATCATTATTTATTGAAAAGAAATAGCAAATCTGCTGTACGAATCTGAAATAAGATTTGTGCAGCAGTATTTGCTTTATGATTTGTCTTGAAATAGTAGTTTCAATTGTTAGGCAAGGTTAGGTAAGAGAAGGCAGTTTCGAAAGGAACTGCCTTTTGGTTTTCAACATTTTGATGGGGTTATTAACAATTCCACTTGAAAAAGTATTTTTTTAAGTTTAAAAAGCTCGCATCAATAGAATTAGATTTGTTTAAAAATTGAAACTTATTGGTTTACGTTTTATTAAATAATCAACACTCACACTTCTATCTAAAATCCAATGATTTCTTTATTAACTCCCGTATGCCCCTATTTTACTGGGGTTTTATTTAGAACGTAACCAATTTACAATTGATGACGTATATATCCACAGAATTTATATTTAAACAAAAGATTATGAATTTAATTTACGGTACAAAATTGCAATTAGGATTATTGATTTTCACATTCTTGTTAATTAATAATTTCATGTTTGGGCAATCCGTTGAACCACCTGTTCTTTTAAATACAGAAAGCAATGGTGTTAAATTTTATAGTTCAAATGGAGTTGAAAACAATATTCAGCAGACACCTTTTGTTCCTGCCACACAACCGATAATAAAATCTATTGATGATTATACGCTCGAAGAGATTAACAATATGTTAATTGATTTGGATTACAAATTGCAACTATATCAAAATGAAAATAATCAGGAGGCGATCGATTTACTTCTTGCTTATCAAATTTTGCTTATTGAACAAAAAACGATACTATCTAATCAGAACTAATTATGAAAAATATTTTACTTTTTATTTTTGTTATAGTTTTAGGATATTCCTTGTTTGGACAAATTACCCCAAATGGTAATTCTGGACAAAGTATGACATCGTATACAAATGGCACACCCAATAACCCTATTTATATTTGGTGTTCTCCAGGCCTTGCAACGCAAGCAGGTAGTCTCACTGCGACACCTCCTGCTGGGGTCGGACCTTTTACTTTTAATTGGTTTTACCATAATAGTACAACTTTTTCGTGGGAACCATATGCAAGTACTACGGGTGCTACTTCAACATTAAATAATTTGCCAAGTGATCAATACCGTGTACAAATCTATAATAGTGCAAATGTTTTAGTGGCTTGCCACATGGCATTAGTGTGGAATATGAATGGTGAAGTTACAACTTCAAATACCCCAACTGCATGTAATGGTACAGATCTTACAGGAACAGTTGCAGCAAATAGTTTTGTTTATTACAACCCGCCACCTCCAGAATCCATTATATCTGCTACTACTCAAATTTCAGTTTGTTTTTCAGCGACACACACTTATGTGTCGGATTTGGCATTTTATCTAATTGGTCCTCCTTCATGCGGAAGTCCAGTTATTTTGTTATCACCAAATCCTCCAGCCCCAAATACTGTGTGTAATTCTGGGAATAACATCAATAATTTTTGTTTTAGTACTACTTCAGTAAATAATTTTAATGTTTGTACCGCTGCAACACCTTTAACCGGAACATATGGTAGTTATGGCGTTTCACCGGCAGCTCCAACACCTATAAATTGGTCACCATTAATTGGTTGTAATGCTGCTGAAGCTGGTTGGACTGTACAAATTTTTGACTGTATAGCGATAGATGTTGGTTTTTTAACAAATGCAACAATAACTTTTTCAAATTTACCTACACAGTGTGGATCCCCGTCATCGATAACCTATAATTCGGGTGCGATAAGCTCAGCTATTAACGACATGTCATGCTCCCAGTCCACAGCTTCTATTTTTCAAGTACCACCAACTCCACAAATTACTACACCGATTACGATTAATCCTAGCGTTTCATTTCTATGGACGGCATCTCCAGCTTTTGGAATTTCTAGTGCTTCGTCGAATTTAACACCAAGTGTTACTGGATTACCTAACGGAACAACAAACTTCAATCTAACAGCTACTGTTTCGCATGGTCCAACGAGTTGCAATTATTCAAGTATCACATCCTATACAGTTGATATTCCTGCTGTGCCAACAGCGTCTAGCGTTATACAACCAACATGCGCAGTGCCAACAGGAACAATTAACTTTGCACCGCAAGCAGGGGTTGAATATAGCATCAACAATGGATCAAGTTATCAAGCGGGAGCAACTTTTTCTGGTTTGGCGCCGGGTTCTTATGCGTTAAGAGTAAGGAGTTTAACAAATTCTTTGTGTTCCACGTCTGGAGCAACAATAACAATCAATGCAGTACCAACCGCACCAGCCGCACCAGCCGCAACGGCAACCCAACCAACTTGTGCAGTGCCATCAGGAACAATCGTATTCACAGCTCAAGCAGGGGTTGAATATAGTATTAATAATGGAACAAGTTACCAAGCGGGAACAACATTCTCAGGTCTTGCAACCGGATCTTATGCACTTCGTGTAAGAAGAATCATTGACAATACCTGTTCTACAGCCGGAGCGACGCTTACAATCAATGCTGTTCCAACTGCGCCATCTGCACCAGCGGTAACAGCAACACAACCAACATGTGCAGTACCAACAGGAACAATTACGTTCACAACACAAGCAGGAGTTGAGTACAGTATCAATAACGGAACAAGTTACCAAGCAGGAACAACATTCTCAGGTCTTGCACCAGGATCTTATGCATTAAGAGTTCGAAGCATAGCTGATAACACATGTTCAACAGCAGGCGCATCCGTTACGATCAATGCAGTTCCAACCGCACCATCCGCTCCAGCGGCAACAGCAACACAACCAACATGTGCTGTGCCAACTGGAACAATTGTATTCACTGCGCAAGCAGGCGTTGAATACAGTATTAACAATGGAACAAGTTACCAAGCAGGAACAACATTCTCAGGTCTTGCACCAGGTTCTTATGCATTAAGAGTTCGAAGCATAGCTGATAACACATGTTCAACAGCAGGCGCATCCGTTACGATCAATGCCGTTCCAACCGCACCATCCGCTCCAGCGGCAACAGCAACACAACCAACATGTGCTGTACCAACTGGAACAATTGTATTCACTGCGCAAGCAGGCGTTGAATACAGTATTAACAATGGAACAAGTTACCAAGCAGGAGCAACATTCTCAGGCCTTGCACCAGGTTCTTATACATTAAGAGTTCGAAGCATTGCAGATAACACATGTTCAACAGCAGGCGCATCGATTACGATCAATGCAGTTCCAACCGCACCATCCGCACCAGCGGCAACGGCAACACAACCAACATGTGCTGTGCCAACTGGAACAATTGTATTCACTGCGCAAGCAGGCGTTGAATACAGTATTAACAATGGAACAAGTTACCAAGCAGGCGCAACATTCTCAGGTCTTGCACCAGGTTCTTATGCATTAAGAGTTCGAAGCATTGCAGATAACACATGTTCAACAGCAGGCGCATCCATTACGATCAATGCAGTTCCAACCGCACCATCCGCTCCAGCGGCCACAGCAACACAACCAACATGTGCTGTACCAACTGGAACAATTGTATTCACTGCACAAGCGGGCGTTGAATACAGTATTAACAATGGAACGAGTTACCAAGCAGGAGCAACATTCTCAGGTCTTGCACCAGGTTCTTACACATTAAGAGTTCGAAACATAGCTGACAACACATGTTCAACGGCAGGCGCATCCATTACCATCAATGCAGTTCCAACCGCACCATCCGCTCCAGCGGCAACAGCAACACAACCAACATGTGCTGTGCCAACTGGAACAATTGTATTCACTGCACAAGCAGGAGTTGAATACAGTATTAACAACGGAACGAGTTACCAAGCAGGAGCAACATTCTCTGGCCTTGCACCAGGTTCTTATACATTAAGAGTTCGAAGCATTGCAGATAACACATGTTCAACAGCAGGCACATCCATTACGATCAATGCAGTTCCAACCGCACCATCCGCACCAGCGGCAACAGCAACACAACCAACATGTGCTGTGCCAACTGGAACAATTGTATTCACTGCACAAGCAGGAGTTGAATACAGTATTAACAACGGAACGAGTTACCAAGCAGGAGCAACATTCTCTGGCCTTGCACCAGGTTCTTATACATTAAGAGTTCGAAGCATTGCAGATAACACATGTTCAACAGCAGGCACATCCATTACGATCAATGCAGTTCCAACCGCACCATCCGCACCAGCGGCAACAGCAACACAACCAACATGTGCTGTACCAACAGGAACAATCGTATTCACAGCTCAAGCAGGCGTTGAATACAGTATTAACAATGGAACAAGTTACCAAGCAGGAACAACATTCTCAGGTCTTGCACCAGGTTCTTATGCATTAAGAGTTCGATCAACAACAGATAATACTTGTTCAACGGCAGGTTCTTCAATTACGATCAATGCAGTTCCAACGGCACCATCCGCTCCAGCGGCAACAGCAACACAACCAACATGTGCTGTACCAACTGGAACAATTGTATTCACTGCACAAGCAGGAGTTGAATACAGTATTAACAACGGAACAAGTTACCAAGCAGGAGCAACATTCTCTGGCCTTGCACCAGGTTCTTATACATTAAGAGTTCGAAGCATTGCAGATAACACATGTTCAACAGCAGGCACATCCATTACGATCAATGCAGTTCCAACCGCACCATCCACACCAGCGGCAACAGCAACACAACCAACATGTGCTGTACCAACAGGAACAATCGTATTCACAGCTCAAGCAGGCGTTGAATACAGTATTAACAATGGAACAAGTTACCAAGCAGGAACAACATTCTCAGGTCTTGCACCAGGTTCTTATACATTAAGAGTTCGAAGCATCGCTGATAACACATGTTCAACAGCAGGCGCATCGATTACGATCAATGTAGTTCCAACCTCACCATCCGCACCAGCGGCAACAGCAACACAACCAACATGTGCTGTACCAACTGGAACAATCGTATTCACTGCACAAGCAGGCGTTGAATACAGTATTAACAACGGAACGAGTTACCAAGCAGGAGCAACATTCTCAGGTCTTGCACCAGGTTCTTATACATTAAGAGTTCGAAGCATTGCTGATAACACATGTTCAACAGCAGGCGCATCCATTACGATCAATGCCGTTCCAACCGCACCATCCGCTCCAGCGGCAACAGCAACACAACCAACATGTGCTGTACCAACTGGAACAATCGTATTCACAGCTCAAGCAGGCGTTGAATACAGTATTAACAATGGAACAAGTTACCAAGCAGGAACAACATTCTCAGGTCTTGCACCAGGTTCTTATACATTAAGAGTTCGAAGCATCGCTGATAACACATGTTCAACAGCAGGCGCATCGATTACGATCAATGTAGTTCCAACCTCACCATCCGCACCAGCGGCAACAGCAACACAACCAACATGTGCTGTACCAACTGGAACAATCGTATTCACTGCACAAGCAGGAGTTGAATACAGTATTAACAGCGGAACGAGTTACCAAGCAGGAGCAACATTCTCAGGTCTTGCACCAGGTTCTTATACATTAAGAGTTCGAAGCATAGCTGACAACACATGTTCAACAGCAGGCGCATCGATTACGATCAATGCCGTTCCAACCGCACCATCCGCTCCAGCGGCAACAGCAACACAACCAACATGTGCTGTGCCAACTGGAACAATTGTATTCACTGCACAAGCAGGAGTTGAATACAGTATTAACAACGGAACGAGTTACCAAGCAGGAGCAACATTCTCTGGTCTTGCACCAGGTTCTTATACATTAAGAGTTCGAAGCATCGCTGATAACACATGTTCAACAGCAGGCGCATCGATTACGATCAATGTAGTTCCAACCTCACCATCCGCACCAGCGGCAACAGCAACACAACCAACATGTGCTGTACCAACTGGAACAATCGTATTCACTGCACAAGCAGGCGTTGAATACAGTATTAACAACGGAACGAGTTACCAAGCAGGAGCAACATTCTCAGGTCTTGCACCAGGTTCTTATACATTAAGAGTTCGAAGCATTGCTGATAACACATGTTCAACAGCAGGCGCATCCATTACGATCAATGCCGTTCCAACCGCACCATCCGCTCCAGCGGCAACAGCAACACAACCAACATGTGCTGTACCAACTGGAACAATCGTATTCACTGCACAAGCAGGCGTTGAATACAGTATTAACAATGGAACAAGTTACCAAGCAGGAACAACATTCTCAGGTCTTGCACCAGGTTCTTATACATTAAGAGTTCGAAGCATCGCTGATAACACATGTTCAACAGCAGGCGCATCGATTACGATCAATGCCGTTCCAACCGCACCATCCGCTCCAGCGGCAACAGCAACACAACCAACATGTGCTGTGCCAACTGGAACAATTGTATTCACTGCACAAGCAGGAGTTGAATACAGTATTAACAACGGAACGAGTTACCAAGCAGGAGCAACATTCTCTGGTCTTGCACCAGGTTCTTATACATTAAGAGTTCGAAGCATCGCTGATAACACATGTTCAACAGCAGGCGCATCGATTACGATCAATGTAGTTCCAACCTCACCATCCGCACCAGCGGCAACAGCAACACAACCAACATGTGCTGTACCAACTGGAACAATCGTATTCACTGCACAAGCAGGCGTTGAATACAGTATTAACAACGGAACGAGTTACCAAGCAGGAGCAACATTCTCAGGTCTTGCACCAGGTTCTTATACATTAAGAGTTCGAAGCATTGCTGATAACACATGTTCAACAGCAGGCGCATCCATTACGATCAATGCCGTTCCAACCGCACCATCCGCTCCAGCGGCAACAGCAACACAACCAACATGTGCTGTACCAACTGGAACAATCGTATTCACTGCACAAGCAGGCGTTGAATACAGTATTAACAATGGAACAAGTTACCAAGCAGGAACAACATTCTCAGGTCTTGCACCAGGTTCTTATACATTAAGAGTTCGAAGCATCGCTGATAACACATGTTCAACAGCAGGCGCATCGATTACGATCAATGTAGTTCCAACCTCACCATCCGCACCAGCGGCAACAGCAACACAACCAACATGTGCTGTACCAACTGGAACAATCGTATTCACTGCACAAGCAGGAGTTGAATACAGTATTAACAACGGAACGAGTTACCAAGCAGGAGCAACATTCTCAGGTCTTGCACCAGGTTCTTATACATTAAGAGTTCGAAGCATTGCTGATAACACATGTTCAACAGCAGGCGCATCCATTACGATCAATGCCGTTCCAACCGCACCATCCGCTCCAGCGGCAACAGCAACACAACCAACATGTGCTGTACCAACTGGAACAATCGTATTCACTGCACAAGCAGGCGTTGAATACAGTATTAACAATGGAACAAGTTACCAAGCAGGAACAACATTCTCAGGTCTTGCACCAGGTTCTTATACATTAAGAGTTCGAAGCATAGCTGATAACACATGTTCAACAGCAGGCACATCATTGAATTTGAATTTAGTAATATGTGCAAACGATGATAATGCCGGTACTGTAAATGGAACAAGTGGGGGTACGAACGTTATAAATGTACTAAGTAATGATCAGTTGAATGGAGCTACTCCTACAACATCGACAGTCGTGATAACATCAACGCCAACAGGTCCACTAACAATAAATTCCAATGGATCTTTGGATGTTGCTTCCGGCACTCCAGCTGGTGTTTACACCATAACTTATCAAATTTGCGAAATAACAAATCCAACAAATTGTGATAATGCAATAGTGACTGTCACTATTAATTCCGCAACAATTGAAGCAATAAATGACAATGGCGGTTCGGTGAATGGTTACCTCGGTGGAACAGCATATACCAATGTCCTTTCAAATGATTTGTTGAATGGAACACCGGTAGTCGCATCATCATTGACAACAACTTTCGTTTCATCTTCAAATGTTGGTATTACATTATCTGGAACAAATGTTTTGGTTGCTCCTGGAACACCTGCAGGAACACACACATTAACATACCAAATTTGTGAAAACTTAAATCCAACAAATTGTGACCAAGCAGTTGTGACTTTTGTAATTACTGCTCCTCTTATTATTGCAAGTGATGATGTATCTGGCGCAATTAATGGTTTAATTGGTGGTTCTTTTGGTTCAGTTTACGACAACGATTCGTTGAATGGATTACCAGTTGCAGTAGCTAATATCACAGGATCAGTTGTTACACCTGCGACACCAAGTTATTCAGGTGCTCCAATTCCAGCATTAATTCCAGCATCTGGAATGGTTGTTATACCTGCAAATACTCCAGCAGGAACTTATATTATTGAATATCAAATTTGCGAGAATTTGAATCCAACGAATTGTGATCCAGCGATAATTGTAATTAAAGTAGATCCTGCACCAATAGTTGCAACGGACGATGTTTATACGAATATCAATGGTATTTCAGGTGGTACATTTGGCGATATATTTGTTAACGATTCGTTGAATGGAGTTGTTTTAAATCCAACATCTGTAACATTAAATCCAGGAGTTGAACCGAATGGTTACGTAGTAATTAATTCAAATGGCACAGTTACAGTTCCAGCGGGTACACCGGCGGGCACGTACATGGTAATATATGAGATTTGTGAAATTTTAAACCCATCAAACTGTGATATTGCTGATGTAACGGTTACGGTAGACGCAGCAAGCATTGTTGCAAATGATGATGCAGGAACACCAGTAAATGGTTTAACAGGTGGAATAGCATTTACAAACGTACTTGTAAATGACTTCTTGAATGGCGTAGCAGTAGTTGCATCTTCTGTAACAACAACGTTTGTATCTTCTACAAACCCTGGTGTTACATTATCAGGAACAAATGTGTTGGTTGCATCAGGTACACCAGCAGGAACATACACCTTGACATACCAAATCTGTGAGAACTTGAACCCAACAAACTGTGATCAAGCAGTTGTTACGGTTACAGTGAACGCAGCAAGCATTGTTGCAAATGATGATGCAGGAACACCAGTGAATGGTTTAACAGGTGGAACAGCATTTACGAATGTTCTAGGAAATGACTTATTGAATGGATTAGCAGTAGTTGCATCATCTGTAACAACAACGTTTGTATCTTCTACAAACCCTGGAGTTACATTATCAGGAACAAATGTTTTAGTTGCATCAGGCACACCATCAGGCACATATACATTGACATACCAAATTTGCGAGAACTTGAACCCAACAAACTGTGATCAAGCAGTTGTTACGGTTACAGTAAACGCAGCAAGCATTGTTGCAAATGACGATGCGGGTACACCAGTAAATGGTTTGACAGGTGGAACAGCATTTACGAATGTACTTGGAAATGACTTATTGAATGGATTAGCAGTAGTTGCATCTACTGTAACAACAACGTTTGTATCTTCTACCAACCCAGGAGTTACATTATCAGGAACGAATGTATTGGTTGCATCAGGCACACCATCAGGCACATACACATTGACATACCAAATTTGCGAGAACTTGAATCCAACAAACTGTGATCAAGCAGTTGTTACGGTTACAGTAAACGCAGCAAGCATTGTTGCAAATGACGATGCTGGTACTCCAGTGAATGGTTTGACTGGCGGAACAGCATTTACAAACGTACTTGGAAATGACTTATTGAATGGAGTTGCAGTAGTTGCATCTACTGTAACAACAACGTTTGTATCTTCTACAAACCCTGGAGTTACATTATTAGGAACAAATGTATTGGTTGCATCAGGCACACCATCAGGAACATACACCTTGACATACCAAATCTGTGAGAACTTGAACCCAACAAACTGTGATCAAGCGGTTGTTACGGTTACAGTAAACGCGGCAAGCATTGTTGCAAATGATGATATGTATGGCCCAATTAACGGCTTAGTAGGCAGCTCAGTTGGTTCAGTTTACGACAACGATTCGTTGAATGGATTACCAGTTGTAGTAGCTGACATCACAGGTTCAGTTGTAACTCCTGCAACACCAAGTTATTTGGGTGCTCCAATTCCATCATTAGTTCCAACTACTGGAATGGTTGTTATCCCTGCAAGTACTCCAGCAGGAACTTATATTATTGAATATCAAATTTGTGAGAACTTAAATCCAACAAATTGTGATCCAGCTATTATTGTAATTAAGGTAGATCCTGCACCAATTGTTGCAACGGACGATGTTTATACTAATATCAATGGTCTTTCAGGTGGTACATTTGGAAATATATTTGTTAACGATTCGTTGAATGGAGTTGTTTTAAATCCAACATCTGTAACATTAAATCCAGGAGTTGAACCTAATGGTTATGTAGTAATTAATTCAAATGGTATAGTTACAGTACCAGCGGGTACACCGGCGGGCACGTACACAGTAACATATGAGATTTGTGAAATTTTAAATCCATCAAACTGTGATATTGCTGATGTAACGGTTACAGTTAACGCAGCAAGCATTGTTGCAAATGATGATGCTGGTACTCCAGTGAATGGTTTAACAGGTGGAACAGCATTTACGAATGTTCTTGTAAATGACTTGTTGAATGGAGTTGCAGTAGTTGCATCTTCTGTAACAACAACGTTTGTATCTTATACCAACCCAGGAGTTACTTTATCAGGAACGAATGTTTTGGTAGCATCAGGTACACCATCAGGCACATATACATTGACATACCAAATTTGCGAGAACTTGAATCCAACAAACTGTGATCAAGCAGTTGTAACGGTAACAGTTAACGCAGCAAGCATTGTTGCAAATGATGATGCTGGTACTCCAGTGAATGGTTTAACAGGTGGAACAGCATATACGAATGTACTTGTAAATGACTTGTTGAACGGAGTTGCGGTAGTTGCATCTTCTGTAACAACAACGTTTGTATCTTCTACAAACCCAGGAGTTACATTATCAGGAACGAATGTTTTGGTTGCATCAGGCACACCATCAGGCACATATACATTGACATACCAAATTTGCGAGAACTTAAACCCAACAAACTGTGATCAAGCAGTTGTGACGGTTACAGTTAATGCAGCAAGCATTGTTGCAAATGACGATGCAGGAACACCAGTAAACGGTTTGACAGGTGGAACAGCATTTACGAATGTTCTTGTAAATGACTTGTTGAACGGAGTTGCGGTAGTTGCATCTTCTGTAACAACAACGTTTGTATCTTCTACAAACCCAGGAGTTACATTATCAGGAACGAATGTTTTGGTTGCATCAGGCACATCATCAGGCACATATACATTGACATACCAAATTTGCGAGAACTTAAACTCAACAAACTGTGATCAAGCAGTTGTTACGGTTACAGTTAACGCAGCAAGCATTGTTGCAAATGACGATGCGGGAACACCAGTGAATGGTTTGACAGGTGGAACAGCATTTACGAATGTTCTTGGAAATGACTTGTTGAACGGAGTTGCAGTAGTTGCATCTACTGTAACAACAACGTTTGTATCTTCTACCAACCCAGGAGTTACTTTATCAGGAACAAATGTTTTGGTTGCATCAGGCACACCATCAGGCACATATACATTGACATACCAAATTTGCGAGAACTTGAACCCAACAAACTGTGATCAAGCAGTTGTTACGGTTACAGTTAATGCAGCAAGCATTGTTGCAAATGATGATGCAGGAACACCAGTGAATGGTTTAACAGGTGGAACAGCATATACGAATGTACTTGTAAATGACTTGTTGAATGGAGTTGCAGTAGTTGCATCTTCCGTAACAACAACGTTTGTATCTTCTACCAACCCAGGAGTTACTTTATCAGGAACGAATGTTTTGGTAGCATCAGGCACACCATCAGGCACATACACCTTGACATACCAAATTTGCGAGAACTTGAACCCAACAAACTGTGATCAAGCAGTTGTAACGGTAACAGTAAATGCAGCATTAATCGTTGCAAATGATGATATGTATGGCCCAATTAACGGTTTAGTAGGCAGCTCAGTTGGTTCAGCTTACGATAACGATTCGTTGAATGGATTACCAGTTGTAGTAGCTGACATCACAGGTTCAGTTGTAACTCTTGCAACACCGAGTTATTTGGGTGCTCCAATTCCATCATTAGTTCCAACTACTGGAATGGTTGTTATCCCTGCAAGTACTCCAGCAGGAACGTATATTATTGAATATCAAATTTGTGAGAATTTGAATCCAACGAATTGTGATCCAGCGATAATTGTAATTAAAGTTGATCCAGCACCAATAGTTGGGACTGATGATATTTATACAAACATCAATGGAGCATCAGGCAGCACGTTTGGAAATATCTTTGTGAATGATTCATTGAATGGGGTTGTTTTAAATCCAACAGATGTAACATTAAACCCAGGTGTTGAACCTAATGGTTACGTAGTAATTAATTCAAATGGTACAATTACAGTTCCTGCAGGTACACCAGCGGGTACATACACAGTATCGTATGAAATATGTGAAATATTAAACACATCAAATTGTGATTATGCTGATGTAACAATCACAGTTGTAGCTGCACCAATCATCGCAAATGATGATACAGCAGGATCAATCAACGGAATCACAGGAGGGACAAACGTAGTAAACGTGTTGACAAATGACTTGTTGAATGGAACAACAGCGACAACATCAACCGTTACAATTACATCAACTCCAACAGGAGTATTGACTGTAAATGCAAATGGATCTGTAGATGTTGCAGCAAACACACCAGCAGGAACTTACACTGTTACTTACACAATTTGTGAGAACTTGAATCCAACAAACTGTGATGGTGGTTTAGTAACAATTACTGTTGTGGCTGCACCAATCATCGCAAATGATGATACAGCAGGACCAATCAACGGAATCACAGGAGGTACGAACGTAGTTAACGTATTAACAAATGACTTATTGAATGGAACAACAGCAACAACTTCAACGGTAACAATCACATCAACCCCAACAGGAGTATTGACTGTAAATGCAAATGGATCTGTAGATGTTGCAGCAAACACACCAGCAGGAACTTACACTGTTACTTACACAATTTGTGAGAACTTGAATCCAACAAACTGTGATGGTGGTTTAGTAACAATCACAGTTGTAGCTGCACCAATCATCGCAAATGATGATACAGCAGGAACAATCAACGGAATCACAGGAGGGACGAACGTTGTAAACGTATTGACAAATGACTTATTGAATGGAGCAACAGCGACAACATCAACTGTTACAATTACATCAACTCCAACAGGAGTATTGACTGTAAATGCAAATGGATCGGTAGATGTTGCACCAAATACACCAGCAGGAACTTACACTGTTACTTACACAATTTGTGAGAACTTGAATCCAGCGAACTGTGATGGTGGTTTAGTAACAATTACAGTTGTAGCTGCACCAATCATCGCCAATGATGATACAGCAGGACCAATCAACGGAATCACAGGAGGGACAAACGTAGTAAACGTGTTGACAAATGACTTGTTGAATGGAGCAACAGCAACTACTTCAACGGTAACAATTACATCAACTCCAACAGGAGAATTGACTGTAAATGCAAATGGCTCGGTAGATGTTGCAGCAAACACACCAGCAGGAACTTACACTGTTACTTACACAATTTGTGAGAACTTGAATCCAGCGAACTGTGATGGTGGTTTAGTAACAATTACAGTTGTAGCTGCACCAATCATCGCAAATGATGATACAGCAGGACCAATCAACGGAATCACAGGAGGGACAAACGTAGTAAACGTGTTGACAAATGACTTGTTGAATGGAGCAACAGCAACTACTTCAACGGTAACAATTACATCAACTCCAACAGGAGAATTGACTGTAAATGCAAATGGCTCGGTAGATGTTGCAGCAAACACACCAGCAGGAACTTACACTGTTACTTACACAATTTGTGAGAACTTGAATCCAGCGAACTGTGATGGTGGTTTAGTAACAATCACAGTTATAGCTGCACCAATCATCGCAAATGATGATACAGCAGGACCAATCAACGGAATCACAGGAGGCACAAACGTTGTAAACGTATTGACAAACGACTTATTGAATGGAGCAACAGCAACAACATCGACTGTAACGATTACATCAACTCCAACAGGAGTATTGAATGTAAATGCAAATGGATCTGTAGATGTTGCGCCAAATACACCAGCAGGAACTTACACAGTTACTTACACAATTTGTGAGAACTTAAATCCAGCGAACTGTGATGGTGGATTAGTAACAATTACTGTTGTGGCTGCGCCAATCATTGCCAATGATGACACAGCAGGTCCAATCAACGGAATCACAGGAGGTACGAACGTTGTAAACGTGTTGACAAATGACTTATTGAATGGAGCAACAGCAACAACATCAACTGTAACGATTACATCAGCACCAACAGGAGTATTGACTGTAAATGCAAATGGATCTGTAGATGTTGCACCAAACACACCAGCAGGAACTTACACAGTTACTTACACAATTTGTGAGAACTTAAATCCAGCGAACTGTGATGGTGGATTAGTAACAATTACTGTTGTGGCTGCGCCAATCATTGCCAATGATGACACAGCAGGTCCAATCAACGGAATCACAGGAGGTACGAACGTTGAAAACGTGTTGACAAATGACTTATTGAATGGAGCAACAGCAACAACATCAACTGTAACGATTACATCAGCACCAACAGGAGTATTGACTGTAAATGCAAATGGATCTGTAGATGTTGCACCAAACACACCAGCAGGAACTTACACTGTTACTTATACAATTTGTGAGAACTTAAATCCAACAAACTGTGATGGTGGTATAGTAACAATTACTGTTGTGGCTGCGCCAATCATCGCAACTGATGATACAGCAGGTCCAATCAACGGAATCACAGGAGGTACGAACGTTGTAAACGTATTGACAAATGACTTATTGAATGGAGCAACAGCAACAACATCAACTGTAACGATTACATCGGCACCAACAGGAGTATTGACTGTAAATGCAAATGGATCTGTAGATGTTGCACCAAACACACCAGCAGGAACTTACACTGTTACTTATACAATTTGTGAGAACTTGAATCCAACAAACTGTGATGGAGGATTAGTAACAATCACTGTTGTAGCTGCACCAATCATCGCAACTGATGATACAGCAGGACCAATCAACGGAATCACAGGAGGGACAAACGTAGTAAACGTATTGACAAATGACTTGTTGAATGGAGCAACAGCGACAACATCAACTGTTACAATTACATCAACTCCAACAGGAGTATTGACTGTAAATGCAAATGGATCGGTAGATGTTGCACCAAATACACCAGCAGGAACTTACACTGTTACTTACACAATTTGTGAGAACTTGAATCCAGCGAACTGTGATGGTGGTTTAGTAACAATCACGGTTGTAGCTGCACCAATCATCGCAAATGACGATGCAGGAACACCAGTAAATGGTTTAACAGGTGGAACAGCATATACGAATGTACTTGTAAATGACTTGTTGAACGGAGTTGCAGTAGTTGCATCTTCTGTAACAACAACGTTTGTATCTTCTACCAACCCGGGAGTTACTTTATCAGGCACAAATGTTTTGGTTGCATCAGGCACACCAGCAGGCACATATACATTGACATACCAAATCTGTGAGAACTTGAACCCAACAAACTGTGATCAAGCAGTTGTAACAGTAACAGTAAATGCAGCATTAATCGTTGCAAATGATGATATATATGGCCCAATTAACGGTTTAGTAGGCAGCTCAGTTGGTTCAGTTTACGATAACGATTCGTTGAATGGATTACCAGTTGTAGTAGCTGACATCACAGGTTCAGTTGTAACTCCTGCAACACCAAGTTATGTGGGTGCTCCAATTCCATCATTAGTTCCAACTACTGGAATGGTTGTTATACCATCGAGCACACCAGCAGGAACGTATATTATTGAATATCAAATTTGTGAGAATTTGAATCCAACGAATTGTGATCCAGCGATAATTGTAATTAAAGTTGATCCAGCACCAATAGTTGGGACTGATGATATTTATACAAACATCAATGGAGCATCAGGCAGCACGTTTGGAAATATCTTTGTGAATGATTCATTGAATGGAGTTGTTTTAATTCCAGCGGATGTTACATTAAACCCAGGTGTTGAACCAAATGGTTACATAGTAATTAATTCAAATGGCACAGTTACAGTTCCAGCAGGTACACCAGCAGGCACTTACACAGTATCGTATGAAATATGTGAAATATTAAATACATCAAATTGTGATTTCGCAGATGTAATGGTAACAGTTGAAGCGGCTGAAATCATTGCAACAACAGACAATGCTGGACCAATCAACGGAACGAACGGAGCTGTTGGAGTTGTGAATGTACTTGCAAATGACTCATTGAATGGATCAGTTTTAAATCCTACGGATGTTATCTTAACAGAATCAATTGCAGATCCGAATGGAGTCTTGACTTTAAATCCAAACGGAACGGTTGATGTTGCACCAAACGCACCAGCAGGAACATATACATTGACATACCAAATTTGTCAAGTATTGAATCCAACAATCTGCGATAATGCACAAGTTGTAATCACAGTTGATGCGGCAGAAATCATTGCAACAACAGACAATGCTGGACCAATTAACGGAACGAATGGAGCTGTTGGAGTTGTTAACGTACTAGCAAATGACTCCTTGAACGGATCAGTTGTAAATCCAACGGATGTAATCTTAACAGAATCAATTGCGGATCCGAATGGAGTATTGACATTGAATCCAAACGGAACTATTGATGTTGTACCAAATGCACCAGCAGGAACATATACATTGACTTACCAAATTTGTCAAGTATTGAATCCAACAAATTGTGACGATGCACAAGTAGTAATCACAGTTGATGCGGCTGAAATCATTGCATCAACAGACAATGCTGGACCAATCAATGGAACGAATGGAGCTGTTGGAGTTGTTAACGTACTAGCAAATGACTCCTTGAACGGATCAGTTGTAAATCCAACGGATGTAATCTTAACAGAATCAATTGCGGATCCGAATGGAGTATTGACATTGAATCCAAACGGAACTATTGATGTTGTACCAAATGCACCAGCAGGAACATATACATTGACTTACCAAATTTGTCAAGTATTGAATCCAACAAATTGTGACGATGCACAAGTTGTAATCACAGTTGATGCGGCTGAAATCATTGCAACAACAGATAATGCTGGACCAATCAACGGAACGAACGGAGCTGTTGGAGTTGTGAACGTACTTGCAAATGACTCATTGAATGGATCAGTTGTAAATCCAACGGAAGTAATCTTGACTGAATCAGTTGCAGATCCAAATGGAGTCTTGACTTTAAATCCAAACGGAACGGTTGATGTTGCACCAAACGCACCAGCAGGAACATACACATTGACATACCAAATTTGTGAAGTATTGAATCCAACAAACTGTGACGATGCACAAGTAGTAATCACAGTTGATGCGGCAGAAATCATTGCAACAATTGACAATGCTGGACCAATCAACGGAACAAACGGAGCTGTTGGAGTTGTGAACGTACTTGCAAATGACTCATTGAATGGATCAGTTGTAAATCCAACGGATGTAATCTTAACAGAATCAATTGCAGATCCAAATGGAGTATTGACATTGAATCCAAACGGAACAGTTGATGTTGCTCCAAGTGCACCAGCAGGAACATATACATTGACTTACCAAATTTGTCAAGTATTGAACCCAACAAACTGTGACGATGCACAAGTTGTAATCACAGTTGATGCAGCAGAAATCATTGCAACAACAGACAATGCTGGACCAATCAACGGAACGAATGGAGCTGTTGGAGTAGTTAACGTTCTTGCAAATGACTCCTTGAATGGATCAGTTGTAAATCCAACGGATGTAATCTTAACTGAATCAGTTGCAGATCCAAATGGAGTATTGACATTGAATCCAAACGGAACAATTGATGTTGCACCAAATGCACCAGCAGGAACATATACATTGACTTACCAAATTTGTCAAGTATTGAATCCAACAAATTGTGACGATGCACAAGTAGTAATCACAGTTGATGCGGCTGAAATCATTGCATCAACAAACAATGCTGGACCAATCAATGGAACGAATGGAGCTGTTGGAGTTGTTAACGTACTAGCAAATGACTCCTTGAACGGATCAGTTGTAAATCCAACGGATGTAATCTTAACAGAATCAATTGCGGATCCAAATGGTGTATTGACATTGAATCCAAACGGAACAGTTGATGTTGCACCAAACGCACCAGCAGGAACGTATACCTTGACATACCAAATTTGTCAAGTATTGAACCCAACAAATTGTGATGATGCACAAGTAGTAATCACAGTTGATGCGGCTGAAATCATTGCAACAACAGACAATGCTGGACCAATCAACGGAACGAATGGAGCTGTTGGCGTTGTGAACGTACTTGCAAATGACTCCTTGAATGGATCAGTTGTAAATCCAACGGATGTAATCTTAACAGAATCAATTGCAGATCCAAATGGAGTATTGACATTGAATCCAAACGGAACAATTGATGTTGCACCAAACGCACCAGCAGGAACATATACATTGACTTACCAAATTTGTCAAGTATTGAATCCAACAAATTGTGATAATGCACAAGTAGTAATCACAGTTGATGCGGCAGAAATCATTGCAACAACAGACAATGCTGGACCAATCAACGGAACGAACGGAGCTGTTGGAGTTGTGAACGTACTTGCAAATGACTCATTAAATGGATCAGTTGTGAATCCAACAGATGTAATCTTAACAGAATCAGTTGCAGATCCAAACGGAGTATTGACATTAAATCCAAACGGAACAATCGATGTAACACCAAACGCACCAGCAGGAACATATACATTGACATACCAGATTTGTCAAGTATTGAACCCAACAAATTGTGATGATGCACAAGTAGTAATCACAGTTGATGCGGCAGAAATCATTGCAACAATTGACAATGCTGGACCAATCAACGGAACGAATGGAGCTGTTGGCGTTGTGAACGTACTTGCAAATGACTCATTGAATGGATCAGTTGTGAATCCAACAGATGTAATCTTAACAGAATCAGTTGCAGATCCAAATGGAGTATTGACATTAAATCCAAACGGAACAATTGATGTTGCACCAAACGCACCAGCAGGAACATATACATTGACATACCAAATTTGTCAAGTATTGAATCCAACAAACTGTGACGATGCACAAGTTGTAATCACAGTTGATGCAGCAGAAATCATTGCAACAATAGATAATGCTGGACCAATCAATGGAACGAACGGAGCTGTTGGTGTTGTGAACGTACTTGCAAATGACTCATTGAATGGATCAGTTTTAAATCCTACGGATGTTATCTTAACAGAATCAATTGCAGATCCGAATGGAGTATTGATATTGAATCCAAACGGAACAATCGATGTAACACCAAACGCACCAGCAGGAACATATACATTGACATACCAAATTTGTCAAGTATTGAATCCAACAAATTGTGACGATGCCTTAGTAACAGTTAATGTTGTTCCAACAACAGATACGACTAACATTTCAATTTTGGAAGACACAATCGTTGAAGTATGTATGGGAACATTGACAAACTTCTTGAATCCAATTACATCGATAGCTGAATGTGGTAATCCTGCAAATGGTACATTGATTTTAGATCCAACGACATTCTGCGTTACTTATGAACCAAATGAAAACTTTGTAGGTATTGACGAGTTCTGCATTGTTACTTGCGCAGGAGCATTATGCGATACTTCAATTATCATCATTAATGTAACTCCAGTTAATGATACTATGGTTGCAGTAAATGATTCGGTTACAACAGCGGCTACAGATTCAATTGTAATAACAGTACTTGGGAATGATTCTGATATTGACGGAAATGTTACATCTTCTTCATTAAGTATTCTTTCTGGACCAACTTACGGTACGGTAACAATCAATACAGATGGTACAATCACTTATTCTCCAGATAGCACAGTAGCATGTGGAAATGATAGTTTCGTTTACGAAGTATGTGATGATGGAACACCGCTTCCGTCTACATGTGACCAAGCAACAGTATTTATTACCATCATTGATAATGTTGCGCCAACTTATAGTGGTTGTCCAGCAAGTGTCAACATAAATGCTGATTCTAGCGAGTGTGGAGCGATTGTAACTTGGGCTGAACCAACAGTGACAGACAATTGTTCGTTTACAACAACGTATTCCACTTCTCCTATCACAGGATTGCAAAATGGAGACTTATTTCCAGTTGGTGCAACAACAGTGATGTACGTTGCAACAGACGGAGCAAATTTATCCGATACATGTATATTTACTATTGTTATTACAGACACAGAAAACCCAATAATAAGCAATATACCAACGAATATTACTGCTTTTGCATCGGCAAATGGTTGTACAATTCCTGTAACATGGATTGAACCAGTTGCAACGGATAATTGTGACATTCAAATGTTTAATTCTTTACCAGCGAATGGTTCAGAGTTTGAAATTGGTGTGAAAGAAGTGGTTTATACAGCGGTTGATATTCACGGAAATACTACAACACAAAGTTTCATTGTAACGGTAATAGACACAATCAGTCCAATTGTTGTTACTTGTCCATCAAATATTGTGGTGGATAATGATCCAACAATTTGTGGTGCGATTATTAACTGGCCATTACCAGTTGCAACAGATAATTGTGATATCGACTTGAATTATTCTTTAACTAGTCTTTATAACCCAACAGAAGTTATACCTGTTGGAACACATACTATTCTTTATACAATCAGCGATGATGCTGGAAATTCTGTAAATTGCTCATTCACAGTAACTGTAGAAGACACGGAGGCTCCTGAGATTGAAGATGTGGTTATGGAAACTATTTATGGATGTTTAAATTCTTCTACAACATGGGATGAACCAGAAGTAACGGATAACTGTGGTGTTCAATCGGTAACAATGACTTCTTCTCCGACCGAGAACTTAGAGAATGGCAGTGTTTTCCCAATAGGAACAACTACAATCACGTATATTGCAATTGATATACATGATAATGTGAATACATATTCATTCGATGTGATTGTAAACCCATTACCAGAAGTTGCGATTGAAAACGCAAATGATATTTCTTTATGTTTGGATGAATCTGCTTCTATAAATGTAGCGTCTCCATCATTTGACTTGTCTTATACTTGGGATTTCTATAACTCTGAAATCGGTACTGGATCATCTTATGTTCTTGAGAGTGTGAATTCAACTTCGGGTGGGTCTTACGGAGTAACTGCGACTGACACTTATGGCTGTTCGGCTACTGCGTATTCAGATGTGACAGTTGGAAGTTGTGGAATTATTATCCCAGAAGCATTCACACCGAATGGTAACGGACAAAATGATGTGTTCTACATCCAACACTTAGAGGCTTATCCTAATACTGAAGTTGTAATCTTCAACAGATGGGGAGCTCAAGTGTATGAATCAAAAAATTATCCAAATGATTGGAATGGCGTTTCTCAAAATAACATGAACGTTGGTGGAGATATTTTACCAGAAGGTACTTATTTCTATATCGTAAAATTGGGAGGAGAAGAGTCTGATCCAGCATTTGGTAAGATTTATAAAGGATATGTTTATATTAAAAAATAAGAAATTAGATTAATCAATTTAAAACAAACTACTCAATATTAAAAATAGAATGAAAAGAATTAAATTAGTTTTAGGTGTATTATTAATTTTGCAGGTGTCTAAAGTGTTATCACAGCAAGATGTTCAATTCACGCAATATAATGACAATATGCTTCACTATAATCCAGCATACGCAGGTAACCGGGACGTGTTTACTATAACTGCATTACATCGTCAACAATGGGTTGGTTTGAAGGGAGCACCGATGTCCACAACGTTGTCGTTGCATACGCCATTGAAATATGAGGCGGTAGGTATTGGCTTGAGTTTGTTAAATGACAAGGTTGGTCCATTAACTCAATCATGGATTTCTGGCGATGTTTCTTATACCTTAAGATTTGGAAATCGTATTAATCGTCGTTCGGAAGATGTTTCGCGTCTTTCATTTGGTGTGAAGGGTGTTTTAAACATGTTAAATGCAGATTTGAATTTGCTTCAAACAACAACGTCGAACGACCCAGATTTACAATCGTATAACAACACGATGGGCGGAAACATTGGAGCTGGTGCTTATTTTCGATCAAAAAAGTTCTTCGCGGGTGTATCCATTCCACGTATCTTAGAGCCAAACAAGAGCAAAGTTGATTCTTTAACACACTTAAGACAAAGACATTACTACGCAACAGTTGGGGGAGTAATTAAAGTGAATCGTCGCTTGAAGCTACGTCCAACAGCAATGGTAAAGATTACGGAGAATGCGCCTTTAGCGGTTGATGGATCTTTAGCGTTTATCTTCTACGATAAATTCTGGTTAGCAGGAAATTACCGTTTGTTGGAGAGTGCTGGAATCTATGCGCAATATCAGATTTCACCACAATTTAAGATTGGTTATGGTTTTGACATTTCGACCAATAAGTTGGTTCGATACAATGGCGGAACGCATGAGATAATGTTAAGTTATGATTTACGTCGAATGACGAAAGGAGCGATTGTTTCTCCACGATTCTTTTAAAAAACAAAGTATAAGCAAATATCACTGAAATGAAAAGAGTATTACTTTTAGTATCGTTAGGTTTAGGATTCCAGGTCTTAGGGCAACAAGCACGCTTGAATGAAGCAAATGCGCTTTATAACAAGATGGCTTATTATTATGCAGCCGAGGCTTATGAGGATGTTTTGCAACGCAGCAAGGATTCATCTTTGGTTGGCGTAAAGCTAGCGGATTGCTACGACAAGATCGAGGACAATGAGAAAGCAGTTATTTGGTATAATTATTTAAGTAGAAATACTGAACTTACACAAAAACAACTACTTAGATCAGCCGTTGTTCGTCGTCAAGTAGGTGATTATGCGGGATCTTTAGGCCAATTAACAAAATACGAAAGTAAATACGGTCAGAATGATGTGACTAAGAAAATGATCTTGGAACATGACAACTTGGAGCATTTACAAACCGATGATGGAACGTTTACTTTAGTGAAACAAGACCCAGTAAATACGATTGCATCAGACATGGGAGCTGCTTATTACAAGGACAATATGATTTTTGTATCATCAGCCATCAAATCAAAATATGCAGCAGACGATACCTACAATCGCCAAGCAAATAAGTTCTACAACATTTACACTAGTACGGTTGATGGCTCAGGGAACTTAAGTAAGACAAAGAAATTAAAGAATACAAAATACCACGATGGACCAATTATTTACGACAAAGCGAATGACTTGGTTTATTTTACACGAAACAATTACACAGACGGAAAGAAAGCAACGGATGTAAACAAAGTGATGCGCTTGAAAATCTACCAAGGAAAATTGGTTGATAAGAAAATCACGGATGAAAAAGAACTAGCAATCAACAACGATCAATATTCAACAGGTCACCCAACCTTATCTGCAGATGGCAAAACAATGTTCTTTGCATCGGATCGCCCGGGCGGATTTGGAGGTTCAGACATCTACAAAGTTGCCGTTGGACCAAACGGAACAATTGGAGAACCAATTAACATGGGACCATCTGTAAATACGACGTTGAATGAGTTTTTCCCGAATGTACATTCAGCAACCAATATGTTGTTTTTTGCATCAGAAGGTCACATTGGACTAGGAGGATTAGACAACTTTGTTGGCCAATTGAATGAGAACCAAACAGCAATTTTGGGACTAAGAAACTTAGGTGCACCAATGAACTCGCGCTTTGATGATTTTGGAGTAATCATGAACCCTGAATCTACTTACGGATACTTTGTTTCAAATAGAAGCGAAGGAAAAGGAGATGACGATATTTATGGATTTAAATTAAACCAACCAATTCCATTACCATTGCTTTTGGAAGGAGTTATCACAGATGCTAATACAAATGAAATCTTGCCAAACACAACGGTTGTGTTAAGAGATGAGAACAACAAAGAACTGGCATCAACAGAATCAAACGAACTAGGAATTTACAACTTTGGCTTGGATGCAACACGGTTTATGGATTATAAACTAACAGCAACCAGAGACAGTTTTACAGATGGAGCAAACCAATTCACGACAAAGGATCTTCCTGCTAACACAAGAGTCATTAATCGTGATCTTACATTGGCAAGAAAACCAATGCCAAGAAATGGAGACAACTTAGCATTGCACTTTGTGATCAAAGACAAAGTAACAAATCAACCAATGCCAGGAGTTCAGTTACGCCTTTATGACAATGTAGCACAAAAAGAAATGGTAAACATTGTGAGTGATGAGAAGGGAGATTTCTATTTGCCATTGAACCACAAGAAAATCTACGATGAGTTATCGTTTAACATTCTAGCGGACAAAGCTGGTTACCTTCCAAAACGCGTTTATTACAAAAGTGTTTATGAGAAATCAGGGTTAATCGAATTGGAAGATTACATGGAGAAAGAAGAAGCAGTAATCAATACGGATGTTTCTTCCTCATTTGATATCAACCCAATTTACTTTGATTTAGATAGATACAACATCCGAGCTGATGCAAAGGTTGAATTAGATAAGATTGTTAAGATCATGAATGATTACCCAGAAATGGAGATTGAGTTAGGTTCCCACACAGACTGTCGTCAAACAATGGCATACAATGAGCGCTTATCGGATCGTCGTGCTAAAGCATCGGCAGCTTACATCAAGTCACGCATCAAAAATCCAGCACGTATTTATGGTAAAGGATATGGAGAAACACAATTGAAGAACGATTGTGGATGCGAACCAACAAATGAATCAAGTTGTTCGGATGATCAACACCAAATGAATCGCCGCACAGAGTTTAAGATTATCAAAGTTGGAGCACCGAAGAATGGTGTGAAACCAAACACGAATTACATAGTTGATAACAGCAACGGAGGTTCACGAGTTGTAACGAATGTGAACAAACCAAACACTTCGAACACAAATACAACAGCAAGCACGTCAAATACATCACAAAACAATACATCAACAAGTGCATCAACATCAAATACGAACACTGAAAACACAAATACATCAAGTACCACAACGCAAACACGCACAACTCAAAGTTCAGCGAATTATGCAGGAGGTGATACTTACACGATCAAAGAAGGTGAAACACTTTACCGTGTATTTGTGAACACAGGTGTATCAGTTCAAGAATTGAAACGCTTGAACAAATTGCACTCAAACACTGTTCGCGTTGGACAAGTGTTGGTTTTGAAATAGGAATTACTTTAACCACAATTCGAGAAATAGTTTGTCTTAAAAAATTGAGGCAAGATTAGGTAAGGAAAGGCGACTTCATTTGAGGTCGCTTTTTGGTTTTAAATCTAAAGGCTTGGCGAAAAGATTGCAAGGCTCAATTTCGTATTAAATGAATGAAACTTTGTCCTTTCTCGATTTTTCCGTTTTCGAATTCAATTTGGTACTGAATATAATAAACACCATCAATTGATTCTTTTCCATCATAATTTTTTCCATCCCATGTTGGCGATATTCCTGAAGCAGTATAAATGGATTCACCCCAACGGTTCAAAATTGTGAAATTAATTTTTGTTGCTCCATTGACATAGAGACTATATAAGTCATTGGTTTGATCACCATTTACAGTGAAAACATTTGGAATTATAAAATTTTCGTTTGAATTTGGTGCACCAGTAAGCTTACAATCAATTAAGGTTGAATGGAATCGATTAATGAAGATATCATCGGTTGCACTGGCATTCGTGTTATCAAAATAAGTATTCGCTTCGCCTTCCTTCAATGGCAAAGTTGATACATCTAAAGGGTTTTGTGGATAGAAACCATTTACAGTTGTTGATGTCCAAAAGTATCCATTTTTTCCTGTACAGATGATGTATTTGCCATGCCCTGATAAAGTACAAAGTGGAGTTGCGCCTAGTAATTGTCCATCATTCGAAAACATGCTTAGTCGTGTACTTTGACCATACCACGAATTTGTATAACCATTATCTACAAATGGAATCTGATCCTCGATTCCTTTTGCATCAATAGTTGTGCAATATAGATTTCCACATTCATCAATAGCTATATTATGTTGATCTTGCCAATTATAACTATGTTGATTTCCGTAGTATGTTGACCATTTCAACACACCTTGCGAGTTAAATTTTGCCAAAAATGGAATACAATTTTCAGGTGAAAAACCATCTGCTGGAAGATTGGTGTGGATACCTTGAAAAAAGGTCCCTGCGTCTAATAATGGTATGTTGGGAGATTGTGTGTAGCCATAAAAGAACAAATTATTATCATTATCAACGGCTAGATCATCCCCCATGTCTTTAAAAACTCCCCCAAAGAAAGTAGATAATAATCTATTATCCATGGAATCAAATTTTAATAGAAACGCATCAAGAACACCACCGAAACTACCAGTAAAATAACCATCGTTATCTTGTGTTTCGAAGTCTGCCGATTGTGTATCTCCTGTAATGAATACATTTCCTGTGTTATCTATAATTACTGAATTCGCCTGATCAATTCCTATTCCACCGTAGTATGTTGACCAAAACAAAGATCCTATAGCGTCGAACTTCATTATGAAACAATCTAATTGACCTCTGAGTGAACCTTGATTGTAAGAACCCGATACTGCCAATGGAAAATTTGTGGAAGAAGTGTATCCAACAGCATAAACTACTCCGTTTTTCGCAGATATTGATCTAATTTCATCTTCACCTGACCCGCCAATATAAGTTGCCCATACTCGATCGCCCTGATTGTTGAACTTTAGCATAAAAGCATCTTCTTCTCCGCTAGGGGAGTCGACAAAAAATGTGCCCGCGTCTTCAGTTGGGAAATCGCTGGAAAAGGTATATCCACCACAATAGATATTGTCATTTTCATCTATGTCAAAACCAAATAAGTATTCATACGAACTTCCGCCATAATAAGTGGACCATAACAGAACGCCGTCCTTATTGAATTTTATAATGACTAGTTCTGTAGAGCCATTTGATGTGCCTTGGAAATAACCCGTTGAACTTTGAACAGGAAAATCAAGTAAGTAATTATATCCCACAATATATAAATTATTTTGGCTATCGGCTTTCATAGCATTAGCAGATTCCGAACCATTTCCTCCAAAGAAAGTGCCCCATTGCAATTCAGGGTCAATAATGATTTTGTGAGTACTTAAATTATCGCTAATTAATTGTTTAGACTCCTCATCAAGTATAAATGAAACAAAATGATCATATCCGCCAAATATATTTTCTTGTAATGAATCAAGCTTGAAAGCACTGTAAATCAACTTGTCATCTAAATAACTTATAGGTTTGTTTTCTTCCAAATTTCCAAATTGAGTATTAATGTTTAAATTCCCATTTATCAATTCAAGTTGATTCTTCATACGATATATAAGCTGAATATCGTCTGGTTTTGCACCGGGATGTAGAATGAAATCATATTTAAAACCAGATCCGTGTGAATTGTAAATAACCCAGTCAATATTTGAATAAATATTGCTAAAAATTAGCTCACCATAATTCGGAACGTTTCTAATTCCTGTCGGACAATGACCTAAAAAATAGTTTGTTCTACCTTGAGAAGATTCTTTTTTCACGGTTAAATTTTCAGTCGAAATTTGTGCGTTTTCTAAAAGCATATCTACTCTTTCCCAATGAAATTCAATTTTTTGATTTTCAGATGGAAACCCAATCGTGTTTAATTTATTCATTTCGTTTCCTTGGGTAAAACTTTGAAAGACATATGTTAAGCCAGAGGTGGTAACATATACATCAATTCCATTCGCTTGAAGTTTGAACAACACATTGGGCGTTAAATTACCGTCCATGTCTTTGAATTGACCTTGATTTTCTTCAAAGGAAAAGGAAGTTCTTCGATGAATATCTTGGATCGCGAAAATTTCGATGCTAATAAAACAAATTGCTAGAACTAAAATTAATTGATATTTGTTAATTTTCATGGTATTCAATTTATAGAGTTATTCGAAATTTAAGAATGTTAAACTTATTTAACCAACCATTATCTGATTTGTGTACTCATGTGTTGAATTTATTGATTAAAATGGAAGGTAAACCCCACAAAAAACTAATTTTATTTGTGACATTGACAATTTGTAAACATTGTTGTTACCGATCAATAATTTAGAAGTTTGAACAAATCACATATAAACTATATTCACCTTGAAAATATATTGATTTTAAAAGAGAATTTAAGTATGTAAAGGCGACTTCATTTGAGGTCGCTTTTTGGTTTTTTTCTATCTTTACTGCTTAGCAAAAAGTTTGTATGTATCAAAATATTCTTTCAGAACAAAAAGAGGGCGTTTTAACGATCACCATTAATCGACCAAGTCAATTAAACGCTTTAAACAAAGAAACAATTTCCGAGCTTGGAGATTTATTACGAAAAGCAAATGAGGACGCATCGATTCGTGTCCTTGTAATTACTGGTTCAGGTGAAAAATCATTTGTTGCTGGAGCTGATATTAAAGAATTTGCGGAGTTTTCGATTGCTCAGGGAGGAGAACTTGCAATGAAAGGACAAGAATTGTTGTTCAACATTATTGAGAATATGCAAAAGCCAGTCATTGCTGCAGTGAATGGTTTTGCGCTTGGTGGTGGTTTGGAATTAGCCCTAGCTTGTCACATCCGACTTGCTTCGAACAATGCTCGTATGGGATTGCCAGAAGTTTCATTAGGTGTGATTCCTGGGTACGGTGGAACGCAGCGATTGGCGCAAATTATTGGACGTGGAAAAGCCAACGAAATGATATTTACAGCAGGAATGATGAAAGCAGATGAAGCACTTCAATGGGGCTTGGTTAATTATGTTGTCGAGCCAGAAGAATTACTTCAAAAGGCATACGAGATTGCAGATAAAATTTCTACCAATTCGGGCACTGCAATTGCTTCTGCTATTAGAGCAGTAAATGCCAATTTTGTTGATGGCGTTAATGGATTTCACACAGAAATCGAGGAGTTCGGAAAATGTTTTGGTACACGAGACTTTAAAGAAGGAACAAGTGCTTTTCTAGAAAAAAGAAAACCAAATTTCAAAAATGAATGAGTAACCCTCTAAAGAAATTATTGGGTCAAACCGCTGTTTATGGACTAACGGTCATTGTGGGAAGAATGCTGAATTTTCTGCTACTTCCATTGTATATTTCAGTTTTCAAACAGCCAGAGGATTACGGTGTAATTTCAATTTTATATTCATGGGTGGCTTTCTTAATTGTACTTCTACCTTTCGGGTTGGAAACCACTTTTTTTAAATTTTTTCACGAGAATGAAGATAATAAAGAGACTATTTTTCAAAATAGTTTTTTAACTGTTATCGGTATTAATGCCCTTTTCTTTTTAACTGTCCTGTTATGTAATCAAAGCTTTGCCAATTGGATGCTTCTTCCTGATCATAAAGGCTACGTAATTATGTTGGCAGCTATAGTTTGCTTAGACGCAATTGCAGCGCTTCCGTTAGCTAAATTGCGATCAGAGAATAGGCCAAAGGACTTTGCAAAAATTCAAATCGTTTCAATTTTGATTAACATTTCGTTGAATGTCATTTTGTTGGTTTTTTTCTTCGATAATAATAACCCAGAACAAGGTATTGTATTCATATTAGTTTCAAATCTAATTTCTTCCTTGGTCAAGCCAATTATGGTTTATAAGGACTTTTTAAAATTGAAGTTAGTTTTTGATTTGACATTAATTAAAAGAATGTTATGGTATGCATTGCCATTAGTTGTTGCAGGCTTTGCAGGGATTATTAATGAAACGCTTGATAGAATTATGTTGAATCAAATTTTGTATGATACAAAAATGAATTTGGATCAATCGTCTCATGAGTATGCTATGGAATATGCGCGCACTGAAATTGGAATTTACAGCGCAAATTATAAACTTGCGATGTTAGTGACTATTTTACTGCAAGCGTATCGGTATGCCGCTGAGCCTTTTTTCTTTTCTAATGCAAAAAACACTGATCGCAACAAGTTGTATGTTAAAGTGATGAACTATTTTATTGCTGCATTGTCAATTGTTTTTTTATTAGTCAGCTTCAACCTTCAAATTTTCAAGTATTTTATTCCAAATGATGCGTATTGGGATGGATTAAAAGTTGTTCCCATTCTTTTATTGGCAAATGTGTTTTTGGGCATTTATTTCAATCAAAGTATTTGGTATAAGTTAAGTGGACAAACGAAATTTGGAGCGTTTATTGCCATTGGTGGTGCCTTGGTTACAATAGGTATTAACTTAGCTTTTATTCCGTTGTACGGATACATGGCAAGTGCATGGGCAACTTTAATTGTTTATGGTCTGCAAATGATTGCGTCCTATCTTTTAGGACAAAAATATTTTCCTATCAAATACAACCTACGAAAGTTTTCGCTCTATCTAGGTTTGGCGTTACTCCTATTTTTCATCGTGCGATTATTAAATATCGAAGAAGGTTGGATGCAGTTTGTGATTCACAATACCTTTATTTTATTCTACATTTTTGTAGTTTATGTGATTGAAAAACCAACTAAAAAGAAGCCGATTGTTGTATAAGGCTTTCCAAATTTTGGAATCTGTTCGGAATTTGGAAAAAATCAAATGCAACTAAATATTTAAATCGCTGAAAAACAACAATTTAAATCTTTAGGCATAATAATGGTCTACCCTTGCTAAAAAATATTTATGGCAAGTTATTATTATGTTCCAAACCTTGATGGTAGTGATAGATGGATTTGGCCAATCGAATCGTCGAAACCTCATTTCTTAAATTTTTACAGTGGATCTTCTTTCAAGCAGCGCAGTTTTAAACTTCTTGTAAAAGCCATTTTCAAATTTAAGCTCCAAGCATTTTGGTTTAAACAAACAACTGAAATTGTTAATAGAACTTTTCCTAATCATTCTAATTGGGCATTATTTAATGGAACTCCTGGGCCAAACAACAAGAAAATTATGTTTATCAGTGATGAAAAAACTGGGATTTCATCGTTTATCAAAATTGCTGAAACGGAGGAATCGAACAAGTTAATTCTTAAGGAAAAAAATCAACTAAGCATTCTAAACAAACAAAAAAACCAGTTGTCTTTTCGAATTCCAAGTTTGCTTGAACAATCCGCAGAAAATGAATTAGTTATGCAGGCTATAGCCAATGAAAAATCGGCTGCCATTTGGGGAGATAACCATAGCCTTGCAATTCAAGAAATGTCTCGGTTGAATTTCAATCGATCGACCGTGAGAAATTGGGATGGTTGGAACAGGGTCAACAAACAAATCGCTTTATTTCGAGATGATTCACCAAAAAAAATTCCTAGTTCAATTTTGGATAAGTTGATTTTGTTAAAAATGAGCTTTGACCAAAATGTGCCTTTCAGCTTTCACTATGCACATGGTGATTTTACGCCTTGGAATGTTTTTCAATCAAAGAATCAAGAATTAGCCATTGTTGATTGGGAACTTGCAATTGAAGATGCACCAAAAGGATTCGATTTCTTTCATTTTCATATTCAAAAGGGAATTTTACTAGATCGGTCAACATGTGCTGATATCTTAGGTGACATAGAAAATTTAGCGCTCAAATACGGAATCTTTAATAATGAAAAGGAAGTTAGGGAATATTTTAAATTGTATTTGTTGTCTCATGTTTCATACTATGCTGCCATTTATGCGAAACAAGAATTGTGGCATCAACAAATTTATTGGCAACTAAATGTATGGGAAGAGTTGCTTAATGAGGTTATAACAATTTGGAGTGATCGGAAATTGTTTATTATCGATCTGTTTGATTTTTTGAAAACGAAAAATTATGCAGGACTTAAGCTTCAATCAAAAAGAATCGAGGACCTCAATGAGTATTCAGATTTGGATTTGGTGATTGACAAAAAAGAAGTAAATGCTCTCCAAGGTTGGATCAAAGATCGAAATCTGGTAGATAAAGTTTTGACCAAAAGATATTCAAACATGCATGTTCTTACAATAATTTTTAAGGATGGAACTCGATTGTATTTGGATCTCATTGAAAAATTTAAGCGCAAAAATTTGGTCTTTCTAAATGCCAAAGAACTTTTACTATCTGCTAAAATGAATGAATATGGAATTAAGGAAGTTTCGCCTAGAAATACATCTTTGTATGTTGCCCTATTTTATGGATTAAATGGCAGTTCTATCCCTGATAAATATAAGAAGTTGGCTGATGATTTATTGCCAAGCAATAAGAAATTGGAATTCACAGCTTACAAATGTTATTGTGAAGAAAAAAGTGCTTTTGAAGAATTGCAAGGATTAGTTTTAAAGAATCCTGAAAATAAAGGTTTTAAAGGCTTAGGCAATCGAGTGAGTTATTACTTAGATGTCTTGAGAAGTTTTTTCAACCGAAATGGTATGATTATAACATTGAGCGGTGTTGATGGAGCTGGAAAATCTACCATCATTGAGGAATTGAAGTACGAAATGGACAAAAAATACCGCAAAAAAGTAGTGGTTTTGCGTCACCGCCCTTCGATTGTACCCATTTTAAGTGCTTATAAACATGGTAAGTCTAAGGCGGAAGAAATTAGCATGCAAAATTTACCGAGACAAGGCTCAAATACTTCAAAAATTAATTCCTTAGTCCGCTTTGCTTATTACTATTCGGATTATTTTATTGGTCAGTTTTATGTTTATCTGAAGCATGTGATTCGTGGACATATCGTTATTTACGATCGGTTTTATTTTGACATGATCAATGATAGCAAACGATCAAATATGACATTGCACAAGCCTTTTGTCCGCTTTGCCTATTCCTTTTTGTTAAAACCAAATTATAATTTCTTTTTATACGCCAGTGCAGATACCATCTTGGAAAGAAAAAGAGAATTGGACCGTAAAACAATTGATAAATTAACTTTCGATTATTTACACCTCTTCCAAAGTCTTCAAGGTCGGAAAAAGAAAGCCAGATATATTGCTATCAATAATGAAGCACTGGATCAGACGAAACAACATATTTTCAAAACCATAGGTCAAATTTATTAATTATGAAAAGAATTGTTCAAACACTCGTGCAGTATAGAAATCCTCAATTCTATTTTTCAGATCAATTGAGTTCGGGCATGTTTTTAAGTTTCGCTTACTCAAATATGATTGCAATGATGAGGGGAATGAAGACCTTATTTTTCTTTAAGAATCCGAAAGGGGCAAATTTGGGAAGAGGAGTACAATTTCAATATGCTAGTCGCATCCAATTTGGAAAGTTTATGAAAATTGGAAACCAAGTCAAACTTTCAGCGCTCGGCAGTGAAGGTATTTCTTTTGGAAACAATGTGAGTATCGGTAGCTATTCATCTATCATTGTAAGTACGACATTAAGTAATCTTGGCCAATACATAAAACTAGGTAATAATGTAGGTATTGGTGAATATGCCTATTTAGGCGGTGCCGGAGGATTGAAAATCGGTGATAATTGTATTATTGGTCAATATTTTAGTTGTCATCCTGAAAACCACAATTTTGAAGACCTTTCGGAATTGATCAAATGGCAAGGAACAACTCGTCAAGGAATTGATATTGGAGAAAACTGTTGGATTGGAAGTAAAGTGACCATCCTAGATGGTGTTGTGATTGGTGCCGGATGTGTTATTGCTGCAGGATCCGTCGTTACAAAGTCTTTTCCAAAAAACTCCATTATTGCTGGGGTTCCAGCCAAAGTAATTAAATCTAGATAATTTATGAAAACAATATTAGCAACTGCTTATGCAATAAACCCATACAAAGGATCGGAAGATGCCATGGGTTGGAATTTTATTTTACAAATTGCCAGATATCAAAAGGTAATCGCAATTACGAGAGAGAATAACCGACCGCATATTGAGAAATTTATGGATGAAAATCCTAACGAAAGTTATAGTCGCATTCACTTTTATTATTTTGATCTCCCAACTTATTTGAGGTTTTGGAAAAAAGGGAATCGCGGTGCCTTGCTCTATTTTTGGCTATGGCAACTAAGCATCGTTCGATTTATTAAAAAACAAAAACTAGATTTTGATATCGCTCATAATGTGAATTTTCACAATGATTGGACTCCGTCCTACCTATGGAAGTTAAAAAAACCATTTGTTTGGGGACCAATCGGTCATCATCCTTACATTGCTTCGTTCTTTTTGAAAAATTTTTCGTGGTCAGCAAAATTGAAGAATAAGGCTACTTGGTTTATAAAGAAATCCTTTTGGACCACTTCTTTCGGTTTGAAACGAACCATTTCAAAATCGGATCACATCTTTGCAATGAACTCAAGTGTGAAAAATGTCATTCAATTAAAAGATAAAAATTGGAGCATCATGCCTTCAGCAGCAACGGAAGACTTTTGTCCAGATTGGAACTATCAAGTCAAGGAGAAATTTACAATCATCTCTGTTGGTCGATTTGTTCCGCTAAAAGGATTTGATTTGAGCATCGATAGTTTCGCAAAATTTTGTCAGTCTTTATCGGAAGAACAATTGGCGAACTGCGAATTAATTTGTGTTGGAACTGGACCTGATGAGGATTTGTTGCGCGAAAAAGCAAAAAATTCAGGGTTTGAAAAAAATATCCGTTTCATCAATTGGATGCCGAGAATTGAAGTAATCAAAATGTACCAAGATGCTAGTTTGTTTTTATTTCCATCTCATGAAGGAGCCGGAATGGTTGTTCCAGAAGCGCTTTCTTTTGGACTTCCAGTTGTTTGTTTAAATAATTCAGGACCAGGCGAATTTATTGATGAAAAGTGCGGAGTAAAAGTGGAAATGACTAGTTATGACCAAGTTGTCCAAGATCTTGCAAATGGACTAAACTTCATTTTTCACGATTCAGAAGTTCTTAAGAGCATGAGTCTTGTAGCTCGAGCGCAATTTTTGAGAAAATTTACGTGGGATCAGAAAGGCGAGCAACTCCAGGCGGTTTATCAATCATTAGTATATTAAATGTTATGAGAATTTTTGCTTTTCATTTGTTGAACGATTTAAGTGGAAGTCCAAGAGTACTTTCACAAGTACTTAAAGGTTTGGTCGAGAAAAACGAGCAGGTTACTTTGGTGACTTCTACCAAACAAGATGGTTTTTTGACAGGTATCAAAGGTGTTGAGTACATTGAAAATAAATACGTTTTTCGTAGAAATAGTATTCTGAGAATGATTCAATTGGTTTATTCTCAGTTGTATACCTTCTTTGTCTTGTTAAATAAAGTTCAGAAGAACGACATTATTTATATCAATACAGTTTTGCCTTTTGGTGGCGCAATTTTGGGTAAATGGAAAAAATGTAAGGTAATTTATCACATTCATGAAACTTCAATGAAGCCCTTTTGGTTTAAAAAGTTACTGTTTTGGATACTAAAAAAAACAACATCGGAAGTGATTTACGTTTCAAATTTTTTGGCTTCTGAAGAAAAACTTAACATTAAATCAACGGTGGTATACAATGCGTTGGATGAACGCTTTTTTGATTTATCAGCGATTGTGCAGAAAGACCATAAGATTCCAAAAGTGTTAATGATTTGTTCTCTAAAACCGTACAAAGGAATTTTTGAGTTTCTAGCATTGGCGAAGCTGAATTTAAACTATGAATTTGAACTTGTTTTGAACGCCAATCCAGAACAAATAGAGCAATTTTTTAAAGAGACAGAAATTTCAAAAAATGTAACTTTTTATCCGAGCCAAAAGGATGTGACGCCCTTCTATCAGAACGCTTCTATATTATTGAATTTATCAAGACCAGATGAATGGGTGGAAACGTTTGGTTTAACCATTATTGAAGCGATGGCTTTTGGGATTCCTTCCATTGTTCCGCCGGTTGGTGGACCAGCAGAACTTGTTATTGACGGTAAAAATGGCTTTAAAGTGAGCTGCTATCAGTTGGATTTACTGCACAAGAGGCTGAATCAATTAGTTCTTGATAAAGAGCTCTATTCAGAAATGCAAACAAATTGCCTTATAAAGTCTAGAACGTTTTCTTTGGATGTGCAAATCGATACAATCCACACAATTTTCCAAAATATGGAAACTGCTGCGTCGAACGATAAACGTAAACAATTGATAATCAATTAATAAATGCTTTTGGCACATTTTTAATAGACCGTAACTTGAATTTAACAATGAATCAAATGAAAAAGCGAATAGCCATTATTGGCACCGTTGGATTGCCTGCAAATTATGGAGGATTTGAAACTTTAACGGAACATCTTGTAAACGACTTGGGAGATACCTATGATCTCACGGTTTACTGCTCAGGAAAAAAATACAAAAAACACGAACGAAGAGATTCATACCAAGGTGCAAAACTAAAGTATATCCCTTTGAAAGCGAATGGCATACAAAGTATTCCGTATGATTCACTGTCTATTTTAAGTGCTGTTTTTAAAAACGATGTCTTATTGATTTTGGGAGTTGCTGGTGCTTGGTTAATTCCCTTTGTTCGATTATTTACAAATAAGAAAATCATTATTTCCATTGATGGAATTGAATGGAAAAGGGATAAATGGTCTCCACTTGCTAAGTTGTATTTATGGTGGGCAGAGAGTTTAGCTGTTAAGTACAGTCACATTGATATTTCGGACAATGAGTCGATTCAAGATTATACTGCTCAGCGCTATGGTAGTTTAAGTGCTGTCATCGAATATGGCGGAGATCACACAATCGCGGTGAAACCAACAGAAAATGATAAGATTGAATACCCCATACTTTCTGAGGCGTATGCTTTCAAGGTCTGCAGAATAGAGCCAGAAAATAATATCGAAATGATTTTAAAAGCATTCTCATTCGTTGAATCAATGCCGCTCGTTTTGGTGGGTAATTGGAACAATAGCGAATATGGCAAGCGCTTGAAAACCGAATATGGTCACTATAAAAATATTCATCTCTATGATCCAATTTATAATCAGCGAACATTGGATTTGTTGCGAGGAAACGCTTTTGTGTATTTGCATGGACATTCTGCAGGTGGCACAAATCCTTCATTGGTCGAAGCCATGAGTTTGGGACTTCCAATTATCGCTTTTGGAGCAGTATATAACAAAACAACAACTGAAAATAAGGCCTTGTATTTCTATTCAACCAATGAGCTCATCGAAATTTTGCAAAGCGCATATTTTCAGAAAATGCAACAAATTGGCAATGAAATGAAAGAAATTGCTGATCGCAGATATAAATGGAACATCGTTTCAAATCGCTATAGCTTTTTGTTCAAAAAAGTACTTGAAGTAAAGAAGAAAAAAAATGTAAAACAAGAGCTGCCAAAGTGGAGTGCGGATACTTTTCAAGGCTCCGGATTAGCTCATTTAAAATCTCAAAGTTCATTTTACGAACTTATTCAATCTAATAAATTATGATCAATTTACTTTCATTCGCATTAAGCTTTACGCTTACTTTAGCACTTTTTCCATTTTTCGTAAGATTAGCAAAAAAACTGGGCTTTATTGACAAACCTACGGTTGCTAGAAAAATTCATAAAAAACCAACTCCGGTCATTGGAGGTCTTTTAATTGGTACAACCGTTTTAATTGTCTTTACCTTGATTTCAATTCTTACTAAATCATTCGATTTAAACATCATTTTAATCATGTCCATTTTTCTACTGTACCTTATTTTGGGAGCATTAGATGATCGATTTGACATTCAAGCGAAACAGAAATTTTTAATCCAAATTATTTGTGCTGTCATTTTGGTTAAAAAAGGGATTTACCTCAAATCATTGTTAATCATTTTCGGTGTTGATTTTCCAGATTGGTTATTGCAGACGTTTACAGTGCTTGTAATTGTAGGAGTTGTTAATGCATATAATTTAATTGATGGTGTTGATGGATTGTTAGGTGGTATGCTCATTTTTGGATTTTCATGGTTATTGATTCTTTCAATCCTATTTGGTATGAATCAACTAACGTGGATTTTGTTGAGTTTAATAGCTTCTTTAATTGTTTTTCTCCGCTTCAATTTCTCCAACAATGCAAAAATCTTTATGGGTGATGGTGGTTCGCTTTCATTGGGTTTTGTAATGATCATGTTCAGCATCATGTTATTCGAAAAGTCGAATGTACATTTTCAATCAATGAACTGGATGAGCATTGGGATTATTGCTTCTTTAATTGTGCCAGTAGTTGATACTGTCATTGTTTTTTCCAGAAGAATAAACAAATACCATTCGCCTTTCAAAGCAGATAGATCTCACTTGCATCATTTAATTTTGCGCCTGAATTTTTCAAATCGATTTGTCGCAATTCCAATTTTCGTTTTTGCACTTGTCTTGGCTTCAATCGCTTTGACATTAAGCATGATCGGTTATCAAATGATGTCGTTTTTATTTATGCCTTTTGGAATTTTAATTTTTTATGTGTTGCTTTATAAATGGCAGTTGTATCGTAAAAGTCAAAATATTATTAGAGAAATTGAAAAACTTCCCTGTTAAAACTTGCGCTTAGTCTCAAACGAAAAGTGTATTTTAGTAGTCATATTTAGAAAACTAAAATGGATAATTTTTCGGTCTTTATTGTAGAAGATGATCCTTTCTATGGTAACCTTTTGCAATATCATTTGTCTTTAAATCCAGATTATAAAGTCACGCTTTTTGATTCTGCCAATTCCTGTTTAAATCAATTACATTTAAAACCAGACGTTGTTTGCATTGATTTTGGTTTGCCTGACATGAAAGGAGATCAATTGCTAAAAAAACTCAACGAATACAACAACACACTTCCGGTTGTGGTTATTAGTGGTCAAGAGGAAATCTCAGTCGCAGTTAGTTTATTAAAAAATGGTGCTCGCGATTACATCATCAAAGATGATAATACAAAGGACTTACTTTGGCAGAGCATCATAAAAATCAGGGAAAATTCTTCCTTAAGAAAAGAAGTTGAAACGCTCAAAGAAGAACTTGGAGTAAAGTATCATTTTGATAGCTTAATTGGAGAAAGTGCTGCGATGCAGGGCACATTCAAATTAATGAAAAAAGCCATCGATTCAAATATTAATGTCAGTCTTACTGGTGAAACGGGCACAGGAAAAGAGGTTGTTGCTAAGTCAATTCACTACGGAAGCGACAGACGTTCAAAAAGTTTTGTCGCTGTAAACATGGCCGCAATACCTACTGAATTAGTTGAAAGCGAGTTGTTTGGGCATGAGAAAGGTGCATTTACTGGTGCACAAAATCAAAAAATGGGGAAATTTGAATTGGCGAATAAAGGAACCTTATTTCTTGATGAAATTGGGGAAATGGATCTAGCCATCCAGAGCAAAATTCTTAGGGCTTTGCAGGAACGTGAATTCACCCGCGTGGGTGGTAATTCAACAGTGAAGTTTGATGTTCGTCTAATTACGGCAACGCATAAAAATTTGGCCGATGAGGTAAAGGAAGGGCGATTTAGAGAAGATTTGTTTTACCGCATAATGGGTTTACCAATAGAATTACCGCCATTGAATCGTAGAGGAGAAGACATTCTTTTAATCGCTGAATCATTTATCCAACAAAACGCAAAATCCAATAAATCTAAAGCATGCAAATTAGACAGATCGGCGAAAAAGAAATTGCTTGATTATTCTTGGCCAGGTAATGTAAGAGAACTAAAAGCAGTTGTCGAATTAGCCTGCGTAATGTGTAATAATCACTTAATTATGGCTGAAGATATTAATTTCTCAAGCCTAAATAATCGCGCGGGAATTTCATATCATGGAAAAACGCTGAAAGAATTTACGGATGAAGTAATCCTAGATTGTTTGGACAAAAATGATGGAAATGTACTAGCTGTCGCCAACATGTTGGATATTGGCAAATCGACGATTTATAATTTACTCAAGCAACCTTCAAAATAAGCTATGAAAGCTCTAAATTTTCAGTACAAAAAGGGCGAGTTTTACCCTGAACCTAACAATGAAACATCGAATTTGACCATCTGCTTTGGATCCAAAACACTATTGGAAGATGAAGCTTTTTGTCAAACTATTATGCGCTCTTTTCCAGCGGAAAATATGGTAATGCTTACGACCGCAGGAGAAATTTTTAATTCCGAAGTGTTGGATGATAGCTTATCGATCACAACACTCAAGTTTGATGCAACTCCTTTATCAACCCATTCCATAAATATTAAGGATTTTAAGAATAGCACAGAAGCGGGAATTGCTTTGGTTCAATCAGTCGTTAAAGAAGATTTACGCTACGTGATGGTTTTTTCCGACGGCGGATTAGTAAATGGCAGCGATTTGGTGGCTGGTATGCGCTCAGTTTTGGATGAAAATGTTTTAATAACTGGTGGGTTGGCAGGAAATGGGAGTCAATTTTCAGGAACATTAGTTGGTTTGAATAAAAATCCGAAAGAAGGTGTCATTGTTGCCATTGGATTTTATGGTTCAGCTATAAAAATTGGACATGGATCGTTTGGCGGCTGGGATACTTTCGGTTTGGAGCGAACTGTTACCAAATCCGAAGCAAACATTCTTCATGAAATTGATGGTAAAAATGCCCTGGAACTCTATAAGACTTACTTAGGAAACTATGCGGATTCATTGCCAAGTTCGGCCTTGTTGTTCCCATTATCTTTACGTACAGAAAACTCCGATGATGAAGTTGTGCGAACCATTTTGAGCATTGACAAAGAAAATCAATCAATGGTTTTTGCTGGAAATATCCCAGTAGGAGGAAAAGTGCGTTTTATGAAAGCGAATTTTGATAATTTGATTGATGCAGCAGGACAAGCTGCGCAAATCACCTTAACTCCTTTTGGCTCAAATAAACCAAAATACGCTTTGTTGATTAGTTGTGTTGGAAGAAAATTAGTGTTGAAAGAACGCATTGAAGAAGAAGTGGAAGCCGTTCGTGAAATTTTAGGAGAGGATTGTGTGCTTTCTGGTTTCTACTCTTACGGTGAAATCACACCAATTAATAACCAAATGGATTGCAAATTACATAATCAAACAATGACTATTACTTGCTTTGATGAATGGGTTGATTAAAAACTTTTAACATGGAATTTCATAAACTTTTACAGCGTCAATTAAAGAAACACTTGGATAGTGATGTTTTGGAAGATCCGAAATTTCAAAATTTCTTAGCGGCCATAAATAGCTCTTATATTTCTTATGATCGAGATAAAGAGCTGAGCGACCATGCTTTCACGGTCAGTGAAAAGGAGTACATGGAAGTACAAGAAAATTTGAAAAAGGAAATTGATATTCGAAATGAATCACTCGAAAAGATAAAAAATTCGATTCTAACGATAAGTCCGAAGTACAAAGAACTACTCATAGATTCCAGCGATGATTTGTTGTTCATTTCTGAAATGCTGGAAAAACTCATTGAAAAAACCAATAAGGCGAACAGAGATATGATTCTGTTCAAAACAATTATTGACAGTTCTTCTGATGCAATTCAAGTGTCCTACGAGTCTGGACGCATGTTTTATGTAAATGAAGTTGCGAGCGAACGTCTCGGAATCCCAATGAATGAGGTGAAGAATTTCCGTGTCATGGATTTCGAACTACTTTTTCAAATAAACCCAGAAATGTGGACAAAACATTTGGCAGATATTAAGGCGAACAAAGTAATGTTGATTGAAACCACCAATTTAAATCAGCAAACAAATGAACGTTTTCCTGTTGAAGTTACGGCAAAATATGTGCAGGTTGGAAAGCATGGAATGGTCATCGCAATTTCCCGAGATATTTCTGAAAGAAAAGAACACGAGAAAATACTTCAACTACAAAGGCAGAAATACCAAAACATTATTTCCAACATGAATCTTGGTTTATTGGAGGTTGATAACGAGGAGAATATTGTGCTTTGCAATCAAAGTTTTGAACGCATGTCTGGCTATTTGATGGATGAGATTTTAGGAAAAAAGGCCACAGATCTCTTTATTAATTTTCAGGATCACGAATTAATGGAATCGAAGGCTCAGGCTAGAGTTAACGGACATTCGGACAGTTATGAGCTTAAAGTCAAAAATAAATTTGAAGAGGAAAGATGGTGGTTAATTAGTGGAGCACCTAATTACAACAACGATGGCGAATTGATTGGATCCATTGGGATTCACTTAGACATCACAGCTCAGAAAAAACTAGAAACAGAGTTGGCGATCGCCTACGAGAAAACCAAACAAGCTTCACAAGCAAAAGAAGCTTTTTTGGCAAACATGAGCCATGAGATTCGAACACCACTGAATGCCATTATTGGTATGATTCGGGAATTGAGTAGGGAAAAAATGACGGCTAAACAACAAGGTTTCTTGCGTCATACAGATTCCGCAGCGAATCACTTAATATCGATTGTGAATAGCATTTTGGATATGTCGAAAATCGAAGCTGGAGAATTTGAATTGGATGAACATAACTTTAGTTTGCCAGCTTTAATTGGAAATATTCAAAGTATTCTGACAGGAAAAGCGCAACGTAAGCATCTGTCGCTTTCAACTTTTATCGACCCAAAAATTAGTCCTGCACATATTGGAGATGGCCCTCGATTGAGACAGATTTTTATCAATTTGATGGATAATTCGATCAAATTCACGGAAAAAGGAAGCATAGAGTTGAAAACCGAGGTACTTTCTCAAACAAAGTTCTTGCAAAAAATCCGATTCACAATTGCTGATACAGGAATCGGAATGGATGAGAAATTCCTTTCGGAAATCTTTACCAAGTTTTCTCAAGCCGAAAAGTCTACATCTCGACGATTTGGTGGTACAGGTTTGGGAATGTCAATCACACGAGAATTGATCCAGATTATGGGTGGAGATATTGAAATAACAAGTGAATTAGGCGTAGGCACAAAAATTTTCATTGAATTAAGTTTGCCAATCGGTCAAGCGGAAGAATTGAAATCGGAAAGCATCCATGTTGAGAAAAATGTCTTGAAAGGAGTGCGCATTCTTTTGGTTGAAGACAATGAAATGAATCGATTTATTGCACTTCAAAGTTTGCAGTTTCTAGGATGCTTAGTCGAGGAAGCTGAAAATGGTCGAGTTGCCCTTGAAAAACTCAAAGCAAATATTTACGATGTAATTTTGATGGACATTCAAATGCCAGAAATGGATGGAGTTACCACGACCCAACATATCCGCGGGCAACTCCAAATGGAAATTCCAATTATTGCTGTTACCGCAAATGCATTTAAAGAAGATATAGATTTGTACCTAAATATTGGAATGAACGATTTTGTAACGAAGCCTTTTGAAGAGTATAAACTTTATGCAGCAATTGCCAAAGTACTTAAAATTGAGCCAAGCATGGGTAATGCTCAACAGATGCTCGCCAATGAATCAAGTTTGGACAAAGGTTATGACCTAACTAAATTGCGTGAATTGAGTCATGGCAATGAAGATTTTGTTCTAAAAATGATTCAGATATTCAAAGAAAGCACACCTATAACTCTTTCCGAAATGCAAGTTTCGTTAAAGGAACGTGATTATTTGAACCTCTCCAAATTGGCCCATAAATTAAAACCAAGTATTGAAAGCATGGGAATCCACAGGCTTTTTGGGAAGGCAAAGGAATTGGAATTAGAATGCAAAGAAGAAAATTTGGACCACAAAGACATCGAGAAAAAGGTTCACTTTTTTATCGATGAATTAGACAGGGTCATCAAAGAATTATAATTCAGCCAGTTTTAGTTTTTCAGTGAACATGTCTATACGTAACTTCTCAGCTCGCGTAAAGTATTTTCGTTTTTCGAATACGATCATAAAAATACAAAGCTGATAAAACAAGATTCCGTAATTGGATTCTCCGAAGATTCCAAATTCTGTAAACGAATTAATTAGGATAGGAATAAACAAACCGATGAGAAGGTATTTTTGATTTTTTTCTTCCTTCAAAAATCCTCTGATCGTCGTTACCACTTGGGTCAGCGCAATGATTAATCCTACAAATCCCAAGTTCATTAAAACTTGCATGAATGTATTATGAGTCATCTTACCAGGATAAGTGTGTGTACTTTGAAAGAAATCTTTGTAATCGATCCGCATAAAACCAAATCCGAATAAAGGTTCTCTTGGTAACCCTTCAGAAATCAGCGCCTGCCAGAATGGTAAACGGCCAGTCATACTCATAACTTCTTCCATGCGTGAACTATCTCCTCCTTTGAGAACGACCGTCCAAATGGCGAACGGAGCTACTATTAACATCGCACTGATCATTGCCAATTTGAGTTGTTTACGCTCGGATTGAAAAATATAAAACGATACAATGAGTAAACCACCAATCAACGAAGAGCGAGAACCAGTGTAGAATAGAGCATAAAACAAAATGAATAATTTAACAAGAATCCACCATTTGTTTTTAGCACCACTTATGGTTAATTCATAGATAAAACAAGCAACTCCAACACCAGCTAGCATGCCTAATTCATTGGGATTCATCATATAACCACCAAGCCGTGCTTCTTCTCCACCATTCGTTAATCTGAAAAAGGTATCAGGATCCACATACATTCCAACCACAAAGATTCCAATCAAAATAAGAATACAATTTCCCATAATTTTTGTGAGTCGAATGGAAGAATCGGGGAAGTATAATCGAATGAGCATAATGATTCGAATAAAGTAATACGAAAACACAAGACTTTGGGTAATCATAAACCATTGCAATCCGCTGTATCCTTTGTCGGTGCTCCAAACTATTGAAATCAAACCCAATCCCAAATATCCGATGTAAAGTAAAGGAGCGTATTTGTTTTTTAACTTTAAAGTATCTACCAAACCGAATGATTGAATCTGATAGTAAAGGTAAATAACGTAAATAAGGACACCATTTCTTCCAACAACTTTGAAAGCACGGGTGATGGCAACGTTTTCACTCCAAGTGAAAAATCCAGCGATCATCAAAAGAAGTAAAATAAACAGCGTTCGTTGCCATTTTTTCAATTGACGGTCGATGTTTAAATTACTTTTTACCAGCGTTTTCATACATTTTGTCTATTTGAGTTAAAATAGTTGTCCAACTATAATCGGTCGAAATCATTTCATGCGCTGATTCGCCTTTAATGTTGTTTTTGTTGGATGAAACGGATTGTTTCATGGCATCATAAAGTCCTTGAATATCTTCATTTTCAATCACCCATCCAGCTTCAAATTTTTCGATGGATGCCCCAAAATTCGTTGCTTTTGATGCAATTATTGGTAGTTTTAAATTTGCTGCTTCAAAAATAGATGCTGGCAATCCCTCATTTCGGGATGGATGCACAAAAACTTGGCAACGAGACATTGTGTTGTATTTTTCGTCGGCATAAAGCGCACCAAAAAATAGGACACTTTTGGAGAGGTTTTTTTCTTGTACTACATTTTCGAGTGCCAAACGATCTTTGCCATCTCCAATTACCCAAAGTTGTGATTCTGGATATTCGTTTACAAAAGATTCAAAAGCTTCAATGAGCAAATCCAATCCTTTTGTGTGCGCATCTAATCGACCCATAAAGCAAAAAGTATGCGCTTCGTTTTTTGTTCTCACCGTGTTCACTGCATTCGGTTCAAAACCATAAGCTTGTAAATGAGCTTTGTGGCCAAATCCTAAGGCTTGAATGCCATCCACTTCTGATTGACCAATACAATGCACTATTTTCGAATGTTTTAGCACTTTTTTCTCAAATAAAGGGAAGTAAATCCATTTTTTCCATTTGCCTTTTTTAAGTGCTAGTTGATTGTAGCCACCATGTTGCATGATGATATATGGAATTTGGAACTTATTCAAAACGCGACTTAAACGATAAAAAGTTGGAATCCAAGATCCATGAATGTGAACAACGCAATTATCTTTTTTCTCTGAAAAAGCCTTTACTAAATCTGGATCGATACGAAAAAGATTTTTATATCCTTGGAAAATTTGAATAGGAAAAGGTAAATGTTGAGCTTCTGATTTGCCAGATTTGGAAATCCCCCAAACAGTTACGATTCGTCCAGATTCAAACTGTTGCTTTGCCAATTCGTAAACAACTTTGTTGACCCCGTTCATGCGATTAGGATTTGCTTTGCCGAGAATTAAATGTATAATTTCCATACGTTTATTTTTAACTGAAGTAAGTAGATTAACCAGACAAAACACAAAATAAATTGACTCGCAATCAGGCCAATGATGGCACCAGACAATCCAAAGTGTTGAATCAAATAAGGTGAAAAAATGACTCCGAAAACGAGACTAAAAAAATAGCCAATAAAGAAACTTTTGTTCAAGGCTAATGCGCGTATGATGATTCGAATGGGGTAGAAAAGGAAAATGAATAAATACAAAATGCTAAATCCTTTTACGACATGTTCGAAGGATTCATATTTAGCGCCACCAATAAAAATGATTACTTGAGAGGAGAAGAAATACATTCCTGTCAAGAAAGGGATTAAAATCCATAAACTCTTTTTTAGAAGATTGGCTAAGAAATCTTGTGCACCTGCAATAGAATCGTTTATGATGAGGTTCACTTTCGGGATAATGTGGTTTTCTATGCTCTGTAAAAAAATGTTCAAAAAGCCAAAAACGGTTTGCACCAAACGAAAAGCACCTAATGCTTCTACACTTAGAAATATTCCTGATGAAATGACAAAAATATTTCCCGAAAACCATTGCGAAATGGAAGCCAATACAAACCACTTTCCTTCTTTTAAATGATGATTCAAATACTTGGCATGAGACTTTGAGCCGATGGGAATTGATAATTGTGTTATAAACACAAAGAATATAATTGGAAGTAAACAAATTGCGAGGATCGTAAAGATTGAAGCTAACGAAGTTATATCTTGTTTCCAGATGATTATTAATCCCATGAATTGAAGAAATGAAAATGCGAAATCAATTTTTAAAGTGATCAAAGATTGCAATCTCGCTAAAAAGTATTTACGCATGAAATCGTGCGCTAAATACATAACAGTGTAAAATCCGAAAGCAATTAAGGCGTTGACATCAAACCATTTTGGTAGCATCAATGAAAGTGAAAGGATCAAAATGGCCACTGCGAACATGGAAAATACCAATCCAAAAATTAAAAAATCGGTGTATTTTGAATACTGTTGCAAACTACGCACTTTGGTTTGCATTGGCTGAATGATCAGTGCTTGATTCACACTAGAAATTAGGAACAAGCCCAAAATGTATGTTGAAAATAAACCAAATTGCTCAAGGTCTAAAATTCTACTTAAACTGATAGTCAGCAAAAAACTGGAGCCACTAAAAAGCGCTTGGTCCAACAATACTGAATGCTGAGTGATGATCTTTCTCATATTATTTAGTGTTTTTTAATCTCGCTTTTAGTTTGCGAAGTATAATTTTCGATTCATGAAAAATGGTTGGCACATAACCTTCATTGTTCAAAATGAAATGAGTGTTATCAAGACCGTTGTTTTGAACAGATAAAGTAACTTTTTCAATTTCAGAGGCCATTGTTTTTCGGCTATCGACAACAAATAAATTTAGGTTCACCATGCCCATAATGATGGATGAAATTCGATTGTCACTTAAATTTTCATTTAGAATGATCACAACTTCATCTTTTGATTCAGGTTTGGTCAATAATTTCAACGCTTCTGGCGTAGCATTCTCTAATTGAGAAAATGGAATGATTGTGAAATTAGAATGTGTGGTTTCTTTGCGCTCACCTATTTGCAAATAACGCACTGAAACACCTTGTCGCTCCAACGCAAGTCCGAAATTTAGGGCTTGAAATAAATCTCCATGACCATTTCTACTTGATGTAAATGCAATGGACATGTTTTTATTAAAAAATTGTTTCAATTGCAATTGCAAGGTTTCACGGCTAAAATGTGTGTTCACTTCTCCAGGTTTTAAATGCGGAGCAGTAGACAAGATAGAAATGTTGGATTTCTTTTCAATGGTTTCTAAGTCATTCACTTTCCCTTTCAATAAATGGATAATGTAAATAAGCAACATCGCCCCGCCGCCACCTAAAATCGAAAATACTATCGTAATAATACTTCGATTAGGTGATACGGGGTTTTTCGGAACAGCGGCAGTTGTAATTATTCTATGAAAGGAAATATTCGCTGATTTTGCAATCTCAGCCTCAATGCGCTTTTGATTCAAAAAAACATAGGATTGCTCCTGAAGATTAAAATTACGATCCAAGGTGTGCAAAATGCGCTCTTTTTCGGGCAATCCTATAAAAACGCTTTCTGCTTCTGAAATGTCTGAAGATAGGTTTTTGTACTTCGACTCCAAATTGTTTTTGGTATTGTGAATGGCTTCAATGATGTATTGTTTTTTCTGATCAATTTTTTCATCGATGGCCAATACTTTCGGATGATTCGGACTATACGTCATCAATAAATCCGTTTTTTCTTCTTGGTGCGCTTTGATTTTTTTAACGAGTTCCGTTGAAAGTAAATCAGTATATGATTCAAAATTGGGAGCTAAACTTAAGAAATTGGATTCGCCTTTTTTAACGTAATCATTAAGCTCGTTGATGGCATCAAGCGTCATTTTCACATTCGTTTTTTGAATTTTTAATTGTGAGATTTTTCGCAAATCTGTTTCCGTTTCTTGAACCACATTGATAATGTTATGTTCATCTCGGTAATTCTGAATATCGGATTCTGTTGCTTTGAGTTTATTGTGAACATCATCAATTTGATTGTCTAAAAATTCTGATGTCGTCTCAGCAGTTTTGAATTTAGAATCGATAAAATCTTCGATGTAGGTTTGAGCAAGTGCATTCACAAATTCTGAAGCTTTTTGAGGCGTTTTGTTTTTGTAAATGATTTTCATCACTGGAACTTCCTTGTCAACCAACACAACATCCAAGTCTTTGGAAATGTCTTCGTAAAGCGCGTTTTGGCTTTTAAAAACAAGTAAAAATTCATCTACTAAAAATGCATTCGATTTTTGACTCACTAATTCCTTGTTTAATTGCAATTCAATTTTACCATAATTGGGAATGGTGAGTACTTTGCCGAATTTTCCCTTATACGTTTTGTTCAAGAAATTCAATCGAAGTGAATACGTTTGTCGGTTTTTCACAAGGATAGTAAGTTCTTTGTCATGCAGATCTGAGTTCGAAATGGTATAAGCAATATTGAACGGACGATTGGAATATATTTCTTGTTTTCTAAATTTTCCAACCCGAGAAAGTTCTGTGTCAAAATTCAATTTCGACATTACTTTTTGAATCAAAACCTGAGATTTCACCACCTCAATTTCCGCAGCAAGCTCATTTTTTGTTGCAAAAACATCTAGATCTTTGAATAGATTGTTTCCGGTGCTCCCTTCTTCTAAGTCTGCCAATCTAATTTTCGAAGTACATTCATACATCGGAGTGGTGTAAGAAAGGTATTTTTTAGCTACAATCACTCCGAGGAACATTGCAAGTACTATCAGGATAAAACCGCGATAGAAAAAACTGAATTTTTGTTTGTTAATTTTCATAGGTGTATTATTTTAATCCAAGCAATAGCACTACTGTTGTTACAAGAGAAGTGAAAGGGATAACGATTGAAATTCGTTGATCAAACGTTTTGTATTTTTTGGATGGAGCAATGACAACATCTCCAGGATACAAAGCAATGTTTGAGGTTGGGTAATTTTTACTTTTTGATAAATCCGCGGTTAAAATTTGACTTTCGGTCCCGTTTTGTCTGAGAATTTGAATCTTTTTAAGATCAGCGAATTTTTCAAAACCTCCGGCAGTTGCAACTAAGGTCAACAAATTGGTATTCTCTTTGTCGATTGTAACAACTTGTGGATTTTTGAACTCTCCAAGGAGCGAAATTTCTCTGTTAAGCACTTTGATATCCACGATTGGGTTTGTGAGTTGGCTCTTTAATTTTGTTTGAATGAAGTCCTTTAATTGAATGATCGTCATTCCTTGAATCATTGTTTTACCTATGTTTGGTAGCTCAATGTTTCCGTTCAAATCAACCATCAACCATTTTCCGTAAACTTCATTCGAATTGTAAATGCCATAAGTTGAACCAACGCTCAAATCGTCGTGTCCCCAAACTGAAATGGAAATTTTATCATTGATGCGGATTTTGTATTCCGAATTATTTTTTAGAGCAATCAAAGAATCCACATTGATGGAATTGGCTTCTGATTTTTTCATCTCATAGATTTGGGATGTCTTGCATGAATACAAGGAGCCAAGTGATAAAAGCAATAGAATTAAATAGATCGTTTTCATAGAAAGTTATTTAAAAATGGATAATAAATTTCCAAGTATTGTGGGTTTTTGAGCCTCAACCTCTTTCAAAAAGAACTCAATCTTTTGCAAAACTTCTTCAATTTTGTTTAGCTCATTTTGACCTTTAACAACATAATCGAACGCGCCAAATTTTAAGCTTTCAATGGCCACATTCATGTCATCTTGACCAGAAACCATAACAACTAAAATGTTTGGATTAAAGCGTTTAATCTTTTTTAACAAGTCAAAACCATTCAGCGTATCCATGTGGTAATCAAGAAATACGACGGCAGGATTTTGTATGAGTTCATTCAGTGCCAAAACACTGTCGTTGTAAATAGTTACATCCTTAAATTTGAGGTTTTTTAAATGTTGAGCAATAAGCTCAGAAATGAATAAGTCATCATCAACCACAAAGATCTTTTTATTTATTAATTCTGTCATTTTAGTTTTTTTTACTTGACATGCCAAAACTTAGACCAAAAAGTTAACGCATTGAAAAAGAGACTAATAAAAAATGACTGCGGTTTAAATATTCCAAAAAATGGACGAATTCCAAAAAATGAACACTTTTTACTGTTCGAATATGGTATTCTGAGTGCTAAAGAATTATGTTAAAATGCAAGATTTGAAATCGATTTTTATTAAAATACTGCTTTGTAAAAGATACACATTGGTTCATTCACTTTATTTAGTGGATATTTTGTTACCCTGACGTATTTCTCCAACTCTTATCTTTTGTACTTTTGATACTTTGTAAACAATGAGCATCAAAGTAAAAGTTATCAATCAATCTGGGCACGATTTGCCAAAATATGAATCGAATGCCGCCGCTGGTTTAGACATTCGAGCAAACATTTCGGAGCCTATTCTCCTTCAACCCTTGCAACGAACCTTGATTAAAACAGGGTTGTTTCTTGAAATTCCTGAAGGATTTGAATGTCAAGTGCGTCCAAGAAGTGGTTTGGCTTTGAAACACGGAATCACAGTATTGAATGCTCCTGGAACAATCGATGCCGATTACCGTGGTGAAGTTGGAGTTATTTTGATAAATTTATCCAATGAACCTTTTGAAATAAATAATGGTGAACGAATTGCTCAACTTGTTTTTGCAAAGTATGAACAAGCAGATTGGCAAGAATCGGTTGAATTGACAGAAACCGAAAGAGGCGCAAGCGGATTTGGAAGTACGGGAAAACAATAATTCTGAGTACATTGGTTTTACCTAAAAATTGAAATTATGAAATTAATCATCCCAATGGCAGGACGTGGATCGCGTCTTCGCCCACATACTTTAACAGTTCCAAAACCGCTAGTCCCAGTTGGAGGCAAACCAATTGTGCATCGCTTGGTGGAAGACATTGCAGCAAGTTGTCCAGAGAAAATTGATGAAATTGGTTTTGTCATCGGCGATTTTGGTGCTGAGGTGGAAAAAGAATTGTTGGAAGTTGCAGCTCAATTAGGTGCAAAAGGCTCGATTCATTATCAAACAGAACCTTTGGGAACGGCGCATGCAGTGTTGTGTGCAAAGGAATTACTCACAGGACCAGTTACTGTCGCATTTGCCGACACACTTTTCAAAGCAAATTTCAAGATTGATGCAGCAGATGAAGGAATTTTGTACGTAAGTAAAATCGATGATCCAAGTGCTTTTGGAGTTGTTCAGCTAAATGAAGCTGGTGAAATCATTGATTTTGTTGAAAAACCGCAAACTTTTGTGTCAGATTTGGCCATGATCGGAATTTATTATTTCAAAAGTGGTGAAGCCTTGCGAGTTGAATTGGATTATTTGATTGACAACAATGTCATGAAAAGTGGCGAATATCAATTGCCTGATGCGTTGCGCAGATTAACTGAAAAGGGAACAAAATTCAAACCTGGTCAAGTAGAAGAATGGCTCGATTGTGGAAACAAACCAGTGACGGTTTTTACCAATCAACGGGTGCTGGAATTTGATCGCGAAGCAGGGAAAAATGGAATTTCTTCTTCAGTTAAATTAATTAATTCGATTGTTATTCCGCCATGTTATATAGGCAAAGATGTTGTCATCACGGACTCGGTCGTTGGTCCGCATGTATCTGTAGGTAAAGGAACCCTTATCACAAAATCAGTGATTGAAAATAGCATTATTCAAACATTTAGTAAAATTGACAATGCGCAAATCAAAGATTCAATGATTGGCTCACATGCAAGTTATCAAGGTTCGGTACGAGATTTGAGCATCGGAGATTATTCAACTGTAAAAGAATGATGTTAAAATTTTATATCGTCACAATTTCTGCTTCGCTTACATTGGCGGCTTGTGGTTCAAAGAAAGAAACTTCTTCGAACCCGAAGAAAGATCCAAAGGCTCAAAGCGGTCAGTTTTCATACAATGATTATCCATACATCGAATCGTTTCATAATGGTGTGCGCCTAAAAACAGTCGGTGATGTAGATGGAGCTATCGAGGCGTTTACACGATGTTTATCCATTCGCCAGAATGATGATGCAGCTTACTTTGCCTTAGCAGAACTCGAGTTGAAAAAAGGAGATAAAAACCTTGCGCTTGAGCATTTCATTAAAGCGAGCGAATTGGATCCAAAGAATATTTGGTATACAGAGGAAATTGCTTATCTCCACTATGAAAATAAAGAGTTCGATAAGGCAACGAATGATTTTAAAAAATTGGTTGACTATGAACCAAAGAATTTGTCATGGTTGTATGGCTACAGTGATTGTCTTGTGCGCACAGGGAAAACAATGGAATCAATTTCCATCTTGAACAAAGCAGAAGATGTGATGGGTGTTACGCCTGAACTTTCGATCGAAAAATACAACATGTTCATGTATTTGAAGAAGGAATCGGATGCTTTGAATGAAATTTCGAAAGCTAGAACTCTTTACCCAAATGATCCTCAATTAATTGCAACTTTAGTTGACCATTATTTTGAAAAAGGAGATGCGCCAAAGGCAATTCAGTTTCTAGAAGAATTGGTTCAATCGGATCCAGAAAATGGTCGCGCTCGCATGGCTTTGGGAGATGTTTACCGCAACCAAGGTAAAATTGACAAATCATTCGATGAGTTTGAAAAGGCTTTTACGTGCTCCGATGTGGACGTTGATGCTAAAATGAAATTGTTAATTGCCCTGCAGGAAGCAAGTTACAAACCTGAGAATCGTGCTGTTCAGCTTATGGAATTGATGAACAAGCAACATCCAAACGATGCAAAATCTCATGCCATTCGAGGAGATTACATGGTGGCTTTGGAAAAACCAAAAGATGCTATTTATTCTTATCGAAAAGCAACTGAATTTGATGCAAACCAATACCCGATTTGGAATCAATTGTTGATTTTGGAATATCAAAATGAATTGTTTGAAGAATTGTATGTGGACAGTAAAAAATGCTTGGAGAATTTCACTGCCATGCCAACTATTTACCTACTAAATGGAATTGGTGCCATTCAAATGAAAAAATACGTAGAAGCTATTTCATCATTAGAAATGGGAAAATCGTTGCTCGTGAATGACAAAACCATGGAAGCAGAATTTTACGGTCAGTTGGGCGATGCCTACATGAGCAGCAAGAATTATGCGGAAGGAAAAGCGAATTTTGAGAATGCGATTAAGATTGATCCTAGAAGCAACTTACTCAAAAATAATTATGCGTACAAACTTGCTGTTTCGAAAATTGAACTGGACAAAGCACTTTCACTGATAAATCAAGCTATCGAAAATTCATCAGGTCAACCAAGCTACTTGGATACAAAAGGATTCATTCTCTTTCAGCAAAATAAATTTGATGAAGCAGCGAAATTGTTTGAGGAGGCAATCCAATTGGATGCAAATCAACCAGATATTTATGACCATTTAGGTGATGCTTACTATAAATTAAGCGATCAAACCAAAGCACTACAAAATTGGAACAAAGCAAAGGAATTGGGCTCGAAAAATAAAAATTTGAGCAAAAAAATCAATGAAAAGACATATTATGAGGCGAGCTTCGACTAAACTATTTTTTGGTATTTCGTTACTTCTTTTTAGTTCTTGTGCAAAAAAATTGACAGAGGTTGATGCTGTAAAATTGCCACGTGTCAAAGAAAAGGTGTTGATGGCAACGTTGGATAGTATTAGCTTGCGAAAACCTGAATTCTTTTATTCAAAATTGGATTCTCATTTTGCTGATGGTGAACGAGATGTGAATTTTAAAACGTCTCTTCGCATGAAAGTGGACAGTGCTGTAAATGCAATAATTACGTATGCAAAGATTCCAATTATTACGGCAATGGTCACTTCGGATACCGTGAAAATATCGAATAAAAGAGATAAGTGTTACATTATAGAAAATTTGGGTTATTTCAGAAATACCTTCGGAATAGATTTTAAATATAAGAACATTGAAGAGCTTTTACTTGGACTTCCGTTGGATTATAACATAGACGAAAAGTATTTTCAAATTCACGACCCGTACAATTACATTGTCTCTTCCCACCGCAAACGAAAAATAAAGCGGACGGAGAAAGGTAAAACGGACGAAGATATTTTAATGAAATATTACATACATGAAGATTTAAAAAGTATCAAACGGATTGAAATTGAAAGTGTTGAAGATTCGACACACATTGATATCCATTATTTATCGCGTCAAGAAGAAAAGGGATACTTAATTCCAAAAACCATGAAAGTGGAAATAAAAACCCCGAAAAAGACAATTTTAATTGAACTTGAATTCGATAAAGCGGAAATAAACGAACCAAAAGAATTATTTATCGTAATACCTGAAAGTTATGGAAAGTGCGAGTAAAATTTTAATTATCTGCTTACTAAATATTAGTTTTTGTTCTTTCTCTCAATCCACTTCTGAGAAACTCAAAAAAGAGCAAGCTAGGTTGGAAGGAAATATTGCCAACACTAAATTGCTGTTACAAAAATCAAAATCAAATACGGTTGCTTCGTTCAATGAACTTAAATTGATTAATAATCAAATCAAATACCGCGAGGATTTGATGCGAAATTACGATAATCAAATTCGAAGTGCAGAATTAAAAATTGTTCAAAAGCAAGGACAAACGAAAGAATTGACCGAACGTATTGAAACGTTAAAGGCACAATACAAAAAACTCATTCTTTATGCTTACAAACATCGAAATAAAAGCGGTCAAATGATGTATATCTTTTCGGCTCAAAGCTATTTTGAAGCCATTAAGCGCGCTAAGTATTTGGAGAAGATTCAAGACATTCTCAAAAAGCAATTCTTAATGATTGACCAAAATAAGAAATTGATTTCTTCCGAAATTTCTGCAATTACCAAGGAGCGAGTTTACAAAGCCCAAGTCATTGAGGAAAAGAAAGTGGAACGTGAACAAATAGCGCAAGATCAAGTAAAAAAGGAACAGCTTTATTTATCGTTTAAACAGCAAGAAGGTCAATTAATGACCAAACTTCGAAAAGAAGAAACAGAACGAGAAAATTTACGTGCAAAAATTAATTCAGCGATTAAAGTGGAAATTGCGCAGGCGGAAACTCGCCGAAAAAATGCAGAGGCAAAAGCAAAAGCTGATGCGGCAAAACCTTTAAAGTCTGACCCGAAATCTGACAAAGAAAATACACCTGTGGCTGAATCAAAAATTGAATTGGCCGAAACGAAAGAAATGGCTTTACTGAGTAGAAGCTTTGAAGGAAACAAAGGAAAATTGCCTTGGCCAGTAGAAAAGGGGTCAATTTTGGAAGGTTTTGGGAAGAACGAACATCCTACTTTAACGGGTGTTTACACTAATAACAACGGAATCGATATTTCTGCTGCGAAGAATGCTCAGGTTAGAGTTGTGTTTGAAGGAGAAGTGACGTCTATTTTGAACATTCCAGGTGCTGGAAAAGTGGTCATCATTAAACACGGAAATTACCGAACTGTTTACAGCAATTTGTACAATGTGTACGTGGAAAAAGGATCAAAAGTTAACACGAAACAAGTAATTGGTTCGCTGCTCACAAAAGAAGGTCAAAACACTTCTGTCGCGCATTTTGAAGTTCACGTAGTGAATGGATCAAATGTTGGAAGTTTAAATCCAAGTTTATGGATTGCCAAATAAATTAGCTAGCGTTGTTCGTTTTTTCGCGATGAGATTTGATCAAATAAAAGACATTGACACAGCTAATTGCCACATTGGTAATAATGACAGGCCAAGAATTTAGCAATATTCCATAGGCTACAAAGGCCAAGCATCCAAGGATATTTACCAGACGTAAGGTTGTCATTTCTTTCATCAAGAACGAAAGTAAAACCAACCCTGACGCCAAATAACCAATGTATTCTGTATATTCTTTCATTCGTCGAGATACTTATTTTAACGAAATACCAAGTTCCGCAAGCTGATCTGCATGTAAAGGAGATGGAGCGTCAATCATAACATCTCTTCCGCTGTTGTTTTTTGGAAAAGCAATGTAATCACGAATAGAATCTGAACCTCCCATGGTTGCAACCAATCTGTCCAATCCAAAGGCCAATCCTCCGTGTGGTGGCGCACCATATTCAAAAGCGCTCATTAAGAATCCGAATTGTGCTTGTGCCTCTTCTTTGGTAAAACCAAGTAAATCAAACATGCGTGACTGCAAATCGCGGTCGTGAATTCGAATGGATCCACCACCAAGCTCAACGCCGTTCATAGCTAAGTCATAAGCGTTTGCACGAACTTTGCCTGGATCTGTTTGAATTAAATCAAAATCTTCAGGTTTTGGAGATGTAAACGGATGATGCATTGCGTGATATCTTCCAGATTCTTCGTCCCATTCTAACAATGGAAAGTCTAGCACCCACAATGGTTTGAAAACGTTCGGGTTTCTTAATCCCAACTCATTTCCCATGTGCAAACGAAGTTCGTTCATTTGTTTGCGTACTTTGTCAGTATCACCGCTCAATACAAGAATCAAATCTCCAGCTTTCGCATTGGCTTTTTCTGCCCAGGCTTTTAAATCATCCTGACTATAGAATTTATCTACTGATGATTTGAATGTTCCATCAGTATTGCATTTCACATAAACCATTCCTAAAGCGCCAATCTGAGGACGTTTAACCCAATCTGTCAACTCATCCAATTGTTTGCGCGTGTATTCCGAACAATCTTGTGCATTTATTCCAATTACTGTTTCTGCATTGTCAAATATTCCGAAGCTTTTTCCTTTTGCAACATCATTCAAATAAACGAATTCCATGTCAAAACGAATATCGGGTTTGTCAGAACCATATTTTTCCATCGCCTCGGCATAGGTCATGCGTGGGAATTTTTCATCTAATTCTGTGTTTCGTACAGTTTTAAATAAATGTTGGATTAATCCTTCAAACGTATTCAAAATATCTTCTTGCTCCACAAACGCCATTTCACAGTCTATTTGTGTAAATTCTGGTTGTCTGTCGGCACGTAAATCTTCATCACGGAAACACTTTACGATCTGATAGTATCGATCAAATCCTGAGACCATTAGCAATTGTTTGAATGTTTGAGGTGATTGCGGAAGCGCATAAAACTGACCTTCATTCATTCTACTTGGTACAACAAAATCACGTGCTCCTTCAGGAGTTGATTTGATCAAAACAGGTGTTTCAACGTCTAAAAAGTCTTGTGAATCCAAATAATTGCGTGTTTCTAGCGCTACTTTATTTCGCAAGCGCAATTTTTCTTGCACCGGATTTCTTCTCAAATCCAAATAGCGGTATTTCGCGCGCAATTCCTCACCTCCATCCGTATCATCTTCAATGGTAAATGGTGGTGTTTTTGATGCATTTAACAGGATGAGTTTTGAAACTTTAATTTCAATTTCTCCCGTTGGGATATTTTTATTTTTGCTTGATCGTTCAATCACTTCACCTTCCACTTGAATCACAAACTCACGTCCACATTTACGAGCTTCTGCGGTTAACGAAGCGTTTTCGTCTTCATTGAATGCCAATTGTGTAATTCCATAACGATCGCGCAAATCCATAAAGGTCATTCCACCCAAATCGCGCGATTTTTGTACCCAACCTGCCAAAGTTACCTTCGTTCCAACGTGTTCTATGCGCAGTTCCCCGCACGTGTGTGATCTATACATGTGAAAAATTTATTCGGTTGCAAAGATAGTAAATTAGATAAAAGACGTTAAGACAAAAGATAGCTTCGCTGAAAGACATGTTTTTGGTGGAGCTTTTGATTCTTCACAAAATTCAAGTCTTTTGTCCTTTGTCTAGCGTCTTTTGTCTACCCCTACAACGGTATATTCCCATGTTTCTTTCTCGGTAACTCCTCCGCTTTGTTTTCCAACATTTTGAATCCTGCAATGACTTTTGCACGCGTTTCTTCTGGAAGAATTACATCATCAACGATGCCACGCTCTGCTGCACGGTAAGGATTTGCAAACATTTCGGCATATTCTGCTTCTTTTTCTTTCCATTTCGCTTCTGGATCCGCTGACTCGGCAATTTCACGTTTGAAAATAATTTCTGCAGCTCCTTTGGCTCCCATTACGGCGATTTCGGCTGTTGGCCAAGCAAAATTTAAATCTGCGCCAATGCTTTTTGAGTTCATCACATCAAACGCTCCGCCATACGCTTTTCGCGTAATTACTGTAATTCTTGGAACTGTAGCTTCTGAAAATGCATACAATAGTTTTGCTCCGTGCGTGATAATTCCACGCCATTCTTGATCTGTTCCAGGTAAAAATCCAGGTACATCTTCGAAAACCAATAATGGAATATTAAATGAATCACAAAAACGAACAAAGCGAGCGCCTTTGCGTGAAGCATCTATGTCTAAAACTCCTGCCAACGAAGCTGGCTGATTTGCAATAATTCCCACTGATCTTCCTTCAATCCGCGCAAATCCAACTACGATGTTTTTCGCAAAATCTTCGTGAACTTCACGGAAACTTGCGTCATCAATGACGGCATCAATCACTTTTCGGATATCGTAAGGTAAATTGCTATTGTCAGGAATTATGTTCTTGATAACTTCTAGCTTATTTTTTGAAAATTCGAATTTACTTGGTTGAGGAGCTAGTTCATTGCAGTTTTGTGGTAAGAAAGTCAATAAATCTCTGACTTTTTTCAAACATTCAACATCGTTGGAAGCAGTAAAATGATTCACACCTGATTTTTCGGCGTGGGCTTTTGCTCCTCCAAGATCTTCTGAACTAACTTCTTCGTGGGTTACTGTTTTAACAACGTTTGGTCCTGTAACGAACATGTATGATGTGTCTTCCACCATGAACACAAAATCCGTTAAAGCAGGAGAGTAAACTGCTCCTCCAGCACAGGGTCCCATGATTACTGAAATTTGAGGAACAACACCTGAAGCGCGTGTATTTCGGTAAAAAATATCTGCATATCCTGCCAATGAAACAACTCCTTCTTGAATACGCGCACCACCAGAATCGTTTAATCCAATGACAGGCGCACCATTTTTCATTGCCAAATCCATGATACGGCAAATTTTAGCAGCATGCGTTTCTGAAAGTGATCCACCAAGCACCGTAAAGTCTTGAGAAAATACATAGACAAGTCTTCCGTAAATGGTCCCGTATCCTGTTACAACACCATCACCAGGAAATTTGGTTTTCTCAAGTCCAAATGAAGTGGCTCTATGCTCAACAAATTGTCCAATTTCTTGAAAAGAATTTTCATCCAAAAGCAAAACAACGCGCTCTTGAGCTGTTAGTTTCCCACCTTTGTGCTGTTTCTCAATTCGGTCTTTTCCACCACCTAAAGTTGCAGCTTCTCTTCTTGCTAATAAATCTTGATTCTTATCCATGTGTGTAACACTTTCAAATGTTGATGGACAAAGATAAATAATTCAACAAAAGAATTTGGCTTATAACGAATTCTAAATCGGCATTAATTTAATGGTACTAAATTTGCATGGTAGAATAAAAAAATCGAACATGAAAAAGTTATTTATTGTAGCAATGGTAATCGCATCCAGTTTAAGTTTTCTTGGCTGTGCGAAATACGAAGAAGGATCTAATTTTAGTTTGATTTCAGCTAAAAATCGATTGGTCAATGATTGGACGATGACAAAGTTCGAAGTAAATGGAGTTGACCAAACGGATAATTCCGCAGGTTTGAGCATTTCATTTTACAAGGATGGTACGTTTAAAAGAACTTTCACTGTATTCGTTGCAATTCAAGATGAAGGAACATGGGTTTTTGCAGATGGAAAAGAATCGGTTGTGCTTACGAAAGAAGATGGAAGTTTGGAAAAATATAAAATCATTCAGTTGAAAAACAAAGATTTTAAAGCAGAAGGTACTGACGGCTCAAACATTAATCGTTACACGTTCTCTGGCAAATAATTATATCGCTCCTTTTGCCTTTAATTCCAAGTATTTGTTGATGGTATTGATTGATAAATTCTCAGGTAAAGTCAAAACTGTATGAATTCCATTTTTCCTTAATTCCTGAGCAATTTTGGATTTGGTACTTGTCATTTTCTCAGCAACAATAGCTTGATAGGCTTCTTTCACATTTCTCGGCGATTGATAAGCCAATGTTTCTAAGTCGCTGTTTTGAAAAAATACAGTAACTAAAACATGTTTATCATTGATTTTTCTCAGAACAGGAAGCGCACGCCTCATGGCAAATTCTGTTTCAAAATTGGCGAAGAGAATAATTAATGAGCGGGTTTTTATGGTGCGACGCAAAGATTGATAAAGCAACTCATAATTTGGTTCTTTGAACTGCGTTTTTTGCGCATAGAGTTCTTCCATAATTCTGCGCATTTGTCCACCTGATTTGTCAGCGGCTAGTTGTGTTCCCATCTTGTCGGAGAATGTAATCAATCCAGTTTTGTCTCCGTTTTTTAAGGTAATGTTCGAAAGAACAAGTGACGAATTTATCGCATAGTCAAGCATGGACAATCCATCAAACTCCATTTGCATCGTGCGACTTTTATCAATGATGCAATACACTTGTTGTGACTTCTCTTCTTGGTATTGATTCACCATCAAGCTATTCATGCGACTTGTAGCTTTCCAATTTATTTTTTTTACTTCGTCGCCTTGCACGTAATTCTTAATTTGCTCAAATTCGCTGTTGTTGCCTAGTCGCCGCATTTTTTTAATTCCAGCGCTCACTTTTTGTTGCTGGAATACAAGCAGTTCGTATTTTTTTAATTGCAAAACAGAAGGATATACTTGAACTTTTTCTTCGGCTTGTACATCAATTCTGCGCGAAATTAAATTGAAGACTGACGACATCAACAGAAATGCATCACGAAACACAAATTCACCACGTGTTTTTGGTACAAAGGAATATGAAAATTCTTTTTTCCCTTTTGGCAAAACAACTCCAATGTATGCTTTCGACCGTTCTTGCATTTCTACAGGAAAACCTTCATATAGTCTAAATCCAATGGGTTGATTCGTTGTGTTTTTAATGTGAAGAACAACATCGTTGGCATCGCCGAGATTCAATCGCTCATTGACTTTTCGGGAAAAAACCAACGGTTTCTTGGAAGAAAATGTGAGCAAAATATCAAGAATTGTTACTCCAATCAGAACTAACAACACTATTTGTGCAATAATCAAAAGCCATGGATAAGAAGCGGCTACCACAAATAGCAAAACAGCTCCAAAATAAACAATGAAGAAAAAGCGTGATAAATATATGTTCCTGAATAAACTCATAGGTTAACGAGGCACTTCAATTGTTTGGATGATTTCTTCAACAATTTCTTCAGGCGTTGCTCCCTCCATTTCTGCTTCTGGAGTTAGAATGAGACGATGATTTAACACGTGTTTCGCAATAAATTGAATGTCTTCTGGAGTTACAAAATCACGTCCTCGAATCGCTGCAATTGATTTTGCAGATTTTAAAATAGATAAAGAAGCTCTTGGCGATCCACCTAAGAAAATCTTACCGTGATTACGTGTTTTATTCGTCAGCGCAGCAATGTATTTGATGAGGTTTTCTTCAACAATTGTTTTTTCTACAATGTCTTGAATTTTTTGAATGTCGGCCACACTAAATACAGCTTTAACTGTTGACAAATCAGCAGACTTAATGCTGTTTTTATAGCGACGTAAGATTTCTTCTTCTTGCTCTAATTCAGGATATCCTACTTTGATTTTAAAAAGAAAGCGATCTAATTGAGCTTCAGGCAAATTGTATGTTCCTTCTTGATCAATCGGATTTTGCGTGGCGATTACCAAAAATGGAAAACTCATCGGATAGTGATTTCCGTCGTATGTAATTTGACGTTCTTCCATGACTTCGAACAATGCTGCTTGCGTTTTTGCAGGTGCTCTGTTTATCTCATCAATTAAAACAACATTCGAGAAAATAGGTCCTTTTTTGAAGACAAATTCCGAATCTTTCATGTTGAAAATACTAGTTCCAAGTACATCTGATGGCATCATGTCTGGTGTAAACTGAATTCTAGAAAATTCAATGTCCAATGCGCGCGACATAACTTTGGCAGCAAGCGTTTTCGCAACACCTGGAGCTCCTTCAAGCAGTAAATGACCGTTGGAAAAAATACCTGCAAGTAATAATTCGATCAATTCGTGTTGACCGATGACAAAATTGCCCATTTCACGACGTACTTCATTCACTTTTTGTGCCACCCATGTTAAATCGGAATTCTGGCGTTCAAAGCCAAATTGACCCGATGATTCTTTGGAAGTGTTTTCTGATTCTGAATCTTTTTGTTCAGGAACAATTGATTCACTTTCTGAATGTGCAGGAGTTACTTCTGGCTTTGGCATGTATGCAGAGTGATCCTTGTTTTCACCTGATTCGGGTTGGTTTATTTCTTCATTTATCATAATTTCAATTTATTTTGATTAATCACAAATCCTTTTAGTTGTTCAGCGTCAGATTTCATTAGTTCCCAGTAATTTATATTTAACTTTTTACCGTTCAACATAATAATTTTCGCTCCGCGGTTATTTGTTTCGATATGCTCTATTTCGCTTAAGGTATAAATTTTTGCTTTTCCTAAAATAGGGATGTATTTAATGTTTAAGTTGTTAACAAGCAAAATGGGTTTGGACATATACAAGAAACCATAGACCATAAAAAACAAACCAATTGGCCAAAAAGCAACCCCAATCCCAATCGATTTTATTAAGAAATAGAGACTGATTTGTATGGCAGACATTCCTAATATCAACATTAAACTTGAAATTTTAAGGCTACGATGTAAAATGAATTCTCGCGCAGCTAATTTATCTTGTACTTTATTGGAAATCAACCCAGAACGCCTGTAAAACGAAACTAAATTTAAACCTATATTTACCAAATACGCTTCATCTACTTTTGATACTTCCGTTGTTTCAAAACCATTTATCAAAGCAGTGATTTCTTGTTCAGAAATATTACTTTTTTGAGATAACATCTTTATTTCCTTGTTTTCATTGCGCCGCGAAATGTCAATGAAAAAATGCTTCTGCACCGCGTCATAGAAATTGCGTTTCTGCAAATTAAGCATGACATAAGGATTGCGATTGGCAAAATAAATAGAGGTTATCGTGTCTGTAAATAACAAAGTCATGTTCTTTTTCTTTGGAAGATACGGAACGATTGGTTGCGTTCTTTTTGCTCTGAAAATCACATAAGCAATTATTCCAACAATCAATAAAATGAGTGCATAGATTAAGGACTTTTGCTGAAAAATAAATTGCAAATAACTATCATCCACCTTTTCTTCACCTTCTTCAAAAGGATCGTCTTCCCAAGGATCAATGTCTTTATCTTCTTCCACAAAGCGCCCTAATTCAAGCCAATAAATGTTCTCATTTTCAGGAATTCTGTTGATCCAAATTTTCGCGTGTTTTATGCCATCGTTTGTTTTAAGTTGGTAGTTTACAAATACTTCGGGATTCGTACAGATGTAGATGTAACCCGAACCATAAGGAATGGCAATGTTGTTTTCTAAATTTCCAATTTTGGAGAGTGCTTTATGTGGTGTTTCCGTGGAGGTCAATACATTTTTATAACCACGCCATTTGTTTGCGATGGTATCATTTTGATACAAGTGATAGAATGTAAAGCTCGCATTGGCGGACTTGATTTTTGCCGCAAAATTGTAATCGTAAGATAATTCAATGTTGTCAAAAAGTTCATCGTAGAAAGAAGCGTCTAGTTGATGATGAGCTAAAAACAAACGACTTCCATTGGCTACTTTACTAAACAAAGTATCTGATTCGCTTTCTGTTAAAACAAAGCGTTCACCTATAAAAATAAAACTTGGTTTAGATTTTTTTGAAATCGAATCCAAATTATAGGAATGGTCTATTTTCGAAACTTCTTTTCCCTTTGAAATGCGCGTTTTGAGTAAATAATTAAATAAATAAAGTCCATTCGCATCCTTGGAAACTAAATCGTAAGCATCGTCCCAATTGGTTGAAATCACAGCTGGAACAGCATTTTTTTTCAGCTCAAGCGCATTTTTGCCAAACGGCCTTATGATCCACACGAACAACAGAATGAACAAAATGAGTCCACCAACTATCACTATTTTGGATCGATTATTCATTCGATGGATTCAGTGATTTGTAATAATTCAATAAACGTGGCTGCAATTCTTTGTAAGCGGATTCAGTAATTTTATAATCTCCATACCAAACAAGATCGTAAATGCGCACTGTTTCCTCAAAACCTTCGAAATTGCTTTTGCTGCGCATTTCGAGCAAATAATCATAATTCGTTTTTTCTGCACGCCATTTGATCCATTGTTTTTTGGTGAGTTCTTTGAGAATGAACATAAAATAAACCCGAACACAAGCTCTATAGTCGCCCGAATTCATTGCTTTTTCGAGCATCAATTCGAGTTCTGTTTTCGTAACAACTTCTGGGTGCCAATTGTTTTCTACATTTTGAACAACCACTCTCTTATCCGCTGGTTTGCGGTTTTTGAGTAGGATATAAATAATCCAGATGACAAGAAGGAACAAAACGATGAATAAAATGGTTTTCCAAAATCCTCCGCTCGCTAAGAAATCAGGCGCATCCATGTCAGGTAAATCTACATCAGGTGCATCCACATCAGGTGCGTCAAAATCAGGAAATTCAATGGGTTCGGGCTTGATTAGCTCGGGATCAGGTTTACCGTTTTGTCCGCTTTGATAATCATCGCCATAGCGTCTTTTGCGCTCTTCTTCAATCTGTTGTGGTGTATATGTTTGGCTTCCTCCAGGAGAATTTGCGGAATTTGGCACTCCACCGTTTGGCGGAATGTACAAATCTTCCTCTTCTTGATCAATTTGGGCAGGTGAACTTGTGTACCAATCATCCGGACCTTTGTATTTCTTGGCCTTTCGGTATTCAACCTTACTTTTTTCTTTCTTCCATGCTTTGTCAATTTTATCTTGCGATAAAAGCTGGAAACTTAGTGTTATAAGGGCGATATGTAAAATAAACTTAATCAAAGCTACTTTCTTGGTTTCGTTTACGTTTACCAAATTTTTCAAATTCTTTGCGCAAGCCAATGGCTTCTTGCTTTTCAACCACATTAAAATAATTGAATGCCGTACTAATAACAAGCAATGGAATTACGAGAAATATGAAAACAATATAAACGATTTGTCGTGTAATATTCGAATAAATCATGTAATCTTCCGTAAATACAAGTGCAATTCTTCCAACAAATTCTGAGAGCATGTCAAGTAAATCTGTCATCATAGGTTTGTTCTCCCAGCCGGAATGAATGCTAAATACAAATGCGATGGTTTGTCCAACAACAGCAATTAACAAGGTTAACAAAAGTAGATTTAAGAGCCCAGTTCCATAGCTTTGGGCACTCATTGAAAATCCTTTGGACCAACGCTTTCCAAAACTGCTTTCGTCCAAACCAGCGGTTGCAGCATTTGTCAAAACAAATGGAATCAGAAAAAAGGCGAAAAGTAACCAATACCAAGGTAGGAAAAACGTCACTGCAAACAAGAGCAGATTCGCGAGCCAAACTCCGATAAAACGTTTGCCTAAGTATTGAAAATAAGATTTAAAAGAAAAAGGTTCATCCATTGTTCGAAGCGCCCAAAATACAGCACAAAACATAAGCGCAAATAGAATTGACCATGCAGAAATGGCTATCAAGCTTATTCCGAAATCATAGTTGTATCCAAACATTATTCCCAATTGTCCTTGCCAGTCGTACATGTGTTCCGCCAACATTAAATCATAATGTTTGATGTCTTGCAACCAAATAATTCCAGCGGCCAAAGGCAAAACAATGAGAAAATTAATGGTTCCGAATTTGTAAAATAAACTGCGGTATAACTGAAATGAATCTGCAATCGATTCTCCTACTGCACGAATTTTATAAAAGTTGATTTTTTTGGTTTCTCTAAAAACGTACGTGTCTTCGTCGTTCACAAGTTCAGGATGTTTTCGAGCAACGAATGTTGGATAAATTACATAATAGAAAACAATTAATCCGAAGGAAAACATTATGATTGCCCATTTTGACCATTCTGGCAAATTTTGATAATTATGCGTCACATAGCTTTCTAAAAATCCCGCGGCAATGATGAATGGCACCAAACTCATCATGATTTTCAGTCCCCGTTTTGTGGAGAGTTGCAACGATTGCATGCGCGAATAACTTTTGGGAAATAGCCAACCATTTCCGGCCGTTAAACCAGCCCCACCAGCAAGAACAATAGCAGAAATTTCAAAAGCCCCGTGAATCCAAATTCCTAAAAAAGAGGTGATTAATAATCCTTTCGAGTGAAAAAAGTACTGAAAAGCACCTAGCATCACTCCATTTGAAAACAGGAGAATATGCGTTCCGATAGTAAAAAAGAATCCAAGAAAAAAAGTCAAAAAGGAAACTTTGAGGTTATTCGTTGTAATTTGAATAAACATAGATAATTGACTTTCATCTTCGTATACTTTAAGTGGATTTCCGGCTTCAATGTTTTGAATCGTCATGTCTACATAACCATCACCCATCACAATACGCGGAAAATCAGGGTTGTAATGTGTTGTTACTATTCCAATTAAAGCGTACAATAAAAAAGAAATCAGTGCAAATAGCAAGGTTTTTCTGGAACGATAAATTTCAAGCGGAAGTGATGTTTTCCAAACGGTAATTAATCGTGAAAGTGATTCTCCTTTTTGTTTGTGAACACCTGTAAAAATCCGTTGCGCGAGTTGATTTAAATAAACACGAACTGTTCTTCTTTTGTAAAACGTTTGGGCATAACTTAAATCTTCGGTCATATCCATATAAAGTGCACTTAATTCTTCCGGATTATTTTTGGACGAATTATAAAGCTCTTCAAAGCGAGACCACTTTTCTTTATTTTGTTCTATGAAATTTGTTTCTTTCAATGCTCGCAGGTGAGATTTTTATCGAAAAGTAAATATAATCAAGAATTTGAAAAGTGAATCAACTTTAGCAGATAATCATAGAAAGACTGTTGCAAAAGTCATTAATTGAGGCTTTTTAAAAATTTCACTTCAGAGTTAACCTTTGTTAATGAAGAAGTAAAATTTTTGAAGTAACGAAAAGTAAGGGCTTTTGCACCGGTCTTGTGGATTATTAAAATAGTTACCGAATTGGTAGCTCAATAAAGAAGGAGGTGCCTTCATTCGGTATTGAATCAAAATAAATCATTCCACCATGGTTTACTATAATTTGTTTAACCATGGCCAATCCGATACCCGTTCCTGTACTTTTGGTGGTAAAATAGGGAGTGAAAATTTTATTTTTTTGGTCGTCTTGAATTCCAACTCCATTATCAGTTACAGTAATATTCAACCGTTGTTCTTCTACTTGAACATCAATCGTGATAATTCCGAGTTTCCGATCTTCCGTAGCTTGAATGGCGTTCTTAATCAAATTATTAAATACGCGAATCATCTGATCTTTGTCGACTCGCATGATGCATGATTCCGCGCCAATGAGTTTGATTTCGGCGCTATCTGTTTGCTTGAAGACTTCTACTACATTTGAAATGATTTGAACCAAATCCAATGATTCTTCATTTGGTCGAGGCATTTTTGCAAAGCTGGAAAATTCATTGGCAATTTTTGTCAGAGCGTCAATTTGTTCGATCAATGAATTAGATACTCGCTCCAACTTAGATTGTGCGTTTGGATCTGTTGGATCAAAAGATCGAAGTAAATGTTGCACCGAAAGCTTCATTGGAGTTAGCGGATTCTTAATTTCATGAGCGACTTGCTTTGCCATATCGCGCCACGCAGATTCACGTTCACTTTGGGCAAGTTGCTGGGCTGCAAATTCTAATTCTTCCAATTTTTGATTGTAATCTGATACCAAGGCTCCGATTTCGTCGTCTTTGTTGTATAAAATTTGTTGATTGTGTTTGCCAAAACGAACTTTTGAGAAACTCTCTTGCAAGATGCGCAAAGGCGCAGTAACCCAATTCGATGCGAAAATGGCTATGACAATCGAAATGGCCAAAAGCAACATAAAGACATTGATGATCGCTACTAAAAATTGCTGTATTTGATGTTCAAATTCTTCTTGCTGACCAAAATGTTGCAAATTGATAAAGCCTAGCAATTTCCCCTGGTTATTGTAAAATGGCATGTATGCCGAAGAATAAGTCAGTTCACCAATTTTTTCTTGATGAATGAATTCACTTTTACTGAGGTAAGCCAATTGTTTTTTTGCAATTGCATTTATTTGTTCACTCAATAAGCCAATGTTGAAAACCTTTGGACGCGAAGTAGCCAATAGATAACCATCCGGGTCGTAGAAGTTAATGTCAGTAACAAAAACCTTTGAAAAATTTTGGAGCAAGAAACTAGCGTAAGTCCCATCTTCAGCGATGGTTAGTGTTTTTGATTTTCCAAGTTTGGCCTTCAATTCTGCTTCAATCGACATTAATTTTTCGCGAATTACATCATCAGTGTATTCGTTGTATTGATTTTGGACAAACACGCCACTTCCCCAGCCAAAACCAAGCAATGAGACAAAAACCAATCCGATCAATACCAATTGAATTTTGGCGGCCAAAGTTAATGACTGCCTAAAAAATGAATTAGAATAAAACCGAAAGAAAATAGGCAAAAGGAGAATTCCAAAGAAACTGAATAAGTAGGAAAATGATGTTAAAATATCAATCCAAGAAATGTTTTTACCAGAAAGGACAATTACATCATTTCCAGATTTATAAAGCATGAAATGATTGTGTTCTTGAAAATTAAAATTATTCGAGTTTAGTGGATTTGCATTTTTTAGTGCGGTTACCGAAGTTGGATAATTGAATCGTCCATACTTTGAAACGAGCCTGTTTTTGTGGTATTTAGCAACAGAATAATTCTCAAGATGATCAAATACATTGGCTTTGGAAGAGATCAACAAACGCGGAAATCCAATTTCTTCTGGAATTTTCTTGGATTTCAAGGTGCAAAACAGCGTTCCTGCAATGGAATCTTTTCCAAATAGAGGTTGTTTAACGATGTAGCTATATTGACCAGTATAGTCACTGATGAAGTAAATATTTGAATCAATTTCTGATTTCTGGCCGTGCTTTTCAATGATTTCGGACAAATCGGAATACACGTCAGATTCGAATTTTAAAAGTGATTTGTTGGTATAATCAAAAAGATGAAATCCAATTTCATAGCGTTCCCAATATCCGTAGAAATGACGACGCTCCATACCATCTTCAAAATCTCTTGGATCAAATTGACGTTCTGAGGATAATAATTTTTGGATGAATTTATCACCTGCAATTTGTGGAGCCAAGGTTTGATATTCTACTTCTGTGACAATATCTTTTTCAGTAACAAGTTGATTTGCAAACAATTCTCTTTCGCCTCGATCTTTTCTTCTATTAAATTCACCCAAATTGATGGAAGTCATCATGGAGAATACAGCTAAAAGCGCTATTCCAAGAATCAAGTGTTTTTGTTTCACCTGACGGTATTCCAGGTAAAGAATTAATCCAAAATAAATGAGAGGGAAAAGTCCTCCAAATAGCAATTGATTCCCATAGTTTATTTCCCACAAAAAGTAAATGACTCCTGTTACAAAAGAAATAACCGAAAGTGTTGAGCCATTTAATTCTTGAACATAAGCATAACGCGCTACAGTGCGCACATACAAGAACAAAGTATAACCTAAAACACCAATGCTCATTATTGCTAACAGTGAATAGATGTTTAATGAAAACAAACCTTCCAGTGCCAATGAAATGGACGAGTTTTCAATTAACCCTTTGTATAAATAAAGAATTGAAATCCATAGAACAAATGACATAAGGAATAAAAAAATGGCTACTTTTTTTCCGTGTTTGTTCAGTGGAATTGATCTTTGTTTGATGACTAAAAATTGTGCGATAGCTAGAAATACAATGACATTCACTAAATACTCAAAGAAATTTGGAAACAATTGATTATCACCATATAAACTTGCTTGAAATCCTTCGGTATCATGCATAAATCCAAACCAAACAAATTGGATTGATAAGTACCTAACTAAAAGCAATAACAAAGGAAAAGACCACGACCACTTATAAAATAGGCGTGCTTTTATAGGTGCATTTTCATAGGCAAATAATTGTCCGATTGCAAAAATGAAGAAACCAACAGCGCATAATAGCAAAACGAAAAGTGTAATCGATTGATTGTGATTTGCTGGTTGATATTCGTTGGGAACGATGGAAAATAGGTATTTTTTCTCTTTCGAATAAATCGGGAAACCGACTTCTTGATCCAATGAAATGTAATTGGAAAATGGAATATCAAATGTTTCGTTAAAGTTGTTTACCAGGTCAGTATTTTCGTATGGATATTCATGTTTTATGAGAAAAGATGCACAAAAGGTCATATTTCCTTGTTCTTCAATGAGGGTGTAATACCAACCGTTTTGAGCATGAATAATCCCATTGGTTGGGAAAATAATTGTTGCGTACTTTGAAACGGGCAATTGATTTGTGTTCCAATATGCCAACGAATCTTTTTCGTACAAATGAAATAAGAACAAGTCTTTTTCATTTTCAATTTTATTGGAATAAACAGATGAACCTCTTAAAAGTGATTTTTGTTTGTCTTTTAAAAATTGTTGAAGTAAGAGTTCTTGTTCTTTAAAGGTTTGTTTGAAGAATTTGATTTCTTTCGTGTAGTTTGTTGAAAATACACTTTGGTAATAGAACGTAAAAAAGACAGAAAATAATACGAACAGGATCCATAAATAGTATTTTATGATCCATTTGGTTAGCATACTTTCACTTGAGATATGATGCGTTCTATTTCTTTTTCTAAAACAGTAAAATCTTCGTCTGCATTGTGATCATTTCTAAATTTGAAATGGGCTACATCTCTGTATGGAAGTAAAAAATTATTGAAACATGGAGTTACGTGATTGTGCCATTGATAAAGAATGGATTCTCTCGAATATCCGCGGGTTTCTTGATCCCGATACAATCTTCTATCAAGCTGAATTTCCTGATCTACATCTATGAATATGGAGAAATCAAGCAATTCATGTACTTCAGCGTATTCAAATAAAAACAAACCTTCTACAATGATTAAATCCGATGGATTTAGGGTAATCAGTACATTTTTGTCTGGCGGAGCATTGAAATGGTATTCTTTCACTTCAATTGGTTTTCCTTGCGATAGGTCTTTTAAATCTTTTGTTAATTGTTCACGATCTAAAGCTGTTGGAAGGTCAAAATTTACTTCTCCTTGTGGATCAATGCTTTGCATTTCAATGGGCAAATAGTAATTGTCCATCGAAAAAACACACGGATTTAACGATTCAAAAGAGGATGCAATACGTTTTAACAAAGTTGTCTTTCCTGAGCCACTGCCTCCGCAAATTCCAATAATCATGTCTGAAATAATAAATCGTTTTACTTGATAAATATTAAATTCATTGATTTCAAATGAATCCAACCTTACAAATTTACATTAAAAAAAAATTTCTTTGGTCTGATTTTCCCAAGTTCAAGTGATTTCATTCAATTTTTTGTACCTTTCATTCTTTAAAACCCAAATTTTTGGGCGATACAAACATGTAAAAAAGGATATCATGAAAATAGTTCGATTTAGTGCATCACTCGCGTTGATGTTTTGGTTTTTAACTTCCTTGTCTGGCGATAAAGGAATGAAGGATTTGAAAATAGGATCTGATGCACCGATGGCAGAAGTGAAAATGAAGAACATTGACAATACTGAGCTTTCATTGTTAGATTTGAAGAAGAATAATGGGTTGGTTGTTGTTTTTTCTTGCAATACCTGTCCATTTGTAGTTGGAAGCGAGAATTTTGAAGGTTGGGAAAAAGATTATAACGCATTGGCTAAAATGGCGGAAGACCAAGGATTTGGTTTTGTCTTGGTTAATTCCAATGAAGCCAAAAGAACTGGGGATGATTCGTTCGATGAAATGAAAATTAGAGCTAGAAAAATGGAATATACGATGCCTTACTTGGTAGATGAAAATGCTGCGTTGGCGAATGCATTTGGAGCTAAGACAACTCCGCATGTGTATTTATTCAATGAAAAAATGAAACTCAGTTATGTTGGATCTATTGATAATGCATGGGAAGAAAATCGTACAAAAGATATTCCTTATTTAATTAATGCAATGACCGAAAGTCAAAAAGGAAAAGTGTCCGAGAATGAGACGAAACCTGTTGGTTGTAGCATTAAACGAATGGCAAAATAAAGTTTAGAACAGTGAATCGTGTCGCTGACTATCGAGTTTTAATAAGATAAAAAACAGAATAGAAAATGACATCATGGAAGATCCACCATAACTAAAGAATGGCAATGGAATACCAATTACTGGAACAAATCCAATGTTCATGCCGATGTTTATCGCAAAATGATAAAAAAGGATCATGGCCACCGTATATGCATAAACTCGGTTGTATCTAGATCTTTGGCGCTCTGCAATCATTAAAATGCGCAACAAAAGGAACATGTAAAGTCCAACTAAAACCATGGAACCCATAAATCCCCATTCTTCGGCAAAGGGGCAAAAGATAAAATCTGTTTCACTTTCAGGGACATGGTTCGATGCTACTGTTGAAAGTGTGGCACCTCGGTAACCTTTTCCAAAAAAACCGCCAGATCCAACGGCTGCCATTGCGCGGTTACGATTGTAATCTGCATCATCGCTTTGATCCACTTCATTCAATCCCAAAAGCAATTCAATTCGCACTTTTTGATGTGGCATCAAAGAGCTAAATCCTTTGTGAACAGTAAAAGCAACGGTTGATAATAATATAAACCCGATGATGACAATTAATGTAAGTTGCTTGCGGTTTCGAGGTCCAACAATGCTACTACCCAAAAAGTAAAAAAGCAAACCAATGACCAATAAAGCAATGATTACAGCTACAACGCCTGGAATATCATAAAGCGCTAAAAAACGAATGTTAAATGTTGTTTTGCTTAATAATAAGGTAATTACAGAGAGGAAAATAATGACAAATAAAATGGGTATGAAGTGCGTTCCAACCCAAGTAGATTTAAATCGAACTTTCGGAAATAGGTTGACAACCTTCAATACAAGCGGATCAAAAGTTATCCCTTCACGATACATGACGAAAAGAAATGAGGTAAAAACGACAAAAGTACCAGCATCTGGTTGCAACAAAATGAGCGCCATAGGAACTAGTATGATTGCTAACGCAAATAATACCGTGTTAATACTTTGTTGCTTGATGTTCACATTACTGATAAAACTAGATAGCAGTAAGGCAACTCCAATTTTGGAAAATTCAGCAGGTTGAATCCCCATGCTTCCGAAACCTAACCAGGCTCTTGCGCCATTTTTTGGAGGCATGAAAAGCACAACAACAAGAAGAAAAACGGTAAATAGATAAATCGGAACAGCAAATTTCCGGTATATCTCCGCATCAATTAGAAACACTAGCAAGCCCAGAAATAAAGATACTCCTATCCACATGAACTGCTTTCCATATAGCGTGTTAAATGATAAAAGAGATGGGTTCTCAGGATCGTAGGCTGTCGAGTATACAGTCATTAGTCCGAAGATAACCAACGAAAAATAGGTCAACAAAAGTGGCCAATCTAGATTGCTCGTTAATGTTTCGTTTTTTCTCATCCTTTTATAACAGCATCAAGAATCCGTTTTTCTTTCTCCTTGTCCTTAATTTTTCGATTGATGTATTTTTCAATCATCAAACTAGCAATGGGAGCAGCCCAAGTTCCTCCAGCCCCAGCATTCTCAATAAACACAGAAACAGCAATTTTGGGATTGTTCATCGGTGCAAAGCAAATAAAAACGGAGTGATCTTCTCCTCGCGGATTTTGAGCCGTTCCAGTTTTACCACAAACGGTTATTCCATCAATTCTTGCGCGTCTTGCAGTTCCTCCGCCTTCCCAAACAGCCATGCGCATTCCTTCAATAACAGGAGCGAAGTGTTTGCGCTCAACCATCGTTTTGTGTTTTTTGCGGTATTCAGGCAATGGACCGTCTTTTCCAATAGATTTAACAATATGGGGAGTGATGTACCACCCGCGATTTGCCATGATGGCAGCAACATTTGCCATTTGCAGTGGTGTCAACATGACTTCTCCCTGTCCAATAGAAATTGAGCGGATACTCGAAAATGCCCAACCATTTTTGCCATACCATTTATTGTAAAATTCTGGTGTTGGAATGAGTCCTGGGCGCATGCCCGAAACATCGACATCCATTTTATAACCTAAACCAAAACTGTGCATGTATTTGTCCCAAATACCTAAACCAATTTCGGCATCTTCAAAAATGCTCTTTTTCTTTCCTTGTTGAAGAATCCTGCGGGTAACGCCGTAAAAATAAGGGTTGCAGGACATTTGAACGCCGCGCGCAACACTTGTAGCCGTTGGGTGACCATGACATCCAACAAGTGCTTTGTTACATGGAAAAGTTGCGTTTTCATCGATGACGCCTTCTTGTAAACCAATCAAAGCGTTGATTAATTTAAAAATAGATCCTGGTGGATATTCAGCCGCAAGTGGTCGCGGAAAAAGTGGTTTGTCAGGATCATTTAAAAGTTTGACGTAATTTTTAGAAATGTTAGACTTACCAACGAATAAGTTTGGATCGTAAGAAGGAGAGGAAACCATCGCTAAAATTTCGCCCGTTTCTGGTTCAATTGCCACGATGCAACCTCGTTTGTTTTGCATGAGTTTTTCGCCATATACTTGCAAATCAATGTCCATCCCAAGAGTTAATGCTGGAGCCTGAACAGCCATTGTGTCGTAAATTCCATTCGCATAAGATTCGATGGCGTTATTCATGGCGGATGTTACGATGTAATGAACACCACGTTGTCCACGAAGTTGCTTTTCATAAAAACGCTCAACACCTGTTCGACCTATATTATCTCCTGATCGATAATAAGGATCATTTTTTATTTCATCCGCATTTGTTTCTTGAATGTATCCCAATATATTGGCACCACCAGAAAATGGATAATTCCGCATGCTTGTGGCTTGTTCGTAAAAACCAGGAAAGCGATCTAAATGAGGAGCGATGTGGGCAATTTCTTCGCTGGTAAGTTCTTTTAAGAAAGGATAAGGGCGAATGGATTGATAATTTGGGACACGTTTACCATCTTTTCGCTTATATCTCCCTTCTCGATATTTAATATTTTTAAATTGTTGACGAACCTCTTGACGGGTCATTCCAACCAATTTTCCAAATTCAACAGTATCGAGGTGTGTGATGTTGTCTTCAACAAACATCAAATTATAGTAAGCCTTGTTGGTCACCACTTTTTTCATGTTGCGATCAAACATGGCAGCACGAGGTGGTGTAATAAATCTTCTTTTTTCTGCAATTTCTTGTGCTCTTACTTTCCAAGTGTCGTCCATGACTTGCATTTGAAAAAGGCGAAATAAATAGATAACCCCAGTAAGCACGATGAACGTCAAAATTACATATCGTCGAGAATCAAGATTCATTTTGCTGTTGCTTTTTTGATAAATAGCATTTGGAATAGCACACAGAACAAGTATGACACAGGCGCTGAAACAATTGTTTTACGTAAAATATAGCCTAGTTCATTTAATTTGAACATTTCGATGGCAAAAAACCAGAAATGATGAATAAGCAACAAGGAACCAAAGGCATAAAGAAACCACATTTGGCCCATTTCATACATAGATCCTTCCTTGATTGGGTCGTAGCCGTCTCGTTGGCTAAACGCTTTGTAAATAATTGGTCGCAAGTATGCAATAAGAACCAAGGAAGATGTATGTAGTCCATAGGTATTCGACATAATATCGATAATAATTCCCATGGCAAATGCCAATAACATGGATGGAATTACTTTAAACTCAAAAGGCAAAAGGACTATAAATAACGGGTAAATCATTGGATGAATTCCGAGTCCTAATTCGAATTGATTTAATACCATTGTTTGAATCACAACAAAAAAGGCAAATCGTGCAGTATGTTTTAGCAGGTTTTTCATTTGATAGCTGGCACGGGGATTTGCGATTCAAGTTCTTTTTGTTCTTCAAGCATAAGATTACGAACCACATAAACGGATTGAAGTGATCGATAATCTTCTGTAAATAAAATGCGTACATCCCAAAATGCTTCTCCTTCCACGGGTTTTAACGTAGCAACCTTTCCGATGAGAATTCCCGATGGATAAATACCAGAGCTACCTCGGGTGTAAACCTTTGACCACTTTTTAATTTTTTGGTCATTTGAAATACCTGTCAAATTACCATAGCGCGCGTCTCGATGATCCCATTTCAACAAACCGTTTAATCCGATTGGTTTAATTGTAATATCAATGTTAATGTCATCAGTGAGGACAGTTTTGATCACAGAAAAATGCGCACTACAATTATGTATAACACCCACAACGCCATTGTCAGAAATAACACCCATTCCTGGTTTTACACCTTGTCGCGTACCGATATCAATGGTGAAATAATTGTTCGTTTTGTCTACTGTAGAAGAAATTACACTTCCTTCAATGTACTCGTATTTTTGTTTGTAAAGAGTGTCGTCAATGCTATACAAATGACGTTGAATTTTAACAAAATTGCGTGGAACTTGTTCCAAAAGTTGTTTGTTGCTTTTTTGAAGCTTTTTATTGGTTTTACTAAGTGTTAATTGCTTTGTGACATCGTTTCTCCAACTAAGCACTGTACCGGCAACATTGGATGCGGTCGTGAAGTATTGAGAGCGAGGAAAAGCAAAAAATGAAAAGTAAAGAGATAGCGCAATAACTTGTAAACCTGCGAACACAAGAAACACTTGAAAACGTTTAAGAAATGCAGTAAGATTGCGCATAAATGCAAAGATAAAAAACGAATTTGCTTATCGGTATTTCGTGAGATGTTTAATTCGAATTTTTTACTTGAATTTATGCAAGAAGTTATTTCTCTTCAAAACCCAATGATGCAGAATTCACGCAATATCTGATTCCTGTTTCAGTAGGTCCGTCGTTAAATACATGTCCCAAGTGACCATTGCATTTCGCGCACACAATTTCTGTTCTAATCATACCATGACTTCTGTCTTCAATTTCAATGATTGTACTATCCGAAATTGCTGCGTCAAAACTTGGCCAACCACAATGAGATTCAAATTTAGAATCGCTTTTAAATAGAGGGGAATTGCATCCCGCACAATGGTAAATTCCATCTTCGAAATGAAGGTTGTATTCACCAGTTCCTGGACGCTCCGTGCCTTTTTGGCGAAGTACATAATATTGATTTGGCGACAGCTCTTTTTGCCATTCTTCATCTGTTTTTACTACTTTTTGAACCATTTTAGAATCTTTTTGTGTGGATACAATTTCTTTTTCTTGCTGTGCACAGCCATAGAACTGAAATAATGCAATCAATCCAACTGTTAATGTTTTATACTTTTTCATAAATGTTTTATGATATTAACGAAAGAAAACAACATTTGGATTTAAGCATTAGTTAAATTTTGTCAATTTTCGAATTAGATGCTTTCAAAAAAATCATTCCCTTTATCGTCTGTGATTATGAAAGCAGGAAAATCTTTCACACGGATTTTGCGGATTGCTTCCATTCCCATTTCGGCAAAATCAACAACTTCCACCGATAGGATGTTTTCTTTGGCTAGAATAGCGGCAGGGCCACCAACTGAACCTAGGTAGAATCCACCATACGCTTGACATGCGTCTTTTACTTGCTTAGAACGATTTCCTTTAGCCAGCATAATCATGCTTCCGCCTACAGATTGAAAGTTTGACACATAAGGATCCATTCGACCTGCAGTTGTTGGCCCGAAACTGCCTGATGGCATTCCTTCCGGTGTTTTTGCCGGGCCAGCATAATAAATTGGATGATTTTTAAAGTATTCGGGCATCGGAAGTCCTTGATCTAACATGTCTTGGATACGTGCATGCGCACTGTCCCTTGCCACGATTAATGTTCCATTTAATTTTAATCTTGTTTTAATCGGATATTTTGAAAGTTCAGCTAAAATTTCTGACATTGGTTTGTCTAAATCTATCTCCACTGCTGGTTGCAGATGAGGTGCTATTTCTGGTAAAAATCGTCTAGGATTTTGCTCTAATTGCTCAATGTAAAGTCCTTCCTTGGTAATTTTAGCCTTAATATTTCTATCCGCAGAACAAGAAACTCCTAATCCTACTGGACATGAAGCTGCATGTCTTGGTAAACGAATAACGCGAACGTCGTGTGTAAAATATTTCCCTCCGAACTGAGCACCAATCAAACTTTCTTGACAGATTTTATGTACTCGTTGTTCCCATTCTAAATCTCGAAATGCTTGACCACCGATGTTACCTTCTGTTGGCAATTCATCGTAATAACCAGCAGAAGCTTTTTTAACAACAGAAAGATTTGCTTCAGCAGATGTCCCACCTATTACCAACGCTAAATGATACGGAGGACAGGCTGCAGTGCCAAGGTCAAGAATTTTTTCTCTAACAAATGCTTCCAGTGACGCTTCGTTTAACAGCGATTTTGTTTTTTGGTATAAAAATGATTTATTGGCCGAACCTCCACCTTTTGCTAAGAATAGGAATTCATAGGAACTGCCTTTTTTAGCATAAATATCTATTTGTGCTGGTAAGTTTGTTCCTGTGTTTTTTTCTTCAAACATGCTCAAAGGAGCCATTTGAGAGTATCTTAAATTTCTATTTTGGTATGTATTATAAATTCCTTTAGAAAGGTGTTCCTCGTCAATTGCACCAGTAAATACATTTTCACCTTTTTTTGCCATAACAACAGCTGTTCCAGTATCTTGACAAGATGGTAATTGTCCTTCTGCTGCGACGACCGCGTTTTGCAATAAATTATAAGCCACAAATCGATCATTGTCTGTAGCTTCTGGATCGTGTAAAATATTATTGAGTTTTGTTAGGTGCGTTGGTCTTAGGTAAAAAGAAACATCCGCAAGCGCAGCCTCGGCGATAAATTCTAACGCTTTTGGGTCAATGACTAATATTTCTTGATCGTTAAATTTTTCTACTGAAACGAAGTCACTTGATATTTTGCGGTATTCAGTATTGTCTCTTAAAATTGGAAAGGGTTCTTGATAAAAAAAGTCTGACATAACTCGTTGTATTTGTTGTTGAACAAAGGTACGAAAAGTAGTTAGGTGCTGAATGGATTTTACCTTAAAATTTGGGATGTTCGCAACAAAAAAACGGGATTGGAAACAATCCCGTTTTACTCTACGATATGCAATTAGTCTTGTTCCACTGGCACAAGCGCTGTGCGCGGTGAACCAAGAGCATCTTTGATCAATTTTTCGAGTTCTTCCATGAGTTCAAGGTTGTCAAGTATCAAGGTTTTAACAGCATCTCTTCCTTGACCTAATCTCGTTTCGCCGTACGAAAACCATGAACCACTTTTTTTGATGATGTTTAAGTCAACACCAAGGTCAATGATTTCTCCAACTTTAGAGATTCCTTCTCCATACATGATGTCAAATTCAGCTTTACGGAAAGGTGGTGCAATTTTATTTTTTACAACTTTAACTTTCACACGATTTCCCATAATTTCTTCGCCGTCTTTGATTTGACTTGCTTTACGGATGTCGATTCTAACGGAAGCATAGAATTTAAGTGCGTTTCCACCAGTAGTTGTTTCAGGATTCCCGAACATGACTCCGATTTTATCACGCAATTGGTTAATAAATATGCAGCAACATTTTGCTTTACTTATAGATCCAGTAAGTTTTCTTAATGCTTTTGACATCAATCTTGCCTGTAATCCCATTTGAGAATCACCCATTTCACCTTCGATTTCTGCTTTAGGTGTTAATGCAGCAACTGAATCTACAATAAGTAAATCGACTGCACCCGAGCGAATTAAGTTGTCCGCAATTTCAAGTGCTTGTTCTCCGTTGTCGGGTTGAGAAATAATGAGGTTATCAATATCTACACCAATTTTTGCTGCGTAGAATTGGTCAAATGCGTGCTCTGCGTCTATAAATGCAGCAATTCCACCTTGTTTTTGCACTTCAGCGATTGCGTGCAATGCTAGTGTTGTTTTACCTGATGATTCTGGACCATAGATTTCGACAACACGACCTTTCGGAAATCCGTTTACTCCGAGTGCTAAGTCTAAGGTAAGTGATCCAGATGGAATTACTTCCACTTCTACCACAGGTTCGTCTCCCAGTTTCATAACTGTTCCTTTACCATACGCTTTGTCTAACTTATCCATTGTAAGTTGAAGCGCTTTTAATTTTTCTTGATTTACATCTTTCATTGCCATATCGTTTTGGTTTTAAAATTAAGTATGTGCAAATGTATACGCCGTAGAACGTAAACAATTTACGTGGTGATTATTTGTTTATAATTTCTAAGATTTCTTCGGCATGAGCCTTTGTTTTCGGTTTTTCGATAATCCCGATAATTGTTTGTGATTCATCAATGATAAAAGTAGTTCGATGAATCCCGTCATATTCTCTTCCCATAAATTTTTTCGGTCCCCAAACCCCAAAGGTATCAATGACTTTTCTGTCGGTATCTGCAATTAGCGGGAACGGAAGGTTGAATTTTTCGGTAAATTTTTGATGTGACTTTGAATCGTCCATACTGATTCCGATGATTGAAATGTTCTTTTGTTGTAAGACGCTGTAATTATCGCGAAGATTACAAGCTTGAACAGTGCAAGCAGGTGTGTTGTCTTTTGGGTAGAAATAAATGACTAGCAATTTTCCTTTGTAATCGCTCAGTTCAATTTTGTTTCCTGAACCATCAAGACCAGAGAACGAAGGCGCTTTGTCTCCAATTTTTAAGTGTTTCATGTTTAATTTTTTAATCGTAGATTGTTTAAATAATAATCAAATGTACAACAAAAAATTAATTATCCAAATAAATAAACAGAAAAATGATTAAAAAATGCGCATTTCAATGAAATTGAAAGAAAATTAGAGGACAATAAATTATTTGGATTAAAATTTAATCGTTTTCCGGAATTAGTTTTCCATATTTCACTTGAAGTAAATCCCATTTAATAAGCTCCGATTTTGCATCGGTCACTATCATTTGGTTTTCACTCGAAGTGTTTGATTCTATAATAGCGTTCAATCGATATTGATTTTCAGAAATTCCCTTCATTAAAAACTCAACATTCTGTGGAAGAAACATTTTTGTGTAGTAGTTTCCATTTTTCTCTAAAAGCTGATATGTAGGCAACGCTTGTTCCCAATACGTTACATCGCGCTTTGAAATAAACATGCTAAATGTATTCATTGCTCCAACTTGATCAAATCCACCTAATGATTTACCTGTCAGTATTTTTTCAAAAAATGTGATTTTTGAGTCATCTCCGTGGGTGCTGTATAAATTGGCAACCCCAACCAACATTTTGGATGAAGCAGCAGTTTCTAATGTTTTTGCTTTTTGTAAGGCTAAATCTGGATTGGTTTTTCCTAAATTGCGCAGCGCAGCTGAAACAACATTGTAAGAAGAATCGCTATCAATCAGACTACTATACAATGTCAATTTTCGATCATCGGTTAAATTATCAATGTATTTTAACGCAGTTGTACGAACGTTTGAATTTGAATCCGATTGGGCAAGTTTGAAAATAAGATCAGTTGCGAGGGTTTTGTTTTCGTCTTTTAGTTTCCCTGCTTTTTCGATGGCCAAAACTCGAATTCCCCAGAAAGGGTCAGCAAGCCCATCTAAAATTAATTTTTGAGAAAGTGAATCAATTTTTTTTGTTCCGAATCGAATTGCTTCTTCACGTGATTTATATTTTTCGCCAAGGTAATATTGTTCGATGTATTGTTCCTGAGGTTTTACTTCGCGAACCTTGGCTAATAACATTTGTTGATAATCTGGTACAATCGTTTTTAGTTTACCTGAAATGGGAAAGGTAAATGTTTGCTCTACCTGATCTAATACTATAGGATAGATGTGTTTTCCAGCATCGTCGAATAGGGCAACTTCCATTGGAAGCCTGAAAATTGGAAATTCTTCTAGGTTTTGACTTTGCTTCATCGTTAATGTAATGCTTTGACCATCAATCGTTTGCGAGATATCCAAAATAGGATGACCAGAACCTAAAAACCATTGATCAAAAAACCAATTTAAATCTTGACCTGTAATTTCTTCGAACGCAAGTCGGAGGTTATGAAATTCGGCTGCTTTAAATTTGTTTTGTTCCAAGTACAAATTCAGCGAAACAAAAAATGCTTCATCTCCAATATGATTTCGTAACATGTGAAGAATTCTTCCTCCTTTATTATATGAATGACCATCAAACATTTGGTCTTTTTCATCATAGGTGTACCAAATCAAATCATGATATCCTTGCATTTGAGCGGATTGAAAATAACCCTCTGCTTCATCCATCGCATAATAATCCGCTTGATCTTTTCCATAACGGTGCTCGTCCCAAAGGTATTGGGAGTAATTTGCAAACGATTCATTTAAAGGTAAATTCGACCAAGATTCACAGGTCACGTAATCTCCAAACCAGTGATGAAACAACTCATGTGCAATAGTAGATTGATCATTTTCATCCAACAATTCACGATTTGTTTTGTACACAAAATCCCCAAAAATTACCGCACCTGTGTTTTCCATTGCGCCTGAAACGTAGTCGCGAACAACAATTTGATGGTATTTATCCCAAGGATATTCTACTCCCAGGATTTTTGAAAAATAGCGAATCATTTCTGGTGTTTCTCCGAAAATGTTTTTGGCATATTTTTCCCATTCAGGTTCTACATAATAATTAACATCCATCTTGGATCCATCTTTTTTAAGGTAAGAATCTTTGACAACTTTGAATTCTCCAACTCCCATCATGAACAAATAAGGTGCGTGTTTCAATTCTTGTTTCCAATGATCTGTTCTAGTTCCATCTGCATTTTTCTTACTCGCCATTAACTTTCCGTTCGACAAGGTGGCATATTTATCATCAACGGTCATGAATATTTCTTGCGATGTTTTTGAATTAGGAGCATCAATGGTTGGAAACCAAACAGAGCTTGATTCAGTTTCACCTTGTGTCCATATTTGTGGCATAATTCCTTTCTCTTCTCCAAGTGGATTAATGAAGTAAAGTCCTTTGTCTGAAGTGATTGCCGTACCACTCGAAGCTTGACGCTCTTCAGGTTTTGCAATATAATCGATGACAATCGTGTATGTATCTTTGCGAGTAAACGTTTTTCCAAGGTTTATTCTCAACAAATCACCAACATATTGATAGTTCAATGCATTGCCATCTAATTTTATTGAATTGATTTGCATGCCTTTGGCTTTCAGAATCAGGCTATCGGTGGAATAAAAATGAGGTTTTGCGGTAAGTGCCTCAATCCCATACATATACTGTTTTTGCCAATCGAATTTCACTTCTAGTTTGGTGTTAATTAAATCTGTGAGGACCGTTTCCGTTGCATTGAATTTCTCTCTGCTCGTTGGAATTTCAGATTCCACGAATGCGGTGTCGATTTCAGTTGCACCCGCTGTATCCGCAGAAATGGGGTTCAAAGCAACTTCAGGAGATTTTGTTCCGCAAGAAACCGAAAGTGCAACGATAATGGAGATCCAGAATATTTTCATATGTGCATTATTTGAGTAATCAAATTTGATGAATATTATTGAATTAACATCCTGTTTTTATGTCAATGGATTGTTGATTCTATTAAATTTGTAGAAAACAAGGATAAATGGTTGCACATAGCTGGATTTTTGATCAACAAGAAACGAAAACGAAAGAAGGAGCTGTCATTAATTGGGAAAATGATACATTTTTCACGTTAACATTTGCTGGAAAGTCGTTTCATGGAGAAATTGTTGAAGATGGAACGGAGAGTAATTTTTTGAAGATAAAGATTAATCATCTTGTTGTTGACGTCCGCAAAAAAGGCGCTTTGGATGATTTGATTTCAGCTTTGGGCATGGATGTTCCAAAAGTGAGAAAATTAAAAGAACTTCAAGCTCCAATGCCAGGTAGAATAGTCAATATCGCAGTTTCAGTTGGTCAAGAACTTGCTGTCGGCGACGAAATTTTATCGTTAGAAGCCATGAAAATGGAAAATGTTTTGAAGGCCGAAGGCGTTGGAATTGTAAAGGAAATTTTGATCTCTCCGAATCAAGTGGTTGACAAAGGCAGCGTTTTGATTGAATTTGAGTAATTTCTAAAAATCATGTCATTTTTTAGTGAAAATGAATGCACTTTTGGCGATTCTACTATATTTGTTGAAACATAAAAATATACAAATCAATGAAAATGTTAACTAAGATTACTGCGGTAGCTATGCTCATGGTTACTGTTACTTCTTGTGGTGGTTGGTCTGCAGGACAAGAAAATGCTTTTAAAGAGCAATGTGAAAAAGCTGGTGGTTTTGACTGCGATTGTTCACTTAAACTTGTAAAGGAAAAATATCCAAACAGTTCAGATTTTAATGCAAAAGGCGCTGCAGATATGGAGTTGGCTGAAAAACTCTTAGAGTGTAGCAAATAATATTTCGTACTAAAACCGTTTCGCATTTGGTGAAACGGTTTTTTTTTTGCTGTGAAGAATAGCTCAATTTTTAAAATTTACCAAAGCGCAACACCTGAAATTACAGCCTTGTTGAATGAAACTGTTCTTGGTACGAATGGGGCCAAATACAAACACCTCGATACTAATGAACGAATACAACGAATCGACCATCCGCTTTTTTTAACACTTGAACGAAATAATAAAGTCCTTGGAAACATTACGTTTTGTAGACGACAAGAAGATTGGTATATCCGCTATTTTGCTTTTTCTTCCATGGTTCAATCTGCTGGAAAACAGAAAAATGACAAGGGAAATTCTTTTCTAAAAAAGGAACTTGCTCATTTTTTTGATGATTTATTTACTGGAAGTGAAGCATTTCCGCCAATTCGCTCTTTGTACGCATACATTGACCCGCATAATGCCCGAAGTAAGTGGATGAGCGAAAACTTCGGGTTTTCAACAGTTGGCAAATTAGCCACACAAACTTTTAGTCGTGTTTATCCCAAAAAATCGAAAGGTTTTGTTTCAGAACTTAGCCAAGCAAAAATCAAAGAGCTATCTGAAGAATATTTTTCTGACTACACTTACTTCACGAATTCCATTCTGATTGATGATACTTTTTGTGGAATTCAAAATGAAAACAAAGAACTTTTAACTTTTGCGCGTTACGAAATTGTGCATTGGGAAATTCAACAATTGCCCGGTAAACGAGGTAAATTATTGACAAAGATGATACCTTTTATTCCATTTTTGAATCGAATCATTAAACCGAAGAAACATGCGTTTTTAGTTCCAGATTTGGTTTGGTGCAAGGATGAAAACGCAAAGCTTTTTACAGAACTCTTTGAAAGCATGTTAGCGAAAGAAAATCTGCATTTGATTCTCTGGTGGGTAGACGAGCAAGACCCATTATACGCGAAAGTCAAAACTCAAATTTCATGGGGAATGTTGCACAGATTGGTGGGTGTTTCACCAGTTGATGTTGTTCAACGCTTGAATCCAGAAAGCGAAAATTTGAAGCCGAATACATTTTTTGTGCGTGGAATAGATATGGTTTGATGGATATTTGAACGAATTAATCCCTACCAAAATCAATATGTGTATTTTTGCCCCATGGATATCAATACGCTAAAAGCACTTCATATCATTTTTGTCGTAAGTTGGTTCGCTGGCTTGTTTTACATCGTTCGTTTGTTTATTTATCACACAGAAGCTCAAGATAAATCGGAGGATGAAAAGCGAATTTTGTCGAAACAATTTGTGATTATGGAACATAAATTATGGTGGATAATCACGACCCCAGCCATGGTTTTAACCATTGTTTTTGGCACTTGGATGATAGTCCTAAATCACGATTATTACTTGTCAGCACCATGGATGCATGTGAAACTTGGGTTTGTTGGAGTGTTGTTGGTCTACCATTTCATTTGTCAAAAAATCATGAACGATCTTAAAAAAGACATTTACAACTGGAAATCAAACAGTTTAAGAATTTGGAACGAACTTGCAACCCTTTGCTTGGTAGCGATCGTTTTCATCGTTGTCTTGAAAAATGAACTCAATTGGTGGAAAGGGACAGTTGGCTTTTTTGCTGTCGCAATCGGATTGATGATTTTGATTAAGTTGTATAAAAAACTACGAAAACAATAATCACCAACCAAATAAGTATAATTTCTTTGCGCCCTTCGTGCTCTTTTACGGTTAAAAAAGTCTATTAAAAGATTAACATTGTGAGTGAAATTTGAGCCAACCTTTTGAAGCAAAGAGATAGATTATTTCACTGTTACCATCAAAACATCATCTTCTTTCGAAACTGCAACCAATCCAAGTTTTGTTAATCCTTTGATTCCCAAATCCCATTGTTTGTTGCTCAATCCAACGGATTCTTTTAACAGATTCAGCTCCATTGTTTTGTTTTTAGAAAGAATATCAAAAATGAGTTTTTCGTTTTCACCTAAAACCACTTTTTTCACCTCAGGGCGCATTTGAGGAAAGAACAAAACTTCTTGAATCGAAGGATTATTCGTCAAATACATGATCAATCGGTCCATTCCAATTCCTAATCCAGATGTTGGTGGCATTCCGTATTCTAAAGCGCGCAAGAAATCATAATCAATGAATTGACCTGCTTCGTCGTCCCCTTTTTCGGATAAGCGCACTTGCTCTTCGAAACGCTCACGCTGATCAATTGGGTCATTTAATTCTGAATAGGCGTTTGCAACCTCTTTTCCGCAGACCATTAATTCAAAGCGTTCTGTCAATTCTGGATTCGAGCGATGTTCCTTACACAACGGCGACATTTCTTTCGGATAATCCGTAATAAAAGTCGGTTGAATGTAATTTCCTTCGCATTTTTCACCAAAAATTTCGTCAATAATTTTGCCTTTTCCCATGGTCTCATCCACTGCAACACCAAGTGATTTTGCTCCTTCACGTAATTCGTCTTCTGATTTTCCGTTGATGTCAAAACCAGTAAAATGCAAGATGGAATCGCGCATGGTTACACGCGGATAAGGTGCTTTAAAACTAATTTTGTGTTCTCCAAATACAGCTTCGGTTGTACCATTTACTTGTAATGCACAATGTTCTAACAAACGTTCTGTGAAATCCATCATCCAGTTGTAGTCTTTGTACGCCACATATATTTCCATGGCCGTAAACTCCGGATTGTGGGTTCTGTCCATTCCTTCGTTTCGGAAGTTTTTAGAAAATTCATACACGCCGTCAAATCCACCAACGATGAGTCTTTTCAAATACAATTCGTTCGCAATACGCATGTAAAGCGGAATGTCTAAAGCATTGTGGTGCGAAACAAATGGTCTCGCGGCCGCACCTCCAGGAATCGATTGTAAAATCGGTGTTTCCACTTCCATATATCCTGCATCATTAAAAAACTGACGCATGGCGTTGAATAATTTAGTACGCTTAACGAAAATTTCTTTCACGTGAGGATTCACCGCTAAATCTGCATATCGCTGACGATAACGCATTTCAGGATCGGTGAATGCATCGTGAATTTTTCCTTCGGAATCCACTTTTGGCAATGGCAATGGTTTCAAGGATTTACTTAAAAGTGTAAATTCTTGCACGTGCACAGAGATTTCTCCAACTTGTGTTTTGAAAACATAACCTTTCACCCCAATAAAATCACCTAAGTCAAGCAGTTTTTTGTACACTTGATTATAAAGCGTTTTATCTTCACCAGGACAAATTTCATCGCGATTTACATAAAGTTGAACGCGCCCTGAGGAATCTTGCAATTCAGCAAATGAAGCCTTCCCCATGTCGCGTTGACTCATCAAACGACCCGCCAAACAAACAAGCTTTTGATCTTCAAACGAATTCTTTATATCCGCCGCCACGTCAGTAACAGGATATAAATTTGCAGGGTAGGGATTAATTCCCAATTCACGCAATTTCGTTAATGTTTCACGACGTTGATTTTCTTGATCGGATAACTGCGCCCGTGAACTTGATTGCTCGTTTGTGCTCATGTTTGTTTTTTTTTGAGAGCACGAAGATAGTGAATAGCGATGAGGAGGACAAAAAATTTGCTTCTAAGACTTTGAAATACGATTAACTCATTTATATTTTTTTTTAGTAAGCCTGATTTATTGATAAAACTTTATTAACTTTTCGATCGCTTATAATGCTTTTCTCAGATTGCAAAGGATTAATGGCTATTTGAGGAGTGCTTTACAACTGTGACGATGAATTATAATTTTTTATTCATTTGCCGAGAGATTGTTAATTGGAGAAATGATTGTGAATATTAAAATTATGAAAGCGCACTAAGAATTTGTGAATTTTATTGATTATGTCTGGAGAATGTAGGGTTCTTTTTATGGCTAGCTGATACTTAAATGAACTTTGGATTAATGTTTAAAGCTGAAATATATTTACTTATTGTCTTATTTACATTTCTGGGACGATCAGCTGTCTCTCAGGAAAAACTGCATGTAAACCGGTTCACCACGCAAGACGGTTTGCCTTCTAACACAATTTATAGCATCCTTGAAGATAAAAAGGGTTTTCTGTGGATCGGAACAGAGTTTGGTGTGGCGCGTTATGATGGTGTTGCTTTTAAAACTTTTACTGCCGAAGATGGTTTAACTGATAATAATGTTCTGAATATTATTGAAGATAACAAGGGGCGTATTTGGTTCATTCATTTTGCTTCTGCACCAACTTTTTACGAGAACGGTGAGATTTATAATAAAAACAATCACGCTTTCTTGAAATTGTTGGATTTGTCTAAACTTCAAACACCTCCAGCTAATTTTTTAGATTTAAAAACTAAACGTCTTTTTTTCCCTATTGGAGTCGAAAAAGATAGCTTGCAACTACAAAATATAGATGGTTATCGTCAAGATTTAATTCATCTTAATGAGAATGCATCAGGAATTAAGCCAAATTTTTTTTTCAATGTTAAACAGCATTTATTTGTTTTGCCGACAAGTGGTGCTCAAATCTCAAATAAAAAAAATGTAACAACTCGTTCAGTTTACCCATATTTTTTAGACAAATCGAAGCAAAACAACACAAGAGTGTATTTCACTAATATGCAAGAACAAAAATCTGGCTGGATTAATTTAAAAACGGGTGATTTCATAAAGAAAGACGTCTGCGCTGAAATTGTAGCTTATGGTCCATATAGTAGAAAAGTTTTTCTTATTCATAAATCGGAATTGTCAATTTGGTCGAAAAACTTAGACACCCTCATTGTGAAGTATCAGATCCCTGATGGTGTTAAAAATATTGTAGAGGATCAAAATGGTCAACTTTGGATGTCTGGACACCATGGTTTGTACATGGTTACAAGTCAATTCACACATAATTTGTTTGAAACTGATCAAAAAACAATTGCTTTCAACTCGATCTTTGAAAGGAACGGAGTTTTCTTAGCTGGCTCAGACAATCAGGGAATTTATGTTATTAATCATGGGCAACAAAAAATCCTAGTTTCTGATATAGAAACGAACAGAATTCACGGATTTGTAAACTATAAAAACAGGATCATTTTTGGAGCCGATGGTGGTATTTTTGAAATTAAAGGAGAAAAGATAATCAAATTAAGAGAGCTATCGATAAAGGACATTGAGCTAGACGGAATTGGTGGGGTACTATTTGCGTCAGCATCTGGAATTTTACGATTGCGTGATAATCACTTCGAAACCCTCTACAATCAGAGGACTACTTCAGTATTTCAATTGAATAAGTCAACAATTTGGCTTGGGACGCTTAATGGAATGTTTGAGGTTAAAGAAAAAAATGTAGTTGTCGTTAACAAGATAAAAACCAAGACTCAACTTGATTTCTCTAATATCAAGGATATTAAGAGAGACCAAGATGGTAATATCTGGATAGCTACACACTTGGATGGACTTTTCATGTATAATCGTGCAAAAGGTTTTGTTTCTGTTAATAGTGAAAATTGCACCGTCCCAATTGCCACAAATATATGTTTAAAACTTTTTGTTGACGAAAATAAGTTAGTTTGGGCAGCCACGGCAAAGGGAATTACGCGAATTAAAAAAGTAGGAGATCGTTTTTTGGTCGAGAATTTCTCACACTCTGACGGAATAATTCGTGAAGATATTCATGATTTATGTGTGAAAAGTAACAAGCTATATTTGGCAACAAGTAATGGCTGTTTCGAAATCAAAATACCAAAGCCAAGTACTTTTAATTCTATTGCTTCAATAGAGAAAATTTGGGTGAATGGAGAAGCAATTAGTAAAAATAAAACCAAATTCGAGCATGACGAAAACAATTTTACGTTTTCTATTGCGGCTTCTTTTACTAGTGCAGTGAATAATAAGTATCACTTTAAATACAAACTTGAAGGTGCAGAAAACCAATGGCGGGATTTACATAGTGATGAAATCAATTTGCTTAATTTGAATCCAGGAGAATATTTACTGCGAGTGAAGCCCTATTCACCGAAAGGTGGTGAAGTTAGTGAGGTTTATTGGGGTTTTAGGATTAATAAACCTTGGTACAACAAATGGTGGTTTTATGTAATTTCGATAGGATTATTTTTGATGATTGTTGTCTATTTTATTTCGAGAGAAACAAAAAGAATAAAAGCGTCAATAAATTTATCACGCATGGAATTAAAAGTACTTAGAGCACAAATGAATCCACATTTCATTTTTAATGCCCTCAATTCTATTCAGCATCAATTGTTTTCAAAAGATTTCAAAAGTGCCAATACTTTTATTTCTAAATTTGCTAAGCTTCTCCGAAGCAATTTGCATTACTCGGCACAGGAATTTATTGATGTGAACGAAGAAATAGCTTTCCTGACCAATTACCTTGAATTGGAAAAATACCGTTTTGAGAACTTATTCGATTTTGAATTTGTTATGAAAAACTTTGACACAAATGACACCTTCAAATTGCCACCTTTTATGGTTCAGCCTTTACTCGAAAATTGTATAAAGCACGCTTTTAAAAATTTAAGTCATGGCGGAAAAATAAAAATTACTTTTATTAAACTTAATGAACATTTACTTGAAATATCGATTGAAGATAATGGCAAAGGAATACCCGAGAATTTTGTAATTAAAAAAAGTAAAAATATTGGAGATTCGGTTGGCCTAGGTATCATTTCTGAAAGAATCAAAATTCTATCCCGACAACATAAATCCAAGAAATTTATTTTTCGAATAGAAAATAGTGAAAACCAAACCGGAACAAATGCAACGTTAATTTTACCTATATTAGACCTATGACAACTTATATTTTAATTGAGGACGAACCTAAAAGTCGAATATTAATGCAACAAATCATGAACGAATATTTTCCCAATTGGAAATTGCTCACGGTTTGCTCGTCCGTTTCCGAGGGCGTTGAGGCTATTAACGCTTTCCAACCTAACTTGGTGCTAATGGATATTGAAATTGGTGAGGGTACAGCCTTTGACGTTTTGCAGCATTTTGAAAAACCCTATTTTAAAGTGATTTTTGTCTCTGCCTATGAGCATTATGCCTTGAAAGCTATCAAGTTTTCGGCTTTGGATTATATCATGAAACCTATAAATGTTTCTGAGCTTGAAAAGGTATTGCGAAAATTCGAAGCTTCTCAAGAGCCTGACCTCCGCGTAGAACAAGTGAAGCAATTTTACAATGCCAAAAACCTTGTGAGTACTATTATGGTTCCCACAGGAAAAGGCTTTCAATTGATTAAACTAGATGAAATTGCGTATCTTGAAGCAACAGGTTCTTATGTATTTATACACATGCTTGATAAATCGCAAGTATTGGCTACCCATACTTTGGGTTATTATGAAGATTTATTGACAGAAGAATCTTTTTTTCGTGTTCACAAATCATTTATTGTAAATATAAACCAAGTAAGTAAGGTTCTTACTCAAAAAACCCTTCAAATTGAGCTCGCTGATGGACGCACCATTGATTTGGCACACCGACGAAAAGAACCATTTTTGCTAGCACTGAAGTGTAAAAACAAAAATTGAAGTCAATTCAATGATTTTCAGTACTTGACAATAACTTAGTTACGTCTCATTTTATTACCAAGTTAAAAATTCATGTAGACGTTAACATCACCAAACCAACGTTTATTCAAAAATCCAATACGGTTATTTAATAATTTTCAGCGGTTATTATGCGAGCATAACGATTAAGGTTTCCCGTTTTTTTAATTCGTATTTCTGACTCAACTTAGCCTTGTTCAACACAGAACAAAGGAGAAACCCGAGTCGCCGAAATAAAGGATAAAGGGGAAATTAAAATTTATGTATTATGAAAAATTTAGTACTTCTGTCAAGTCTTTTCACTTGGTTAATATTAACAATGATGGTTACTCCTATCCGCGCTCAATCTTATCAATATGCTACCTCATTGGAAGCGCAAGGTAGTTTTGATGTTTTGGTGGTGCGATCAGTGGACACAGACGCCATAGGAAATTCGTATGCCACAGGCTATTTTGAAGGTTCTGTTAACGCTCCGAATGGTTTGATTTCCAGCACAATTGGCTCGCAAGATATTTTTGTGTCAAAATTTGACACTGGTGGTAACCTTATCTGGTTCATAAAGGCTGGTGGAAATAGTGAAGATGGCTCAAATGATATAAGTGTTGAGACTTTTGGAAATGGCTCATTTTTTATAACGGGTTATGTAAAATTCGCTGGCACAGTTTCTTTCTTTAAACAAGTTGGCAGCATAACTTTAGTCCCCTCGACAGGAAGTGTTGGATCTGCAAAGCAAGGATTTATTGCGAAATATGATTTGAATGGGAATGCGATTTGGGTTAAACCGATTAACACAACTACTAGTTATACTTGTAATGTACCTCAAGAGTCAGAAGGTATTTCATTGGTGGCATCCTATCGTCATACAAATGGTATGAATTTCGAAAGACATGTGTATGTAACAGGTTATTTTTCAGGAGATTTAGGACATTTTCAAAATAGTAATGGTAGTCTAAGAACCATTCTTGGTCATGGGGGTTCGTTAATTGCACCTTGTGGATTTACTGCAAAATTTAATGGAACTAACGGTGGGGCAATGTGGGCTCAAAGTATGGCTGCTAATGGTTCTAGTTTTTCCATGGGGAAAAGTATTGATGTTGGAAATCCTCAAAACTTTGGATCAGGACGCTTATACGTGTTTGGGGATTTTGATGGAACAGGAAATTTTGGTGGTAATACAATGACTAATGGATCTGGTAATACTGAGGCTTTTATTTTCAGTTCAAATGGAGCAAACGGTTCGGGCTATTGGGCAAATAAATACTCAGCTACAAATGGAGATGCCAATGCCAGAGAAGTTTCAATCGAACAATCAAATACGGACTTCTTTTGTGTGATTGGAGATTTTAGAGGTTCTGCTTTATCCTACACGGGAGGTGGAAGTGGCAATAGCAATGGCGGAAGGGATGTGTTCATTTCTAAAATTAATGCTACAAATGGATCAATTAGTGTCTTTAAGGTTTTTGGGGGAATGTATGACCAATATGGATCTGGCCTTGTGATGGAAAGACAGAACGGAATTCCAGATGTTTTTATTTCAGGAGTTTTCAATCAGCAATTGACTTTTGACAATGGTCAGCAAATAAATACCTTATTGCCTGGCCAGTTTGAAAACGATCATTTCTTTGCAAGATTAGATAATAATTTGGATATACTTTGCTACGATTCATGGGATGCTGATATGCTGCTCGATATAAATCTTGGCGAAGCGAGAATTGATGCTAATAAGGTCTGTATAACTAAAGGGAACACTCAAGCTGTAATAGGCGGGATGTTCTTTGATAATGAAACGCCAACCTTTAATTTCACGAGTCTTTCGTCTACTTCATCTGTAGGTTCATTTGTATCTTTGTTTGCTTGTTGTGATTGTCCACCTCCTTCGATAGATGTGCAACGTGATGCATTAGGAACTAATGCTAATCTTTATTTTACGTATCCGAATTGTTCCAGCTCAACACCTTCCATGTTTCAATTCTATTTCCAAGAATTACCAACGGGTCAATTCAACCCTCTTGGATTGCCTTGGGGTACAACGGTGTTCACCATGTCTAATTTAATGGCATATCCAACAATGTACAATTGGTTTACACAATCCGGGTGTACAAGTTCACCAATAATTACTAAAAATGTAGAAATTTCGGAAACAATTGGAAATGATATGCATATGACCGCTTTCCCAAACCCTTCTCAAGGACTAATAAAAATTGTTTTCGAAAAATCCGAAATTAATAGGAGCTGTATAATTAAGGTGACGGATCAATATGGCAGAATTATTTTAGAACAAGAGAAAACAGCCGATATGGAATCATCAACCTTAGATTTTACGCAATTTGAATCCGGCGTTTATTTAATTCATGCAGAGCTTCAAGATAAAACAGAAATTTTACGCGTAATAAAAGAATAGACTTTAACAAATTTACCCTTTTTTCACCACGAACTCAGAGATCTTTTTGAGTTCGTGGTTTTTTGCATCTTCATGTTTACTTTCTCGAATTTTATAGTGAAACAAACTTCTGGATTATGTATTTATCCAACTTTCCATAAAGAAAATAAATATTTTCAAAAACTTTTGTAACTTTTCATTCACTTAACTGTCTTACCTCTGAAACCCAACATGAAATGACAACAAAGGAGTACAATGTAGCAGTCGATAGTTATGCAGATAATCTGTATCGCTTTGCATTGAAACACCTTAAAAATGAAATGCTTGCAAAAGATGTTGTGCAAGACACGTTCGAAAAAGTATGGGTAAAACACGAAGATATTGATGGACAAAAAGTGAAGTCATATTTGTTCACGACAGCGTATCATGCAATTGTTGATTCAGCAAAAAAAGAATCGAAAAGTGGCGATTGGGAAAAAGTTTCGAATGATTATGGAAGCACTTCTCAAGCACCAATAGATTTGCAAGAATTGTTGCATGAAGCCTTGGATCGTTTGCCCGAAGTGCAAAAATCAGTGGTGCTTTTGCGCGATTATGAAGGTTATAATTATGGAGAAATAGCTGAAATTACAAATTTGAGCGAATCTCAAGTAAAGGTGTACATATTTCGGGCAAGAGTTGCTCTGAAAGATTACATCAAACGTTTAGACTTGGTTATATAAATGGAACGGATAAGTATTTTTAATTATGAATCATTTTACCTCGATTTCTTAGAAGGAAATTTGAACGAGGAAGATACTGCTTTGTTTCTTGATTTTATTGCAACACATCCAGAGTTGGAAGTTGATTTAGATGAACTACCAACGGTTGATGTTGCGCTGCTTAAGGTGGATGCGGATTTTGTGAATGGTCTGAAACAAACAGATTTTGAAGCAGATATCATTACTTTTAAAACTGTGGAATCATTTATGATTGCAAGTATCGAAGGTCAACTTTCGAACCAAAAAGAAAAAGAACTGTTGGCGTTCGTTTCGAACCATAAAACGATGGCAATTGAATTCGAGCAAATTAAAAAGTTAAAATTAGTTGCCGATCAACGTGTTGTTTTTGGTGATAAAGGAATTTTGAAACAAAGCAAGAAATTGGTGCTTTGGCCTTATGTCGCTGTTGCGGCAAGTATTTTATTCGCCATTTTCATTTATCAAGGTTTTCAAAATAATGAATCAAATTCTATCGGTTTGGCTCTTAAGAATTCAAAAGGAAACGAAAAACCGAAAAGTAATTCATCAAATAATGCTAAAAATAATTCAGGAAAGGAATTGAATGAGCTACAGAATTTTGACAATGTAGTGGTTAAAAATGATCAGGTAAAAGTAAATGCTTTAGCAAACGAGCATCCATCAAATAAAGAAACATTAGCAAAGAACGATACTAAAGAAAGCCATCGTCAAGTGGATGTAAAGAAAACCAAAGATGAGTTGGAAATTGCTGCTATCGATAAAAAAGACATTTTGATTACCAAAGCAGTAGCTCCGCAGTTGATTGAAGTTGAAGTAAAAAATCAATCAATTGCTGAAGTGAAAAGCAATGATTCAAAGTCAAATCAATCTGGAGTTTTGGCAATGAATGAAATGAAAAATCCCATTAAACCCATAACGAATAGATTATCAGATTTAACAAATACCGAGATTGATATCCGCACTGCTCAAAAAGCGCAAGGAAAACGAAAAGGATTTTACGTTAAAATTGGAAAATTCGAAATTGAACGAAAATAGCATATAATCCTGACCTACCTTTTTTGCTTCAAATCCTTAGTATTCAAACGTACCAAACTCAGATTTAATCGTCAATTTTTTTGTGTCACTCGATTCAACGCGACCAACAATTTGAGCATCAACATCAAACGACTTTGAGATTTCAATAATTGAATTGGCAAGGTGTTCAGGTACATAAATTTCCATCCGATGTCCCATATTGAATACTTTGTACATTTCTTTCCAATCAGTTTTGGATTCTTCTTGTATCAATTTGAATAAGGGTGGAATTTCAAAGAGATTGTCTTTTATGATATGAACTTGATCAACAAAGTGAAGCACTTTCGTTTGCGCACCTCCTGAGCAATGAACCATTCCATGGATTTCAGCTCTATGCTTGTCTAAAATTTTCTTGATGATTGGCGCATAAGTCCGCGTAGGAGAAAGCACTAATTTCCCAGCGTCGATAGGAGTATTTTCAATGGTCTCTGTTAATGTTTTTGTTCCTGAATAAACCAAGTCAGAAGGAACACTTGCATCAAAACTTTCTGGATATTTTTCAGCGAGAATTTTGGAAAAAACATCGTGACGTGCTGAGGTCAAGCCATTACTTCCCATTCCACCGTTGTATTCACTTTCATAAGTTGACTGTCCAAATGAAGCCAAACCAACAATTACATCACCGGGTTGAATAGTATGATTAGATATCACTTCACTTCGTTTCATGCGACAAACAACGGTTGAATCAACAATGATTGTTCTTACTAAGTCACCGACATCAGCTGTCTCACCTCCAGTTGAATGAATGCCAATTCCTTGCGCATTCAATTCCTTGAGTAAATCTTCTGTACCATTGATTATTTCAGAAATAACTGCTCCAGGAATTAAATTTTTGTTTCGCCCAATGGTCGAAGATAATAGAATATTATTGGTAGCTCCCACACATAATAAATCATCAATGTTCATGATTAATGCATCTTGAGCAATTCCTTTCCAAACACTCAAATCACCCGTTTCTTTCCAATACATGTAAGCGAGTGATGATTTCGTTCCTGCTCCATCAGCATGCATGACGATACAATAATTCTCGTCTCCCGTTAAATGATCAGGAACAATTTTGCAAAACGCCTGCGGAAATAATCCTTTGTCAACGTTTTTAATCGCATTGTGAACATCTTCTTTCCCAGCGGAAACACCTCTTAAATTGTATCGAATATCGGACATAGTTACTTTCTAAAGTGCAAATTTAGTTAAAATGAGCGACAACAATTCGAAGAGTATCAGATCGAGTTGAGAATGAATTTATTGGCCTTGAGTTATTTTTAATGAATATTAACTCTTAAAAATCCTGCCTTTTCTTATTTTTACGTCAAATTAGAGTAAATATGACAACAAAAGGTCAGAGCGAAACTTTTTCAGATAATGCTAAACGCAAAATTTATCGTGTACTTTGGTGGGGAGCATTGTCGCCAATTATCTTGATTTTATTTTTGTTGCTGAAACAATCTTTTGGCAATTTGCCTGAAGTGGAGGTGCTTGACAATCCACCAGAATTATTAGCTTCTGTGATTTATGCTGATGATGGTGTAACGGAACTTGGTCGATACTGGAAAGTCAATCGTACCTCAGTGGCTTACAAAGATATTTCTCCGTACGTTACCGATGCATTAATCGCTACGGAAGATGAACGTTTTTTGGAGCATTCAGGAGTTGACTTTAAAGGACTCGGACGTGCTGTCGTAAAATTAGGTACCGCTGGAGGAGCTTCAACGATTTCGCAACAATTGGCGAAATTACTTTTTACCTTACAAAAAAGAGAAGAAGAGGATGCTGCTCGTGCGGCTGGAGAAGATGTGCCAGCTAGAAGTGGCGGAATTATTGGTCGTGTGGATGAAAAAGCACAAGAAAACATCATTGCTGCTCGACTTGAAAAACGATTTACAAAAGAAGAAATCATTACGATGTATTTGAATCAGTTTGATTTTCTTTATAATGCTGTAGGAATTCAAAATGCTGCAAAAGTTTATTTCAACAAAACACCGAAAGAACTTACAAAAGTAGAAGCGGCCTGTTTGGTTGGAATGGTAAAAAATCCATCGCTTTATAACCCAAGAACATACCAAATAAAAAATTACAGAGGCACGATTGCAGCCAACAAAGGTGTTTCAGCGAGCAGTGTTTCAAGTGCTGAAATTGCTGAAGCAAGAGCTAGTGATAGTTTAAGAATTCACAACCGTCGTGATCAGGTGCTTATGCAGTGGTTAAAAAACAGCGAAAAAGGCAATGTTGCACTTCGCAACAAATTAACGCGAGAAGAATATGATAAATTAAAAAATGTTCCAATCGTTGTTGATTATCAACCTGTTGACCATAAAGAAGGTATCGCTCCCTATTTCCGTGAATCATTGCGAAAAGAGCTTTCAGATTTGTTTAAACAAACAGATAAGAATGGTAAGTTACTTTACGCAAAAAAAGATGGAACACCATACAATATCTATGCAGATGGTTTGAGAATTTATACCACAATCAATCCAACGCTTCAAAAATATGCCGAAGAAGCTGTAGCTGAACATATTGGTGGCGAATTGCAAGAAGCATTTACCAGAAATAATCGACGTCAACGCAGGTTTCCTTTTTCTAATACATATGATAAAAATCCTGTTACCGATGAGCAAATTGAGCGAATTATGAAGAGAGGGCGACGTGGTAGTGAACGTTATGTTGCAATGAAATCGGCTGGGGCTTCTGACAAACAAATTAAGAAATCGTTTGAAACACCAACGGAAATGACCGTTTTTTCTTGGAAAGGGGAAATAGATACCATCATGACACCGAATGACTCAATTCGATATTACAAAAATTTCTTACATGCTGGTCTGATTACAATTGAACCACAAACGGGGTTTGTTAAGGCTTGGGTTGGTGGAACGAACATCAATCATTTCTCTTACGATCACGTGCGTCAAGGTAGTCGTCAGGTCGGTTCAACAATCAAACCTTTTGTTTATGGAACGGCTTTAGCCATGGGGACTTGCCAGCCAAGCACTTCATTTTCGGGCAGTTGCTGTATCGGTAATTGGTGTCCAAGTGGATCGGCGGCTGGAACAATGGCGCAAGGATTGGCGCAATCATCCAACCCAACAACGGTTCAAGTGATGAAAACTATGGGTGCGATTTCCGGACCACAAACAATTGCTAAGATATTGAAAGATGTTGATATTAATCTACCTAAAGAACAAATATGTCCTCCAATGTGTTTAGGGCCTATGGATTTGTCTTTGTTCCAGTTAATCGGTGCTCAAGCAATGTGGGTAAATCATGGAATTTACAATCGTCCAATTACGATCATGCGCATTGAAGACAGAAATGGAAATGTGATTTATAGCGCTGAAGGTTATTCAAAAGAAGTTATGAATGCTACGGTTGCTTATGAAATCATTAAAATGATGAAAGGAGTTGTTGATTCAGGAACAGGTCAGCGATTGAGACGAGGATATAAATACGGGAATATCACTGCACCAACAGCTGGAAAAACGGGTACAACGCAAAGTAACTCGGATGGTTGGTTTGTTGGTTTAACACCACAATTGGCTACAGGAGTTTGGGTTGGTGCAGAAGACAAACAAGTGCGTTTTTCATCAACAGGAATTGGTCAAGGAGCAGCGGTTGCCTTGCCAATTTATGGATATTACATGAACAAGGTCTATGCGGATAAATCACTTGGAATTAAACAAGAAGATTTTGAAGAACCACCTGGTTATGATGAAGAAATTTTCCATCATGGTGTTGGAATAAGTGAAGACGACAGACCAGATCTTTTATAAAATTAAAATGAATAAAGTAGTAGACAACGTAGAAAAAGCATTAGAAGGTATTCAAGACAACATGACGCTCATGCTGGGTGGTTTTGGTTTGTGTGGCATACCTGAAAATTCAATTGCCCAGTTAGTGAAAATGAAATTAACTGGTTTAACTTGCATTTCAAACAATGCTGGAGTTGATGATTTTGGCTTGGGTTTATTGTTGCAAGGGAAGCAAATCAAAAAAATGATTAGTTCTTACGTTGGCGAAAATGATGAATTTGAGCGCCAAATGCTATCTGGTGAATTAGAAGTTGATTTGATTCCTCAAGGTAGTTTGGCAGAAAGATGCAGAGCAGGAGGTGCAGGAATACCAGCATTTTTTACTCCAGCTGGATTTGGAACTGAAGTAGCAGAGGGAAAAGAGGTACGTGTGTTTAATGGTAAACCACATATTTTGGAATCGGCTCTAACAGCTGACTTTGCCATTGTTAAAGCTTGGAAAGGTGATACAGAAGGTAATCTTGTTTTTAAGGCGACTGCGCGAAATTTCAATCCAATGATGGCAATGGCTGGTAAAATTACCATCGCTGAGGTGGAAGAATTGGTTCCTGCTGGAGAATTAGATCCTAATCAAATTCATACTCCTGGAATTTTTGTTCAATGCATTTTCAAAGGTGAAAAGTTTGAAAAAAGAATTGAGCAGAGAACTGTTCGTCAAAGGTAGTTTGGGTTGAATCACTTGCTTAGCATGTATTGTTTTGAAAACTCAGAATGAAATAAAATCTCAAATTATTATAGTATCATGGCATTAGATAAAAACGGAATAGCGCAACGAATCGCACAAGAACTAAGAGATGGTTGGTATGTCAATTTAGGAATAGGTATTCCCACGCTGGTTGCAAATTACATTCCCGAAGGAATTGAAGTAGAATTTCAATCTGAAAATGGAATTCTTGGAATGGGACCGTTTCCTTTTGAAGGGGAAGAAGATGCTGATTTAATCAATGCAGGTAAACAAACTATTACGGCCCGAAAAGGAGCTTCGTTTTTTGATTCTGCTACTTCTTTTGCCATGATTCGTGGTCAACATGTACAACTTACTGTTCTTGGTGCGATGGAAGTGTCACAAAATGGGGACATTGCCAATTGGAAAATTCCAGGTAAAATGGTCAAAGGAATGGGAGGAGCCATGGACTTAGTTGCTTCGGCTGATAATATTATTGTTGCGATGTTGCACAGCAATCGCGCTGGCGAATCAAAAATATTGAAAGCATGTACGTTACCTCTAACAGGTGTTGGTTGCGTGCGAAAAGTAGTTACTGAATTGGCTGTTTTGGATATTCGCGATGGAAAATTTCATTTGGTTGAACGAGCTCCAGGCGTTTCAGTGGAGGCAATCGTCTCAAAAACGGAGGGAGATTTGGTAGTGCCGGATTATGTGCCTGAAATGAAGTTTTAATTTAAGCACGTAAAATTCACGTTTCTCTGGTTGGCTGATGAAGAAGTTCTCATTGAAATGAACTTACAATTTTAATTGGTTTACAGTTCAATGTGTAGTTCAGTTAGTTGGCTTTGATGTAAATCCCCGTATTTTACCAGTAATTCGTGATACATCGTAAGCACTTTACGTTGAAAATCATTTGGGTGATGCTTTGAAATATATTTGCGAGATTTCATGGTTAAATCAAACTTTTCTGGCTGAAAATGATCAAATTTCTTATTCCAACGTTTTATTGTGAGTTTTAAAAAGAGCGTATCAATCCTTTCGCCAAATTTGCCTCGACATAAAAATTGAATGAATTTTGCTGGAATTGATTTTTGAGTGGGCAGTTGACTTTTTTGTGATTGGTTTGAATAGTAAACAAACTCTTTCACCCATTGATTCGCTGTTCTAAATTTTGAAAAAACAGAACCTTCCATTTCCAGCAAACTACTTATTTCCATTGCAGTAAATATGTTTTTTTCTTCAATTTCCAAATTATTAGAATCAACAAAATAATTGACGCAAAAATATTTTTTGGAATTGAGAAGAAATAGCTTTTTGTAAAGTATTAAAACGCTACGTGCAATCCACAATCGATTTGGAGTCGTGATAATAAAAAAATCAAAATCTCCATCGTCGTGCAAAACTCCTTTAGAAAGTGATCCGCTAATTGCAACTCCTTCCACAAATGGAAATCGAGAAATAAAGCGTGATTGCTTTTGTGCTTTCGGCATCAATCGATTTGCTTCATTATTTCCACGAATGCGTCTTTCTATTTTATCCGATTTTTCAAAAACATAGTAATATCCATCAGAATAGGAGACTAAACCAAGGTCTACCAAATCAGAAAGCGATGCTTCAACTTCTTTCGGATTTTCAAATTTAGATTCAATATCAACCAAACTCAAAGGATGTTGAAAAATTTCAGAATACAATAAGAGTTTGATAATGTTAGCTTTCAATTTGTTAGTGTGAAATTGCCTGTATGAATAGCTACTAAATTAGTAAATTTCGTTGGTATTGGTAATCTGAATTATGGTTTCCTGTTAAATTTGAACGCATTGGATTGATAATTGTATTATCAAGTACACAATAAAACATTTGAGTACGTATCTTTATTCTATGAAATAAGCATAACGAAATAATTTTCGATACATATGTGGCTGAAAATAATTTCGTTTTGCGATTCCATATGACCTTTAAAAAACACATTATATACATATGAAAAATAGCTTGTATTTTATTTTAATCGTAATCTTCGACACAATCATCACTGGATCGTTTGCCCAAACTTCGTATGATTTTGCCATCCCCGTGCCACCTAGAGCGCGTGAAGTCAAAGCGGTGAACGTTAATTATTTCGGGACTTATACGAGCGAAAATTCACCATTTACCTATGAGTTCAATGAAACAGGAATTTATGTAATTTCAACAAACATCAATTCAATTTCTAAAGAAACTGTCAGAGAATCGACAGTCTATACCGTGCGAAATGAACATATTTTTGGAGTAAAGGAGAATGATTCAATACCATGTGTTTTAGAAGACAATCGTTATTATTTTGGAATTAAAAACAGAGAAAAAATTGGTGGTTATGCTTCGAAAAATGTGCTTTTGGAGATAAAAATGAATCAATATGTTCTCAATTTTGAAGAAAATGGAAAATACATTCCTTTATTTTTAACATTCTCCGCAGATGGACTTTCTTTAGAACAATTTGACTACGATGGAAATACAAAGCAATTCGAAACGATTGAAGAAAAAACCACAGTAACAACAGATATTGTAAGTGTTACTCTTGATCCAACACCTTCTGAATGGAAAAAATTGAATTTGGAAGAACTAAAATCCATACCAGTTCTATATAAAAAATAGAATTTTATAAGTAATTGATTTTGATTTGATTAGTTAAAGTTGTATTATTGCTTTAGCAAAATAATTTACTTATGAAAAATGCATATACACTTGTGCTGTATATGACACTGTTTGCTTCATTAAAAACTACAGCACAAATTGTCTTCTCGGAAAATTTTGGAACAGGTTGCTCGACAGGAACTTTGGCAACCACGTATGGTTGGTCAAACACAAATACAGGTACAAATCAAGCAACTGCGAATATTTGGTACGTGAGTGCCGAAGAACGTGGAATGGGTGTTGGAAATTGCGGTGCTGCCTGCGGTGGAACGAATGATCGGACGCTGCATCTTAGTGCTGCAGCTGCGGCGGGTGGAGATTTAGGTGCTGCTTATTTTGAATCAAGCGCTTTTATTTGTGGCTTTCTTGGACTCTGCTCGGCGACAGATAAACGGATTGAATCACCAACAATTAATTGTACTGGAATTTCAAACATTCCATTCACCTTTGAGTATTTAGAGAATGGTGAAGGTTCGAATGACAATGGAACGGTTTGGTATTCTGCGAACGGAGGAACAACATGGTCACTTTTGGACGATCCCCCAAAAACTTCTATTTGTGGTGGAGGTCAAGGTCAATGGGCATCTCGAAGTTTAACGTTGCCAGGATCAGCTGATAACAATTCAACTGTTAAAATTGCTTTTCGATGGGTAAATAATGCCAATGGAACTGGAACCGATCCTTCTTTTGCGATTGATAATATTGTTGTTGGTAGTCCAATTTCATTAGGAGTGCAGATGATTTCTATGAATATAGTGTGTAATGCACAAAATCAACCTATGGTTGTTTGGACAACTCAGCGTGAAGAAAATGCAAGTCACTACACTATTTATAAGAGTTTTGATGGGGAAGATTGGCGGGTTTTGGATCACCTGAATGCCACAAACCAATTTGAAGTCATTAGTAATTACTCGTGCATCGATAAAGAAAATTCAGAAGGAATTGCATATTACTACATTGATCAGATCGATTTTGATGGTAAAAATACTTCTTATGCTATTCTAACAAGTTCAGCATGTGTGAACGAATCTACTGAAATAAGCGTATATCCAAATCCATCTGAAGGAACTGAAATCAATTTTCAAATGGTAGATTTAACCATAGAAAAAATTGAGATCTTTTCCATGGAAGGAAAGAAACTAAAGGAATTTTATAATTCCGATGAACAATTTATATTTACGATAACGCCCAATCTCCAAGCAGGAGGCTATTTTGCAAAAGTTATTTCACAAAGACAAACCAAAGTCGTATTGATTGAGGTGAATTAGTTTACTTATTGATTTGTTTCGAACGGCTAACCATTCCTACCCCAATGAAAATCAACAACATATAAATTATTTTTTCAAGGGAAATTGTATTTGTATAATCAGCGGATAATCCAAATGTGGCAAATAAATAGGCAAACAGAATAACCAACACGGGCTGAAAATAAATGTAAGAACTAGAAACCGATGCTGAAAGTCGCTTCAAGCCGAACACCGTTAGTAAATAAGTCAAAAAAGTTACTCCCACGATTATGTATATTATTTTAATCCAGATCCAATTTGGAATAGTATCAAAAGAAGTGTTTGCTAAATCAAACCAAGTCGGAGGAAATAGGAATACAAACACTGTTCCGAAGGAAAAAACATAGGTTATAACAACGAGCGGAGAATATTTTAGCATCAATGGTTTTACCAACACCAAGAATAATGCGTAGCTCAGTGCATTGATGAACAAAAATAAATCACCCAATTTAGAATCTCCGACTCCTGTCCCAGCGGTTAGTGTTAACAAAACGGCTCCAGTAGCTCCAAGTATAATCCCAGCTGTTTTTAAGGGAGTGAAAGATTCTTTTAATAGAAAAAATGCCAAGATCGAAACCATTATTGGGTTCAACGTCATGATGATTCCTGAATTAATGGATGATGACAAATTCAATCCATGAAAAAAGAATAGCTGATTAATCGCCACACCAAATAAGCCACAAAAACTAAGTAATAACAAGTCTTTTCTGGCAACTTTCTCTTGAGAAAAGAATGTGAGTTTAATCAACCAAAAAAGAATTGTCGCACCAACAACACGTAGTGCAATAAATGCATTTGGACTCAAAAATTGAGGCATTACGCCTTTGGCTATAATATGATTTGCTGCGTAAAGCGCATTGACAAGGAAGAGTGCGAGGTGGGCATTAATCAGGTTCTTTCGCATTTAAAAGTTCGAAGAATAATTAATCAAAGTAGTTTGTCAAGCATTGAAAGCAATTATAGCCAAATCAACCACTTTCTGTGCATTCCCAATAAACACATCTTCACCATGAATCATAAACGGGCGCTTTAAAAATGTGTATTCTTCCAACAAATATTTACGGTAATCTTGTTCTGTCAATGTCATCTTATCGAGACCCATTGATCGAAATTTCATGGCGCGTTTTGAAAACAAATCTTCGTAAGAACCCACTTTTTCTTTTAACCAATCCAGGGTTTTTACATCAATATTGGATTCTTTGATGTCAATTAATTCAACATCTGAACCAGGATTTAGCTGATTTAAAATTCGCTGGCAAGTGCTGCATGAGCTTAAGTGGTAAATGCGCTTCATAAATTCGATTTTATTTACCTTTCATCGTGTTTTTGTCTTGGTCATTCGTTAATGCCGGAGCACAACCTTTGTTTTTCTTTTTGAAAAGATAAGCCCATTTAACTTTCAATGTGAGCGGATAATAATTTGAATTAAACCATTTTAACGCTGATGCTCCTCCACGCCATTCGTAAAAACCCATGATTGGTGCTTGTGCTGAGATAACCACAAAACTTCTTCGACTTAAACGAATACCTAAACCAAGTTCATAATGCATTTGAGCCACAAACGGTTTATGGAAGCGATGAATGCTTGGTTCAAACGTTACTAAAGCAGCCGTGTATGGGCTTGCTTCACTTGAACGCATGATGTTGTAATCGACATTGACACCAAGTCCATTGTCAATAAAATACTTTTTACCCAAATAGAAATTTTTGTGTACGGTTCCTCGTGCCGAAATAAAACCATTATTAAATTTTCCTGTTGTTGTTGTTGGTGAACCAATTTCTTGAAAGGTAATTGGATCTAGAGCATTAATTTCTGTTGTTTCCTGTCCACGTAATAATTTGAATCCTACTCCCCAATCAATGTAGGAAACAAAAATATAATTCAATCGTTCGGATAATTTTGAGCGTTTTTTTGGATAATGAACCATTCCTGCTTCAACAAAAATGCCTGGCAAACCTTTCGGCTGAATGGTCAAATCAAATGGTCTACTGCCATTGGTAAAACGATTGGTAACTGGAACTTTGCGGGTCAACATAAATGTAGGACCCAAGGAAAGTTGCAAACCCATTGGTCTATATTCGCTAAAGTCTGACGCACCGCCAAACATATCTTTTTTCTGTTTGCCATTTGGATTCATGTTTCTTTGACCAAATGCGTGACCAGAGAACATTAAAATCAGCCCAATAATTCCTATAAATTTCATTTAAATCAAACTTTTAATTTTATCCATAACCTCTTGCGCGTCCCATTTTGATTCGATGTCTTCCAGTTCCATGACCTGATCCATGATTTTCGTTTGTTCATCGCCTCTTTTTATGGCTTCGGAATATCGAATGTGACTAAAAGTTACTTGAGAATATAACGGCAACCATAATTCTGGGTACATCGAGCTAAATTTTGCTTCAATTTTCTTTCTTAGCAAGAACATTGGATCAGCCACAAAGTCACGCATGACGTAGTAATTATTCAAAGATAAATCTTGCAAAGCATCTCCATCTGGTTTACGTGTTTCACTGTATTCTTTGAAAATGGCATCCCAATTTTCATTGTGCTTCAACATCAATTCATGTAAAACAGTACAATCTTCAAAGCCAGCATTCATTCCCTGACCGTAAAATGGTACAGTTGCATGTGCCGCATCACCCATTAATGCGGTTTTACCATGATGCCAAGGATAACAACGCATAATTGCTAATGAAGATAGAGGATGATTTTCCCATTTATCTGCTATTTCAGGCATCATTGCATAAAAATCTGGAAATGTATTTTTAAAGAATGAATCTACTTCTTGGGGCGTGTTGACTTTATCAAAGGAATTTTCTCCTCCTTCATGAGGCATGAATAAGGTGCAGGTGAACGAACCATCTTCGTTGGGAAGGGCGATTAACATAAATCGACCTCGTGGCCAAATATGCAACGCATTTTTTTCCATTTTATAAGAACCATCTGGATTTGCTGGCAATAAAATTTCGCGGTAACCATCTGCAATAAAGTTCTGACTGTAATTGAATCGATCTAGTTTTTGCATGCCGTTATATCTCACAGCTGAAAAAGCTCCATCCGCCGCAAAGATTAAATCTGATTTCTTTTCAATCGTTTCGCCTGTTTTTTTATTCAAAAACAAAGCAATGCCATTAACCATATCAATTTTTGTACACTGATGGTTGTAGTGAATGGTTGCTTGACCTTGATTTTCAGCGATATCCATCATCTTGGCATTAATGTCTCCGCGAGAAACTGAATAAATTGCCTCTCCTTCTTTACCATAAGGTTGATAAGTTAAATCGCCCTCGATACTATGCATGATTCGTCCAGGCATAGGAATTGCAATTTTGCGAATTTCATCGCCCACTCCGACCGTGTCAAGCGCTTTCCACCCTCGATTCGATAGTGCTAAATTGATTGATTTTCCAGCAGAAATTTCTGCTTTTCGAATGTCGTCGCGCAATTCGTAAATTGTCACTTTATACCCAGCTCGCGACAAATAAACTGCCCACAATGAACCAACTAATCCCGCACCGACGATTGTAACTTCTTTCATCTGAAAATGTTCTTTTTCTTTTAACAAAGATAGTAAAAGGGACAGTGCTTAGTCTTGGTTTTGGAGAATCTTTAACGCTTAGATTGTTGAAAAGTGGTGGATGATATAATCTAACCTATTTTCTCCAAGTTTTGGAATAACGTGATTCGAAATAGGTTCTATTCGCTCGTTCTCTTTGCTTTTTCGCATGATAGGCATTGCTTGCTCTCCAGATCAAAATTCCACCAATCATCACTGCAACAGCTTGCAAAGTCAGATTGATGTAAATGGGTGTTTCGCTTAATTCTCCAGATAGTTTCGCGCGAATCAAAGTTTCGATATCCATCTTTAGTTATTGTTTAAGATCAATTCTTCAATTGGTTTACCAGTTGCTGTTGGCATGGAAACTCCTAAAAATGATGCAATTGTGGCTGTTAAATCAACCTGACCATATTTTTTGTCAACTACCTTTCCTTTTTCAAAATCGGGTCCAAGTGCCAACAAACTGATGTGACGACAACCCTCACAATTATCACCATGACTTTTAAATCCATCTTTATGTCCATCTAAATGCCTGCCATGATCATTTGTAATGTATAAGGCGGTTTTATCTTTCAATTCTGGATCATTTTGGATCATATTCCAAAGATCTAAGCTCATTTTGTCTAAGTCAACTATTCCTTTGATGTATCGTTCCCAATTCCCTTGATGCGCCCAAGCATCGATATCCAACAAGTTGATCAATGTTAATACGGGTTTTTGTTCGCGAATAATTTCCTTAAAAATCGGATACATATAAAGATCATCTGGATATCCTTGACCACTTCCATTTGTTCCGCAGTATGTTGAAGGCATGTATTGATTCCACCAACCTTTTGCACGTGAATTACCCAACATCTGCAGTTTGCCTTTACTAGTTAGAATCCAGGCTTTTCTTTTATCCAAATTTTTTTGTTTAAGCAAATATTGAAAGATAGATGGATTGTTGGGTAACTGTACTCCTTCATTAGATACTTTTTGATAAACTCCAGTCGTGAAAGCTACATGACCTGGATTAGTGTATGTTGATCCTTCTGCGCGAAAATTGGAGAAAAAAGTGCCTTCGTGAATTAAAACTTTACCTAAATTCGGAATGTACTGGCAGCTTGAGTCGCCATACGTTTCAGAATATCTTGGACCATCTAAAACCAAAATGATGTGGTACTTGGTTTTTTTGTTTGGAAGCGATTTTAATTCAATATTTTTTTCTTTAACAGCGCCAATAGTAGATTCTGCGCATGCTGGCATGAACAAAAATGTAACCGCACTACTAATAAAAAAAATGTAAAACTTGAAATTCATCGAACAAAAGTAGTGAAAATGTTATTGAAAGGACTTGAAATATCAAATCGCTCTTTTTGAATATGTTAAAACTGTGTTAATAGACCTCTTACTAAATCCGTAAAGTAGCCAACTTGATTTTTCCGAGAAGGCAAAGTGTCTTTTAATGGGCTATTGTCGACCTATCTTTGGCACAACTATTGCCAAGCATGGGCAACAAACAAATAATTATTAACATGAAAAAAATTTTACTTAACTCGCTTGCGATCTGTTTGATTACTACTACAGTGCAGGCCCAATCCTCTGATCGCAAATTTGCGTTGGGAATTAATGGTGGTCTTTCCGATTATCATGGTGAATTAAATCAACAATGGTTTAATTTCGATAAAGCATACCGTGGACAATTAGGTTTGTCAGGTTCTTATTATTTAAACCCTTGGTTTAATTTAGGATTAGATGCAACAGTTGGTCATATTGGTCACCAAAACAACTTGGGACATTTTAGAGCGATAATGGGTCAAGGAAACTTAAACTTGCGTTTGAAATTCAACAATGGTAAATGGTTAAAAGAAGACTCAAAGTTTCAACCTTACATTTTTATTGGAACTGGAGCACTTCACATGTTGGCAGATAGCAATTTGAATGTACCAGGAACAGACTGGACTGGAAACGCAGGAGCTGGTTTCAACATTATGTTCAATGAAAAAATTGGGTTGAATTATAATTTGAATTACTTGATGACTAACCACGATAAAAGAGACAACATCTCTTCGGGTAAAAATGATCAATTCATGATTCATACAATTGGTCTTGTATTCACAATTGGTAAAATCAAAGATACAGACGGCGATTTAGTTCCAGACAAATTAGACAAATGTCCAGAAACTCCAGCTGGAAGAAAAGTGAATTTAATGGGTTGTGATTTGGATACAGACAACGACGGTATTGCTGATTTTGAAGATGCATGTCCAACGGTAGCTGGAACTGCTGCGACAAAAGGATGTCCAGATTCAGATAAAGATGGAATTGTTGATTCAGATGACGTTTGTCCAACTGTATTTGGTGTTGCGTCTGCAAAAGGATGTCCTGACACAGACGGTGACGGAATTACAGATGCGGATGACGTTTGTCCAAAAGTAAAAGGAACAATAGCAATGAAAGGTTGTCCAGATTCTGACGGAGATGGAATTGCAGATACAGAAGATGCTTGCCCTACAGTGAAAGGAACGGTTGCAATGAACGGTTGCCCTGATACAGATGGCGATGGTATTGCTGATAATGTGGACAAATGTCCTTCAGTAAAAGGTGTTGCTGCAAATAACGGTTGTCCAGAAATTAAAGCTGAAACACAAAAAGTTTTCGACCAAGCATTGAAGGGTGTTCAATTCGAAACGTCTAAAGCGGTTATCAAGCCAGTTTCTTATGGTATTTTGGATAATGTTGCAAAAATCATGAAAGACAATCCTGAGTATAAATTAGACATTAATGGTCACACAGATGCTCAAGGTGATGATGCTAAAAACTTGACTTTGTCGCAAGAGCGTTCTGCGTCTGTAAAAGCATATTTGGTTTCTAAAGGAGTTGATGCTTCACGCATGGAACCTTATGGATTCGGAGAAACTCAACCTAAAGCTACAAACGACACACCAGCTGGTAGAGCTGAGAATCGTCGCGTAGAATTTAAAGTACGTTTCTAACAATACTTAATCACTGAAAAAACCAGAAGAGAGGTGGGCATTGCTCACCTCTTTTTTTGTTTTGTACTTTTGTTAGAAATTTTTTAAATGAAATTCTTGATTGTTGGTCTTGGAAATCCGGGAACGAAATATGAAAATACCCGACACAATATCGGTTTTAAAGTTGTTGAAGCTTTTGTGAAGGAGCGCGAAGGGAGTTTCTCCTCAGATAAATTGGCGGATGTTGCAAAAGTTAAATTTAAGGGGCGAGTGGTAGTGCTAATCAAACCAACAACCTTCATGAATTTATCGGGCAAAGCATTGAATTATTGGATGCAAGCAGAAAAAATTCCGCTGGAAAATGTACTTGTAATCACCGACGATTTAGCGTTGCCTTTTGGAAAATTACGCATGAAAGGAAAAGGAAGCGATGGCGGACATAATGGTTTAAAAGACATTCAAGCAACCATCAAATCACAAGAATACGCGCGATTGCGATTTGGTGTTGGCAGCGAATTTAACAAAGGCCAACAGGTTGATTATGTCCTTGGAGAATGGAACAAAGAAGAATTGGAAACTTTGGAAGAACGCATCAATACAGCAACAGAATTTATCAAAGGATTTACAACCATCGGACTTGGAATGACAATGACTAATTGGAATGGAAAATAACATCTCTTAATTACTCATTTTGCGATTAAACCTTATCTTTGTCGCCTTGAAAATGCAATAACCATGAAAAGAACTAAAATCGTTGATGTACTTCGTGATCCAAAAGTTGGAACTGAACTTGTTGTAAAAGGTTGGGTGAGAGCGTTTCGCAGTAATCGTTTTATTCAAATCAATGATGGTTCAACAATTCACTCGCTTCAGGCAGTGGTTGATTTTGAGCAATTTGACGAAGCAGTTTTAAAGAAAATTTCTACCGCTGCGGCTATTGGATTGACTGGTAAATTGGTTGAATCTCAAGGTTCTGGTCAAGCGGTTGAATTACAGGTAACTGAAATAGAAATTATCGGTGAAGCAAATCCAGATGAAGTTCAAAAAACGGTGATGCAACCAAAAAAACACTCTTTGGAATTTTTGCGCGAGCAAGCACATTTGCGTTTTAGAACAAATACGTTTGGAGCTGTTTTCAGAATTCGTCATGCGGTTGCGTATGCGATTCACAAGTATTTTAACGACCGTGGTTATTTTTATTTGCATTCTCCAATCATTACTGGTTCAGACGCGGAAGGAGCAGGTGAAATGTTTCGCGTAACGAATTTGGATCCTAAAAATCCACCCGTAAATGAAAACGGAGAGGTTGACTTTAAAGAAGATTTTTTCGGAAAATCAGTGAATTTAACGGTTTCAGGACAGTTGGAAGCAGAATTGGCTGCGACAGCTTTAGGTCAGGTTTATACATTTGGTCCAACTTTCCGAGCAGAAAACTCAAATACTTCGCGCCATTTGGCTGAATTTTGGATGATTGAACCAGAGGTCGCATTCAACGATTTGAATGACAACATGAACTTGACGGAAGATTTCTTGAAATTTTTGTGTTCCTATGTGATGGAAAATTGTGCAGATGACTTGGCATTTTTGAATGAACGCGAATTAGCTGAGCAACAAACAAAACCTCAAAACGAACGCAATGAATTGTCGTTAATTGAACGTTTGCAATTTGTTATTTCCAATGAATTCAAGCGATTGACATACACTGAGGCAATTGATGTTTTAAGAAATTCTAGTCATTTCAAAAAGAAAAAATTCAAATACGATGTTTCGTGGGGAATTGATCTTCAAAGCGAACACGAGCGCTATTTGGTAGAAAAAGAATTTAAATGTCCGGTGATTTTAACAAATTACCCAGCCGAAATAAAAGCGTTTTACATGCGTCGCAATGATGATGGCAAAACAGTGGCTGCTATGGATGTTCTTTTTCCAGGAATTGGTGAAATCGTTGGAGGTTCGCAACGTGAGGAACGATTAGATGTTTTAAAAGAAAAAATGGCTGCTTTCAATATTCATGAAGAAGAATTGAATTGGTATTTAGATACGCGACGTTTTGGAACCATTCCGCACGCTGGTTTTGGTTTAGGTTTCGAGCGAATGATCATGTTTGTCACAGGAATGACCAACATCCGCGACGTGATACCGTTCCCAAGAACCCCGATGAACGCTGAGTTTTAGTTAAGGCAAAAGACCGTTTGCCGATTCTCGGCGTCACTTAAAGACTAAAGACCGCTTCGCTTTAAGACTGATTTCTTTTAAAAATCAAATTTTTTGTTTTGAAGTATAAATTTGTGATTGTTCTAAAAATTAGTCTTTCGTCTTTTGTCTTTCGTCTTTCATCTTTTTTGTCTTTTTTGTCTCTTTTTTTGCATCCAACAGATATTTTTCATTATATTAAAGCTAAAATTGTGAAATTTAACCTATGAATGAACCAAGTGAATTTGCAGAAAAGTTTATCAATCAAACGAATCAGCCCATTTTTTTAACTGGAAAAGCTGGAACAGGAAAAACAACTTTTCTTCGACGCATTGTACAATCTACCTACAAACAAACAGTTATTGTTGCACCAACTGGAATTGCTGCCCTAAACGCAGGAGGCGTAACAATCCATTCCTTTTTTCAATTACCATTTTCTGCTTTTGTTCCAGATTTTGTGGAAGGTCAACATTTGGACGGGTCGGTGAAAATCGAAACTAAGAAAACCTTGCTGCGCCATTTTCGAATGAACAAACAACGGAAACAATTGCTGTGTTCGCTCGAATTACTCATAATTGATGAAGTAAGTATGCTTCGCGCCGATTTGCTAGATGCCATTGATTGGTCCTTGCGTAATGTACGTTCCGTCAATGAGCCGTATGGCGGTGTGCAAGTACTTTTTATCGGTGATTTGTTTCAGTTGCCTCCCGTTGTGAAACCAGGCGAATGGCAGGTTTTGAGCAAGTATTATCAAGGAATTCACTTTTTTAATGCTAAAGTGATGACGGATAAACCACCGTTGTACATTGAGCTAAACAAAATTTACCGTCAGCAAAACGATGATTTTATTTCAGTGCTCAACAATTTGAGAAATAATCGGTTGACAAATGAAGATATTCAACTACTCAACAGCCATGTTCAACCCAATTTTGACACAACGAAAAATGAAGGATACATTACGTTGACGACTCATAATGCAAAGGCGGACGAAATGAATACCAAAGCCTTGAAGGAATTGGATGGCAAGTCCATGCACTTTGAAGCTGATATTCAAGGAGATTTCCCGCCTCATTTATTTCCTCTTGAGTCGAACTTGGAATTGAAAGTTGGCGCGCAGGTAATGTTTATTAAAAATGATCCTGGATTTGGAAAACAATTCTACAATGGAAAAATGGGGATTGTAAAAAGTTTGGGAGTAGATGAAATCGTTGTGCAAGGCATTGAAAATAAAGACATAATTACTGTTCCTACCTACGAATGGGAGAATATTAAATACACAACAAATGCTGCTACTGGTGAAATTGAAGAAGAAACCATCGGTACATTTGTTCATTATCCGCTAAAATTGGCTTGGGCCATCACAGTGCATAAAAGTCAAGGTTTAACCTTCGACAAAGCTGTTCTTGATGTCTCGCAAGTGTTTGCGCCCGGACAAGCGTATGTAGCGCTCTCGCGTTTGCGTAGCTTGGATGGACTCGTGATGCTCACACCCATGCGACTCAATGGTCTAAACACAGACGAGAAAATTGTGCATTATTCTTCTCAAAGTCAGTTCATGGATAAATTGCCCATGCTGTTGACCGCTGCAACAAATCACTTTTTGTTCGAAATTTTATCCAAAGCCTTTGATTGGTATGACTTGAGCAACAAATGGAATTCGCACGAGGCTACGTATCAATATCAACCTTCGAAGTCTGAAAAAGGTAACAATCGAAGTTGGGTGACTTTGCAAAATCAGCAGGTGCAAACAACGATGGAGCCTGCGCGAAAGTTTCGGAATCAACTTCAAAATTTGTTTGCTCAAGCAAATCTGGATCATGATCATTTGATGAGCAGGGTACAGGCGGCCATGAATTATTTTATGCCTGTGTTGGAGAATGTGTATGTGTCAACTTTGAAAAAATTGGGTGAACTCAACAAAATCAAAAAAACAAAAGCGTTTGCGGAAGAGGTAGAAGAATTGGAAGAAGCGTTATTTAATGTTATCATTCAATTAAAAAAGGCAAACCTCATGCTTGAAGCGACCATCAGCGGGAGAGAGTTGACCAAAGAAACCATTCTAAACGACGAAATAAAAAACTATCGCATTGCAAAAATTGCGGTGATCAAACACGATATGCAGGCTAAGGGCGATATGTTTGCTGCAACGTCAGATTTTGATGAAGATTTATACATTCGTACTCCAAAAACAAAAAGCAAAACGAAACAAAAAGAGGCGAAGGTTTCAACGTATATGCAAACATTAGAACTATTTGAGTCGGGTATGTCCATCCCTGAAATTGCGAAAAAACGTCAGTTTTCGATTAAAACAATTTATGGTCACATGGAAAAATTGATCATGGAGGAAAAGTTAGAAGTACATCATTTTCTTTCTGAAGAAAAACTGGCTTATCTGAAAAAGACAGTAAACATTGAAGCAGCCGCAACATTAAGCGAATTGAAGGAACAGGTTGATGAATCTATTTCTTGGGAAGAGTTGAAGTTGTATCGGGCTTCGTTGTTGAGGTAATCGTTGATAATTTGGATTTAAAATAGTACAATTTATTTAAACCAATTCTAAATTACAATAAATACAGGGTTTATGACAATTCTATGACAATACAATCCTATTTGCTTCGCAACTTTGTACTCGAAAAGAAAAACTATGTTGGATACGTTCCATAGCATTGCATTTACACATCGAAATTTACCAGTGGATGAAATTGGTAGGTTGCACATCGCCGAGGAATCGCAAAAAGAGCGTTTATCAAAGCTTCGTGACGATTTGGACTTAAAAGAACTGATGTTTCTTTCTACATGCAATCGGGTTGAATTTCTTTTTTGCTCACTCAAAAGTGTAGATTACCAGTTTGTTATTGACTTTTTTGAATCACTTTATCCAGAAATGGATAGAACGGATATTGCCAAGTTTGCTCATGCTAGCGAAATGTATGCAGGCTTAGGCGCTGTTGAGCATGTGCTACGTGTGGCTTCTTCGATTGATTCGATGATTATTGGTGAACGAGAAATTATCACGCAGGTGAGAAATGCCTATCAAACTTCAAACAAGCAAGGTTTAACAGGCGATTTTCTAAGAATTCTCATTCGCCACACAATTGAAACGGCTAAAAAAGTGTATACACAGACAAGTATTGCACGCAAACCAGTTTCTGTCGTTTCCTTGGCTTATCACAAATTGAAAGAACTCAATATTTCGCTCGATGCACGTTTTTTAATTATTGGTGCAGGTGTCACGAATACCAACATGAGCCGATTCTTGAAAAAACATGGTTTCAAAAATTTCTCGGTGTTTAATCGTACTTTTTCAAAAGCAGAAAAATTGGCGAATGACCTCCACGGAAAAGCGTTTGCATTGAAAGAATTGGAAAGTTATACGAATGGTTTTGATGTCATCATAACGTGTACAGGTACAGATAATCATTTGATTTCTCCTGAATTATATGATTCATTGCTTCAAAACGAAACGGATAAAAAAGTGGTGATCGATATTGCCATTCCACAAGATTTAGATCCGTTGATTAAAGAAAAACATAAAGTCAATCATATTTCTGTCAACTTGCTTCAAAAAATTTCGAATGAAAATTTAAAAGTGAGAGGAAAAGAAGTGGAACAAGTGGAAGGAATTTTATTGGAGTCTTTGATGGATTTCAAACAAATTCAGCGTTTGCGTGCGGTTGAAGTGGCCATGCGCGAAGTACCAAAAAAAGTGCAAGACATCAAAAATGCGGCGGTAAATTCGGTCTTCAAAAATGATTTAGATGCCCTTGATCCAAATTCGAAAGAAGTTTTGGCAAAGGTTCTCGATTACATGGAGAAAAAATACATGAGCATGCCAATGATTATGGCAAAAGAAATCCTACTAAAACACTAGATGAAATCTATTATCATTGGTTCAAGAGGCAGCGATCTCGCGCTCTGGCAAGCAAATCATGTGCGTCGTCAACTCGAAAGCTTGGGGGCATCTGTAGAAATTAAAATCATCAAAACACAAGGCGATGTCATTCAGCATTTGAGTTTTGATAAAATGGAAGGCAAAGGATTTTTTACCAAAGAAATTGAAGCAGCCTTGTTGGATAAATCAATCGACTTAGCGGTTCATTCTCACAAAGATTTGGAGACAACTTCTCCTGAAGGCTTAGTTGTGGCCTGTGTTTCAGAACGCGAAAACCCATCAGATTTGTTGCTCATTAAAAAAAGCGCTGTTGATACTTCCAAAAAATGGAATTTAAAGGAAAATGCGATTGTTGGCACATCTTCAGCAAGAAGAAAATCACAATTGATGCGTTTCCGACCAGATTTTCAAATCATAGATTTACGCGGAAATGTTCCAACACGCATCGAAAAATTGCGCTTGGACACTTACGATGCAATCATGCTCGCAAAAGCAGGAGTTGATCGCTTGGAAATTGATTTGAGCGAATTCCATGTGGAAGTCTTGGATCCAACAGAATTTGTTCCTGCTCCGGCGCAAGGTGTTTTGGGTTTACAAATTCGAGCGGAAGACACAGCACTTTTTGATTTCTTGCAACCGTTAAATCACTCAGATATCCAGCAACAAATTGCCATTGAGCGCAAAGTTCTGAATTTATTACAAGGTGGTTGCCAATTGCCTTTGGGTGTTTTTTGTCAGGAAGATGGGGCTATTTTTGTTTCGCACACAGAATCCTGGGAAGAAGGATCGGATTGGTATAAATTCGAATTCGAAGATTTAGAGGAGAGCGACGAAATTGCAGAAATCATTGTAGAGGTCTTGTCGAATCCTGAAGAAGACGAAGATTGAAAACCCTTTTTATTTCCAAGAATTTAGCTGAACTATCTGCTCTTCCTGATTTTTGTAAATCGCAATCAATTCATTTAGTTGCTCATTCTTTCTTAAACTTTAATGCCCTAGAATTTAAGGTGAATTTTCCGTTCGATTGTGTTTTTTTTTCAAGCCCGCGCAGTGTTCATTTTTTTCTAAGTGCTTATTCATTACCTCAAACTTGTTTGATCGCTGTTGCAGGACAAAAAACAAAATCCGCGGTAACTGGTTACGGTTTAAATGTCAATTTTGAGGTGCAACGCGCCGGAAATGTCTTGGAAGGAGCAAAGCAGTTTGCTGCATGGATAGGATCAAAACGAGTACTTTTTCCAGGTTCCTCGATTTCTAACAAAAGCTATCAGAAGTTTTTGAATTCAGAAAAGATAGAAGATGTAGTGGTTTACGAAACGGTCATTGGCACAAAAGAAATTCAAGAATCATCTTTTTATGTGTTTACAAGTCCGTCGAATGTACGCGGTTTCTTGGAGTCAAACAGCATTCCGAAAGGCGCTGTGGTCATTGCATGGGGAGAAACGACAGCATTGGAATTAGAACGATTTGGAATTGATGATTGCAAAAAAATGACCAACTCCTCAGAAGAAGAATTGGTCAGTATTTTAAGCGTTTAATCGGGATTTACCCGGCAAAACATCGTTTACCCCATTGTTTGCATTTACGTTTCCGCTTTTTATTTATACTCTTTTTGCGATCGCTTGTGTTCGAATCTGTAGCGTTCATTTCTGTGGTAATTTCTTTTTTGGTCATTTCAGTCATGGAGAAGGACTGAAAACCGACAAAAAGAAAGGCCAACATGGTCAATAATTTCATAATTCTAGTTTGTTTTGATTTTAAAGTTCAAGGTTTAAACGTAAAATTTGGAAATTAGTTGTACAAGAATTAAAATTTGTAATTTTAGGTACATTATTTGGTCAAGCATAAATTTTAAAAAATATGAAGAAATTAGTTTTAACTAGCATGTTGTCTGTGGTCATTTGCATCACAAGTATTGGACAATCAACCGTTTTTAATTATTCAAATGCTTTAGGACTCTGGGGATTTGTAAAATCAGACGGAACAGAAATCACAAAGGATATTTACAAAAGTGTATCTTATTTTTCATCTGATGGATATGCAACTGCCTTAGATCCAAGCACCAAAGAAGCTATTTTATTGAATTCGAAAGGTGAAGTAGTTGATTTAAAATTGAAAGGAATTTTAGACCTAGATTACATCGGTGAAACAGAAAAAAATGTTGATTCGAAGGTGGCAATCTTTAAAATTGGTAAAAAATTCGGAGTTGTAAATGTGAATGGTAAAGTAATTCATACGGCTGATTATGATAAGATTGACAAAACAAAAAGCAGTATTCTTGTTGGAAAAAAAGGGACGGCTTTGTCTTTGTTAAAATTGGATGGTTCAACAATCTCATTGGATGCAAACATTGTCGACGTGCGTGACTTTCGAGAAGGACTTGCGCCTTTTGTCGCTAAATCAAAACTGCTTGGATTTATTGATGAGCAAGGAAAAGTAGTCATTGAAGCGAAATTTGAATCAGTGGGTTATTTTTCTGTAGGTTTAGCGTGGGCAAAACCTGAGGTTGTTGGAAAAGCTGGAGCTAAAGTTGGATTCATTGATAAAACAGGAAAATGGGTCATTGATGCCAAATATGACATGGGCAAGGAATTTGAAACTGTTTCGAAAAGAGCCATGGTGAAATCTGGTGAAACAATGATGTACCTAACTCCAACTGGCGAAGAAATTAAAGTTGACGGTGCTACCAAATTGGGGCAATTTGAAGAAGGACTTGCTTATGCATTTAAAGGAGATATGGTTGGATTCGTGAATCCTTCTGGTAAATGGGTGATTGATGCGCAATACGAAAAAGTGCTTGATTTTAAAAATGGTTTGGCTCAAGTTAGAAAAAATGGACTTTGGGGTGTGATTAACACAAAAGGGGCTGTTGTCATTCCAATTGAATTTAAAGATTTAGGTGAGATTAAAAATGGTTTTTGTCCTGCATTGAAACAACTTAATGAGAAAGAAGCTAAATGGGGAATTATCGATTCAAAAGGAAAATTTGTTGTTGAGCCTAAATACGTTAAATTGAAATAATTTTTGATTGAAGATAAGGTCAGTTATGGTCAAGTCGATGATTTATAGATTGAACCAATCACTGCTTGTTCTTTTCTTATTAACTGGATTTCAGGCTTTTTCTCAATCTGGGTGCACAGACCCAAATGCTTTAAACTTTAATAGTTCGGCAACCATCAACGATGGTTCTTGTCTTTATGCACCAGCTACTTTGGCTTGTCCTGTGGTTGGCACTATTCCATCTCAGGCTTATGAATCATCTGGACTTGTCTTGTTCAACGAAAAACTTTGGACGCACAACGATTCTGATAATTCTCCTAAATTGTTTGGCTTTGACACAACCAATTTTCAAATTCAAGACACGCTAGTTATTGGTAATCAACTAAATATCGATTGGGAAGATGTTGCTGTTTCCGATGATTTTGTCTTCATTGGTGATTTTGGCAATAACAGCGCAACGCGAACGGATTTACGTATTTTACGCATCAATTTAAGTGATACCCAGGTGTTGGATACCTTAAATGCCGAAGAAATTTCATTTTACTATCCTGATCAAACAAATTTTGAACCTTCAGGTAATCATGGATTTGATTGTGAAGCATTTTTCTACTTTAACGATAGTTTGCATTTATTTACTAAGCATTGGGGAAATGGTTATACCAAACATTACATTGTTCCAAATGAGTTGGGAAATCACGCTGCCGTTTTTGTCGATAGTTTATTTGTGAATGGTCAGGTTACTGCAGCTGATATTTCATCTTCTGGAATAATTGCTTTGTTGGGATATACTCCACCGGCTTATGCGCCTTTTATGCAGTTGCTTTGGGATTATCAAGGCACCAACTTTTTTACTGGAAATAAACGAAGACTTGACATGGGCAATGTGCTCACGATGGGGCAACAAGAAGGACTTGTATTCTCTTCACCAAACGAGGGATATATTTCCTCAGAGCGAATTAGTACTCCTATCGTCATTGCATCGCGGTTTTTTAGCTTTGATTTAGATCCAATTTTCAATCCTATTTCAGGTTTAAATGAATCGGATGATGTTAATTTTTCACTATTCCCAAATCCTTTTTCTGAATATTTTACAATTGATATCAAAGGAAATTACACAATTTCGGTAGAAGACATGCACGGAAAGAATTATTTTCAGAAGGAGTATGAAGGCAAGCAAAAGATTTACTTTAATGATTTAGGTGATGGTACATATTTTCTTAAAATTCAACAGAATGAAACTTTACATATTGTGAAGTTGTTAAAGCTTTAGTCTAATTAAAATTCTTGATTGCTTTGTGAATAGTTGAATCTTTAAAGGAGTTGAATCCTTGAATTCTAGTTTCTTTTTCTGACCTTCGTCGAGCAATGCATATAGTTCAACTTTTTTGGCAACAAGTTCAGCACACTTCCATCATCGAATGGATTGCGGTTCTTTTTGGTTTTGCTTATTTGATCTTCATCACTAAAAAAAATATTTTTGCTTGGCCTTGTGCAATTATCGGTTCTTTTTTTTCAGCGTTATTATGTTTTAGTGGACAACTTTACATCGAAATGATCCTTTCGCTTTTTTATATCGTAATGGCGGTTTGGGGTTGGTTTTCATGGACAAAGACAAACCTTAAAACAGAAGAAAACGATCACAAAATCGGACAATGGAAATTAAAAATACATGTCTTGAATGTATTAATAAGCAGTGTTTTAGCGCTTATAATTGGTTGGTTTTTTGATCAACACACAAATCAAGTCTTACCCTACCACGATGGATTTATCACTGTATTTAGTATCGCGGCGACATTTATGGTTACGCAAAAAATACTTGAGAATTGGATTTATTGGGTATTTATTGACATTGCTTCAGTTCAATTATTCTCATATCGTGGATTTTATGTGGTTGCTTTTCAAATGCTTGTTTATAGCATCATCGCAATTTATGGATACTATCAGTGGCGAAAGGATGTTTACGTCAAACACCAAAAATCATGAAAAATAGATTGAAAATTGCGATAACAGGACCAGAATCTTCTGGAAAAACAACGATAGCCAAGTTGCTTGCTGAAGAATTGAACGCATGCTATATTCCTGAATTTGCCAGAGAATATTTAGAGAATCTTGATCGAAGCTACACAATAAAAGATCTGGATGAAATTGCACAAGGTCAAGTTGATCGTTGGAATGATGCTCCAAAAGATAAATCATTGGTTTGTGACACAGAGCTGATTGTTGTGAAAATCTGGTCAGAATTTAAGTATAGTAAAGTTTCAGATAATATACTAGAATTACTTGATAAACAAAGATTTGATATTTATTTCTTATGCAGACCAGACATTCCTTGGGAGCCTGATGCCCTACGTGAAAATCCAGATGATCGCGATGTGTTGTTTGAAATGTATGTGAAAGAATTGGAATCAAGAAAATTGCCTTTTGTAATTTTAGAAGGGACGATCGAATTGCGGTTGAAAGGAGCATTGAAAATTTTAGATGATTTATTCTCTCCAGAAATGAATTAAACTAATTACCTTTGTCTTGTCGAATTTTCGACAGAATGTCTCTAAGGGGTGCCGACGAATTTTTCGAGGCTGAGATTATACCCATTGAACCTGATTAGGGTAATTCCTACGAAGGGAAGATGACTTTAAGTCCACGTTGGACGAGCTAATTTATTTTATTAACCATCAAGAATTAGCCCCTTATTCTTGTTCTAATTTTGAAAAAAATGAAGACAAGAATGATTCAAGGTTTATTGGCAATCGCTTTTTGCGTTCCTCTAAACAATCAAGCACAAACAAGCATTTCAGGAACGGTCAAGTCTGATACAGGCGAACCTCTGGAAGGTGCGAAAATTACCTTAAAGGACTTATTCATGGGCACTTACAGCAATGATCAGGGTGTGTATGATTTGAAGAATTTAAAGTCAGGAAAATATCAGCTCATTACATCGTATCTGAATTACGAAGTAAAAAAACTTGATGTTGAAGTTGGTGAAATACCTTTGCTGCTGGATATTGTCTTAAGTCCATCTGTCATGGCAATTGAAGAAATGTATGTGACGGCTATTCGCGCCGACGATAAAACTCCAACCACCTATACCAATCTTGCCAAGGATGAGCTTGAAAACAAAAATTTTGGGCAGGATTTGCCCTTTTTATTAAATACAACTCCATCAACTGTGGTTTCTTCGGATGCTGGGGCAGGAGTGGGTTACACAGGTGTGCGCATACGTGGAGTTGATCCAACAAGAACCAACGTGACCATCAACGGAATTCCAATCAACGATGCAGAATCACATGGCATGTATTGGGTAAATATGCCTGATTTTGCTTCCTCAACTGATAACATTCAAATTCAACGAGGGGTAGGGACATCAACCAACGGAGCGGCAGCTTTTGGTGCAAGTATCAATGTAAAATCAGACAACATTGAACAAAAAGCGTATGGAACCTTGGACAATGCTATTGGTTCCTTTAGCACTTGGAAAACAACTGTAAAAGTGGGTACAGGATTGATTAATGAAAAATTTGCACTTGATGCGCGACTTTCTCGTATTGTTTCGGATGGGTATATTGATCGTGCTTCGTCAAATCTCAAAGCGATGTATCTATCCGGTACCTGGTTAGGTAAAAAATCCTTGCTCAAAGCAAATGTTTTTATTGGTGAAGAAAGAACGTACCAAGCGTGGAACGGAGTACCTGAATGGAAGTACAAACAAAACAAAGATTCATTGTTGGTTCATTATTATAACAATGGATATTCCACAGAAGATTCCATAAACTTATTCGATGCACATCCACGCAAATATAATTTCTATCGCTATGAAAATGAAGTAGATAATTACCAACAAGATCATTATCAATTGCACTTTACACATCATTTTAGACGTTGGTTGACGCTCAATGTTGCTGGACATTATACGTATGGCAGAGGTTATTACGAGCAGTATCGACAAGAAGACGATTTAGAGCGCTATGGCTTAGAACCAGTTATTTTTGGTACAGACACAGTAACAACATCAGACTTGATTCGTCGGCGATGGTTGGACAATCATTTTTATGGAGGGATTTTTTCATTAAAATATAACAAAAGCAAAAAACTCAAACTACTATTTGGTGGAGGCTGGAATCAATATCAAGGAGCCCATTTTGGAGAAGTGATTTGGGCAAGATTTGCATCAAATAGTGAAATTAATCAACGTTATTATGATTCAGATGCTACAAAAACTGAAGTTAATGGTTATTTGAAAGCGAATTATCAACTCAAAAAGTTCAACTTATTTGCCGACTTACAAGTCAGAAATTTGAATTATTCTTTTATAGGTTTAGATGATAACAATGGAGAAATTATTGAGTTGGAGCAATATGTAGCCTACACCTTTTTTAATCCAAAAGTTGGATTTATGGTTGACTTTAATCAGCGAAACAATGCCTATGCCTCATTTAGTATCGCAAACAGAGAGCCTGTTAGAGGAGATTTTGTAGAAAGTTTGGCGCGCAGTTTCCCAAAACCGGAACAACTACAAAACTTGGAAGTTGGTTATCGCTATAAGTCAGTTATTTTCTTGACCAATTTTAATTTTTATTGGATGAATTACAAGGATCAATTGATTTTGACAGGTCAAATAAACGATGTTGGAAGCTACACGCGAACCAATGTGGATCGAAGTTATCGCATGGGAATTGAACTGGAGACAGCGTACAAAGCAACGAAGCAAATTACAATTACTGGGAATTTGAATTTAAGTCAGAATAGAATTCCAGTTTTTATGGAATATGTTGACAACTACGACAATTACGACAGCGAAGGTAACATGATCCAGGATGTCATTGAGCACAAGAATACCGACTTAGCTTTTTCTCCATCCATTATTGCTGGTTTGGGAATAAATTATTCGCCCATCAGAAATTTAGACTTAAATCTCTATTCAAAATATGTAGGATCACAGTTTTTAGATAATACGTCCAGCGAAAACCGCAAGTTGGATGGTTATTTCACGACGGACGTTCGCGTGAGTTATTCTTTGCTAGATATTGGTCTTTCCGAACTTACATTGGGTGTTTTAGTAAACAACATTTTTAATGCCAAGTTTGTAAATAACGGTTATACATTTGGCTACATTGCTAGTGGAAATCGTGTGATTGAGAATTTTTATTTCCCGCAAGCGGAACGGAATTTTTTAGTGAGATTGGCATTAAAGTTTTAGAAGAAGTATCTATTAATAACCCACAGGCATTATCCTTCTAACCACTTCTTGAAATCTGCCACTCGTTCGCGGCTTACGATAGCTGATTGTTCATCCAGAAGAGATGTCACGATGCGCAGTCTGCTGTTGAAGTGAAGATTCAGTTTTTCGATGCGGGATTTATGAACGAGCACCTTACGATTTATGCGGAAGAATTGGTGCGGATCGGTTTCTTTCTCGAGTTGATCAAGTGTGTAATCAACAGGAAAACGTCGACCTTCATTGGTTGTAAGGAGAACAATTCCATCTTCTGCAATAAAATGATGGATGAAATCGCTGGCAATTACCTGCAAAGATTCGCCTCGTTTGACAAGAAATTTGGATTTGTGAACGGCTTGATTTTCTCCTAAAATAGGAAGAAGTTTGTCTAAAATGTCCTTGGACCAAAGCTCCTTCATGTGTTGGAATTTATCCAGACTTCGTTTTAATTCTTCCATTCCAACCGGTTTTAGCAAATAATCAATGCTGTTCTGCTCGAATGCTTTCACAGCGTATTGACTAAATGCGGTTGTGAAAATGATTGGAATCTTGCTGTTTATTTGTTTGAAAATTTCGAAGCTTAATCCATCAGCTAAATGAATATCTAGAAATATGAGGTCGATGTCTTGCTTTTTTTGAAGTAGCTCTATGCTAGTTGAAACGGAATCGGCTCGGTCAATTACTTGAATTTCAGGATTTATCCGGAGCAATAAATTCTCCAGATGGTCTGCTGAAAGCTTTTCGTCTTCAATAATCACTACTTTCATGACACGGATAAAAGTGGAATTTTAACTTCAAAAACATGGTTGTCTTGATGAATGACAACCTCTTTATCCGTTAAGTAACCGTAGCGTTTCTTGATATTCGCCAAGCCAGTTTCAGAACTCTTCTTGTCATTCTTGCGGAGTTGAAGGTTGTTAGAAATGGTTAAATATTCTGAATCGGAAATGAGTTGAATGGTTAATGGATTACCACTCGACACTTCGTTGTGTTGAATGCAATTTTCGATTAATAATTGAAGCACCATTGGCGGAATAAAATGCGCTTTATGGCTTTCATGAATTTCTTGTTTGACTATTAAATTGTTGTCAAAACGAATTCGAAGCAGAAAAATGTAGGCTTCAATAAATGCAATTTCTTTTTCAATCATTACAATTTCGTGTTCCTTGTTTTCTAAAATGTATCGGTACACTTTCGATAATTGATTGATGAAATCAACTGCTTTGTCTTGATCTTTGTACACCAGTGAAGATAAAACACTTAAATTATTGAATAAGAAATGCGGATTCACATGGTCTTGTAAATTTTTTAGTTGTGCCTGCACACTTTCGGATTTGTATTTTTCAACTTCCAATAAAGATTGTTTCCAATTCACAAAAAAGTGGGCACTTATTTCCAAAATGAGAATGATGAACGAAATCAATAATCCAAGGACAATTGAAAGTGAAAAAATTTGACTTTCAAGGTTTTTTGGTAATTCGCATACAAATGAATCAAAAAGGTACATCGGCACGAAGATTCCAACAAACGTGAAAGCCAATGTTAGCCCAAATTGAACGAAAATGCGTTTGGCTGTATGATTTACCCACGGAATTTTATTGTTCAACCAATCATCCAAGCGGAGGCAACCTTCCCAAACTACAAATGTGATGAAAATACAAAGTATTAAACTATACACTTTTATTTCTGGTGATTTATGAGGGAATGGCACAAGCGCATGAATCACTAGAAAAACTAGGATTCCTACCACAAGCATTACCAAAAAACGCCACCGAGACTTACGCATTATTTAAAATTGCAATTTGTACATAAAATTAGGGAAGAATCCGATTTGATAAGCTGTATTAATGGATTTTGTGTTTGGACTGTAGCGTTGCGCAAAAACATTTTTGTTGTTCGTTACGTTTTGTCCATCAAAATAGAAGGATTGTGATAATTTTCGTTTTTTACTATTGATTGTAATACCCATTTTAAAATCCAATCGCAAGAAAGCTGGATTTTGTTCTGAATAAGCGAATTCATCTCCTTTCTCCACTTGTTCATTAACTAGAATGGAAGCAGGTAAGTCTATTGGAGTGTAAAAGCGACCGCCAGCATGGGTGAATTTTACGTCCATCGAGAATACGTTTCTTTTTTGTTTTCCGATTTTAAATTCTTTTCCAAGTAAGATATTATAAACGTATTTCCCATTGAATGCGGTATTGTGTTCAATTCCATCGCTTCCTTTGTAAGTTGCGTCGTAAATGGAACCTGTCATCAATGCATAGAACCCTTTGCTAAAGAATTTTTCAATTGTAAGCTCAAATCCATAATTCTGTCCGGTGCCTTTATTTATCAATGAATCTTGATTGTTTGGTAAAAATCCTGCACCAGTATTTAACATGGAATAGCTGGACCCAAATGAAGTTACTGGAACGTTAGATAAATATTGATAATACGTTTCAGCTTTCAAGCGCCATGCTGTATTTAGTTGCCAATCATAAGATAAAACTGCGTGTTGACTGCGTGTAAAGTCAAGATCTTTATTCGTTTGAACATAACTACCATCAGCCAATTGTGTTCGGATAAAATAAACATCAGTAGGTTGCATTTGGCTATGCATACCATACCCAAAACCAAGTGAATGTTTCGAATTTAATTGGTATTTAAGGCCTAGTCTTGGTTCAACCGAATACGAATTATTGAGACTCAAATATTGACCTCTTAGACCAAGATTCAATGTGAATTTGTCTGTAAAACTGTATTTTAAGTGGCCATATCCTTGAAGCAAGGAAGTATAATCTTTATAATCCCAAATTTGTACCCAATCAGGCGTATCTGTTCTGTTTCTAAAGTACAGATTTAGATTAATGATTTCTTCAAGAATACCAAATTTTAGGAACATTTTCGAATTGACCTTTGAGTTGAAAGAAGTATTAATGGAATAGCGTATTTGGTCCGTTCTGTTTTCAATTACTCGAGTTACTTCATCATTTAATTTATTGATGGTGTCTTCGAGATAGTCTGATCCGGTGTAAGTGGCGCCTAACACTGTTTTGAAATAGGATTTTTCATTTACACGAATCGTGTGACTTAAACCAATTAAACCAAGTTTACTTTTGAAGTAAGAATCTCTGTTTTGAAAAGCGAATAAATCGGTTGAATCAATTTTATCATGGAAGAAGTCAATGTTGCTTGTTCCACCTAAGCCAAAGAATGAAAATTTACCAATTTTTGTATTGCCTGAATTTATTTTAAAGGATAAATCTTTGTACAATGGAGTAGCGGTAGTTCCTACATTCATGCCCATTGCTTGCGCTATAGAAGTAAAGGCATGTCTATACGCAATCACATATGACGAACCATTTCCTTTTTTAATCGGACCTTCGGTCATTACTTCTAAACCTGTGATTAAACCAAATTGAATCATGTGTTCGCGCTTGTCTGAGTTTCCGTTTCGAAATCGCAAATCAAAAACACCCGCGTTCGCATTTCCATATTCCGAAGGAAAAGCAGATGTGAAGAAATCAGAATTTCCTAAAAGATTGGTGTTTAGCCCGCTGACTGGTCCGCCTGTTGTTCCGATCGTCGAAAAATGGTTTGGATTTGGAATGTTAAGGCCCTCGATGCGCCAAAGAACTCCTGTTGGTGAATTTCCTCGGATGATGATATCGTTTCGTGAATCATCGGGGGAGCTAACACCTGCAAAATTAGCAGCCATTCGAGATGGGTCCGAACGACCTCCAGCAAATCGGTTCACTTCTTCTGTACTAAACGAGCGACCGCTAACTGTTGTGAGTTCATTGATGGTTTCGTGTTTGTTTGTTCCCGTAACAACGACTTCACTTAATTCATTGACCGATTCTTCCATGGCAATTTCCAATGAAACTTCCTTTCCAGTGGTTAGAATTATATTTGGAATCACAATTTCTTTGTAGCCATAATATTTGGCTTGTAAATCATACCTTCCTGGCGGGAGTTCATCAATTTTAAATTTACCTTCAATGTCCGTCAATACTTTACGAACGGGATCTGTGTTTAAAATACTAATTGTTACACCTGGAATTTCGCTTTGCGATTGCTTGTCAAAAACAACACCCTTAATTGTTTGGGTAGTATTTTGTCCAAATAAATTCACTGTGAGGATTAAGAAAAATAAAGAAATTGTAGTTTTCATTGGAGTTCAATAAATGTTTGTCCAAAATTAGTTGACTTCAGGTAAATCTAAACTAATAAATGAATGAACTGTTGATTTAGTTCGTTGAGTTGTAAAACAACCACTTTTATTCGCAGGTACTTTTCTTTTGAAGCATTTCTTCGCCTGACATGGTTAAGTAGTCCTTACATGCATCGGTTTTTGAATCTTTCAATTTTTTCAAATCACTTGCCGTTAATTTTGACTTTTTTGCAAGTACATCAGCGGAAGCTTTATTGAATTTATCACCTTCCTCCATGCACTTGCAGAATTTTTCGTCTTTTTGAGTGCATGCAACCAAGAGCAAACCAAGGATAAAAAAGTACTTTTTCATTTCAAAAAAAAATCCCGAAGTTCCTTTGAAGGTATTCGGGAATTAAATTAGTCTCTAATTAAGAATTGGAATTTATCAATGTTTTTCAACGCGATGCTTGTTCCACGTGCTACTGCGCGAAGCGGATCTTCTGCGATATGCACAGGTAATTTTGTTCTGATTGAAATACGTTTGTCAAGACCGCGAAGCATGGAACCTCCACCAGCAAGATAGATTCCAGTTTTGTAAATGTCAGCAGATAATTCTGGCGGAGTCATTTCCAACGCACTTAAAATTGCTTCTTCAATTTTTGAAATGGTTTTATCCAACGCATGCGCAATTTCCGAGTAAGTAACAACAATTTCTTTCGGAATACCAGTCATCAAATCGCGCCCACGAACTGCATAATCTGCCGGTGGATTATCTAATTCTGGCAACGCTGCTCCAACTTCAATTTTGATTTGCTCTGCTGTACGCTCTCCAACCAAAATGTTGTGTTGACGACGCATGTATTCTTCGATGTCACTTGTAAAATCATCACCAGCAATTCTGATTGATTTATCACAAACAATTCCACCAAGAGCAATTACAGCAATTTCAGAAGTACCACCACCTATATCGATGATCATATTTCCCATTGGTTCTTCAACGTCGATTCCAATACCGATTGCGGCAGCCATAGGCTCGTGAATCAAGTATACTTCTTTTGCGCCAGCATGTTCCGCAGAGTCACGAACGGCTCTTTTTTCAACCTCTGTAATTCCGGATGGAATACAAATTACCATTCGTAAAGCGGGATTGAACAAACTTTTTTTGCCTTGATTAATCATCTTAATCATCCCACGAATCATTTGCTCTGCACTTTGGAAATCAGCAATAACTCCATCTTTTAATGGGCGCACGGTTTCGATTAATTTATGCGTTTTTCCGTGCATTTGTTGCGCTTTTTTTCCAATTGCAACAATTTTTCCTGTTTGAATATCGCGTGCAACGATTGAAGGTTCATCAACAACCACTTTATCATTCATGATAATCAATGTGTTTGCTGTCCCTAAGTCAATTGCAATTTCTTGCGTTAAAAAGCTAAATAATCCCATTTGATGCTAACTGCCGGTATGAAAAATGTATGAAATAACTATTTCTTATTCGTAAATAATAGCAAAAAGTTACTCGCACACAAAAGTAGGTATAAAATCCTTGAATTTTATGCAGTTTTAAACAAAATAAAGTGAAAATTTTACTTGATTGATCTTTAACTTGTTTTATTAATCTATATAATTTGTTTCTACAGATTATTTCTTCTAGAATTCGTCTTATTTTTGTTCGTTAAGTATTCATAAATAAATTCAATAGTTAAGTTAAGTCGAACCATGGAAAAACTAAAAGTTGATTACAAATTAAATAGACTTTTCGTACATGGATTATTTCTTTTGGTGCTTGTTTTTATTGTTGTAAGGACGTTTACCGTCAACCCGATGCTCGATGAGTTGGCAACTTTTTACTCATATATTCAATCAGGGCATATTGTTGATGATCGGGCTCTTGTAGATGCGAATAACCATCTTTTTGTGTCTTTTATTGGATGGAAATTATATTCGTTTTTTGGGGATCATTTTTTTCTATTTAGATTACTCTCTGTCATTTCATTTGTGCTTTATTTTTATTCCCTAAGATTTTTGGTTGAATATTATGTAAGGACAAAACTAAATTGGCTTGTTTTCATTGCTTTAATGACCACCCCTTGGGTAGTTGAGTACTTTGGATTTGCAAGAGGTTATGGACCTGCCATCGGATTTCTGTTTGCTGGAATTGTCCTAATTATTCGATTTAAAGAATCAAACAATGTCATTAATTTTGGGTTATCAATCGTTCTTTTGTCGTTGAGTATTAGTTCAAATTTGTCTTTAATCATACCAGCAATGATTTGTATTTCGTATGCAAGTTTGATTCATGTAATAGATTGGAAATCAATAAAGCACAAATGGTTGAGTTTGATTGTACTTCTTTTTTTTGCCAAATTTCTGAAATTTATTTTGAATCACATCGACAAACTTAAAGAGGCCAAGGCCTTGTGGTGGGGTTCTAGAGACGGATTGTGGGAAGTTACAGGAAAATCAGTCAGCAATAATGTGTTTTTTAGTGATGACATTAAATTAAAATACTTACTCCTTAGTTTTTTGACGATTGTCATTATTATGTGGATTTTCACACATAGAAAAATGTCTTTGAAATCAATAATTATGGCGGAGAGTTTTTGGATTCCAGGTATGTTTTTTGGATGTCTTTTTTCAATTGTAGTATTAGCTGAAGTGTTTAAGGTAAATTACCCGATGGATCGGGTAGCGATGTATTTTATCCCTCTTTTTATTTTAGTCTTAGGGTTGCTTTTTGGCAGCAATTTATACTTAAAGTGGCTCTTAATTGCCCTAATTTGGTTTCCTATATCCTTCATACTAAGATTTAGCATTGAATCATCCATTTTTTCGCCTGAGGATCGAATTACCAATTCATTTGCAAAGGAGATTAGAGTTATCAAAAAGAGTCAGGCTCTTTCAATGGATTATGTTTCTCATCTGGCTTATGCCTATGCTACAAGAAGTCAAAAAGGAAAAGTGCATTTAGCGATTGAAAGTCTTACCGATCCAACGATTGAACAAGGAGAATTTCATGTTTCTTGGATAACTGACTATGATTGGAAGGATTTTTTAATGATTTATCAAGATTTGGATTCAAAAAATCGATTGTATCAACGCAAAGAAGAATTTGATAAAAGATTGATTTTTGACACAATCATTAGATCGGTTAAATCAAATAAGATGCTCATCCCTCTTGTAGAACTAGACTTAATGAGGGATTTTCACGGTAAACATATTCAAAGTGTAGTAGAAGGAGATGTTTACCTGAATGAAGAAACATTGGGATTCAATATAGTAAATCAGATCGAAAACAAAAAGGGTGAGACTCGAATTAGCCAAAGAACACGTTTTGAATGGTATTTCGGTCACAAGTTAAATTACCAATTCATTTTCCCGAATTATCCGATGAAAATTGACACATCGGACTCCGTTTTTTCAGTATTTTTTCAAAATGAAGAAAGTAAACATGTCCATATTCAAAATGTCCATATTCAATTTTTCGAGGTTTTGAAATAGTATTAATGCTTAAAATGGCGATTTCCTGTAAACACCATGGATAGATTATGTGCATTACAATAGTCTATTGAAAGCGTATCTTTGATTGAACCTCCAGGTTGGATGACAGCTGATATTCCAGCTTGATGTGCAATTTCAACACAGTCAGGAAATGGAAAAAATGCATCTGATGCCATCACGGATCCTTTTAAATCAAATCCAAATGTTTGGGCTTTGTGTATCGCTTGTTGCAGTGCATCGACGCGCGAAGTTTGACCTGTTCCGCTTGCCAAAAGTGTATTATTTTTTGCAAGAATAATGGTGTTTGATTTGGTATGTTTAACCAATTTATTCGCAAAAATGAGATCGTTTATTTCTTGTTCCGTTGGCGATGTCAATGTAACTGTTGTCAAATCTTTCGATGTTTCAGTGATGTTGTCTTTGTCTTGCTCCAAAACGCCATTGAGCACGGTTCTAAATTGTTTTTGAGGTAATTCAACAGCTTTACGAATAAGAATTACACGATTTTTTTTACTTTTTAGCAGTTCAATAGCCTCTGACTCATAATTTGGTGCAATCACCACTTCGCAAAACAATTCATTGATTAATGTTGCGGTTGCAAGGTCAATGACAGTATTCGAAATTAAAATTCCCCCAAAAGCACTAAGAGGATCAGCTGCCAATGCAATTTCATAAGCTTCTTTGATGGTTTTTCTTGTAGCAATTCCACACGCATTATTGTGTTTTAGAATTGCAAATGTAGGAGCATCATTTCTAAATTCATCTATTAAATTAACGGCAGCATCAACATCTAGAAGGTTGTTATAAGACAATTCTTTCCCGTGAATTTTGTCAAACATTTGATCTAAATCGCCATAAAAAGTTCCTGCCTGATGTGGATTTTCTCCATAACGTAGAATATGTGCAGGAGAAATGCTTTGTTTGAATATTTCTTTCTTATCTCCTTGGAAATAATTGAAAATATGCATGTCGTAATTTGACGAAACGTGAAAAGCATCTTGCGCGAAACAATTGCGCTGTTCGATAGTTGTTTCGCAATTGTTTGAAGCGATTATTTCCAAAAATGAAGCATATTGATCTTGAGATGGAATGATTACAACATCGTTATAATTCTTAGCTGCAGCGCGAATAAGTGAAATTCCTCCAATATCGATTTTCTCAATGATATCTTCATGGCTAGCACCTGAAGCGAGTGTTTTTTCGAAAGGATAGAGATCAACAATTACCAAATCAATGCTTGGTATCTCGAATTCTTTTATGTGGGCTTGATCTTCAGCTAAATCACGACGATTCAAAATTCCACCAAATACTTTTGGGTGCAAGGTTTTTACTCTTCCTCCCAAAATTGACGGATAGGATGTTAAATCTTCAACACGTACCACTGGAATTTGAAAGGATTCTATGAACTCTTGGGTTCCTCCTGTTGAGTAGATAACAACTCCATTTTCATGCAGTTTTTTTACGATAGGTTCTAGTCCAGATTTATCAAAAACTGAGATTAATGCTGAGGTGATTTTTTTTGTGTTGCTCATCGAAATTTGAAAAAAGAAAGCGCAAAATTAGTCTAATTTCGGGAATACTAAATCGATTTTATGAACGTATTGTGTAACTTTTGAACATAAAAAAACGGATTGCAATCTATACAACCCGTTCTTATATGACTTTTGAAAGAATTAGAACTTTGAAATTTTTCTCATAGTTTGTCCCAATTCAGAACTGATTTCTAGATTGTACATTCCATTTGCTAAATTCGCAATATTCCATTTTACTAATTCACCGTTTTTAGTGTTTTGAGTTTGGATTAATTTACCAGACAAATCAAATAATCGTAAAGTTGTTTCACCTGGTAAGCTTGAAAGATCTATGGTCAAATTTTCATTTGTTGGATTTGGATAGATTGAAACCGAAGCTAAGAATTCATTTTCTTCAATTCCAGCTCCACCCGAAGCTAAGATTTGCACCGTATAATCTTCCGTTTCTCCCCACTGATTTGTGTTGCACGGATCAATTGCGCCATCGTCAGGATTGTAAGAAATTCTAACTCTCATACGAGAAGTTCCTACTGAAGCTGAAGTTGGAGCAGTAAACGTGAATGATGGTGTGCCCGCCGTTGTGCCAACCATGAAGTAACCAACTCGTTCTCCTGCGTCAATAAAATCATTGTCTCTATTCCAGTCAATGTAAGCTGCGATTTCATCGTCTGTGTATGCTGAACCTGCAGCTCCACCAACAACTTGAGGTTGAACATCAAGAGTATATGAATTTCCTTTCACCAAATTCACAGACATTGATGTGTAATCTGTATAATTGGAACACCCTGAAGCATTTAATAATGTGCTTATTTCAACTCCAGAAATATGCTCATTGGCGTCGGCTGTTGAACAAACGGTCGTACTTGTAGCTCCGCAATATGAGCCTGGATTCACAGTTCCACAAGGGTCTGCGGAACCATCCATCACCAATGTTCCGGTATTGTTTGGATCTAAATATGTTTTTAAGCGTTCGTTGGCTGGAGTTCCATTTGTAATCCAATGATAGGACATTTTACCATAATAATCTGGTTGGTTTGTTGCATTACAAAATGAGCCCCCGCCAGTAAGTGTACCAACAATTCTTGAGTTTCCTCCATTAGTTGTGAAAATTGGAGAACCTGATGATCCACCTTCCGTAACTCCAAATCCATTTGTTGTTGAACTCCAAGTAACTCTCCAGTGAGACGCTAAACCATTTCCGTTCCAGCCACTTGACACTAAAGAAGAATTGTATGTAGAAATTTTCTTGATGTCTCCAGCTGGATGGTGAATACTAACTCCATTTGGTGAGGCTGAGGTGTTTGCATCCCATCCGTTCCAATAGCCATTGAATGCTGCTGATTTTAATGTTGTTATTGTTGAAGCTTCATTTGCTAATGATCCCATTTGGACTAAAAGAAAGTCGGATCCAGTATCGCCTCCACCATCATTTGATGAAGCTAATTTTATACATCCCGTAATAAAATTATTTGCCAAAGAACCTTGTGATCCTGGGTCTGTACAAGCACTGGCTTCAAATTTGAAATAAAAACGCCATTGATTGAAATTCGCAGTCGTGGATGTTACACCACAATGCAAAGCCGTAAGGAAATACGGTTTACAGTTTTGTGCTAAGTTGTTTACCATTGAACCTGTGCACCATCCTTGTACGTTTCCATCCACAACTAAAATTCGTGCAACACCTCTTTTCTCATCTTGCCAATTAGTACCTTCTGGAGTACAATTCACATTTACTTGACAACTTTCTGAATCGCCAAAGTCTTTTGGTACATTGGGATTTCCAGTTCCTCTGTATCCGTAGAAAATTTGATTTATTTCTATAGTTGATGCTATATTCCCTGCTGGCTCAACAAGTTGAATTACAACTTGATCTGAGTAACACAAAGACATGTTTTGTTGACCATGATCTAAAACATCACTGCTTCCATACGTTTTGTGTAGTTCTTTTCCTTGCAAATCAAAGATGGAAATTTTAGCATCTCCATGCAAAATAAATTTATTAAACATAAAACTCAATGCTTGAGCACCAGGATAATTAATTTTCAACTGCCAAACACGATCACCACTTGGCTTGGTTGACCAAATCCCACTATTTTCAGGAGTAATATAAGTATCAATTCCAACTCCAATTCGATACCTCATTCCAAGCGCATCGTTGAATGCATCTTCTTGCTGAATCTGCTCTAAATTCGGAGCTTGAAAAATCATTTCTGGGGTGCTTGGATTCATTTCCAAGCGATTGTGATTTGGTTTTTCCATAAAATTTTGACCATAACTGGTCGAAACAGTCAATCCAAACATTAAGAGTGTTCCGAAAAACAGTAATCCTTTTTTCATAAATTTTGTTTTACTTTCAATAACCAAATATATAAGAAAAAACACACTTTACTCAATAATTGATACAAAAGGTTCATAATTTCAGCTAGAAATCTTTTAACCTTGGATTGTTAATGCTTGTTAATATTAGGTGTCATTTGATTTGTCATTCTTTGATACTTGACCTTTTTTGTTTTTATCTTTCTTATTTTTGAAGCATGCAAAAGATTTGTATAGTAGAGGATGAATTTGCCATTGCCGAAGCACTGATTCTTAATCTTGAATTGGAAGGGTTTTCGGTGCAACATTTCGCTAGTGGCGGAGATGCAATGAAGTGTTTGAACACTTTGGCCGAAGCGTCTCTGGTGATTTTGGATGTCATGTTGCCTGAATTCAACGGGATTGATATTTGCATCAAATTGCGCGAATTTTCAGATGTGCCGGTGTTGTTTTTGTCAGCAAAAGGAACAACTAGCGATAAAATTGTTGGGTTGAAAAGTGGTGGAACGGATTATTTGAGCAAACCTTTTGATTTGGAGGAATTGCTTTTGAGAGTAAATATCCTCGCACGAAAAAGCACAATTCTTGAATTAAATAGCATTCAAATTGGAAGTAGATTGGTCGATTTTAAAACGTACGAAGTGTGCGATTTGAACCATCAATTGATTACATCACTTTCAAAAAAGGAAATAGCTTTACTTCAATTTTTTATTGAAAAAGAAAATGAAGTTGTGTCTAGGGATGAAATTCTAGACAATGTTTGGGGAGCTGAGCAGTATCCAACTTCCCGTACGATTGATAACTTCATTCTGACTTTTAGAAAATTGTTCGAAGAAAATCCAAAGGAGCCAAATCTCTTTCACTCCATTCGTGGTGTAGGATATCGATATACGAAATCGGAAAATTAAAATCTCTAGTAATTATTACTTTTGTTGCATGATTGAACAATTAAGCGAAAAAGAACTTCGTTACCACAAAGCATATTTAAGAATGGCATTGACTTGGGCGGAATTATCTCATTGTCAACGCAAAAAAGTAGGTGCTATTATCGTTAAGGACGACATGATCATTTCGGATGGCTACAACGGTTCTCCTTCCGGATTTGACAATTGTTGTGAAAACGAAATAGGCGAAACTCATTGGTATGTGTTGCACGCTGAAGCGAATGCAATTTTAAAAGTAGCAAAATCAACCAATAATTGTCATGGTGCAACGTTGTACCTAACACTTTCTCCTTGCAAAGATTGTAGCAAATTGATTTTGCAGGCAGGAATTAAACAAGTAGTCTATAATAAAGCGTATAAAGACACATCGGGCATTGATTTTTTACAAAGCGCTGGAATCGATGTCTTATTAATTGATGAAACAAGTCATGGGAAATAAAAAGCAAGCTATCATTCTACCTCTTGTTCTTGCTGGATGCATGGCTTTGGGTCTTATCATTGGCAGATCAATGTTGTCGCCAGGTACAGGTTATTCTTCGAATAGTAGTTATGGTGAAATGGAATACCAGAAAATTCAAGATGTTATTCGCATCTTGGATAGTAAGTATGTTGACAATGTAGATGGCGATAGTCTTTTTGAATCTGCGATTGGAGACATGTTGCACAAATTAGATCCGCACTCCAATTATATTCCTGCAAAGGATTTGGCGCTTGCCAATGAACAAATCCAAGGACAATTTGCTGGTGTTGGTGTGCGCTTTTTGATTTTGAGAGATACGATTTGCGTAACCAACGTGATTGAAAATTCCCCAGCAGAAAAAGCAGGAGTAAAGGCAGGAGATAAAATTATTAAGGTCGATAAAACGATCACCGCACGAAAAAAAGTAACGAATGAAGACGTAATGGCTTTGCTGAAAGGGCCATCAGGTACAAAAGTAACAGTTACGGTAGTTCGAAATGGCAATAAACTGTCGAAAACATTGACACGTGGAGCGATTCCAATAAATTCTATTTTGTCCGCTTACATGATGGATGCTAAAACTGGGTTTATAAAAATTGATCAGTTTTCATTGAATACAACCAAAGAGTTTCGTGATGCTTCTGCTAAATTATTAGAGAACGGAATGACAAAAATGGTGCTCGATTTGAGAAATAATGGTGGAGGTGTGCTTCGCTCAGCAACTGAAATTGCCGACGAATTTTTACGTACAAATAAAGTCATTGTATCAACAAAAGGAGAGCATTCACGCGAAATGAAATACATGTCAACGAGTGTTGGAGCATTGGAAGATATTAAATTGGTTGTTTTGATTAACGAAAACTCAGCCTCTGCAAGTGAAATTTTAGCTGGTGCTTTGCAAGACAATGATCGGGCTACCATTGTTGGTCGCCGTTCGTTTGGTAAAGGTTTGGTGCAAGAAGATGTTCAATTGCGCGATGGAAGTAATTTACGTTTAACAATTGCTCGCTACTACACGCCAACAGGTCGATGTATCCAAAAAGCGTATAATGGAAACATGGACGAGTACATGCATGAACAAGTAAATCGTTATGACAATGGAGAATTATACAGACCTGATTCAACCTTGTTTGTTGATTCTCTAAAGTTTAAAACGCCAAAAGGTAAAATTGTTTACGGAGGCGGAGGAATTATGCCAGATATTTTTGTACCGCTAGACACAACTGGATCGAGTTGGTATTTAGCAGAATTGCGCTATAGCATGGCATTTCAAAGTTATGCGTTCGATTTTGTACGAAATAAGCGTTCGCAATGGAAAAGCGCAAGTCAATTTGCGAAGACTTTTGTTGTGTCGGATGATGTGCTCAATTCATTTACATCTTACAGTGCCAAAACATATTCCATTCCATTTGTAGCCCGAGAGTTTAATAGCAGCAAAACACTCATGAAACAAGTGATGAAAAGCGAAATTGCACGCCAATTATGGACGGAAGATGGATATTACCAAGTGATAAATCAAACGGATAAGGAAGTCTTGAGAGCGCTTAAACTTTTCTAGAACTTCATGACAGGCGATGATAGAAGTTTATCCTTGTGTCGGATGGATAAATAGTACATTCCTTTTGAAACCGGTTGATTAAGGTCATTCGTGCCATCCCAAAAAATGGATTCTTGCTGATAATTTTGAGTTGTCAAGATCGTTTTGATATGTTTTCCTGCAAAGTCGTAAACAGCAATGCTCAAGACGTCACCAATTTTTAAGTTCTCAATTTCAATTTCTGTCCGAGATTCAAAAGGATTTGGAAATACGCGTAGATCTTTATTCTCTTGACTTAATTCTAGAATGGATGCTGTTTCTTCATTCATCAACACTTCCATGTCATAGTTCTCATCGCCCGCTTGATAGGCCATAAAATGAAAATAGGCAAGACACATTTCATCGGCGGTATTAAGTCCTGGATACACGGTGATCGGCGGATAATTTGGGTTGTGCAAATTGCCGACCGTATTATCGTAAACAGCATTGAGTTTTAATCTGGATCCAATTGGAGCTTTCACAATATTTTTAAAAAAATAAAAATCTTGCCAATGAAAATCCCAATGTGGAATGTCAATCAATTTGAGTGTGTCATCGTTAGCATCCAATCCGAAAACCTTAATTGATTTACCCAAAAGATGCATGTGCGGAAAAACGCTTAATAATGAAATATTTGTTAGAGAACCACCACTTGGTGGATATTGCGCATTTACAGGTGTTAACTGATTTGGCGGAAGTGCGAAACTCCAATTTTCCAAGATGCGCTCAGCCCCAACATTTCGAATATTCGTTTCACCGGGTGGATAGAAGTGAAAAATGACTTTGGTACTATCAAGTTCCCCAAAACTTCCAGCGGGATAATGCATGGCAAAAACAATGGATGCATTTGCAGGCATGTCCATTCCTAACTTTAGTGGATCAGAAGAAGGTAAGGTCAAGGGACTACTTCCAGGCGTGTAACCCATGATTAATTTGGCATCCGTCGCTCCTGGTGAAGCACAATCACCTCCAATTGTATCCGTGACAGAAGCATTGGATGCATCCACATAAATTAAGCAATGATGCACAATTTCTCTGTTGCCCGGCACAATTTCTACAGCTCTAATTTTTCTGCCCGTTGCAAGACCATTCGGCATAACAAAACAAACATAATCATCTTGCGTTGCCGTTGCTTTACTTGTATAATTTGGGATTTGAACCATTAAATCTCCATTTCCAAGAATCGATCCTGAGTTATAAACTGGAGGCGGAGGTGTGTTTGCGCTATTTCCTTCAAGCACGCCATTTGTCAACCAATTGAGAACAGTTGTTTTTTGTGTAGCACTTAACGATCGATTATGGACGTATTGTTGATAGGTATTGCTTGGTGGCCAAGGTGGCATTTTATCCAAGGCAACAGCATCATAAATTGCTGCAGCCATAGTGCTTGACTCAGAATAAGTCATCAATGAAAATGGAGCTACTCCTCCCGGATTGTGACATTTGGTGCATTTTTCGTAGAAAATTTGAGCAACATCATCACTCCAAGTTTGAGCCAAAGTGGAAAGTGATGTTATAAAAAACACAACAATTAAAGAGAATTTAGTTTTCATCGCACTTTTATAATTGATTATATTGTAAGTTTAAGGCTAATTATTGAACTGGCAAAATAAAATTGTTTTATAGCTATGCGTTATTTTTCGTTGCACCAATTAAAAGAACGATTTGGTCATGAATTTGATTTAGAATCAATTGACTCCTTTTTACTTCAGGCGAATGAAGATGAAAGAAGGTTTCTGAACCATGTCAATAATACAAATGCAGGTGTTTTTCTTGGTTGGATTGAACGGATGAAGGGACTTGAGTCCTTGTTGATTTTGCGCAAAACAGATTTGACTTTCAAAGACGAATTGAAAATCCTTGAACATGGACTTTCCAATGAATTCAAACGGTTTGTCACACCATTTTTAACTCCCAGTTTACTAAATCACGCCAATGAGTCGGAACTGAATACCTCCTTTTCATATTTGCCTTTATTAGACAATGATTCGCGCGCAGTAGTTGAAGATCAAGTGTATAAATTAATTGCGAAGCAATTTGATGCGGTCAAGTTAATTCAGAATCAAGAGGTTGGTGAGGACAAACTCATTGAAGCAACTCAATACGCTGTGAATGATTCAGTTATTGATGTGATAAATACCTTTTCCCGACAATCGTATGCATTGAAAGTGAAGTATGTTGATGCTGTTTTGGGAATTGTTAAAGCGAAAAGTTGCACGCTTCGATTGGCGAATTGGATTTTAAAACAACTTGAGAAATTACAACTCAACAGCGAGCACAATGAGAAAATAAATCAATTGCGAAGCGATTTGAGAGCTGGAAATATTGTGGTTAAAAACACGAATACGCGAAAGGGATTTTCAGTTCCTTTTCGTACGGTTTTGATGGGTGTTTTCGTTTTTGGTCTTATCGGGTTGGTGGTGTATTTTTGGATCTTCAAACCTTGGAGCAATCCAGATAAACCAACATTGGCCAACAACTCTTCGTATGTAAAATTTTCACCAGAAGAACGGAAAGAAATCGATTCTCTATTGAAAATTATACAACCCAAACGCGATTTTAGTCAAGATGAGTTGGATTTGGGCACGTACCTTGCGGAAGAATTAGAGCTCGTTTTGCGTACCCCGTTTAAGAATGAAATTGCGGAAAAGTATTACCAAGATTTAAATACCGTTGGACGCAATGCTGACTTACTACGAAAGGATACATGCATCGCACTTGCGAAAGAAAAAGTGGAAAAATTGCATCCAACCAACATGCTTCCGATGGATCGAAAAACGGACGGCAACAAAGCGTATATAAAAAACGAATCGGAGTACGATGTACAAATTGTTGTTTTTCAAAATTTCCACAAAGCGATGGTTTATCATACACATATTAAGGAAGGAGGAAATGCCGTTATTCATCTCGAAATTGGCGATTGGTTTATTGTCGTGCCTGGTACAACGCTACAAAATTTCGAATTGCCAAAAGGCTATGCGAGCGATGCACCGAGCTCGGATTTTAATGTAAACTTCTGTGAATTGGACATTAATTTTGGTCATGGAATCAACACGTCTTACATTCTCAATGCCAATGCGCGTGTCAACTATAAGTTTTTGCTTGTTGGATCTCCCACCGAACAATTTGAAGTAATTGATATCCATGGTGTGCTTGATGTGCAATGATGTTTCGTGTTCGATCGGTGTTAATTTCTTTATCCTTAATTTTGTTCCATGATTTTATACAATGTTACTGTAAGTCTTGATCCGCAAATAGAACATGAGTGGATTGAATGGATGCGTTTGAAACACATTCCAGATGTCATGAACACAGGTTGTTTTTTGGAAAGTCGCTTGAGTCGCGTGCATGGTGAAGAAGAAGGTGGCGTTACGTATGCTATTTCCTACGTTGCTGAAAGTCACGATAAATACGATGAGTACAAGGCGGTGCATGCCCCCGAATTACAAAAAGAACATGGCGATAAATTTGCAGGTTCGTTTGCGGCTTTTCGCACGATTTTAAGCATTTTGGAGGAATTCAAAGCATGAAAGTAGCGCCAAAAAAACACCTCGGTCAGCATTTTTTAACGGATAAAAACATTTGCCAAAAAATTGCACTTCAATACAAAAAGCACCAAGATTGCAAACGCGTTTTAGAGATTGGACCTGGAATGGGTGCATTGACTGAATTCTTACTTCAAGACAAAGAGGTGGAAGTTTCTGTGATGGAAATTGACCGAGATTCTGTAAAGTACTTGAAGGAAAACGTTCCTGAGTTAGGCGATCGGATTTACGAAGCAGATTTCTTGAAAACAGATCTTCAAAAACACATGGGAACAGAACCTTTTGCGGTTGTTGGTAATTTCCCATACAATATTTCATCCCAAATTCTCTTTCGCTGTTTGGATTATCGCAACCAAATTCCTGAAATTATGGGCATGTTCCAAAAGGAAGTTGCCTTGCGTATTGCTGAAAAACCAGGTTCAAAACAATATGGAATCATCAGTGTGCTTTTACAGGCATTTTACGACATTGAATATTGTTTCACGGTCGATGAACACGTTTTCAATCCGCCACCAAAAGTAAAGTCAGGTGTCATTCGTTGCACACGTAACGCACGAGATGTATTTCCATGCAGCGAAAAATTGTTCATTCAAGTGGTAAAAGTTGGATTTAATCAACGGCGAAAAACGCTAAGAAATTCATTGAAATCCATCATTGGAGCTAGAGAATTTGATCATCCATTTTTAACGCTTCGACCAGAAGTTTTGAGTGTGGATCAGTTTATTGAGTTGACGCAAGCGATAGAGGAGTTGGATTAGGAGTTTCTCCAACCTCATTTTCTCAATCCAATTGAACTTCTAGTTTTTTTTCTTTGAGGTCGATGTGAAACCAAGTTTGGGGATCGTTGGTAGAAAAACAGTCTGTGATGGGTAAGTTTCTAGCTAGTTTGCTGAGTGATTTTTTGCCAAATTTTAGAGTTAATTCAAATGCTGTTTGACCATCTTTTCCGATAATTGCTTTGCCTGTAGTTTGTCTTTTATCGTTAATAAACTTTTGAATGTAATGGGCTTCAGGCAGATCGAGAATGATGCCATCGCACCAAAAGCCTTTTAACTCAGGTTCATTTAGTTGTTCAAATATTTTGCAGATTTTATATTACCTGCCGGTGCAGCTAGCGCGGTCCAGCAGTTGAAGAAATTCTTGGTTAAGCATTTGAATGTGTTTGTTTTTTAATTCCCTGCCATTCCGTTCATAAATGTTTCTACAAAGTCCATAACACGTTTCAATATTCTATCGCCTAATTTTTTCCGTTGTAGTAAACTTGGTTTTTCTCCTTCAATAAGTTCCAAAACTTCGTCACGGAGTGGTTCTCTTTCTGCAAAAAGGTAATCCTCAATGAGTTTTTCAGTTTTCTCGGCTGATAGGTTTTCTTCTCGGACGATTTTAGAAAATTCCAGTTGTTGTTGCTCGTTCCAGAATTGCTCAAATGCTGGCGTAATTTTATCAGGATCAGTGATTAAGGGAAGATTTTCTAAGATGAATTTCTCAATTAATTCTCGTTTGCTTCTCAAATTTGCTTCCGTACTCAATAAATTGAAAACTTCGTTTTCTGCAGAAGTTGTATCTTTCTTTGTTTGAGATTTGAGTTTTATTAATAACTGAATGATATATGCAACATTGATTTCATCGCGGTGTATCAATTCCAATTCAAAGTCTACGTCTTCCAAAATAGATACTTTTTCTTTTTGACGGTCATTTTTCACCTTTTGCCAAAGGTCCACGTATTTGCTTTTGTAATCCTCAAAAAGCTGTTCCGCCATAGCCAAATCAGCCCAATCAAAATCTGAAAATGTTTTTAAAACATTCATTTCCCGGATTAATTGACGAAATGCTTTGATAAATTCAAATTCTTCATCTTCGCTTATCAATTCATTCACACTATTGACGGTAGGTGCTATTTTTAATAATTCAATAAATGCACCATTAAACTCTTTTACATATTCATCATATGGACGAATCAAGATTTCCTCAATCGATTCTTTATTGCTGAACAGGGTAATGGCTTCATCTGTTCTGCTTTTCAGATTTCTGAAAACAACTATATTTCCCTGTGATTTTTGTTCGTTTATAATTCGGTTGGTTCGACTAAATGCTTGTATTAAGCCGTGATATTTAAGGTTCTTGTCCACATAAAGCGTATTCACTTTTTTAGCATCAAAGCCTGTCAAAAACATATTCACCACCAATAGAACATCTATGCGATTGTTTACATTTTCGGGTTGTCGTTCACGGTCTTTCAGTTTCTTTGAAATATCGTTATAATAGTTGTAAAAATCCTCACTGGTTTTGGTGGAATATTTTACATCATACAATTGATTGTAATCTTCAATGTACTCGTCTAATTTTTCACGACTGTGAGCTTGCAAGCCATACAAAGCTCTCGGTTCTTCAACAACAGAAACTTCTTCAGGAATAAAGCCGTTTGCATCTGCATCATCTTCGTTTGCGGCATAGCTGAAAATGGTTGCAATATTTAGTTTGTGTTCTCCTGCTAATTTTTTGCGTTTGAATATATCGTAATAGCGAATCAATGACTTTACGCTGTCAACACAAAACATTGCTGAAAAATCCTTGGTGTGTGTTTTTCGGTTGTGATTGTTGATGATGTAATCGGCAATTTTTTCTAATCGCTTTTCATCTTCCATCAGCTCTTGCGTGTCAATGTCTTCAACTTCAATGTCAATTTCGGTTGCTGTGTCTTTTTGTTTGTATCTGCCTACATACTCAACTGAAAACTTCAATACGTTTTCATCTTTAATGGCATCTGTAATTACGTATTTGTGCAAACAGTCTTCAAAAAGGTCTTTGGTGGTTCGTTTGCCAAATTCGTTTTTGTTGGCATTGTCTGCAAAAATGGGTGTTCCTGTAAAACCGAACATTTGAGCATTGTTGAAATACTCTTTTATGCGTTTGTGTGTATCACCAAATTGGCTACGGTGGCATTCGTCAAAAATGAAAATGATTCGTTGGTCTTTCAAGCCTGCCATATTCTTTTCGTACTTCAATTTGCTGATAGCAGTATTGAGTTTTTGAATCGTGGTAACAATCAATTTTGTGTTTTTGGCTTCTCCTTTTTTGTCTTTGTATGTGCCAATAAACTGTTTTACCAAATTGGCAGTGTTGTCTGTTCCGTCTATGCAACCGTCACTAAAACTGTTGAACTCTTTGGTGGTTTGGTAATCCAAATCTTTTCTGTCCACCACAAATACCACCTTATGAATTTCTGGAAAATTCATCAAAATTTGGCTTGCTTTAAAACTGGTTAAGGTCTTTCCCGAACCTGTCGTATGCCATATATAACCGCTTTTGTTGGAGTTTTTTACACGATCAATCAATGCTTCTACCGCATAAAATTGATATGGACGAAGCACCATTGGGATTTTATATGCCTCATTCAAAACAATGTACTTGCAAATCATTTTACTGATGTGGCAAGGTTCTAAAAAAGCATCTGTAAAACCGTTGAGAATATTGGTCAATCGCTTGTTTTCAACATCTGTCCAATAGAAAGTTTGTTTGAAACTTTGGTTTCGATTGTTGGCGTAATACTTTGTGTTTACTCCGTTGCTTATGATGAAAATCTGAACATATTGATACAATGCGGAATTTGCACCGAATGAATGCCTTTGATAGCGGTTTACTTGGTTAAAAGCTTCTTTGAGTTCTAATCCTCTGCGTTTGAGTTCTATTTGAACCAAGGGCAAACCATTGATTAAAATCGTAACATCATAGCGGTTTTTGTATTTACCTTCTTGAGTTACTTGGTTAGTAACCTGATATTGGTTTTGACACCAATGTTCGGTATTCAAAAACTCAAAATAGAGGTTATCTCCATTGTCTCTGATGATGTGCTGTTTTTGGCGAAGAGTCTTTGATTTTTCAAAAACTGAACCTTTGTTCAAAAGGTTAAGAACCTTGTCAAATTCAGAAGTTGAAAGAGAAATATTGTTGTGCTGTTCTAATTGGCTTTTAAGGTTGCCAAGCAAAGCCGCTTCGTTATTGAGTGTAGTATATACGTAACCCAATTTTTGTAACTGGGTAATTAGTTGTTCTTCTAATATTTGTTCGGATTGTTTAGCCATTTAATCACTTTTTTCAACTTGGAATTTTATCATAAAGCACTTTAACTTTTTTAAGTTTAGAGTCATCATCAATGTAAATGTTGTTGTTCTGTATTTCCAGCATCATTCCGAAATTGATATTTTCACTTTTGATATGATCAATTTTGATATTGATATTATTACAGATGGCTATCAATGGAAACAATCCTGTTGGCAACGGAAATCCATCACCTACTTTATGAGCATTTTCGATAAATACATCTAAAACGAGTGATTTAATGTCTTGAAAATTGGTTTCCTTCAATTCTGTACCATCGACTTGAGCTTCTGAAACAATGTTCGTTTCATAATCGGATTTCAATTTAGAAATAGCATCAATAATAAATTGAAAATTAAGACCGGCTCCGCTGATTTCGAGTTGATAAATTGTTTCATCACATTTCTGCATTAATTGAATTAAATCATTTCTAACATCCATTTTTTTTGTGTAAATATCCTTGCCATGATAATCAGATTTGACATAGACACTTTCGTAGAATTGAGGAAGATAATCAAGTATATTATATAGCTGACTAAAATCTTTTATCCAGTTCTCACGATCAGGCCAATAGAGCTTGAATGACTTAAAAATTGCTAATCGATCCATTTCAATTGCTCTTGAAAAGTTCCTAGAGGAAGTTTTTTTTAAAATTGTTGCATTATTAGAAGTGTTCTTTAATTCTTGAACATATTCGGTAATATATTCTGATTTTTGGGTCATGTCATCCATGATATTCTTTAAATCGACTTTTAACAATTCAAGTTTGTATTTCAATTGATTTTTCTCTTCCTCATCCCTAATATTCTGTGCTTTTATATTCTGCTCTTCTTGCTGTTTAATAGTATCAATGATTAATACAATTCCAAAAACACCAAATATCACACTTAATAAACCACTAAAATTTTGTATTTCAACTTTCGAAAAATCAATGTATCCAAAAGTAGATTCTTCGGAAATGGTATTTACGATTAAAAAAGTCACAAAGTAAATTGTGAAACCAGATAAAATTAGAAGATATGCCCAATGTCTTTTTTTCATATTCCTAGCAAAACAACTTACTTAACAATGCCTTTTTAAAGGTTCGAGTTTCTTCCAATTGCTCATTTACCAAGCTGATTTGTTGACTAATTTCATTTAAAAATGATGCGATTTTTTCTTGTTCTTTGATGTGTGGAAATGGCAAAGGCAGTTTCTCAAAATCATCATTGGTAATATTCATTCTATCGTGTCTTACTCCATAATTGGCAATACCTCTCATATATTTATACCAAAATGAGGTTTGGAAATAATGTTCATAAAAGCATAAATTTCCAATTATTGGTTTTAGCACCGTATAAAGTGGCGACATAACTCCCTTTACTAAATGATTTCTTTTTAATGGACCAACTGGTGCAGAAACAGAAATTCTAGGATTGTAAACAAAATCATCAACATCAACAGTGTAATAGCCCTCAAGATTATTTTGATTTGCAATGTCTTTATCAAAGTAATCACCTTGTGAAATAATTCCTCTTGTTGCTGAATTAGTTAATACATTTTTAATTAAACTTCCTTTGTTTTTAATTGATTTTCTTAAAAAAATATCTTTTAACCTCTTTGTTTCCCACTCTGGAAAGTCCTTTCCATTTTCATCTTTAAAGCGAAGTTTTTGGGAGAATATTTTTTGCGTAATTCCTTTTTTGTATTGCTCTAAATGCTCTTTTTTATCTTTGAGTTGGGCAATTCGGTTGTCAATCTGAATTAAAAAATCAGCGATTTTTTGCTGTTCCTCTTTTTGAGTAGGAAGGGAGATTTGTCCGCTCAATAGATAGTCCGCATCAGCTGTAATGTATCTATCTCCAACTAATACATATTTTTTTAAAAAATTATTAGCTCTGTTCAAATGACTGAAATAACAATCAATAAATTTTGGCGAAACATTTTCTTTAACCTTAAAAGTATAGTAAAGCGTAGATAATAAGCCGTCTTTGAAATCATTTACTTTGAATAAACCATATGGATAACTAGCACTAATACTTTTGCCATAAACTAAATCATTCAATCTTGTTTTCTTGTAGCTCAGGTGATTAACATTGCTGTAAGTTTCTTCAAGTAGCTCCTTTCTGCTGACAATTCCATAATGAGAGGATAAAGACAAAATTTCATCAAGGCTAAATTCTTCATCTTTGTTGGTTTCTGAATATCTAGTCAAGAAATCTGAAAGTCTATATTCTTTCCAATCCTCTTTAAATTCAGGAAATCGAAAAACTGGTTTTGTGTTGGTATTTCTCATTATTTGAGTTTTTTCATTTCCTTGCTACCAACCAGTGATTTTAGTTGTGCAATGGCTATTTGGTTCAGCTTTTGTAATCTCTGGCTTTGGGGCATTTCCATGCGAATAAATTCTGCATTCATACTTTCGATATTTGCCAGTACTAACAATTGTTCTATAGAGGCATAATCTCTAATGTTTCCTTCTTCATTGGGGTTTTGGCTGCGCCATTGTTGAGCCGTTTTACCAAAAAGTGCCATATTTAGCACATCTGCTTCATTGGCATAAATTACTGCAGCTTGCTTTGTTGATAATTTCTCAGGAATAATGATTTCTTTAATGGCATCTGTATGAATTCGGTAATTTATTTTAGACAAGGTTCGATTGAGATTCCATTCCAAAGAAAGTCTTCTATTTTCATCCTCTTTTAGTCGTTGAAACTCCTTTATCAAATACAGCTTAAACTCTGGACTGAGCCAACTTCCGAATTCAAAGGCAATGTCTTTGTGTGCATACGTGCCGCCATATCTTCCGGCAGAGGCTACTAAACCAATTGCATTAGTAGTTTCTATCCATTTTTTTGCAGACAGGTAAAAACTATTTCTTCCTGCTTCATTTTTAATTCCCTCGAATTCGGGGGAATTAAAATCGGGATTGTTTATTTGTTCCCAAACGCCTAAAAATAAAACAGTATCCTTGTTTTTGAGCCAATTTTCTATCAATGAACTACCTCCGTCAAAATTTTTCACCATATCTGTCAATGAGATAAAGTCATTTTCATTTTGATTCAATATTGTTATAGTTGTTCCTTGAACGTTTATTTTAGATTTTTTACTCATTCTATTACAATTTTGCTCTATGCTAACATAAAAAATATGATTAAAAAGGCGTTGAAATGTTCAATTCTTTACAAAATTTAGCTATCTCGCTTTCGGTATTTTTGATGGCTTTGTCCAAATCAACTAATTGGTTAGAAACTACATCTAAATTAATTTCCTCTTCTTCTTCAAATGTATCTACATAACGAGGAATGTTCAAGTTGTAATCGTTTTCACGAATCTGTTCAAGCGAAGCTACAAAACTGTACTTGTCTTCTGTTATCCTATTTTGATACGTGTTTATGATTTTATCAATGTCCTCTTGACGCAAATAGTTTTGAGTTCCTTTGGCAAAATGCTGGCTGGCATCTATAAAAACTACGTCATTCGGGTTTTCTCTGCATTTCTTGAAAACCATTATACAAGTTGGTATGTCGGTGCCAAAAAAAATCTTTTCAGGTAACCCAATTATTGCATCTAAATAGTTTTTGTTTTCAATCAAAAATTTACGAATGTGTTGTTCTGCGCCACCTCTAAACAATGCTCCGTGTGGCAAAACAATGGCCATCGTTCCATTTTCAGCCAAATGGTAAATCATATGTTGCACAAAGGCAAAATCTGCTTTACTTGCAGGAGCTAACTTTCCGTATTGGCTGAATCGGTCGTCGCTGGTAAAAATAGGATTGGCACTCCAATTGGCAGAAAAAGGTGGATTGGCAACAATGGCTTCAAAGGGCAACTGTTCTATATGTTGCGGATATTCAAGCGTATCTTCTTGCTTAATGTCAAACTGTCGATAATGCACACCATGCAAAATCATATTCATTCGGGCAAGGTTGTAGGTGGTACGGTTCATTTCTTGTCCGTAAAACATTGCTACGTCCTTCACTTCACGAGCCACGCGTAGCAGCAAAGAGCCTGAACCACAAGTTGGGTCGTAAACCGATTTTAGTTTTTGTTTTCCTGTAGTAACAATCTTTGCTAATATTTTAGAAACTTCCTGTGGTGTATAAAATTCTCCTGCTTTTTTCCCTGCACCGCTTGCAAATTGACCAATCAGATATTCGTAAGCATCACCCAAAACATCTAATTCTGTATTTTCTAATTTGAAATCAATCTTATCGAGATGTGTGAGTACCTTTGCAATAATTGTATTTCTTGCTTCTGGTGTTTTACCGAGTTTGGTACTGTTCAAGTCCATATCTTCGAAAAGGTTGTCAAAATCCTCTTCGCTTTCTGTACCCATGGTACTCAATTGAATGTTGGTCAGTATTTTTTGAAGGTCTTCAAGTATGAAATTCGTTTTGCTTTCATCAAAAAGGTCAATATCTTCGTTGTTGCCCATTCCTCTTTTAGCGACTTCGGTAAACAGTTCCTCGGGGCTAAGAAAATAACCCAATTTCTCCAATGCTTCTTCTTTGATTGCTTCCAAAAAGTCGTTAGCTTGTTCTGTTTTTGGCGTTATTTCTCGAAACTTTATTTTGTCTTGTTTCAAGATACCATTGGCGAAAATTTCCATTTTCTCGCTCAAATATTTGTAGAAAATGAAGCCCAAAATATAATCGCGGAATTCATCTGCATTCATTTTGCCACGCAGCGTATTGGCTATATTCCAAAGTTGTTGTTCAAGTTGTTTCTTTTGGTCTTCTGACATTTAAAATTCTCTTTGTTTATTATAGGTTGCTAATTTACAATTTACGATCTGGTTATTGTCAAAAGTTGCCATCAAGTTGTCCATTGTCCACTGTTAGGTTTGTGCGTTGTTCCAATGTTTCATTAGATGTTTGTTAGTTTAATGGTTGCTGAGTTGTTTTTTACGCTTGACTGTAAAGTTTTTGAGATTTTATGAAGAGGCAGATTTTGAGGTGCGAAACGGCCGATTTAGGAAAAAAGTTGATATGAGGAAGAATGTTCAATTAACCAAATTACTCCCAATTGAGCCAACCCTTTTGGTTGCTCGCTTTATTCGTGTCATACTTCTTTTTTTATAACAACTTTATACTGTGTCGGTTTCATTAGGAGTTGATTTTCAATGTCCCCACATAATTCATAAAACTCACCAAAATTATTTTCTTCGTCAAAATTGTAAACCCGATAAATTGAATATTGACTTGTATTCAAACGCATAAAGTCAACTTCGTTTTCACTAAGATAGAAAGGTGCATATTCGTTGCCCGTTGTTGTCTTTACTTCAATGAATTTTTCGTTGCCTGATTCGTCAAAAGAATAAACATCGTAACCTTTTCCGTCTTTCACAATATGAACGAGTGCGGCTTTGTCATGTAAATTTATTTCTTTTAAAAATTCTACTTCTCTATATTGTACTAATAATTCTCCCTTGTCGCCTAAATCCTTTTGCTCCTTTGCTTTTCCTTGAAAATCTATGTCTACACCTTTGAAGTCCTTTCTTGTTTCAGGAATTGATTCGTATCCGTCTTTCGGTTTGTCTTTTTTGATAAGTTTGTTTTTGAAAAGACGAGATGGAATTAATCCACCCCAAACTGCTTCAATAATTGCATCGTAGCTTTCAGTATGTTCTTGAATAAAACGAACGCAAGTTTCAATCAGCGAATCCATATTTTCGTTAATTAAATCCTCAAATGCTATTTCATTCCACTTAGCGGATGCAGGAATTAGTGATTTGCAAAGTTCTATTTGAGTTTGCGAAAGGTTAGAATCTCTTTTATCCTGACAGTCTATTTTGTAAATAAACGCTTCTGTCGTGGGATGAGCATCTATTCCAAAAGTGAAGAAAATATCTCTTCCCCTATCAGTATTGCGAAATACTTTTACCCAAGTATAGGGTTTTATAATGGCTACTTGAACATTTTCTCCTTTTTCATTTTCTGCCCAACCTCTTTGACTCCAATATTTTTTTCCGTCCAATTCAAAGCCTTTAAGTCTTTTTATTATTTCACGTCCCAACAGAATGCTTTTTTCCCAAACGGTTGCCATTAAATAGTTCTTTGCCCCTCTATGTCTGTCATCATTGGGATTGTAAACTTTGTATTGCCACTGCTTAAAGAAATTTAACTCGTCGAGATTAAAAAAATTAATTTTATCCTTAGATTCTATTTCGTTAGAAATTGATACGAATTTTTGATAATTATCATTTTGTTGCCAAAATTTTCTGCATTCTTCTGCCTCACTAAAACCAAACAACTCGGCTTTCAGTTTTTTGAAACTACCTTTGCCCAATTGATCAGCAATTCTGTAAAAACCGTCTCCGTGGTCATTCTTATGCTTGTCTTTGTAAATAGCTAATGAGCTGAGTAATGGTCTTGATGGTTGTTGATTGTTTTCATATTCTGAAACTTTCCCTAAAACTTCACTTAACTGTCGCCTACCAAATTCAGTGCTTGTATCAATATTCAAATCACAATCTTTTACTACATCGCTGTAGAAAACAAATTTGTCCCTTTGTCTCGCTGCTTCGATTAAATATTTTCTAACTATTGAGTTCATTTTTTCTTGCTATAAAGAGGTTTTAAACATGCTGCCAGCGGCTTCAACTAAAAATGTTGCTGTCTTTGAAGGAGAAGCTAATTTCTTTTAGTCGGTGATATAAGCTTATTTTTAGATTTTACTTTCATGGTAGGCAAGTTATTCGAATTCCTACTCCTAATTCAACACAGTTCGCTACTAAAGATGAAATTTGCCATAGAATTTGTAAAGTTTCCTTACGTCTTGTGAATTCTCGACCATTTTTAAGTAGAATAAGGTTACCATGTAGTTCACTATAAGATATGAAATCGATCACAAGAACAACTTCTCTTCTCCTATTAGCTCTCGTATTTGCATATTTATATTTTTCAATAGCCAAATTTAAATTATTTGATGGACCTCGGACAAAGCGTGGGATTAATGTATCAACACTGTCGTTTCTATAATAATTCTCCCAACTCGTTTTTTTGAAGTCGATATCTGCATCAGAGGGCTCAAAACTGCCTAAGTTTTTAAGCGCTTGTCCGACTATGTCCTGGAAGTTAGTTGCAGACATGGCAACGTTTTTATGTTTTGCATGATAAAAAGTGATTTTTTCGCCTTTGACACCAATAAAGTCTGCCCACTCATTCCCAAGATCATCACAGAATAGACAGTCATCAGTTGTAGCAATATTATCCTCAATAAATCTGAATAATGAACCAGTTTCAAATTTAGTCTGATTAGCAGTAAATGTTCCTTTTTCACTTGTGCAACTTAATAGCCCATTTATTGGATGAAATACTGACATAAATCCTTCAATATCACTTAATAACTTATGATCTTTAAATAATTTCCTATTTGCATAAACGATTTCTGGGTCATTGAAATTTACAATGAAATCAGAATATGAATTCACGAACTCTTGAAGCGTATATGTATTGCCATGAGAGTCTTCAAAATGAATTTCACTAAATCTAGGAGATTTTATTCTTATTGATTTTGAACTAATTGAAAGTGTCATTTCTCGGTCAAAATTATTTGTGATCTCATAAGTTGTGTTTCGACCTACTACAATTTGTTTATCCACATCACAAAGTAGATTAAATGTGGTGAAAACTTCTTGATTAATGTCAAATTGTATTCTCTTATCATCATCATCTAATGTGAATACATCGTTAATTTCCCCATCATCAAATTTTTCCTTTAACCTACTAAATTTGAAAAGGACATTTGTAGGTATAATGTCATCAATATATTCTTCAAATTTCAGAGGTGTTGAAAATATGTCGACGTACGTTTGTCTGGTAATGTTACTTTCTATAATGTCAATTGTTTCCACACACCATTTATAGACAGATTTTAGATTTACCTTTTCACCAAGTTTATTAACTCTTGAAGTATTCAAGGCTAAGGAATGCCTTTGTCCGGAATTTTCAATCCGCATACTATTTAATATTTTCTTGCTAGCTCCAAATCTATTTACGATGTTTTTAAGATTGACCGCCTCTATACTTGAATTTCGAATTGCGTTATCCGCAGTGTTCATGTTACTCGTGTTAAATTTCTCAAAAGATGTTGCATCATCAACAAATGCTCGAGAAATTCTGATATAATCTGATCGTAGAATATAGCTACTCAAAACTTTTTCTGTACCTATTGCATTTTTCCTAAAAATCACTACGCTTTCGCTATAATCAAAAACAATGACATATCCATGGGTGGACTCTTTCAAACCTAATATTGGTTCGGATAAGAAACTGGGATCTTTCAGGAGTTTGTATAGGCAAATTGAAACTTTACAATGTTGTCCTTCGACTACTTGTTCTTCATTTTGGAAATTGATGAGATAGTTACCATCCTTTTCGGCAGAAGCTTCTCGGAACATTTTTATGATTGCAAAATTCGACAGTGGTCGAATACGAGTATAGAAATATGCATTTCTGTTCAGAACAAATCGGTCTAATATAGTTTCCTGATCCATAGATATTTAATTAGTGAATAGGTTGAGATATACTAATGTTTATCAATAATATAATGTTTTAATAGTGAATTTCGCTATTTGTTTTGATTGGATAAAAGAATCTCAAAAACTTTTCAATATTTGCTTTTAATTATAACCTTCAATAACGTATAAAATAGGATTTATGAAATAAAACTTATGTTATCATCAGTTTTGTTTTTCTTTCAATGCTGTTCTGCTTTATTTTCGATTAAGATGACATTTTTGTTAGTCAGGCAATTTCATTAACACTAAAAAATCCCCAGGAGCAGCATATTTGAACCTTCTTTGGTCAACAGTTGCTCCGTCACTATGATTAATATTACCGAATCTCAATTCTAACTCATCTCCTTTTTTTAATCTTTCAAGCGTAATGAATTTTAGTGTCCCAGTTACTTCTTGACTTCTTGGTTCTTTTGAAACACGTATTGATGGATTTAATTCAGGGTGACGAACAAGATTATAATTTTCTTTTATTTTCTGTTCACATAATGGTTGATTTGTACCTACATTATATACATACAAAACTGCATCAACAATACAATATGCAAGTCCCTCATAAGTTCCTTTTGCTAATATCAAGTACTTTCCGTCTGCTGGAACAGTTATCTTGATTTTGTCATTGTCGTTCGTAGAAATGCCCTTCTCGTGTTCAGCTTGAGGACTTTCTACCATTGCGTTTTTTCGTTCATAATATTTTGCAGTTTCTTTTTCACCGCACCCATTAAGTACTGTGGCTGTAATGCCGACAAGCATGGCCACTCCCATTGCTTTAATTGATTTTTTCATTATAATTTTTTTTGTTTTTTCACGCTCTGTTTTTTAAAGTGGGTTCTTCTCCACTATTTATTATACCGTTGTAAATGACTTGTCAATATTAATGTCTTTGTGTTTTGTCTGTGGATTGTGGTTCTTAAAATTGCTGATAACTTTTGTACTTGCGACACAAATTATCATTCTGCTCCACAAACAAAACCAAGCACTTGCACCCAACCTTCTTTTTTCACTTACTTCCCCATATCCTCTGCTAAATTATTAGTAGTCAGTAATTTTTATTTTTCGCTCCCAAATGTCTCAAATAAAAATTCACAAAGTCAATAGGGATTTTTCCCCTTTTTGTAGGGGAAATTCCCCGGGGGGAAATTTCCCCCCTTCGCTACCGGGGTTTTTCCTGAAGAGTTGGTTTTATTGATGTGCAGCGTCACCTCTCAAAAGGATTTTTAGAAGGCTTGGCGCCTGTTTAAAAATAGTTCTGAAAAGATTGAAGAAGGATCCACCGATAAATCTTGATTTTAGTATCCTTTTCGTCCACTCACATTTTTTTTTGAGCCACTTATCGTTTGGTTTGTTATCACCCGAGAAGTTTGTTTGAAGACTTTTTTTGTCATGGTTTCACTTCGTGGCTAACTTTGTTGGTTTACCAAAAACACACGCCAAAAAGGATTATAGTCCTTTTTTACCTCGGTTAAAAATGTTTGACTCCGCTGGAGTCATGGTGATTTTAACGACGTGAGTGGTTCGTCTTAGAATTTTCTTTTCGACTAGTCGAAAACATCCGTGTAATTCTTGCACACTTCAATTATCACACGAGCCAACTTATCCGTGCATATAGCTTCGCTGCATCCTTTGGAAGTGTGGCAAAAAAGATATAGCCACGGTTTCTATAGTGCATCGTACAAAATGTTGACGGACTTTTTTTTCCTCGGATTTCATCCTCGGTTAAAAATGTTTGACTCCGCTAGAGTCATGGCAGGCCACGTTCGTTAAACATCAGTGAAGTTATTCTACCTTGCCAAGCTATTCATGAAAAAGTCAATGGTTTTTTCCAGTCATTGCATCCGAAAAAACTATCTTTGTTCAAATTTTTCTCACATGTCAAAAATTATTACGCTTCAAGAATTTATTCAATCCCGGCAGGCAGATTTTCCGTATGCTACGGGCGAACTTTCACGTTTGTTAAACGACATTGCTTTTGCATCGAAAGTGGTGAGTCGCGATGTGAGAAAAGCGGGATTGGTGGATCACATTCTTGGAGCGCAAGGAGAAACAAATATTCAAGGCGAAGAACAACAGAAATTGGATGTGGTGGCGGATGATTTGTTCATCAAAGCATTTGAGGCTGGAGCTGAGGTCTGCGGAATCGCTTCTGAGGAAAATGATGATTTTGTAGCTTTTGAAGATGAGTTGGGCAGAAAGGGTAAATACGTTGTTTTATTTGATCCTTTGGATGGCTCTTCTAACATCGATGTGAATGTTTCTATTGGAACTATTTTCTCTGTTTACCGAAGAAAATCAGAAATTGGAAGTGTAGCAACATTGGACGACATGCTTCAAGCTGGTCGCGATCAAGTGGCTGCTGGATATGTACTTTACGGTTCATCTACCATGCTTGTTTATACAACTGGTCGAGGTGTCAACGGTTTTACATTGGATCCTTCAATTGGCGAATTTTGCTTGTCGCATCCAAATATGAAATCTCCTGATGAAGGTCGTATTTACGCCATGAACGAAGGAAATATCAATATTTGCAATCCAGGTTTTCGGAAATATGCTGAATTCTGTCAAAGTGATGAAAATCCGACAGGAAAACCATATTCTGGAAGATACATCGGTTCATTAGTGGCCGATTTTCACCGCAATTTGATTAAAGGTGGAATTTACATTTATCCAGCTACGACAAGTTCTCCAGAAGGCAAATTGCGTTTGTTGTATGAATGCAATCCATTGGCGTTTATTGCCGAGCAAGCAGGTGCTTCAGCTACAACGGGCTTCGAGCGGATTTTAAATATTCAACCAACGCGTTTGCATCAGCGTGTTCCATACATTGTTGGTTCGAAAAATATGGTGGAAAAAGTGGTGAGTTTGCTTGAGCCTGAACTCGTGGGAAGAGACAAATTGTAGATCAATCGATGGATTCAACCAAATTTCGAAGTTATTTCGACACGCTCAAACCCATTCAAGATACTGCCAATCAACTGCAATTTGCCGAAACAAGAATTCATTGGAAAGGTCATGTCGGCTCTTCGAAATCGATTTGTGCGGCAGTTGTAGCTTCTCAAGTTCCTGGTCATCATGTGTTTATTCTGAACGACAAGGAGGAAGCAGCCTATTTTTTAAATGATTTGGAAGGATTGCATGCTGGTCAGAAGAACATTTTGTTTTATCCAGCGTCGTATCGCGTACCTTATCACTTTGAAGAAACAGACAATGCCAATGTTGTTGCAAGAGCTGAAGTGCTAGAAAAAGTCAACAACGGAAAGAATTTGTGGATTGTTACTTATCCAGAAGCTTTATTCGAGAAAGTTCCGACGCAAAAAATTCTCGCAAAAAACACCTTAAAATTAGAAGTTGGTAAATCGTATTCAACCGATTTTATCAATGAAATGTTGTTGGAATATCATTTTGATCGCGTGGATTTTGTTTACGAACCTGGTCAGTTTTCCATTCGTGGAGGTATTGTCGATGTGTTTTCGTTTTCAAATGATCATCCTTTTCGTATCGAACTTTTCGGCGATGAGGTAGATTCTATTCGGACATTTGACGCAAGCACCCAATTGTCTATCAACACGCACAAGCATTTCAATATCATTCCGAACGTGCAAGGTCAGCTTTCGATGGAACAAAATGCGAGTTTCTTGGAGTTTTTGGGTAAAAACACAACGATTTGGGGAGCGCCGATTAAAACCATTCAACATGTGTTGAAGAAAGAATACGAAAAATCGGTAAAACTTTTCGAGGAACGATCTGCTCAAATTAATCAAACGATTCCAACGGAATTATACATGAATCCGAAGGATATTACGGAAGAATTTAAGAAATATTCCATCATTGAATTTGGACCAGAATTTGAGTTTGAACCGAATTTGGTGTGTCAATTTGATTTTCTTCCGCAACCTTCATTCAACAAAAATTTTGATTTGCTTCGCAATGAATTGGTAGAAAAACATTCAAAAGGTTTTGAAAATCTGATTTTCTCCAATCAACCCAAACAGATTGAGCGTTTGGAACAAATTTTTGAAGACATTGGTGGCGATGTGGAATTCATTCCGATGCATTTCGCCTTGCATGAAGGATTTGTTTCGCCAACAACTAAATTGCTGTGTTTTACAGATCATCAATTGTTTGAGCGCTACCATCGTTTTCAGCTAAAAGAAGGTTTTCGGCAAGCCAAACAAGCGCTTACATTAAAGGAATTGTACGATTTGCAAAAAGGAGATTATGTGACGCACATTGATCATGGCGTTGGTCAATTTTCTGGACTTCAAACGATCGACGTGAACGGAAAACCGCAAGAAGCGATTCGGTTGATTTATCGTGATGGCGATGTGCTGTACGTTGGAATTCACTCTTTGCATCGCATTTCAAAATTTACAGGAAAGGATGGAAGTGTGCCTAAAATCAACAAGTTAGGCACGCAAGCTTGGAGTAATCTCAAAAATAAAACGAAGAAACGAATCAAAGAATTAGCTTTCGATTTGATTCAATTATATGCAAAACGCAAGAGTCAACCAGGATTTGCATTTTCGCCAGATTCTTATTTGCAAAATGAGTTGGAAGCATCATTCATGTATGAAGATACGCCCGACCAATTGAAAGCTACGCAAGCGTTTAAAGAAGACATGGAATCTTCTACTCCAATGGATCGATTGGTGTGTGGCGATGTTGGTTTCGGAAAAACAGAAGTGGCAATTCGTGCAGCGTTCAAAGCGGCTTCAGATAGCAAGCAAGTGGCAGTATTGGTTCCAACAACCATTCTTTCGATGCAACATTACCGCAGTTTTAAAGAGCGATTGAAGGATTTTCCAGTGACGATTGATTTTATTAACCGTTTTAAATCGGCTAAAAGCACCACCGAAACCCTCAAAAAATTGAAAGAGGGGAAAATTGATATTTTGATCGGAACACATGCCATTGTAGCAGAACGTGTGAAATTCAAAGACCTTGGTTTGATGATCATCGACGAAGAACAAAAGTTTGGTGTTGCTGTGAAAGATAAACTAAAAACCTTGCGCGCAACTGTAGATACCTTAACGTTGACCGCGACTCCGATTCCGAGAACCTTACAATTTTCCTTGATGGGAGCTCGCGATTTGAGCATCATCAACACGCCTCCACCGAATAGACAACCGGTTTTGACTGAAATTGTACAATTCAACGAAGAGCAAATTCGAGATGCTGTGGCTTACGAAGTAAGTCGTGGAGGACAAGTGTTTTTTGTACATAATCGTTTGGCGAATATCAAAGAAGTAGCTGGAATGTTGCAACGATTGTGTCCTGGAATTCGCGTGGCTATTGGTCACGGACAAATGGAAGGGGCCGAGCTAGAAAAAATCATGATGGGCTTTATCAATCATGAATTCGATGTTTTACTTGCCACAACAATTATTGAATCGGGCATCGATATTTCAAATGCAAATACCATTATCATCAACAATGCGCATAATTTTGGCTTGAGTGATTTGCATCAATTGCGCGGTCGCGTGGGTCGTTCGAATAAGAAAGGATTTTGCTATTTGATTTCGCAACATTCTTCGTTATTGACTTCTGAAGCACGCAAACGATTAGAGGCTTTGGTGCAATTTTCGGATTTAGGTTCTGGGTTCAATATTGCAATGAAAGATCTCGATATTCGTGGGGCTGGAAACATGCTCGGTGGCGAGCAAAGTGGTTTTATTTCTGAAATTGGTTTTGAGATGTACCAGAAAATTCTCAACGAAGCCATGGATGAATTGAAAGAATCTGAGTTTAAAGATTTGTTTGAGGAACGAAATACTGATTCTCCGCTACAATTTGTGCGGGATACCGTGTTGGAAACCGATTTAGAAGTCAGAATTCCAGATGATTATGTCAACAATGTTTCCGAACGTTTGAGCTTATACCAAGAAATGGATAATTTAACTTCGAAAGAAGAATTGGTTGAATTTTCAAAAAATCTCATCGACCGTTTTGGCCCTTTACCTCCACAAGTGGATGATTTGTTGCAATCCTTTGAATTGCGTTGGTTGGCTCAGTCGCTTGGCATGGAGAAATTGGTCATTAAATCCAACAAATTGATTGGTTATTTTATTTCAAATCCTCAAAGTCCGTTTTACGAAACCGAAGTTTTTACGCAAGTCTTGAATGGCATTCAGCAAAATCCAGCGCGTTTTAAGTTGAGCGAGAAAAATGAAAAATTGCGGGTTATTTCGGAGAATGTGCGCGATTTGAATGATGCTTTTCTTCGGTTGAATGTTTTGAAGGCTTCGGTTAGCGTTGAAAATTGAAGTTTTATTAAATCATTCCAACTTTGAAGTTTCACGATTGATTACTTCCTTGATTTGTTGCCAACCAACATCACTGAGCATTATTGGCATTTCCTCCTTATCTGCATCTTCGAAATAGGATAAACTTTTGATAACCATAAATTCTGAACCATCTGGAAATTTTTTGGAATAGAATTTTAAAATTTCTTTTAATTCATAGTGTTGAATCAAAAAATAAAGGTCAATAAAGTCTTTTTTACTGCCTCTGCCAGCAATAGCGTTTAATTTCATTGCGGCAATATCTTTGACACTTGCAATTCTAATGTTCTCAATAATTTTGGGAGATTCTAAGTTTGGATAGTTATAATTGACAAAGTCTACTTTTATTCCATCCACTGAAAGAACAAGAATTTTTTCGCTTTTTTTTATTTTTATTACATGGCCATATGTGGACAATTCAGCAACAAATTCATCTTCACGAATCTCTTGGTTGCCAAACAAATCTATGTCAATTGATAAGCGATGACCAATTTGGAGAGCCAAGGCCGTCCCTCCGACTAAATTAAACCCCTCAAATACATTTGAAAGCATAATTCGATCTAGGAGTTCCAGAAGTCTTGGTTGGATTGTGTGAGTTTGTAACATCTAAATGCTGATTTTTCTAGTTTGAATAAATTGCTTAGATAAGATAAAGTTACAACATCCAAACTTCGAAGTTGAAGCGTAACTTTTTTAATCGTTTCCAAACCATACACTTCTTTGATGATTTTCCAATCAGACAAAAGACCAAATTCAACTACTTTGTAGATAATTTGCTCTTGGGATTTCTCAAAACTCATAGCAGCAACATTCACATCCCAAAAGAGGTGCGGTGATAATTGTGATAATTGATGCTTGGTTTTCATTTAATCAAAGATAAACAAAAACTATACTTTCTTGATTTCTGGTAAGCTAAAATTTGTTATCAAGGCATATACAACGCTTCCTTCAAAACGATTTTCGGAATAGGAACTTTTGCAATTTTTCCGTCAGCTAGCAATGTCAGAAATCTTGTAGTGGGAATATCACTTTCGGAATTGTATTTGTTGTTCAATAAAGTTTTCCAAGATTTACCGCTTTTCGATAATTTATAGGTTTCATTACCAAGAACGAATGTTTCCAAAACGGCTGTCTCTTCGACTTGAATCGTAAAAACCCATTTCGAAACTTGATCTTCTTGACCAGGAATTTCTTCTTGGATATAGGCTTCCACAATTTTTAATGACATTGAGCTTTCGAGAACATCCATTTTTCGATCTGCGCATTGATAAAAGATAAATGAAATTAGCACGAAAAAAGAAAGTTGAACAAGCGATTTTATCATTGTTTTTCAATTTTGAAATGTTGCTTGCTTCCATTTATTTCAAGCCGTAACCAATAGATTCCTGATGCAAAATTGCTTAAATCCACACTACTTCCTTGGGTATTTTCTTCTGTTTTTTCAAAAAGCAAACTTCCCTTCATATCTAGAAGCTCAATTTCAAAGGATGGAATTAAGTCTTCAAAATTAATGTATACCAAGTTTGTTGTCGGATTCGGGAAAATAAGAATTCCTGATGTTTCTAACTCCGAGATTGAAGCCACAGTTACTTGAATGCAAGCAGATGTATCTAGGCATGTTGACCATGAAATTTCAACCGCATATTGACCATCAACGGTTGGTGTAAAAGAAATTCCTGTTTCGCCAGCGATGGGTGCAAAATTGTTCATACAATCCAACCATTGATAACTGGCACCTGTTTGAGCTGCCATCAAAGTGTTAGCAGTTAAATTGACATTCAAGTTTGGTTCAGTTGTTAAACTAGTTGTTGTGATAACCGTAGAATCACAACCATACTGACTTGAAAGTACGACTGTTTCTACTCCGATCTCTGCGGGATTGCATGAAAGAGCATTCATCTCAGTAATCGTGTTGCCGTGAACGGTGAAATCCAAGTTCGTTGTTGATGTGAACCATAAGCCATCGTAAAATGCCTCAACAACAACATCGTAATTCCCCGAATTTGAGAAGCCTTGTGTGAATGTTGGATTGGTGTTTTCGATTGTTGGTCCAGAGCCGGTAATTGTCCATTGCAATGAATCAACTGATTCTCCTGAATAGGTGAAAGTTATGTCTTCATCTGTACAAATGTTGCTTGTACTTAATGTATAATTTAAGTTAGGCTCACTTAGTATAATTAGCTTGTAATCTTCCACTTCACCATCAAATCCGTTGTCACAAAGTGTTGGATATTCATTGTATTTACATGCTACTCTCATGGTTGTCGCACCAAGATCTGCGTTTGCAGGCACTTGGATACTAAAAGGAGACAAGGTCGTTGGGGCATTTGTATTATTTGTTGTTGAACCAAGCTCATAAGCCTCGTTGGAATCATCAAAGTCAGCGTCTTGGTTCCAATCAATCCAAGCTTTTGCAAAATAGGTATAGTTCCCGTTGTCGGAATTAAGATTTACTGTTAAATCGTAATCTTGCGTGCGGTAAATCGCCGTTGAATCAGTGGGTGTATAATCAATGTATGGAGAAGTTTTACCACTCGATTTACTTATTTCGTTGAAGTCTACAAGAGTCACATTCCCTTGATAAGTCATTGTGCCCGAAGTTGGACAATATTCAAATGGTTGTACCGTGTACATGAATTTGTAGGTTTCTGTTGTATCTTGTTGATTTCCAATCGCAAATACTTTGAAATACAGATCTGTTCCTGTCGGATAATTTGGCAGAGGTTGTGTGCTTTGCCATGTACTATCCTGAACAAGATTCATTGGAATGATGTTCCCAAATACAGCAGTATCAACAGACCATTCGAGGTATACACTTGTTAGGGTTCCGTCATAACTTATTTCCGAAGTGACCCATTGATCAACGTTTTCTTTTGGGTTGCTTTCTGTTGGCATATCCGTTATACTTGTTAGAAGAATAGCCGGATAATTTAATCTGTCAAGCAATGAATATTCCCAAAGTCCTCGGCCCCAAGTTGCGGCTTTGAGTGTATTGGAGCCATAAACAATTTCTAATTCTTCGATGGTTGTGTTGGGTAGGTTCGGATTGTGCAATGTCCAAGTAGTTCCATTTAAAGGCATAGTATAAACTCCGATTTCTGCACCAAGATAAATGTTGGCATCATCTGAATGATCAACAACAATGGAATGAACTGGCATATTTCCTAAATTGTAGGTGATGTTTGTCCAACTTGCCCCACCGTTATATGTAATGTAAACTTTGCTATTGTCATTTTGATAGCGCGCATAACAAACCAAAATTATATTATCATTTTTAGGATGAAAGGCGATGTCTTCAATGGTGTAACTCGGCAGGTTATTTTTAATACTAGCGAATGAAACTCCAGCATTCGTGGATTTATCGATGGCGCTACCTTTTGAAATAACGATAATGCTTGAATTGTTTTCTGCTATGGCCGCTTGGTCTATGGTTCCTGAGAATGAACTTGGCGCTCCTTTATAAGTCCAAGATGACCCAAAATCCTCACTTGCATGGACGCTAGTGCCAAAATTGTAAATGCGCATTTGATGATTTGGATCATAAGCCAATGGAGCTTCCCAGCCACCGTTCCCACTGCCGCTTTGACTTGCAGGAGAAACACCATCTTGTGTTTGTCCACCATCGCGTGTTCGTCGTCGACCACCATATTGCACGCTTCCAAGCATCCAGTCATCGTTTAACGGATGAATCAAGCATTCCATCCCGTCTGCTCCGTAGAATTCAATCCACTGATCTTTATGTCGAATACTTGTCCCATTATCCTGTGAACCTGATATGCTCCGATAGTGATTCGATTGACTTGCACCTAGTTTATAGTTTTCGCGGATGGCCAATCCACTGCTCAAATGAGTCCAAGTTAAACCATTGTCTTCTGATTTAGCAAAAAGTCCATCCGTTCCTACATAAAAAACGCCATTGATGCTTTTAGCAACGCGCAAATCCGCATGAATGTAATTGTTGCTTCCTTCGTATCGTTGATTAAAATCTCCAGGGCCATGTTCAGTGCTGCCTAAGCTCCACCATGAAGTTTGGTCAAATGAGTTTCCACCATTTGCAGAACTCATAATGTCAACATAGCCATAAATCATGTATGATGTGTCCTGATCACTAACTGCAAAGCCATCGCAAGATTCTGTTGGGTTCGAAAGAAATGTAAAATTTTGACCACTGTTTGTAGATTTCCAAACGCCATTGTCTGAAGCAAAATAGACACAATTTGGACAGTCTGGACTAGTTGAAAGTTTTCCAAAGGCATTATTGTTCGGAACAATTTGACTTGATAGGGTGTAATTGATACCTGCGTTTATCGAGCTATAAACATAATTTCTCAATCCGTTTGGGTTGTATGTGTCAAGCAGGTAAACTATGTTAGGATCGGATGGATGAAAATCAATGGATGTGATATCAGCGCTAGGATATTGATTTGACCAGGAAGCAAGATTGTTCGCTGAGCGATAAATTCCTTTTGAGGTTCCGATGAAAATTAAATTTGGTGTTGTAGGATGGTATGCGATTGTGAAAATTTTGAAATTGTTTCCAAGTCCGCCATAACCGACCTGTGCAGGATTGAAATTGGTGGCTGACCATGTGTCACCTCCATCGAATGATTCAAATACACCATGCGAATTGTTATCACTTGAGTTTTGAATGTTAATTAGCACGTGATTCGTGTTCGCTGGATCAACCGCAATGGTATTTACTCCAGATGCAAACATAAAATCGGTAGATCCGCCTTGCCAGGTTTGACCACCATCTAGCGATTTCCAAAAGCCCCCACTTCGCGACGCAAGGTACATTTTATTGGGATTATTTGGGTCAACGTAAAAGTCTTCAATTCTTCCAAGACCAGCCGCATAATGCCCTGTTATACTATCAATGTTTGCGGGACCAAGTTCTCTCCAGCCATTGGTGTACAAACTTTTGGTACTTGGATTAAGTCGCAAAAATTCTTTGTAGGCATTGGCTGCAAAATGCGGATCTGTTTGAGAGCGATCTCCGCTTGGGTAATATTTATATTCATTCGCATTTTTCCAACGTTGATAAGGTTTCCAACCTGAACCCTTTTTCGTTTTATCGATGGTGTCAAAATGTGCTTCTGCAACACGACAAACTTCGTAAAAGTTGACGCTCAAGTCTTTGATCAAATCTTTATACGATTGTTGAGCCGTAACCAAGTTTGTAAATGAGAGGAGAATAATTAATGTGATGATGTTCTTCATACAATTTTGTTTTGTTTGATGTGCGAGCAAAGCAATCGCTAATTTCCAAAGATTTATCAAAATTAGGAAAAAAATGAGGATGTTGGTTAGGTTGATGGTGCGGTGTTGAATCTGTTGTATTTGTACAAATTGAAAATTTGATTTACAATTTGCATAAATAAGTCTATTTTTTGGTAACTTTGTGATAGTAAATACCTGATAATGAAACAATACATAGCGCGTAAATTAAGTTCAGAAATTGATAAATATCGACAAATATTTCCAGTTGTTGCTATTTTGGGACCTCGTCAATGTGGAAAATCTACGTTAATAAAACAGATTCTACAGAAAGTTGAAAATACTATTTTTTTGGATTTACAGAATTATGAAGATTTGAATCGTTTGAATGATCCACGACTTTTTTTTAATTCAAACAAGGAGAAAGTAATTTGTTTGGATGAAATACAATTAGTACCTGAATTATTCAACACTTTGAGAAGTGTTATTGATGAAAATCGTGTCAATGGAAAATTTATTGTGTTGGGTTCAGCTTCGCGTGATTTGGTGCAAAGATCTACAGAAACCTTGGCTGGTCGAATTGGTTATCTGCAGTTAACTCCTTTTTTGTACTCTGAACTTCCACCCATTGAATTAATGCAGTTTTGGTTACGTGGTGGATTTCCGGACAGTTTATTGGCTGATAACGATGAGTTTAGTATCATTTGGCGCGAAAATTTTATCAAAACTTATGTTGAGCGGGATTTGTCACAACTTGGTTTTAACATTCCAGCGCTACAACTTAGAAGATTTTTAACCATGTGCGCGCACAATCACGGGCAGTTATTGAATTTAACTAAACTTGCGGGCTCAATGTCATTAACTCATCCCACTATTGGCAGATACATCAATCTTTTTGAACAAACTTTTGTGGTGAGGTGTTTGGAACCTTATTTTGTGAACACAAAAAAGCGACTTGTCAAGACGCCAAAAATATACATTCGAGATACTGGATTGTTGCATCAATTGTTAGGCATTAAAACAAGTGATCAATTGTTTGGAAATCCAATTTTTGGGGCGTCGTGGGAAGGTTTGGTTATTGAAAATATTTTATCTGAAATCGATGTTCCCGCTTATTTTTATAGGACAGCTACTGGCGATGAAATAGATTTGGTGCTGGATTTCTATGGAAAATTAGTCGTGGTTGAGTGCAAATCTTCTTCTTCCCCAAAACTCACAAAAGGCTTTTGGAATATCTTAGAAACGCTGAAACCTTATAAGTCTTTTGTGGTGGCGCCAATTAATGAAGAAAGTTATGCGCTAAACGATCGAGTGATTGTATGTGACTTAAAAAACATTGTACAAGAATTGAAATTAATTAATTGAAATACAATATTATAAGCTGTTATTTTTGCGTTTTTGTTCAAATTGAAAATTTGATTTACAATTTGCACAAAAAGGGCTATATTCTACTATTGACAAGTCTTTCAAGACATGTTCGGGTTTCAAAACTGTTACCTACCTAACAACTAATTCTTCGCAAGTTTAAGAAACCTATAAAAAGCACAAGTTTTTCGATAATAACGTTTGATTTAACTCGTTTTTCTAACTTTGGATTCCTCATGGACAAAAACAAACGTATCATAGTTTCAGTAACGAACGACTTATACACGGATCAACGCGTGCATAAAATTTGTTTATATCTGAAAAAACGAGGATACAATGTCTTATTGGTAGGCAGAAAAAGAAGATCAAGTCTTGATTTACCGGAAAGAGCATACGAAACGAAACGCATGAAATTGCTTTTTGAAAAAGGCGCTCTGTTTTATGCTGAATTTAATTTCCGATTGTTTCTTTTTCTTCTTTTTCGTAAAAGTCACATCTTGCTTTCCAATGATTTGGACACGCTATTGGCCAATTATCTGGCAAAGAAATTTAAACGAAGAACGGAATTGATTTACGATTCACATGAATATTTTACAGAGGTGCCAGAACTTCAAGGCAGAAAAGCTAAGAAAGTTTGGGAATGGATTGAAGGCTGGATTTTTCCGAAGTTGACAAAAATTTATACGGTAAATGATTCCATTGCGGCTGTATACGAAAAGAAATATGGAAAAAAATTGCGTGTCGTTCGCAACATATCTCCAAAGTGGAAACCCGAAAAGCTTGAAACGCGCGAAGAACTTGGCTTGCCAACAAACAAAAAACTTATTATCATTCAAGGTGCTGGAATAAATGTAGATCGTGGTGCGGAAGAAGCTGTTGAAGCGATGAAATCTGTCGAACATGGAATTTTGATCATAGTTGGCGATGGAGATGTGGTGCCACAATTGAAGGATTTTGTTTTACAGCATGGATTGACGGAAAAAGTGCTTTTCTTTGGAAAACAACCGTACAATCGGATGATGAATTTTGCATTTCATGCTTCGATTGGTTTGACTTTGGACAAGAATACCAATCTCAATTATGCTTATTCGCTTCCCAATAAAGTATTTGATTACATCCATAGTCACACAGCAATTATTTGCACCAATCTTGTTGAAGTGCGGAAGGTTATAGAGACTAACGAAATTGGAGTTGTGATGGAATCTTTCGATCCAAAAATTCTGGCCAATACCATCAACGAATTACTTGCGGATGAACAAAGATTGAAATTGTACATTGAAAATTGTAAGTTAGCAAGCGAAAAAGAACATTGGGAGAAAGAAGTTGAAACATTGAACGACTTTTTCCCTAAAATTTAATCCATGATTTCGATTTGTATTCCAACATATAATTTTGATATCAAAGCGCTAATTTTTTCGTTGGAGGAAGAAATTAAATCAAAAAATCTTGATGCAGAAATTGTTGTTATTGATGATTGGTCAGCTGAAAAATTCAAAGAGATAAATCGTAAAACATGCGAAAATTTGAATTACGTTGAATTGGAATCGAACGTTGGAAGAGCTAAAATTCGCAATTTATTCTTAAATTTTGCGAAAGGAGATTATTTTTTGTTTTTGGATTGCGATTCATTGCTTGCAACAGACCGATTTGTTTCTACCTATCTTCAAGTTATAAATTCATCATCAGATGTCATTTGTGGTGGTCGCGTTTATCCAACTGCGAAACCAGAAAAGAACAAACGCTTGAGTTGGAAGTATGGAATTGCTGCCGAAAGTAAATCGGTTGAACAGCGAACCAAATTTCCGTTTGATTCATTCATGACCAACAATTTTTTGATCAAACGCTCCATTTTTGAGCACATTCAATTCAATGAATCCATCCGAGATTATGGGCATGAAGATACTTTGTTCGGTTTTGATTTGCTTCAAGCCAAAAAAAATATTCATCACATTGAAAATCCGGTGCTGAATGGACACATAGAAACAAATACTGAGTTTCTTCGGAAAACAAATGTGGCACTTGAAAATTTGGTGTTTATTCTCGGTCTTGTAAAAAATGATGCTCAATTCATTGCTTCCAATAAGTTGTTGCGTTTTTACTTTAAATGGGAAAAGCGGGGATTGCTATGGTTGTTCCGATTGTTTTTCCCGCTAAACAATATGATTTTTCGACTATCATTGAACATGGGGTTTGTATCCATTTTGACTTTTAGCGTTTATAAATTATCGGTGTTCGACAAAAGTTGGCGACAAAATAGAATTTGATTCGGAGCGAAGTCGGATTTTGAATTATCTTTGCCCTCGTCGCTTCCTTTAGAGGTACGCCCCAAAATAGACTTAACGAGTTATCATGAAGTTATTTGCGTTTTTAATTGTTTTATCTGTCCAATTTTTTGGCTTAAGTCAACTTTCTTCAGTAAAAGGAAAAACGCATTATCCATTTTGGATTAATTTACCAGCCGATTCTATATTGAAAAACAATCCACCGATTCTTATTTTTCTTCACGGAAGAAGTTTGTCTGGCACAGATTTGAATCGCGTTAAGAAATACGGTGTTATTCGAGAAATCGAAAAAGGTCGAAAAATTCCAGCTATCGTAATTGCTCCACAAGTTGCCTCAGGCGGATGGCAACCGGATAAAGTTTTGGAACTTTTGGAATATGTTCAAAGTATTTACAAAACTGATACTAACAGGGTTTATGTTTGTGGAATGAGCTTAGGCGGTTATGGAACATTGCATTTTGCTGGAAAGTATGCATCAAAAATCACTGCTGGAGTTGCTTTGTGTGGTGGCGGAAATCCAAAGGATGCCGAGAACTTAGCAACAATTCCTTTGTGGATTCAACATGGAACAGCAGATAGAGCAGTTCCTGTTAGCGAATCACGCATTGTTGTGAATGCCATCCAAAAAGTAAACAAAGGTAAGAATTTGATTTACGAAGAACTCAGAGGTGCAGATCACGGTTCGTTGGAGCGACTTTTTCGATCGGATGCCTTGTATGATTGGTTGTTTGCTCAAGTTCGCATCGCTCCAGGAGAGGTGAGCATTCAAGTTCCTTCCAAAAAATAAAGCCACACTTGAAGCAAATGTGACTTTAATTATTAAATGGGAATAAAGATTTATTCTTCTTCCTCTTCTTCGTCATCAAAAACAAGGTCGAACGAAATTAATTTTCCACCTTCTTCGCAAATGTCGTAAGTCATTTCTTCGTAACCATCAACTTTATCGTCAGCATCGATTACCCATAATGTTGTGAATTGCACACAATTTCCATCTTGCGAATTCACTGATTTTAATCTTCCCATTGGAATCATTCCGTTATCAATAACTTCTTGAGATCCTAAGCGTGCGATTAATTTTTCAGCTGTAGGCTCTGTTCCGTCGATAGCCATCAAGAATGATTTGATTGTTGGATTTTTAACATCCGCTGGGTTAATGTTTTGGCTAAAAGAATAAGAAGCCAAGAAACTCATAGCAACTACGAGCGCATTTTTTAAATTTTTCATTTCAGTTTTATTAAGTTAACTTGATATTACAATTCAAAAATAAGCAATTATTGAATACTTAGCTATTTAGAAATTAGTTTACGGGAAAATTTACTACTTGAAAAAACGAATGATTTCTGATGTCATGTCCACTGTTTTGCCATCTTTTTTTGGATGTGTTAAATCAAATTGTTTTCCATGGGTGCAGTACATTTCAAATGTGGGTTTGTATGTGGCTTTCGGATCGTGAATTTCAAATCGTTGCTCCGGACAACCAATGACCCAATCTGTTTCGGATTTGAAAGCCAATCGAATTAAAGCATCAAAACCGACTGCAGCGATACGTACAAATTTTTTCGATACCAAAGTCTTGTCAAAATCTCCCACCATCGCTTGAATTTGAATAGGATGATTAGGAACCATTGATTCCAAACTTTTGATTTTGGCTGAATCTGGCACCATATCATTTAATCCAGGTTGAGTCAAAATGGCATCGAATGAAAATTGAGCAAGTGCAATTGCATAACCCCAACCTGTAGTTGTCGTCAAGTTTCGCAACAGACTAAGAAAGCGATCGATTCCTTTGCCAAGGGTTAATAAATCAGATCCATGGGCAGGAGCAAAGGTCATCATTTTATCCACTGCCAAGAATTCGCTGGTTTTTGAGTGACAAATTATTGATTCGCCAACCAAGGCTCCACGCGAAGATGTGATGATGGAAACAGGTTTCGCAAATGTTAATCCCTGCATTAATTCATGAAAATTTTTCACATTATCATCAACAGATTGTGAAGCTGTTGGATGCTCAAAACCAATCACTTGTTCAAAATTTGTTGATTGCAAGATTTTTTGCAGTGGACTGAATTTTTGCATTCCTTCGGAAATACTTGGTTCACAAAGTTCTCCATACGATTTTTCAATGGTGCTAAATGTTCCATGAATGAGAAGAAGCGTTTTCAAATTCGGATTAATTCGAGCATTTCCATCAAGGTATTCAAATTTTCCGCCTGGATGTTCAGCACTCGTGGCTTTGTTGAATAAAACTAATTTGTTCTTTTTGTCGCCCACAAAATTGCTGATGCCATCTTGCACTAAGTCTTTGGCATGTTCGTTCAATTTCTTGCTTGCCTGTTGAAATGTCTTTTCGGGAGATAAGGGTTTCCGCACAAAAGTCAAGACTTTAATCACGGTGGACATCATTTTTGGAACTTTTGTTAGGACAACTTGCTCGTTCTCAAATTCCAATTCTCTTCCGAAAGCATACGGAAAAAAATAGGTCAACGAAGTCCTGTCCTGCGAGTGTTTTGGTGTTGCTTCTGGCGTAATGAAATTTACCAAGGAATATTTGGAATTCATAATTCCCTTCGGATTGTCTTGCAAATAGACTAAAGCACCTTCATCTTTCTCCAAAAAAAGTTCAAGCCTTAAATGAATAGCTTCTTCATTTTCAATAAATTGAGGCAAATTTTGAAATTTCACATCGGAAAGATCAATAAAACGCTCTGTCACTTCTGAAACATCTGACACATCTGGGTTTTGAGCCGCAATTAATGATGCAAGTTCAGCTGTGACGCCTCTATGATTTACATTTCCATTTTTGGAAAATTCCAATTTACCGGTGGTGGTCAAAGGTCTATCATCCCTCCAACCAAGCGTACACCATAGATTTTCTGGCTTTTCCTTCTTCGAATTTTGAAAGTCGAGTATGGAGAAAACATCTGATTTGGCGGCAGCCCCAATTTTGAAAAAGCTCTTATTGAATTGATTAAATAAAATTTCGCTCGGTTTAGCACTAATTCCCATGTTTTCAGTGATTTAATATTCCAAAAATCCTTTATTGATGTCTTTGATTTTACGGCGCAATTCGAACACACCAATTCCTTCGCGTGAACGACCAACATTCGTATTTCCTTCAATGGTTGTGATGTATCCACCTTCCATTGATTTTACTATTCCTGTATGTCCTCTTCCGCCACCAAAATCCATGATGAAAATATGTCCCGGTTTTACCAAGGAATAATCCACTTTTGAATCTTTCGCTAGTATTTTTTTGCATCCTGCTTTTGTCCAACCATGCAGTACACCTCCAGTTTTCACGACCGGATTTGGCATGTTTAAGTTTTTAGCTGCTTCATCAAAGCACCAATACACGAATGCCATGCACCATGGAAAGCCTTTCCCTAATCCAACGGATTTTAGAAACATTTCAACTTCAGGCCCACAATTTGCGCCGCCTTTTTCTCTGACTCCGAGTTGTGATATGGCAACATTTAGAGTTTCTTTCGCTAATTTGCTGCTAATTTTGTCGCTAACAATGACAGTTTTTTCTCCAAAAAGACTTGCCCAACTGATAGGACCTAAAATACCATCTGATACAAGGACATTGCCATATTGATCTGTGTTTTGAGCTTGAAATAATTTTACAGCTCCTTGGGTTTTGGCACCAAAATCGCCATCTACTTTTAAAGGACCATAGCCTTTTTCATTTAGTTTAGTTTGCACAGCGATTACAATTGTTTTGTTCGCTTCACCTTTTTGAATGGGTTTGTTTGGGTAATTCATAACTAGTTGTTTTTAGTATATAGTTTAATAATGGATAATATTACAAAATTCTATTTTAATTCACACTATTTATTGAGTTAAAATATTAATATTTAGAACAATAGACTTATTTTTTTATGCCAAGAATGTTGTTAATTCCATTGAGCGAACTTGACCTCATTTTATTAAAATAGGCGATGTTACTTTTACTTAAGCTGTTGCTCAAAACAGGGTCGTAGTAATTCCATTTTGAAAAAAAGCCTTTATAGTATTCTGTTTCTGTTTTCAGTGTGTTGTTATGCTTATTTAAGTATTTTTCAAGCGCGTTGTAAAATGGACCACATTCAAGCTTTGCATCAATTACGTTTTCAATATCTTTTATGCCGATTTTGAATGGTAAAAAAACTTGTTTGAAATCAACGTTTGTTTTATATTTCTCGTACTTTTTCATAAAATCTCTTAAATAACCTGGAATTTTACTGAGGTTGAAACCTGTTTGAATGTTGGCCGCGATGGATGATTTTTCACTTTCGTCGATTGCCATTAAAAGATTTGGATTTTTCATTACGAAGTCAGCAAGTAGGTGCTCCGCATAAGCCGTTTTACTGTTGTTAATATCCACAAAAACAACTTTTTTATTTGAGAATTTCCTTTTTTGATCGAAATATAAGAACAGATCAAAGCAACCCAAAATGCCACTATTATCAATAGCTCCAGCATCAATGTAATGCCCTGAACCTTTGATTTTAGCCACTGGGCTAAATATTGGAAAACGGTTGGTTGTTGATACCGCTTGGTAAAAAGAGACTGAAGATTTTCTTCCGCCCGATTCTTTAAATTCTCCCAAGTCCTTGGCATAAGGAAAAATTTCACTAAATGATGTCGATTCAAGGGTGCAAAAAACACCTCGTCGCCCACTTGTCGATGCTGTATTCATAATCAAAACTGGTAGTTTTACTTTGCCTTTAGTTTCCAAGCGTTTCCAATATTTTCTGAAAGTTTCTTTACCCAACTTGAGGTTCTTATGGTTGTTTTGAATGTGGTTTTGATACCTGAGCATTGCATAATAGGATCTATCACTTGCGCTTGAGAATCTATTTAACGGAAAAATAGTTCGGACAAAATCTAAACCCATTACCATCGAAATATCCACCGAAGCAAAATTATCATTTTCAATTTTTGCTATGGTTGATTCAATTTTCGCCAGATTGCCGTGATGCGTCCCCATGAGGTCGCCATAGAGTGCTAAACCGACAGATCCTCCAGAGGCTCCAGACATGGCTATTGTTTGTTCTAAAAACCTCCCGTCGCTTTGAAGTTGCAACTCTTGAAGTACTTTGAGCGTCCAAGAACTTGCTTTTAGCCCTCCACCATGCGCATTAATGAAATAAACTGTGTCTCCAAAATCTTGAAATCGTTTAATGATTGCTTCTGGATTCGATCCTTTATCCGATAGTTCGATGGGATGTTTGTCCAATTCATTGAGAGAGTTTTCGTTGAATTGTCCGATCAGAAAAAGCACAACAAATAAAAGAATGGAAGTTGTCATCCATTTAAAGGAGCGTTTATCCAATGCATAATTCGTTTGATTTACAACTTGCTTTTGGGCAATTGAAAAATAAACAAAGTAGAATTTTCCAATGGTAGAAATGATGTAAAAGTAGAAATAGAGGTAAATGAGCACAATGCTTAATCCATTTGGCAATTTCCAAAGGTAAATGCTGGCTAAATTGAAGTATATGATCGCTAGTAAACATGCATAGAATGCAAATTGAAAAAGTAGTAAATAGTTCTCCGAATGACCAAAACTTTTGGTGACTTTGAAAAATAAATTTGTCAAAGCATTTTGAGGTAATTTGATTTCTTTAAAAATGTGATACATTCGGGGTCTAACAAGTCGATACAGAATGTAATTCAGCATCATTAAGTAGGTAGTGATTAGCATCAAGAAAAAACCATAAAAACTAAAGAGTCGATCGGACAAAAGGACCATCGTAAAACAAATAATAGAAAGCATCGAGACCACGGAAAATGAAATCCCCGCCATGCGATAAATTCTTTTGCGTTGAGGGATGGTGGAATGCGATGTGCTCAATTTCCGCTTGATAAATGCATAGAGAATAAAAGGAATTAACAATGCTCCGTAAACAGTGTAAGTTAGGATACTAATGTCTTTTAGGTAAAATTGAAGTGTAACTTCATAGGTTGAAAAAATCAAGTGAATCCAAATAACAAAGATGAAAAGTCCAAGATAATTTCGAAGCACGTTTGCATAGATGTCTTTTACGTAATTTCCCTTTGGGCTAAGTGTATATGTGTAAACACTTATAGAACGCAAAATTGGAATTGTGAAAGGTCTTTTTTTATGCCATTGAATAACATCCCGACTTCCGTTTAAGTTACCTGCATAGTAGGTGTAAATTGGATAATGGGATAGACTGATGGCCAATAGGTTTACCATCAAAAAACAAAGCGCTAACGAAAATTTGTCGTCTTCAAACATGCGCAAGAGCATGGTGTAAGCTTGTTCCATTTTTGTGAGTAAGAGTAAAATAACGGCAAGAATTAAAATACTCAATATGGATGCTTTGCCAAAATTGGAAATAGAGTAAAGCGCTCTGATAAAATAATGTTGCCAACCTTTGGATGGCAAAATGATGGGTAATGTGTTTTGTTTTTCAGGCATAAGATGTTGGTTTATTGGGTTTAACGAAAGTTCTAAGTTATAACATTTAAGAATACATTTTGTCTTCTTTTAAATATTCTCGTTTAATTCCATTCAAGAGATGTCTTAACTCAAGTTGATCTTCATCATTTTTGAGCATTTGCAGACACGCATAATGAATGATATTTACAATATTTGCGCCGGATACCTCATAACGTAATGCGATTTCTTCGATTGAAATATCCCTAGCACGCTTGATTTTCTTTGGAAAATTTTCTGTCCATAGCTTTTTGCGTTCTTCAAAATTTGGTAATTTATATTCTATTATGGAATGAAATCTTCGGGTAAAAGCAACATCAATATTACTTTTAAAATTGGAGGCTAAGATTACTAAACCATTGTGATTTTCAATGCGCTGGAGCAAATAGGAGACTTCTTGATTGGCATATTTATCATGTGCATCTTTTACACTTGTGCGTTTACCAAAAATCGCATCTGCTTCATCGAAAAACAGAATCCAATCTTTGTTGGCTGCTTTGTCGAATAATTTTGCGAGATTTTTTTCGGTTTGACCAATGTACTTGGACACCACCATTGACAAATCGATGCGGTAAACATCTCTTTTTGTGTATTTTCCTAAAAGAGCTGCGGTTAATGTTTTTCCAGTACCTGGCGGGCCATAAAGCATCACCCGATAACCTGGCTTGATAATGTCTTTCATTCCCCACTTATTCAAAATAGTATTATTATGTGTGAGCCAATTTTCCATTTCCTTGACTTCATTGAGTGTGGTTGGATTTAAGACTAGATGCTCCCATTTTAAAGTTGTTTCAATCCGTTCGGCTGGAAAATCGGGATTCATGGAAGGTCTTACTCTTACTCCAGTTGTCAGAAATTCAACCATTTCAAAATCGACAGAAATAATGCCACTTAGTATTGGTTCGCCAGCTGGTACAGATTCGAGTTCGAGAAGTTTTAATGCATACAATTTAGATTCCTCATGAAAGACTTTTTTTGCCACCATACGAGCCTCAATGTCGCTCCCAGCAAGCAAATACAAAGCAGTTTCACCTGTTGGGATTATGCCACGGTGATTTTTACCTTTAACGCCTCCAAATTCTGAAAATTCTCCTCCATCAGGAAAAAAATCAGAAATTATTTTCGACAAAAAACCCGGATAAACATGAGGAATTAGTCCTAACAAAAGAACAATTCTTTCTGATTCGGATAATTTATTTTCTTGAATAAAGTGCAAAAGAAAGTCTGTTTTTTTTGCAATGGCAAAATCCCAATTGGGTTTGGCTGTAACTGTTTCTGCACCCATTTCCGTTTCTATGCGGAACAAGATGTACGTTTTTAAGTAGTTGAATAGCTCATGCATATCATATTCTAAATTAAGGTTTACGATGCTTCTGATAAGCTGTTTCTAACTTTTTATCGTAGTTGTTTTGAGCATAAGCAGCGCCATTATATCCATGAGCGAATTTTGCCCAGTTTTTTTCACGAAGCCAATCCAAAAGTGACTTTTCAGAGATCTTGGTTAAGGAAATAAATTTTCCAAATGCTTTAAGGTGTTCACGCTCATGCGTATACATGGCAGATACAAAATGATCAATTGTTGCAAAATTTAAATTTTGGTAATGGAATCCCATAATTTGAAACAATCCCCATGACGCGGATTGATACGCAGCGTTGTGGAACCGTGGATCATCGGAAATTCCCGCAGCTTTTTCTAAGCGCAAATATTCTTTTGTACTACCTTGATAATGGGATTTCGTCCAGGTTATATAGAGCACATTTTTTAAACGATCGTTTGCTATAGTTGCTGGATCAATCCCAACTTTCGATAATTGGGACCAAAAAATATGACCTTCAAAAAGAATGATTGGTCGACCATCTTCGAGAAATCCACTTCCTCGGCTCTCGACTTCTGTGACTGCTTTAATGATGGCGAGTTCTAGATCGAAATCTTTCGCGAAATCAATACAATCTTGTTCAGTTAGAGATTTATCAATTTTTTCGTTACTTACTTGCTGACTCGAGATTAAAGCGTTCCAAGTATTTGGACCTACCACACCATCAACTGTTAGACCATTTTTTTGCTGAAAGTCTCGAACAGCGCGGTCGGTGTCGACTCCAAAATAGTCATTTGCAAGTGGAAGATTGTAACCCAAAGAAATAAGCAATTCTTCGAGTTTTAGGACATCAGGTCCTTTTGATTTATAGAGGATAGTTTTCATAAGTTTTGTGTTTAAATATACAGCTTTATTGCTAATTTCTAGTTCTGATCATAATAATTTATGTAATTGGACACCAATTTTTATAGGTTGTTACACATTATTTCTGTTTCATTTTCATCATCAATAAAAATAATCCCAAGTTGCGCCGCCGTCAACAACTCGGGTTTCTTCCACAACAGGGTGCATTTTTTGCCAAGAAGTGATTAGTTCTTTTGCTTCGGTAACTCGAATTGTTTCATTCTTTCATTGTGACGAAAGAGAAACTCTTTCACCTAACCATCCTACTCAGTGAATCAATTCATGGGTTAAGCCCCGTTAGAAATTCTAAGTGAATTGTATTTCTCGACAAATGTTTCCCAATTGAAATCTTTGAAAATTTTAGGCATCCACTCTTTGAATTTCTTCGTTTCTGGTAATTCTGTGTCTCTTTGGATATCAATTAGGACCTGTTGCCAGTAGTAGAAGAACTTGCTCTCCATGGCTAAATCCAAATAGCTGGAAAAATTTATATCCAAACTTTTTGCAAATTGAGACCCTTGGGTATAGAAGTACAAACTCTCCGAGGGTACATTGTTTTCAGAAACAAAGTAGCCAACCATTGTGTTCATTGTTGGCGTATCGATGACACGAAATCTTCGTAAACGCTCATCCATGGAACTGTCCATATCACATTGATTGATTAAGGATTGGTCGTTCATGAGGTGAAATCTCAATTCGGGAATAAGAAAACGACCTCCGATTTCACCTGTTTCGTCTAAATTCCAGTACGCGTTAAAGCCATCGGAATAGTTATAAATCTCCCCAACCCTATCATGTAAAAAAGACGTTTCCAAGTTCTCTGCTAAACTAGAAACGGGTAAAAAGAGAAAGCAATCGAATTCACTAATAATTTTTTCATTTTTTAAAGGAATGAAGTACCTCTTCATTTCGCGAGCATATGCCATAACTAGTTGTTTTAATTTTCGTATAATTTCAATTGTCCTTTTCCATTATCGAACGAACTGATCATTTTGTTAATAACTTCAATAAAGATCTCTTTATCCACAGCATACTCCGGGTTTGTATTTACTTCATTTATTAACGAGCGGAACTGTCTAAATTTGTTTTTGACAACAATATCCTGAATCAATTTAACATCCTCTGCATTGTCTCCTATGAGCTTTGCTATATCGGTAGCTGAATCAGTTGTCAAAACAAGCTTTTCCTTTTTAGTACCTGTTCCTATCTGATAATTTTCAATATTCGTATCAACATAATTATGAATTGGCTTATCTTTTACAATATCCTTTTCGATGGTAAATTTACCAGAATTTCCATCTTCTCGAAGCGTGTATGCCGACACGACAAGATTTTTTGGCACATAATTCTCCATTCTTCTTACCTCGATCAAATCGTTATGTTTCGCAGGATCAATTCCCATCGCAGTCAATTCTGGTGGTGTAGGAATACTCACGTTGTAAAGTGGTCCTATTTTAACGATGTATTTTATCACCGTTCCGGCTGAAACCGCAATCTTCACAGTGTTTTCAACATTCAAAAGATGGGCCTTATTTCCTTCTACAGAGAGTGGAGTTAGATTTTTATACTCTCCAGGACCATGCACATTATGATTAAGCATGTGACCTTTTACGTAGTATGACGTTCCACCATTTCTTCGTTTGTTAAGTAAATCATAGACAGTGTGTTTTGCAGTAGTTGGAACTGAACCATGAGGTCCTTTCGTTGTCAATATTTCAACTGTCATACCTGATGAAAGCAAATCTGGTGGGCCAGACATGGCACTATACTTAGGTTCGGTAGTCTCGGGCAAATCACTTACGCGTTCAAAGAGAACTTTCGTAATCGGCACAAGTTTTTCTACTTCGACATCAATCTTTTTAGCTTTTTGTTCATTGAACGCATCCCGATCAGCTTCTGTCGAACCATCGGCTGCTCTGCTTGCAATAAGCTTCTCTATCTCATTTAGAAGTGGTTTCGACGCACTGATAGCCTTCGCTGCTTCTTCAGGGTTTTTATGTCCCGTGAGATCTATTCCTTCTATAAATGCACGATAGTTTCCTGGATTTTCGTTTTCTAATTTTAATATTAAATCTTCTCCAACTTTTTCGAGGTATAATCTTCGTTTTTCACCAGAATTAAAGTTGACGAAAGCCTGAACTAGTGCAATGTCAAACTCGCTTTTACCTTCTCCAAAAATTTCAAATAATTCTGTCAATGCAAACTTTAGTTTGTCTTGATGTATTTCTAGGTCATTATCAGCGTCATTTGCTTGTTTTGACAATGGTGCATCTGCTGGATTCGTCTCAAGCTTTACCTTTAACTGATTGGCTAGTACTGCCGCTTTGTAGGTCAAATCATACAGTCCTTTGGTTGAATTGATAAGCGTCGATGCATTTCCACGTTGACCTTCTTCTAGTGCTGGAAGTGCCTTTGTCCAGTTCGCTAATTTTTCAGAAACAGACATTTCAATACTTGCGACAATTACTTCTACGGTCATTCCTGAAACTCGAATCCAAGATCGGTGATTGTCCTTGCCTGCGGTAAACTTGGTTAACTTCCCAACTTCCCCATCGCCCTTTTCTAATGGCACATTTTCGTTTTCTGCGGATTTCTTCGCTTTCCCCTTCTCCGTCTCGCTCTTGTCCCCAATATCAATAAAATAATCCCACGTAGCGCCGCCATCAACAACACGCGCTTCTTCTACAACAGGATGTGTTTTTTGCCAATCAGTAATTAATTGTTTTGCCTCTTCTTCAGTAACTGTTCCTTCCTTACCACCTGCCTTGGCGTTTCTAAGTTTGAGGTCATCCATTGCAGCTTTCAATAATTTATAGCGCTCAGCGGCACTCATCATTGGGATTTCAAGGATGTGTTTGCTATTGTCTTGTTTGGCATGTTTTACAAACACTTCGCCGATATCACCGCTGTCTGTTGCTTTAATTTGGTCAAGACCATATTTTGCTTTTACTTTTTCCGCTTTGGCTTTTACCACAGCAAATGTAGGTTTTGGTTCAGCTTTTTCGAGTTTTGCCATTTCGTCCAATGCCCGCATGTATTTCTGCTCATCAGGTAATTTTTTCAAGTCCTCTTTTTCCTTACCAGTATCTGGAAGGCCTTTACCGTCTTTTGTTTCTGGAGTTTCTTGATGACCAGCAGGTTTGTTTCCGTCCACCCATTCACCGGGTTTTTCTTCGTCAGATTTTCCAAGTTTTCTTGGTGGTGGATCTGCCATGATATCCGAAGTAAATTTGTTTGCATCGAATTCCACAGGTGAGAATTTCAATTCTGGAATTTCAGGGGATCCAACGAGCCAATCCATATCAGCACCAATTCCCATGCTATCGCCAATTGGGTATTGTACTTCTCCAAATGGAAATTCTTCCCTTCCATCAGGGGCAGGTGACCACCATGGACTATCTATTTCGAAAAATAAAGCACCAGAAAGCTGCATGAATAATTGTGCTGCTGCTTCAAAATGGCCTTTCAATCGTGTTTCGCCCATTTTTCCGCCTTCAGGAGCAGCTTGTTCTTTGTATGCAAGGGTAGGAGTGGCCTCGGCATAGGCGCGCAATCCAGCAGCTGCGGTAACATTCACACCAGCTTTTACATCATGACCAAGGATAGTGACGCCAACTCCAGCTTCTGCTTCAAGTCCTAAGATTGCAAATGCATTTATACTTAATGTACCTGTAATTTCAAATTCTTGTAAAACGCTTGGATCGGTAGAATACGTTCCTTTAAATCCAACATTTTTCAATACCAAAGGACCAAATCCTGCATTCATAAACATTCCAATGCTTGCGAACAGGAATACTTGACCCACGAGTGGAATTCCGTATCCAGCGCGAATTTCTACTTTGAAAATATCGACCTTTTTACCGCGTTGTTCCATTAATTCCACTTCCTGTGGCACGGTAATTTCTCCAACAATGGTTACGTGTCCTTCGGCATCGATTCCAACTTTTGCCGTTCCCGATAACCATGGAGTAATGTTTGCAGTGATTTCGCCCCAACCTGCCAATACTTGATTTCCTTTCGATTTAGGAGTTGGAGCGGCTGGAGCAGCAGCTTGTTCGTTTTCTGCATCCATGGTTTCCACACCAAGAGCGGCATGCATTAGTTGTCGCGAACGCTCTGCGTCTGTCACTAAGAATGTGATTTCTCCAGAAAATTTTTCAGATTGAATTCTTCCAGTCCCTTGAATAGTTACTGCACCATTGATGTATTCAACATGTAGCTTAGCGTTCACGTTAGCTATGTCTGCTTCAATGTCAGCTGAACCGCTAAATGAACCGTCTTCTGCCCGTGCTATCATAAATTCGCCACTGGCAAGTCCAGCTACATTGATGTTTGCATTCACATTGAAGGTAAACACATCACCGGTAATACCAAGACCCCCGCCTGCTTCGAGGTACCCGTCCACAACTGTTTTCATTGCTCCAACTTGGAAGACAAGTCGTCCAGCGGAAAATTCATTCACATAACCATCGGCGATTGTTATTCGAGAGACTCCCAAGAAGCCCATTTTGTCCAATTTACTGTTTAAACCATCGAGGAATCCTTTTGCTTGCCCTAACGGTTTAGCTCCCTGAATAGAAACACTTAAATATCCTGTAGTAATTTGCTCATCTCCGAAATTATTGAGGACAAGAACTGGCTCTATACCTGCCTCTCTCAGTGGTTGTAAAAAATTCCATCCTTTGATTTTTAGGAAATTATTTTTTGTTTGTTTGTTAATTTCATACTTCGCTAATTCGCCAGCATCAGTTCCCTTCTTTCGGCTTATACCAATTGTCCCATAGAAGCGTTCTCCTATTTTTACGTCAACATCAATTGGTTTTTTCTTCTTTTCATATTCTGCATCCAAATAAATAGCCCATTCGTTTGTAATATTTAGACGATGGGTGATATCGAGTGGGGTAGTAGGTTTTAATATTGGTGCTGCCGCTGGAACCGGTGCACCTTGAGCTTTTTGAACAGCAGGTTGTGTCGAAGCGCCTTGTTGAACTGTGTGGGTCAATTCATGAGCCAATAGATGTTGACCACTTTTAGTTGTTGGATTGTATTTTCCTTCGTTGAAATAAATATCATTGCCATTCGTGAAGGCTTGAGCTCCAAGTTCTTTGTTCATTTGAACAGCATTCGAATCATTATGTATTTTAACTCCGCTGAAATCGGTTCCAAATCCAGATTCCATTTGATTTTTTGTAGTTGGGTCCATCGAACTTCCACCGCCTTTTGAGCGAGCAAGATTTTGTTCAAGTGCCGATGTGTTGCTTCCAGTTTCATCGCTCTTTTTCTGAACTTCATTTTCTTCTTTTTGCTGAACTTCCTCGTCTGCTTTTTGTTGAATTACATCGATTTTTCGTTGAATTTTTTGATCTACAGTTCTATCGGAATCTAATTTTGCTTGAATATCAGATTCCTCTTTTTGTTGTATTGGTTCTTCCTCGGTTTTCTCTTGGATTTCTTCTTCTTGTTTTTCTTGAACTTCCTCGTCTGCTTTTTGTTGAATTACATCAATTTTTCGTTGAATTTTTTGATCTACAGCTCTGTCTGAATCTAATTTTGGTTGAATATCAGATTCCTCTTTTTGTTGAATGGGCTCTTCCTCTGTTGCTTTTGTTTGTATTGGTTCTTCCTCGGTTTTCTCTTGGATTTCTTCTTCTTGCTTTTCTTGAACTTCCTCGTCTGCTTTTTGTTGAATTACATCGATTTTTCGTTGAATTTTTTGATCAGTTGTTCTGTCTGAATCTAATTTTGGTTGAATATCAGATTCCTCTTTTTGTTGAATCGGCTCTTCCTCTGTTACTTTTGTTTGTATTGGTTCTTCCTTGGTTTTCTCTTGGATTTCTTCTTCTTGTTTTTCTTGAACTTCCTCGTCTGCTTTTTCTTGGATTTCTTCTTCTTTTCGTTGCACTAAAGGAGTGATTTCATGAAGCAGAGATTTCTCTTGAATTTGTTCATCCACGGCTTGTTTTTGAACTTCTTGCTCCTCATTTCCTTTCTTTTGAATGTTAGATTTTGGCGGAATAAAGGCTTCTGAACCAAGTAATCCTGTTTTGTTAACGACTTTGTCAGCCATTCGGTCTGCCTCACGTTCATATTTATCGTCAGATTTGCCAATGTTTAATTTTGCTTGCACACCAAGAAAGGAGTTCGTAGTTGAACTCGCATGATTGGAAGTATTTGATGTGCGGGGTTTAAACATTTTTTTAATATAATTATCGTGCTTGAAAGGGGTTTAACTTTGAACTTTTTGAGTTAAATGAAAAATACTTTGGTTTTTGCTTTTTGTCAATTCATTGTCTTTTGGAATTCGTCCCATGATTTTTAGAAATTCTTGAATTTGTAAAATTTGCGATGTTTTCAAATTCTTTTTTTTATTAGAAAAAGAAAGATGAAACGGATTTTGGGTATAAGCAAGTTTCCAACCAAATTTCAAATTTATACTCATTAATTGGCTAGAATTTACACTTTTTAGTTGGTCAAATCCTTCTAAAATTTGATTTAACTCAATTGATCTGATATTTTCTTTTCCAATTATTATGCGTATCACACTAACGGCTATTAATACTAAAAAAGTGCCGATTAAATAGAGATTTATGGGGAGAAAATCGATTAGCATTAATACACTAATACTTCCAAGTAATAGGGCGGAAATCAATTGTGTTTCGTAAAAACCCAACCAGTGCGGTCTGCCAGAATCACCTCTAAACCATTCCAAAATAAAGCGCATTAGTGCAAGATTTGATATTGTTATCATAAATGATGTTCCTGGGGTTATTTCATAATACTGTAGTGTTAAAATGATCGAAGCATTAATAATGTGCAAAGTAATTTCCATGAGCTGCGTTGGATAGATTTGAGTGCTTTTATTGCTTTGATTTATGAAGTGCCTCGTATTAATGTTCCTCCAAATTGATTTTTCTGATACTATTTTTCCATGACAGCATCCCACTTGAATACAACCAAAACGTGCAAAAGCAAGTGTAATTGAAGCAAGAAGCATTGAGCAGTCTAAATAAAACCAAACATTATTGGATTTCCGAAATGTGATGAATGCTATGACTAACATGATTAGAAAATAGTGGTATTGAGAATAAGTTTCAACGCCAAGAACAACTTTTCTACCAAAAGCAAAAACAATAAATGCTAGTAATGTGTTCACAATGAATAGCACAAACATGGAGGTACTTTTTTCATTAAAAAAAACTACGAATAGACAAACGAGGCTACTAATCAAGATACCAAACATACCTGCGCTTAAGAACTTATTTTTTAATATGTAATTTCTTATTTTCATTTACTTTTTCAATATTGACTGTAATAATTTTGATCTATATTTTGAATTAAATGTAATATGGTCTGTCGCTTGAACACTGTTTTGGTTCCAGCAGTACCATCCATATGATGGTTTATAAGTCGTGCGGACCCAAAATTTAGGTAGTGATGATCTTTCGAAATGACAAAATATTCTGTGTATCCTTGACTAATTTTTTTTTTGCTACAGCTCTGTTTTTCGAAATTGAATTCTTCTCTAAAGAAATTGTTAAAGAGATAAACTACACTAACGTTGTGTGACACGACAGAACATACCACGCACCAAAAAAGCACTTTCAGCTGGTCAACTTGCATAATTAATGACCAAAGCAGTCCACAAGAAAGATTAATACCTATCCAATCGAAGAGCTGGTAGGAACTCAAGTGTATTCTATCGGAATATGTTGTGTAGCTTGGCATCTATCGAATAATGAATTTAGGGTTATAAGAATCATTTTTAGGTAATGAAGACAAAACGATTCTCTTCGCCTGAATGGACTCTATTCCAGAATAGTCGAATGGATTCTCAGAAAGATCAATAAGCTCATACTTTTTTTGAGGGAGCAACGGCAGTTCAACTAATTTGTTATTCTCCAGAAACAAGTAATCTAGGTGAAGTAACTTTCGTAAATCAACCTTTATTAACATATTTCCAGAAAGGTCGAGATACATGAGCGTTGAAAATTGTTTCGCATCAAACTCTCTTAATTCGTTATTACTTAAATCAAGAGATTTAAGTTTTGAAAGTTTCTTAAAAACTTCACCCGTAGAGCGAATATTATTTCCACTCAAATCTAGGTACTCCAGATTAGGAAAGTTCAGAATTTCAAGCGGAATCGTGCTTAAATCTCGACGGCTCAGGTCCAGATATTTTACTTTGAATCTATCGCTCTCTTCCAAATTGAGATTGTCGTAGAGGTCATACTTTTCCGAACTAGCTCTTACCTTTGCGTAGGAATAGTATTGGATATTCAATGTGTCTAAATTAAGCGAATCGAGGGCATTGAGGGTTACGCTATCTAATTTCCCTGGTAATATCAAATGATCTAAGGCTGGCAGCTCATTTACTATGGAAACAGGAATTGTTCGAAGGAGGTTAGCACTAATATCAATTCGTTCAAGTTTTTTTAGTTTACCTAATTGAACAGGAAAGGACGTGATTAAGTTGCCTTCAAGGTTCAGTTCTCGCAATTCGTTCATCCCTTGAATTTCAATTGGAATACGGCTAATAAAATTATTCGTCAAATCAAGAACGTGTAGATTGTCCATTTTACAAATTCCTTTAGGGAATTCCGTCAATTCATTATTCAGCACAGCCAAATATGACAGTTTTTCTAAACAGGAAATATTATCCGGTATTTGTGTAAGTTGGTTATGGGAAAGATCTAGAAATTTCAGATTTTTCATTTTCAGAATTTCAATTGGGAATTTGGTTAATTTCTGATTACTAAGGTCAAGAGAAATAACATGGTCCTTGTTGGCGATTGCTTCGGATAAGTCGTTCGTTTCCATGGACTTCGATTCATCTTGTGAACAACCGAATGTAAGTGTTAAGCTTAACGAAAACAATATGATTCTATATTTCATCATTGACCAAGTCTTTGAAAGATTCGTGATACATAGGATGTAACTTCTTTGAATTTGGTGCTTGCATCAGTCAGTGTTAAATAGAGAGGGGATTTTGCATCACCCTTTATTAATTCACTCCAATTTGTCGTGCTTCGTTTCATTTCAGTAGCTTTTGCCCGCGCTTTTGCAATTGCCCCTCCTCCGGCGTTGTATGCGGCAAAGGTCATACTTTTATAATCCTTTTGGTTACTGAAATCGTCAGGCTTAAGTCCTGCAATTTCATTTTGCCGCTTTAACACTTTTGCCGCAATCAGCAAGGTTTTTTTCGGATCTTTTAAATCGGCCACTGTGCCACCAACTTCAGATGCGGTATTTTTTTTAATCTGAGCGATTCCATAAATGCTTGGTCCGTCATTGATTTTTTCGTCGGTAAGATCAAGATCTCCACTTTCCTGTCCAACCAGTGCTTTCAGCTCTGCTGGTGTTATTTTTATTTCCTGAAGGGTTTTCATTAACTCCTCAGAACCTGTGAATTCACTGTCATACTTGTGCCAGTTCTCAGTGGCTGTTTTTATTAATTTTTCCATAGCCTTCACGCTATCCATAGCTTCTATTACTTTCAGTCTTCTATCGGAATGAACGTATTCTGAATCTGGTGTTTTTTTAAGTTGCTCATCCGTTTTAATTTTATCAGCTTTCAATGCGGTGAGTTTATCCGTGTATTGTTTAGGCTTGGTTTTTAGGGGTGCCAAATATTCTTCAGTTTTCTTGATCTCTTTATCAATATCAGCGATACGTTTTTCTTTTCTAGAAGTAAGGCCTGCCTGAGCATCGGCTTTTTGTGCTTCTAAGGTTTCCAATTTTAAACTTTTGACATCTTTTACTTTAGGCCCATTGTCTTTTTGCCACTGTTCGAGAGGCGATAGCTTTGGTTGAGAGTCTTCCGTTTTCGCGGAATCAGGGACTACACCTAAATTTTCCAGTTCCCCAACTTCGACACTACTTTTAGACTTTCCATCACACTTAGACACTCTTAATCCCGATTTCAATCGAGGCAATATATTTCCACCAAGGGTCTTTGCTCCTGTTAATAAGCGTTGTAACAATCCTAAACTTGATTTATTAGCATCTTGTTCAAGTTGGGTCTCGCTTCCTTTAGACTCAGATTCTGCTCCATTTTGCTGTATTGTATGGGTTAACTCATGTGCCAAAAGCATGTCTCCTTCTGGAGTGCCCGGGTTGTATTTTCCTTTATTAAAAAAAACATCTTGACCGTGTGCAAATGCTTGTGCATTTATATCTGAGCTCATTGAAGCGGCTTCTGAATCGGTATGAATATTTACATTGTTGAAGGTTGTGCCAAATGCTCCTTCCATTCGAGATTTAGTAGAAGAATCCAGTGGGTTTCCATTTCCTTTTTTGGAATTTAAGCGTGATTCAAAAGTAGTATTATTTGTTTTGGACGGAGCTTGTTGAAGCTCTTTAGTTTGTACTTCATCATCCTCTTTTTTTTGTATATTATTGGAAAGATCCTTTTCCTCCACTTTCTGAACTGATTCTTCTTGTTCCGCCTTTTGCACAGGTTCTTCTTCACTCATTTTTTGAACCGCTTCCTCTTCCTCCATTTTTTGAACAGGTTCTTCTTCCTCAGCTTTTTGAATAGGCTCTTCCTCATTTTTCTTTTGCGCCTCGTCTTCTGCAGCGGCTTTTTGTAAAGGTTCTTCTTCTGAAGTAGCTGTCCGTTGAACTAATGGCGTTATTTGATTCGCTAAAGGTTTTTGTTGAATTTCATCTTCTGTTCCTTTTTTCTGAACACGATCCGAATTGGTATGTGAAACAACTTGGTTAGCAACATGATCCGCTTCTTGTTCATATTTATCGTTCGATTCACCTATTTTTAATTTGCGCTGAACCTTCGGGGCAATAAACATTCCATTCGCTTTAGGCGTATCCGAATCTTTTCTGAATTCTCTTCTTCTCATAGCCAAGTTTTTACCATTCAACAAAAATCAATTCCTTTTTCCAAGGAAGTTTGACCATATTTATGCTCCAAGGAAGTGAATCCATCAACAAATCAAAAGGTTTCTTTTCCATTTTCAAGCGATCTGTTTTTTCTCCTCGAATTACTTTCCCGTTTCGTTTTAAAAATTCATTTTGTAGAAGTTCAACGGACGAAGAACTCATTTTTTTCCAATGCTCTTTGACAGCATTTAACACGAGGTGAGCTTCTTTCATTTCTTCTTCCGAAAGAATAATGTCTTTTTTAGTCACAAAATTCAGTGGAAGATTACACAAGTATTTTTCAAATATTAAGTGGTGTTCAAGTACTTGTTGATTACCAGTAGCCAAGAAATGAAGTAAATGTATTGCCCGATCTTGCTCGATGAGTGCATTTTCTTCGTTTAGGTATTTTACGTTTTTAAACAGGGAAACTAAAAATGGATGTACGAGAATAAGTCCACCATTTTCTGCTAAAAAATCCTGCTCGGTATATTTTTCATTTATTGTTTTTGATGTTTCCATTGAACTCTCTAATGTACAAAAAAGGATGTTCATTTCTTCATTTTCGGTTGACATTAAATGTGATTCAGCTCTTAATCTAACATCCTTTGCATCTTCTAAAGCTGGAACTTGGCCCATGTGTTCAGTGTTCAATTCTTTGGAATTGGCTAAGTGTGATTGCTCGATTTCTAATTGCTTTGTTGTATCGCTATTTGTTGAATTTGGATTCGATGTTCCCAGAATATCTTGTTCTGGCTTCGTCGCATTGGAATTCTCTATTTGTGATTGCTTGATTTCCAATTTCTTATTTGAATCGCTGTTCGATGAATATGGCTCCGATACTTCGTGAGTATCTTTTTCTAGCTTCAACGATATGGAATTCTCAACGAGCAATGATTCCGTTTTTAATGGAATTTCTTCCTTGCTTTCCTCCGAAGTTGATTTTTCTTTTTTAGTAATATCCTGATGGTGCAACGAAGATTCAATTTGCTCATTTAACACCTTAATATCTATTGTTTCATCGGTGTATCGAAGGTTTTCTAAAAGATCTGGAGACTCGTTAATTTGTTCGTTTGGCGTTTCGACCTTAGAATCAACACTATTGTAAGAAGAGACTGTTAGTTGATCATCCTCTTCTTTTAATGTCGAAAACTCTTCTAATTTACTGCGCAAAACACGAAGCGTTTCATCTTCTAAAATCCCGTTGTCCTTATTGAAAACGATTTTTTTAATTTGTTCTGATTCCAGTTTCATAGCAAATAATTTCGCTAATGAAATTTCGATTGATTTTAATGATCTATCGGAAGTTGATTTTCCTTGACTAAAGGCAGAAATTAAGCTTACTGTTTTAAAAATTTGTGCGACTGTCACTTCTGGTTCTTTAAAAATCAAAGCAGGGTTTTTACATAACATTTGAAAGCATTGAATTTCGAAATTGTCTACAATTAAATCGTTCCTGCGATAAATGGATGTTAATAGAATTAATGTTGTTTCTGCTGTTTTCGTCCGATAATTCCCTATTAATTGCTTATATAAATCAAAGGAAAAATTGCTTTCCATTGAATTCACTCCTCTCAATTCTGATAGAATAATAGTTGCCAATTGCCAATTAAATTTCAAGCTGAATTGACTGACTAAGCGTTTGAAGCTCGTTAAATTTTCGATAATTGATTTGAACGCTTTTACAATTAACTCAGGTTCTGTTCGGAAAAGCACGAGTAATGCTGCTTCTTCTATGATGGATGAAAATTCGTCGTTTGTTGCAATCCACCACGGTTTATTGCCTGACTCCAAAAAGTAAATGAACGATTGAATTGTACGATGACTTTTATTCAATATTTTGCCAGGAACTTCTGGAGAAAAATAAAAATTTTCATCGATATTTGAATGAACAGGAGTGGAACCATTTTCCTTCGAACTCACTTTTTGATTAACCATTGGAGTAAGTAGTTTATCCAATGTTCGATTCATTTCATCATGGATAAGGAATTGAGAATGTGCATCAATATGATCTACAGCCAACTCAAAGGTTAATGAATTTAATTCGACTATTTGATCCGAAAAGTGTTCGTCCACTTTTGTGAAATACTCTGACAATGCATTTGTCAAAACGTCACGAATCCATTGGTTCGAATTATTTTTGATTTCATTCGCTGTTTCCAGGGTATTTACTTCTATGTCAACAGTTAACTTATGGATGATATGTGAAGTTCTAGTATTCATTGTTAAACATGATCCTCTCTAAAAGCATTATTAATAGAATTCATCGGATAGCTCGCTTTTGAATGATTTTTTAATATTTCGCTCAACTCAAAGTTATCCATGTCTTTTAATACACTTAAGTTTAATTGTGGAAAAGAGTGTTGTTGATTCGGATTAAAATGTGAATTGATTAGCATTGAAAGGTTGGTCAAATTAACGCCTTGTTCTATTCGTTCGTAGCACCGAACTGAATTAACGAATGCCATAAAAGTAATTCTGTAAAGCTCAACTAATAATGCAAAGTCATTCGTTTCTTGGTATCTTGCTTCGAGCATGTCCTTTCTTAATTTGACTAACAGAGCATTTACTTTCTTAAAATAAATTCCGTTTTCAGCACTGATAGTTTCTTCAGAAAAATTAGGGATTGCTTTCAACAACGATTTTAATTTTTCAGCCGATAGCGCAATGTATTTTTGTTTTGAGTTGAATGTTAGTTTAGCTAATTCATCACTTAGTTCAACAATTCGATTTTTTGTTTTTTCAACGCATTCATTATCACCTGTAGTTGGTTTTGAATTGTTATCTATTCGATTTGAATTAATTGGGACATCTATTAAAGCATCCTTTGGATTCTGAGAAGGTAAAGGTACCCTTAAAGTCAACTCCTTTTCACCACATTTGTTCGTAACACGAAGAAATATGGTCGGAATTTTAATTAACTCATTGTTTTTGAGTAAATCAAATGGTATAGCTAATCGATCACCAGTCGACTCCAAGATGCTCTGACTATTTGGATTGTCATCAACGCAAAGTTTCCATTGTGAGGATTCAATAGTTGTACCTTCTGGAAAGTCAAGTGAGCAAAGATATGCTGTACTAGTTGAAGACATGATTATTGACCCTTCTGGTCCATCAACAATCGTGAAATTATATTGAAGTATACCATTTATTGTAACTGAATGAACTCCTAAAGAAAGCAATGAAGGAGTGAAAGAAGGAGGATTTGAGTCAACTACAACATTATCAATTGCTAATATTGTATTCTTGCTGAAATTGCTTATTTCAAAAAGAACTGGAGTATTATCTTTGATACAAAAAGTCGTGTCTTTCAGTGTCGCTGTCGGTGATTTAGTAATTGGCAAGACATAATCTTCTGTAATTTGCGTTGAGCCACAACTGTTTGTAACAATTACAAGAATATTTAGAATATCACCACCATTTAAATCGCTAAACGCTGATAATGGAATGATTGGTTCTGCCTCGTTAATAGTAATAATTCCATTGGTGCCAAAAGAGTCGATTCCACCTTTAATGGAACTAACTTTAATATTGGGCGAAGTGATCTGCCACATAAAACTTTCTGCATTTTCGGCTGAGACAAATAATTTAATCGAATTTTCTATTCGTGTGATTGAAATTTTAGCTAAAATCTCTGGAAGAGGCAAAACAGTCACTGTTTGAATGAGATTTCCATTAAAAAATAATTCGTGGTCACCAGGTCCAGCCTGATTTGGGCTAAATCGTTGGAAATCTGCACTTACTCCTGTGCCAGTGATTACTGGATTTGCATCCACAGGACTAATTTCGAAATGAATATCTTCAGCATTTTCGCAATATGGTCCAGGATCAATGTTCACCGTTATTTCTTCAAATTGTATTTCCAATGAAACTGTTGTTGGACAAATTCCTGCTTGAGCCGTAACAGTGAGCGTTACGTTGAATGCAACTGCTTCGTTAGATAAAGCATATTGATGGGTAGGATTTCTTTCTGTACTTGCACTGCCATCACCAAAGTCCCACAAATAGGTCAAAGAACTGTGATTGTCTCCAACAGTTGAGAACTTCATGAGACGTTTGCCCATTTGTGAATTTGAAGTGCCAATGCTTACACTGGGTTGTTTGCTTACAAGGAGCTGAATGTTTGTTTTTTCATTGTCAACTCTAAAGCTGATACGTGTGCCAAGAAGTTCCGCAGGAAACAAACCACCATCAATGTGTAATAAATTGCCTTCAATGATGACTCCTGGTATTGCATCCTCCACCGTGATTTTTCCATCTTCTGGGAATACCGTAAAAGTTAATTCCTGATTCGTTGAATCAATGCAATAAGCATCTGTTGGTAAAGAAAGTTCAACAGGTTTTTTAGGTAAAACGAAATTTACTGTTTCACAATCACCACAACACAGATAAGGCAATGTGAAATCAGCAATTACTGTCCCTTTTGGGATTAATTGTGAGGCTCTTTTACTTAAAGAATTGCCTTCAAAACGAGATCTTATTGAAGAAATTGAAATTGATTCTTGATTAGATAAATATAGGTCTCTGTTAAGATATACCATTACAAATGTTTGTCCGGGCCCAACTCCTGCTTTGTGCTCCAAACCTGTATTGTTTGCAACGAATTTGTTGAAATCTAGTTTGTCTAATACAGATTGTTTGCGTGACTCAACTTCTGAAAGCAACGACTGAAGTTTTCGCGCGCTGCAGCAGATGGTGGTCAATTGGTTTATTAGTAACGCTACAATTCCTCTTGTATCATTGCTAACTTTAATTAAAAAATTCTCATTGGTGGATCGATAATTACCTTGAAGTTGTTTTGTATAACTGCAAAGTTTGATTATTTCAGCATTATATTCTTCAAAAGTAGTTTCGTTAATGTTTTCAACACCATCCGGGATTAAATTTCCGAGCTTGGTCAAAGAAAAAATAATTTTCATGGGTAGTGTAATGGTGCTTGTAGCAATCGGAGTTTCCCAATCTTTGATGATATTATCCGAATTATTTAAAGCAATATCCATGGCCTGAGCGTAGTCTCCTTTCGTTTGAACGAGGGCTTCGGCAATCAATGCACCAACTGAATCCGGATCGTTGTTAAGTTCTGCTTCAACACGGTCACTGTACTTTACCATTCGTTTTTCTGGACCTACTAATCTTGGTGAAGAAGTCATTTGATTTGGAGTCTGCACCGTTGAAATCGAAGATTTATTCGTCGTGCTTTTGTTTGTTGTCGATTCTTTTGCTTGAACAGCTGTAATTTTATCGCTAGTCAGTGCTCTTGTCGATGGATTTCTTACGATGTCATAATATACATCTTCTTTCAAATTTGCTCCTTGATTCTTTGTGCTAAAGCTGGAGAGTATTCGCGTGACTTCTGAAGAAATACATTCTTGTTCTGATGCCCACGCTTTGAGGAGAACTTCCAAATCTCGGTAAGAACATTTGTATTGATCACTCAAAAGTTCATCAATTTCTTCAATGCTAATTCCCAAAACTTTCACATCAAAAGGAAGGCTGAATGTATTTTTTTGTTCCAACACCAATGCGAGCGCATCATCATAAAGTAATCCTTGATGCCCTTCAATTCTAAAAAAATTGTAAGCATCTATTGAATAATTCAGCGGATTTGCAATGGGCAAGATAGTTGGGAAATTGATTGCTTGTGGATAGCCTAAAATGGACAAGTATTGATTGTGATTTCGTTTATCAAAATCCCAATTTTTTATCAAATTTTGCGAAAAATTATAGTAAAAAGGCACTGCTCTTTTCCCTAAAGGCACAGCCACTGTTGAAGGAGTAATCTTTAGGATATCATTCTCAAAGAATCTTCTGCTTCTATAATTTAGACACATGGATTCAAGTCGTTTAACGAGTGTTTTGAATTGATCGTTTCCATCACTTGATTCTAAAATGGGTGATTTGTAAAATGTATGTCTATAAGTGTTGATGTAACTATCATTGGTCACTTTTCTTTGTTTGGCAAATGGATTCCCAAGCATTAAGTGTTTTGGAAAAGCGTTAATATTTGGACAACAAAATTGATTTTTGTTTAGAAATGCAAACTTAAGTTCATGATAAGTATCTACTAAATCTTTTAGAAAATCATATCGATATTGGAAAAACACGATGGAATCATAACTACGACTGAAGACACTATTCATAGTTGTAATGACAGTAGACAATGCTTCACGATGTTCTCGTCCTGCAAGCAAAGTTCTGAACGCATTGGACAACGGAGAAACTGTTGCATTGAGTTTTCCAGTGTGATAAAGCTTTGCTAATTCGTTCGCATTTACGGTATTGTTTTTATTTAGAATCACACGAGGAACATGGATGTTATTTTGATCTAAATATCCTTCTAGAACACTTTGAGCATTAAATAAATTATCAAATCGTGTTATCTTGGATATTTCAGTTTCATCAATCAATAAAACCCTAAGTTTGTTGACTTGTTCGATTCCTTGATTTTCACAATCGACTCCAACACAATTATCTTGTTCTTTTGAGTAACTTTCGATGTAGAGCAGAACAACCTTTGCGTCGAGATTTGATAGCGAACTCAAGGGAGTTGCTCCAAGTATACTTTCGCCATCAGGAATTAATTCTAAGAGAGGTAAAATAGTAAAGGGACTGCCTGAGATGCTATCGAATTGAGGATCATAATTCACTTTCTCTCCCGTATATTCGCGGTAATGCGTGAAAAGCATATTATCTGCAAGAACGGTTTGAGCTTTGTTTTGTGCATCTAAAATGGTGCGTTGAAAATGAACTAAATCTCCATCGGTGGTTATTCCAGCTCCTTTAGAAATGGTGATGTTATTGTTTGTTGAGGTTGAAACCTCGAATCCACACACAACGCCGACGCCACTAAGACAAATTCTGGACAAACGATCTTGCTCATCGAAATAATTTAAAAATTCATTTAGTTGTTTTTCTGTAAGAACTTGATCTTTTGCAAAAGCATGAAAAGACTTTGTTATATTGGTTAGTTTGTGTTCCATAACTTTAAAATTTTAGAGTGTTCCAAGGTTTGTTCTTCCTAATATTATTTTTCCTTCTAAATCTTCATCACTTTCGCAATCATGCAATCTTCCTGTCGGATGAATGGAATGTAAATCGAAGAGTATGGATTTGAAATCTTTTAAAACATTTTCTGGCATATCATTTTGTGCTTGTTTCACATTTTTTACCTCAGTCAAGAAAGCATGATAGGCTTGTTCTAATGTCACAAGTTCATTCAATTCACCAGCTTCTTCTTGATCTTTCCGTTGACCAATCCAACAAATTCGAGGTACAATATGAGCCGGTAATTCTTTTTGAATGAGAAGTTCCATGTAATTTCTAAAGTCTGGATCGCTGTAGCGCTGAGTGTATCCTGGTAGAACAACGCTAACTTTAAATGAATAGGGATCCATAGCACAGCATTCAGATTCATTTTCAATACAAATCGGTAAGAACAAGTCCAAAGCTGTATCTTCATTACTGATGTCGGGTAGCATAAGCATGTGTTCAATTAAGAAAATCCCTTCTTCGTTAAATCCTGATTTTAGATAATTTATGACTTGAATGATTCCAACTTCAAGCTCATGGAATGTTTCATATGCAACAGGGTGTAAGCCTACAATCGTGTACGGTGGATCTGAGGCGTCTGTGGGTTCAATCACATTAAACTCATAATTGCCGTCAAAACGCTCTTTAATAAGAATGTTTTCAATTTGAGTTTCGTGCGCAACTCCATGGGCAAAAGCATCTTTTAATTTTTCAATGTTTGTGTTGACCAGAAGTAAAACACAGGCATACATTTTTTTTGTTGCCGCTGAACTGGTTTGAAATTCTTCCGTGCTTGTGAGGACGATTGTGCTTGGTTCTTTCAAAATGTTCCATTGGTATTTACCGCTCAAAATTTTAGTTACATCTACAAGAGGATTTGATAAATTTCGTCGACTGTAATCAAAGATTCCAGATAATCGGGCTATTCTTTTTTCACTTCCAGAAACATTCGTTGAGTTCCAAGTATCTCCCAATATATCAAAAGCACGACCTCTTGTCACAGAAATCTCAACGTAATCTTTTAAAAATTGCTCTTTTGAATAAAGCACCATTTCATCGGAAACTTTCCCAAATAAATCGCGCATTAAAAATGTATATTCACTGAAATTTTCAGCGAATCGCGCTGATAAGTGATCCAAAATCTTATTGCGTCTCTCAATGTTTTGATCTAATGAGTCTAGTAGTTTTTTGGTCAAAGAAACATCGTTGTCAGTTGGATAATCATTCACAATTTTGTCAAAATCTTTGATGTCTTTGATAGCTTGCGTGAAGTAAGTTGGAACGATTCCCGTATTGATGGATAAAAGGTCTTTTACTTTGGCTAAATGTGCGAAGTAACTTACAAGAATTTGATCAAAAAAAGTAAGGTAACCTTTTAGTTGAAGTGCCTGCGATTTTCTTTTTGTACTTGCGTTGGGTGGTAAACCAAATGGACTTATTCCATAAGTTTCAGGAAGGGCGTTTTGAATTGTTGTAGTTTCTTTCGCGTCGAAAATTTGACCTTTTTTTAATGTCAATGTTCGATTCAAACTTGCTTGGGCTTTTTTCTGAGCAATTGAATCATGCATTTCATGGGTGAATTGAATCACATTTTTTTTGTTTATGGTAATTGGAAGTACATTTTTGTAATAACTATATGAACTCAAAGTACAACAACTATTTTCTGGATTCAATGCAGGTTTTTCGGTTGGGCATAAAATAGGTTTGGTGTAAGGATCAATACAAATAACCCAACCCAATCCGTCTTTGTTTTGTTTACAATCTTTTATTGAAATATCTTGGATCAATTTGACTCCATCAATGGCCATTATAATTTTAATAAGATCGGACAAACGCACTTCGCTTCGCAAGTTGGTAGCTTTTAATTCGTCATTGTCTATAAACCCATTTTGAAGCAAAGGACCTTCATATATTTCATTCGTGGTATAGCCCTTGTCCAACATTTCTTTCAATGAATGATGCTGAATTGCAGGAGTGAAGTAGTTTTGAATGGCAAAAAGTACTTGAGCATGAATGTAGTCTTCATCTACATCTTGGTCAAGTTCGATTGTTGCGCATACGCCAATTGGATGTTCCTTGACAGGAATGATATCAACCAAGTCTTCACATAGATTTCTATTTGCATGATAAAGTTTGAATATTTCTTCGTTGATCCAATCAATGGAAACTGTGGAATTATCAGGTTTTTTGGCTGTCAGATCATAATCTACAATGATTCGATTTAATCCGCGTAAAGGAATTTCACGCTGAAGGGGTGTAGAAGGATTAACAAATTTTGAAGAGCTATATGCAATAACGCTTTGAGCAACATCCACATGAAGTGTTTTTTCATAGGGCACAATCCAAGAATTTCGTACACCTGGAATATCGGTGAAAAGCTTACGATAGTCTAAAGCAGTGATTGGCGAAGAAGGAAGAATCTCATGTGCTTGATAAAATTGATTCTGTAGATTCGGATCTTCTTTTGAAGCTACTAAACTTTCAATAGGTAAGTTTATTCGGTTGCTTAAATCTGTAATGGCATAACATATAGTCTCCAGAAATGTGATTCCAGGATCATGAACGTTCATATCTGTCCATAATCCACCACCCATTGATTCAATGTATTCTATGCCTTTTGTTCTCAAGAACGCAAAATCTAGATCGTCTTCTGAATTTACAGACTTAGGAATCTTTATATGTTTGGAATTTTCTAACATTCTTCTAAGATTGTTGTTTCATGGATAGTACATTTGGTTTCCGCTTCGTTGATTATGTGTTGTTGCGATGAAACTAAGATTGACTTTGGAGAGGAAGGCGCACAATTTCTCGTAAAGTCACCGTTATCAACCCGCATTTTGATATTTGAAACATAATCAACATAGTAGAGTTTTTCGATAAAATCTACCAAGACACTACTGTGTAGGGTGTTTCCAAATTCAACATGTCGACTGCTATCAAAAGCCCAAGGAGATAAAAATTGTTTTAAATCCAAATCCAATTGAATTTTGTATTGTGCAACATCATACTGCTTATAAAATTTTACATCGGCAAAAATTTTAATTTCTTCATAGGTTGGATTTATAACATCAAGCTTGACATGTAATGATGTTAATTGTGAAACAAAATTTTTAACCTCGTTTAATCTGGAAGTGCTCACGCGTGGTTGATAGATGTTGAACATGTTTTTGTCTTTTGTTTCTGGAATAACAACAAGTGTCACACAACCAGCAGCTAGAAAGGATTTTTGATTCGTATGATTTAAGCATTTTACTTTGTAAATGTCTGTATATTCTTGGAGCACAATGTTTTCGTAATCCCAGAGCATCACAGCTCTTTGTTTGTGACGTAGTCGCTCACTGACACGACGGTAATAGGAATCATCCGTTTCCTTTGGTTTTCCATTGAATGAATTGAAAGGTTGATTTACAGATTTAATGGTTGAAGATCTTGAAACCAATTTTGAAATGGTATTTGCTGGAATTCCTTGTTCTAAATGGGATAATTCATTTTTATAATTGACAAATGTTGCTTTGGCACCTTGTGCTTTTATGTCCAGGACTTTGCAAACAGCATCGTAAGTTTTAGGCATCAATGCTTTAATCCAGAAAAGATCTTCATCAAGTTGTGTGTTTCCTTTTGTTGCCTCTTTAGGAATTTTTATACTTATAATTCCCGTTTTTAAGAAGTTGTCAATTTCGTTTTTAACAATGGATAATGAGTCAAGTTTTTTCCAGTGATCCGAGCAAAGTACTTCCCAAGAGATAACCTCAGTGGTAAAAGTCTCAGCAAGCGGATTTTCACTTCCTTCAAGTAATTGAATTAAAAGCGTTAGTGTTTGTAAAGGTTCCACATTTTTTATACCTATAAACAAAAGCCCACCTTTATCATATCTAGGTAAAAGCGAACAATCGGTGTTGGTGAAGTTTGTAGAACTTTTTAAATAATCACTTTCTTCGGCCTGACCAAAAGGATGCTCTTGAAATAATTGAATGGTTCTTTTTTCAAAGTCAGCTAATTCATTTCCAACCAACGATACTGTTTCTTTTGCAAAGTAACTAACGCTTATTTCTTCGGCAAAGGGCGTGTATGGCTGATTTGGAATCATCGTTGTGGGTGATTCATTTGTTAAAGCCAAGGCATATAATTGCGGATAAAGTTGATGTAGAAAAGACGTTGTGAGCGATAATTTTATGGGTCCAGCAAATATGTCTTCACTATGAGGATTACTAATATCAAAGATACAATCGAAATTTGGTTCACTTTCGTCAGAATCTGATTCGAACAGTTCAATTGGCTCGGAATATGGCTCCCAGTCGTTATTGTATTTTATGAAAGGTTGGGCTTTGAAATAATCATTTCCAGTAACGATGTAATTTTCACCTGGAGAATTTGTCTGCATTGCATCGACTATTGAATCATCTGCAGCTAGGTTAACTTTTTGAGTACCTAAATACGCTGCTTTAGAAAGCCCATTTTTTAAATTGGACTGATATGCCTCGTACCATGTTTGAAAATTATTTGGTGTATTTTTCCATTTAATATTCGTTTGGATTAAACTCCATTTTTTATTGAAAATTTCAGCATTATTAATGATAACACTTGAACCCTTTGTTGGATTTTGAGTGAAAGGATACATTGGTTTAGTAGGATTTAGCACACCATGATCTGAATCTAACAACAACTGTTTTAATCCAATACCAGCAACATGAATGTTCATGCCCGAAATGTTTTTTGAGAATTCTTCATGAATCTTGCTGCCAATTTCTGTATTTACATCAATCTCAAATTTGAAAACGGGATGTTCTGTGTTGTAGCGACCAAAATGAATCAAATCATTAAAAACACTTGTGGGTTTGTCTTTCGCTTCTAGTTTTAGTGCTAATCGAACTATTTTAGAATCGGACGAAGTTGAAAAGTTTTCCAATGATTCGACTTTTTCCTCTTGCAACGAAGCAAATGGTTGGTTCTCATTTACAGATTGATGCAAACTCAAAGGACCAATCCAACCATTTTTCGCTGTGTAATAAACTTTAATTGCATTGAACAATTCCGCTTTCGTAAAAACTTGTGCTAAATTTTGTTTAAATTCAATGGTTATTTGTACGTATCTCGTTCCTTCCGAAAGGTTTAGAACAGGTGAAGAAATTGAAAATCCAATTTTTGCTTTAACCAAAGCTGGACGCTCAAGTGAAATTCCCTCGTCCACATTATCATTTTGATAGAATCCAAAAGGCATCCAAGAATGATCATCTTCTGGAAAAGCTGCCCCGTTGCCGTCGTAAGAATTAGCTATGGCTGAACTTCGAATATAGTAATTTGCGTCTGGTGTTTCAGTTGTGACTGCACCGAAATGTTTATAGACGCTTTTTAATTCAACAACTTGCGCCTGATTGACAACAATTTCCTCGTCCAATTCATAAATTCTTGTTTTACCTAAGGCATCTTTACCACCATCGAGCTGCATTCCAGCTTCTAATTTTTCTTGATTGAACGTTTTTGCAAGTTCAAAAAGTATGTGGGCACTGTCGCTGCGTTCGTTTAATTTTTCAATTTTAAGAACTTCACCATAGAAAAAATCAAGGTGTTTTTTGGTAAGTCCATTCAAACGGTTTTTTGGAAGATCAAGCAGTTTTAGAAAGCAGATAAATAATGTGAGATGAGGTGTTAATTCGTTTGATTTTTCAAGATCTTTCACAAAAAGTTCAACATCATCTTTATCTTTGAAAAATGCCTGCCAATCATCGGTTGGAACTTTGCTATTTGTTTCACCAAAATAATGAACATGTTTAGCAAAATCAAAGGCAAATTTCATCCAGTCGGCAATGCCAAAATCATGCAACTTGAGCGAATTTGGATTTAGCAAGTCAATCGAACGTTGGGATTGATCTGTTCCATTTCGCTTTAAAACACCTGTTATTGTATTACACTTTGTGCTCATTTTCTACTTTTTATAAATCAGTTCCCTCTCCTCGGTAAAACGGATAAACGAGATTTGTTCTAGCATTTGTTGACCGAACAACATAGTCTATTTTTATTAGGAGCTCTCCTTCTAAGTCCCTATTTTGCTCAATATCAATGGATTCTAAATTGATACGAGGTTCAAAATACAAGATGGCCGTTTCGATCAAATCACTCACAAAAGATTTTAGCGTTAAGGTCAAAGGAGCAAAAAGCAAGTCATCAAGGTTACAACCATAAGCAGGATTCATTACCCGTTCACCTGGTCTAGTTGATAATAGGATAATCAGACTTTCGCGAATATCAACTTCTTCAGAACTCATCTGAACGTTTGTGGTTGCAAGTTGAAAACTAGGAGGGAAGCTCCAACCAGTACCTAGAAATGATCGATCGTTTGCCATCTTTTTAATTATTAGCCAATTAATACTGTAAAATCTCCTAAAATTATAGATCCTCCATGCGCTGTTGAGTCGCCCATCCTAGCAGCTGGCTTACCGCCAATTAGTACTGTAGTTGAGCCCATTGCAATAGAATCTGGCGGTCCAACACAGGTTAACATATCACCTACTTTTGCCGCGGGCATGCCACCAATAAGAACAGTTGGTTCTCCTGGCGGTAAAATTGGACCTCCAACGTGGGGTACAGTGCCCGTAACCATTGGACAGATATGCATATCGTTGATTCTTGCTGCTGGTGCTCCCATAGTTTTTAATTTATTTGTACTAATGAACCTTTCAACACAGCAATTGCGCTTGTTGATACTTCTGCTCCGGCTCCACCTTCAGCTTTAAACTCCGCACTTGCTTTGATTCCGATGTTTACTCCTTCAATTGCTACATCTCCGCTTGCTTTAATGGTAATATCGCCTGCACTTTCCATGACAATTCCGCTGCTATCCAATGTAATCACATTAGAATTTTCATCTTCGATCACAATTTCACCTGAATCTTCATTCATCGTAAATTTCTTACCTGCAGGTGTTTCGATAGTAACAGAAACTTTGTCGTCGTCAAAAATGAGTTTCATTTCGCTCCGAGTAATAAAGCCTTTTTCGTGATTATCATCTGAAGCCGTTATTGGTGAAGGTTTTGCACTGCTATGGAGCATTCCTAGAACAACACCCTGATTTGGATCTTCATTGATAAATCCAACAATCACTTCATCCTTTATTTCTGGACGAAAGAAAGCTCCACGTTTGTCTCCTGCATCCAAGGAGGAGATTCTGCACCACACACCTTGTTTTTCGCTATCTATAATCGGAATTTTGACGAGGATTTTATCTTCTCCATCAGGGTCTCCCTCAAGTTGAGAAACAATTCCTATATGTAATCCTTTAATTGCAGGCAAAAGTCCTGAAGCGCTTGGTGTGTGAATTTCATACGTTTCGCTGAACCACTGAGGATTAAATCCAAATTGAGCATCACATGTCCACTGCCCTGATTCAATCGTGTGTTTCACCCCAGAAATGTATACTTTACCATTAAATCTATTTCCAACGCCTTCAAGATTTAAGATCGTATTTGGTTTTACAGACGGAATTCCTTGAAAACTAACTCGTCCTCTCACTTTTGCCAATTGTTGATAGAGCCAAGTTGCGTCAGCCCAATCATGGAGTTGCGTTTCATTTAAGTTTCCGCCATGTTTTAATTCCAAGTTATCTAGCCCAACAACTTTAGACAAATCTGCTGCTGCTAAATTGCCATTTAAACTGACATTCGGATTTTTACCTTCGACTTCAACAATTTTTTGATCTGTATGACTCCATCCATAAGATGTAATTTTAGAAAATTGATTACGCGCATCAATTTCCCCGTCAAAATCTAACATGGAGCTTCCGAAAGCAACTGTTTCAATTTCTTTTTGTGAAATATTGGGTTTTGAAATGGTCAATTTTCCGTCGTCGGCAATACATAATTTTCCGTTCGCTTGAGCCCGACTTACCATGAAATCCCAATCTGAGGCATTGAATTGGATCAGTTCAGCATGTTCAAAGGTTGTATCTTCTATTTCTTTTTCGTTGCCATATTTCGCAATGATTTCTTCAAATATGGCGCTGTCTTTTAGATCATAGTAATAAGCCGATTTTCTTCCAATGGTCATTTTAACAGCTTTGTCTTTACATTCGAGTATTAGAACGGATGAATTTTTACGAATTTTGATGCTGTGTTTTATAATGATTCCTTTGAAAATTGTCTGTTCATCAGAGTGATATCCTGCCGTTATTTCAATTTCTTTTCCTGGAATCAATAAATCTTGGTTACTTAATTCAAAATCTTGTTTCGAACTTTCACCATCTGAAATGACAATCGTAGCCGTCGGAATTCTATTTATTTCCTTGAAAACTGAAATAGAATGCACATGATTTTCACCTGATAGAGCGTTGCCACCTACCGAAACGGTAAATGTAACTAAATCAGGATTCTGACTCGTTTGTATGACTCCATTGTTATTCATTAAGCAAGTTTTTCAAGGGGTGGAAAAAAAATCTTTTGTCCTGGTTCTAGTTTTCTAAAATTTGTCAGTTTGTTCACTTTTGCAACTTCTAGGTAATATTTTGAATCGCCATAGATTCTAAAAGTCATTAGAGGAAGATTATCTCCTGCCTTCACAATGCGATAGTGGGTTAAATCTGGGGATGCTTTTTTTTCTCTAGCTGCTCTTTTTCCTTCTTCGATGTGGTTTTTGAATGTGAGTTTTGCGACAGCACGAATCGGGGTGCCATTGGGCTCAAAAAGCTTGTATTCAATAGTCATTTCGGTAACCACACCAGGGAAAATTAAATCCCCCCAAACTACTTTTAAGTAATTGGGTTTGTGCTCATCTCCGTTATAGTCAAAAACAACCTTTTTGAAATTTTTAAGATCGTTAATAATTCCATTTTTGTCCGTAGGAGAGTCCTCGAACACTCCAGTTCTATCAAACAAAAAATCAAGTGTTAGGTTTTCGGGGAGTGAACGGTGAAATTTTACACCACCTCCACTTGAACCTGTAGCATTTTCGATGGAGTATTCAGATTTATTTACCAACGAGTAGCGCTCTGGATTTACCGCAGTTTCATAGCTTGCGATTTCAGAACTTAGTTCTGGGTCGCTGTACGCATATATGGTTAGCTTTTGTAACTTGCTATCTGCACTTTCTTCGGCCATTATCTTTCTTTCTGATTGTTAATTACTGTAATAATTTGTTCGAGACATTCTTTAACCAATGCCTCTTTGTCCTCACCACCTGCTTCCCCTTTTTGCTCGCCTTCCTTGTTTACAGTGATCTTTATATGAAGTTCTTTGATTTCAATTGGCATTTACTTCAATTTTAAAATAGTTATAGGTTAATTCTAATGTTTCCATGACCAATTTGCTTTCCATAGAACTTAGTTCATCAATGGACCACTTCACCGGAATTGCATGTGTTATTTTCCATGTAATCAGAGGTGTACTGTTTTCAGCATCAAACTCTTGTTCATTGTTAACAGTTTTTTCTTTCGAATCGCTGTAGAGGGTTATGACCAAATTAAGAGGCTTAAACTTGAAATTTTCAATAGCATCTTCACACCATTTTATGATCCCCGAATCTTTAAACATTCCCCGTTTGAGAACCAAGTTCGGAAACTTGATTCTCGTTGGGAGTTTATGTTTAAATCGATTTTCTCCACCTTCGGAATATTCTTCCGTTTCAATGTCAACCGATAAACCTGAAACTGACTGAAATTGAACATCGTTCGCTTCGTCTTTTTCGAGTCCTTCAAATTTTACCATGAAATGAAAACCGACAGGTGGATAATAGCTCATTTTTAGTCGTTTTGGATGGTTAAACCTTCGTGCACCAACTCGATGGATTCAATAGCAGCTTCACTCGCATCTGATTTAAGTCCTGGAGATTGCACTTTAATTGGCCAAGCATTTCTAATTTTCCAAACAATTTGTGGATCTCCATCTGGATTTAACAACTTGATAGTCACATCTCTGCGTTCAATAGAATTCAATTTCACGGTGTTCCACCATTTATAGTATTCATTATCTCCTGCAAAAACACCTCTCTTCAAAGTAATGTTTGAGAATTTTTGCATGCCCGGCATTTTGACTTTGCTGTGCTCTGGACTAGCGCCATGACGATATTCAATTAAATCTGTTTCTACGTCAAGTCCGGAAACTTCTGTAAAACCTATTTTCATTCCATCTCCTGCCTCGACTTCATATCTAAAGGTCACTAAAGGATATACTGATTCACTCATCTTTTATTTTTTTAAAGTTTTAATAATTAATCAATTAAGCTTCTTGCATTTTGTGAGAAAAACGAAGAATAATAAATTCTGCTGGTCGCACTACGGCCATTCCGATTTCCACAATCATGCGTCCTTCAAGGATGTCCTGTGCTGTCATTGTTTGACCTAAACCTACACGAACATAAAATGCTTGTTCCGCTTTAGCTCCAGTCAACGCTCCAGCTTTCCATTGTAGAATTAGGAAATTTTCAATCATTGCTCGAACACGCACCCAAGTATTTGCGTCATTGCCTTCAAACACAAATTGCTCAGTTGCTTTGCTTACAGATTCTTCTACCATGTTGAAGAAACGGCGAACAGGAACATAACGCCATTCGTTGTCATTTCCTGCCAAGGTACGTGCGCCCCAAACAAGGGTTCCTTTGCCTGTGAATGTTCGAATTGCGTTGATTGATTTTCCAGTGATGTGGACATTTAAATCACCTTGGTCTTCGTGTGAAATTTGCACCGTTGGTTTGATCACGTAGCTTAGACCAACATTTGCTGGCGCTTTCCATACACCTTTTGATGAGTCAATGCGCGCATAAATTCCTGCCATAGCTGAAGAGGGAGGAAGCGTTAATGGCAATGCATCAATTTCTACTTTGATTTTATTGTAAACAGTGTTGTCTTCTGACACTAATGAAGCCAAACTTCTTCCATTAAATTTCCCGTTGTTTTTATCTTTTCCATCAACATTTTTGATTTTGTTGATAAGATCAGTCGAATTTGCAACGATATCTTCAAATAAATTAACCGTTGGCACTGCGATGTCATTTACCTCGTCAAGTGGTGTGAAAACGAGCATCTTTTTCAACTCGTCATCGAAATTTGTCGCTTCGGTATCTAGGATTTTTAGGTCTTTTGCGAGTGTTGTTGATTTCTGAAGTTTAATGTACAAGTCTTGTAGATTTGCATGGATGCTCTCCAATTTATTAGGACCTTCAAAATCGGCCAATAAAGTAGCCAACTTATTATCAATCACACCAGCCAGTGGAGGATCTTCATCCTTTACAGTGCTGCTCGCCGCCTTAGCTTCTATTTTGAGCTTAGATTTTAGGTTTATTAAATCACCTAAATTGCTATTAAGTGTTTCAATAATTGTCAGAAAGTCTGTTTTTTGTGCTCCACTCATTGCAAATGGACCAGCACCTGCAAGGTCTAAATCATCGTATAAATACACCAAAGCATCACTTACAAGTCCTGTGATGTCAACATTTCCTATAACTGTAGGTGCGGCATTCGGGTTCATATCGTATAGAGAAGTTACAATTCCTGAAATTGCTCCGAATTGCGCTAAATTTTGTTCAATTTGATCGTAAGCATCTGCATTCGTTGAATAGTGATTTATTATTACATCTGATTCTTTGTATCGATAGTTCAATATCGTTTCTAAGAATGGGTAATAGGCAGCACAGTATTTTGCTTTATCCGTTTCACTAGTCACATTGCTTCTAAATTCTGTGATTGGTCCAGCTGTTCCGTCCGCAAATCTTAAATCATGAATCGTAAAACGATCTTGGAGTTTCGCGCACTGACTGATCGCTTGATCATAGATCCCATAGAAATCTCCAGCTGGGCTCAATGATGTAGCATCGGGGAATAGTAATAATGTTGGTTCATCTTCCTTACCAATTTTAATAAGTCCTTTTTCCAAATCTGTTAATTTTACTGTTGCAGCTGGAATCGTAACATGTTTGCCATATTGACCTACTGATGCTATGTAACAAGGTCCACCGCCATTTGCAAAATACAATTGCATGGAATAGTACATTAAGAATGGACTTTTTGATGACGGTTGATGAACTTTAATGTTTCTAGAACTTACTTCGTTTGAATCATTAAGTACATCTGTTAACTCAACAACAATTGAATCCTCGGGTGATGCTAGTCCAAAATAAGTCTCAAAATCCAACATAGAAGTAATCCTAGTTGGAATGAGGTGCAACGAATCCCCATTGAGTTTTTCAGCCTTTTCAGTATACCCAATAAAAGCTGGAATCGCGGTTTCTACTTGTGCTACAGAAGGTGGAAATTTTGTGATTTCCTCGACATAGACACCTGGTGTTTTGTAATTTGCCATAATTTTAATTGTTTATTTGTAATTGTTTTTAGATAAAAATTTTTGAATAAGTTTTGGATTGACCAAAGGTCACAAGGTTACCGTTCTGATCTAAATAGTTTAGATCTTCTCCCCGATAAATCAAATGAATATCTGGGTTCGGAAGGTCCGTTAAACCATTGTTAATGGTGACATATCCGTTTTTCGTTAATGGTATTTCGGTGATTGAGCTGAATATAGGCAAACCATCTGAAGTTCTATGATACGTCCATATTGTTGCTCTATTCTTGAAGGTAATGCTTTCGGTTGGGCTTGTTGAATTGAATTTAATAAGGTTATCTTGGAAAGTAACAATTCCTTCATCGTCGAAAGTTCCATTTGTTAAGTTCATTTCATCCTCATCTCCAATCAAATGAATTCTAAGCAATGCTAACTTTCCTCTTTTCTCACTTTCTGTAAAGTCATCGAGCATTATTTTAATGTCGTCTTGTGGTGGGGTTGGTAATGCATTAATTGTTGAAGTATCAAATTCAGAAAATGTTGAGAATCTCACGGTCGTGGCCAAATCAGACTCTGAAGCCAATGGTGTTTTGTTAGAAATAAAAATAATTTTATCTCTATTAATGCGCATGTCTGTGTAATTCTCAAAATAGGAATCAGTTAGTTCGCACGTAAAATCCATGTAACAATCCTGTTCGAATTCAATAAATGGTAAATTGCTGTCGATTGGGTCCGTGGAAGTCCGCACTTCTATTCCATGTGCGTTTTGAACAAAGACCGAACGCATGTTTTTGAGCAATAATCTAGTTCGTTCGGTTGGTTTAATCAACATAAAACTGCTCAATTCGAAATGATTCAAATTAATTTCAGCGCGATCAGCAGTTAAATCAACACCATAAATTCTTAATCCTTCATCTAAAAAGTAGTGATGTAGTATTTGAATTGAAAACAATAAGCGATATGATTTTTTATACCCCATGCTTTAACTTCTTTGTGTTGTGCCGATTGATTCTGTTATTGCACCCGATTCACCAACGATATTTCCTTGTTCAATTTCGACGATACTCAGTTTGTAAAGCACAGATGGTAGTTGTTTACCACCAAGTGTTCCCCAAATGAAATTTAATTCCTCAAACGTGGGCGTGTAAAGTTCTGCGGTAAACCTAAAACTTCCCACCCTATTTAATGGTGCAACTTCACGCTTAAAAATAGTATTGGCTTGGGTGAAGAGCCTTTTACCTTGAAAAAACTCAATCACTTTTGAAATATCTGAAAGCGAATTGGTATAGGCATTTCTATTAGCGCTAAAAAGTATAAATAGATTTAAATTCACCTTCGGATTTTTGTAAAGTACCCGTTCACCGCGCATGCTATTGTTTGGGAAGTTTTTCAAAGTTGATTCTTCCTGAATGTTTATTAAACTTAAAATGACCTTATTTGAAACGAGTTCACCTCTGCCTTCTGATAATTCAGAAGAAGTGACATTCTCTATCACAATGATATCGCCCCCTAGATATTTATCTAGTTCTTCTGCCAATATTGTCAAGGTCTCAAAAATCATTTAGCCGTGTTTATTTTCAGTTGCATTTATCAAGTGACATTTACGTCACTTTACCACATAGTCATCTCCATCTCCTCAAGAATCAAGCTTGAGAAAGTCAATAGTGTAATTACACAAGAATTAAAAATTCATGTAAATTACTTGCATTTAAGATTGTTTGCGAAATGTAATGACCCCGAAAATTAGCTTCGTTTTTAGATCTTGAGTGCCTGTTAGGTTTACCAGAGACTTAAATAAAAAACACAGCTCCTTTCAAAAGGAGTTTACTTCACAAAATTTAAATACACATTACGTTGAAGTATAAACTTCAAGCGAATACCGTACACAGTGAGCTTATTAAGCACCACTTAAATAAAAAATATTCAACTGAACGTAGGAGAAACGTAGAGATGGTTTTACTATCAGTTGGTCTAGTTAACTGAAACAATATTATTAAAAAAAACGATACAATCAAAATATTTTTCGGTTTTTTTTAAAAGTTAATCTTGACTTCATTCAAAATTAATCTTTGAATGGCTTTCTTGCTATTCAAATCGTGAAGTTAAATTTATTTTAAACGTAGTTTTTTCATAGCAATTACTCGGAAAATCCTTTAAATGACAAAAAATTATCAACAAATCCAGCACTTTCAAACATTCATTTTTCAGATCGAATAAAAACAACTAATTTCGAAGGAAGATTCTAAAAAATGAAACAATACCACGATTTATTACAGCATATTCTCGATAACGGAGTTAAAAAAGAAGACAGAACAGGCACAGGAACTACCTCTGTTTTTGGCTATCAAATGCGCTTCGATCTTTCAAAAGGATTTCCTGTTGTAACCACTAAAAAATTGCATTTGCGCTCCATTATCATTGAATTGCTTTGGTTTTTGCAAGGCGACACAAATGTGCGTTTTTTAAAAGAAAACAATGTTTCTATTTGGGATGAATGGGCGGATGATGAAGGAAATTTAGGGCCAGTTTATGGTCATCAATGGCGCAGTTGGCCTGCAAAAGATGGTGGAACGATAGATCAAATAACCAATTTGGTAAACCAACTAAAAACGAATCCAGATTCACGCCGCTTGATTGTGTCTGCTTGGAATGTTGCTGACGTGGACAACATGGCTTTGCCTCCATGTCACACGCTTTTTCAATTTTATGTCGCAAACGGAAAATTGAGCTGTCAACTCTATCAACGAAGCGCCGATACATTTTTAGGTGTACCGTTCAATATTGCTTCGTATGCGCTTTTGACCATGATGCTTGCGCAGGTGTGTGACTTAGAATTGGGTGATTTTGTACACACGTTTGGTGATGCGCATCTCTACAGCAATCACATCGAACAAGCACAATTGCAATTGTCGAGAGAATGTAGACCACTGCCAACGATGAAAATTAATCCGAATGTCAAAGACATTTTTTCATTCAAATACGAGGATTTTGAATTATTAAATTACGATCCACATCCACACATCAAAGCTGCTGTAGCTGTTTAATTGAACTTGCATTAAAAAAAATGATGGTGAATAAAACTGATTTTTCTCCTATGAAAATTGCATTAATCGTGGCCATGGATTTGGATCGAGGTATTGGGAAAAATAATGACCTCATGTGGCATTTGCCAGTGGATATGAAATTTTTCAAGGAAACTACATCTGGACATATCGTAGTTTTAGGGCGCAAAAATTTTGAATCTATTCCAGCGAAATTTAGACCATTACCAAACCGCGAAAATGCGATTCTTACACGAAATAAATCGTACGAAGCTCCTGGATGTGAAGTTTTTTATTCGCTCGAAGCATGTTTGGAGCATTATCAACACGAAACTGAACGAACTGTTTTCATCATCGGTGGCGGACAAATTTATCAGCAGGCATTGGAAATAAATTGTGTCGACGAAATGTACATCACACATGTCAACAAATCTTTTGGGGCAGATACGTTTTTTCCAGCGTTTGATTTGAAAGATTGGGATGTGGAGTCGGTTTTAGTACATGAAAAAGATGATCGACACGAAGCGAGTTTCAAAGTCTTGAAGTACACCAAACGCCATCAAAAAAGGTAAATCATGATTCTGTGCATAGCCGAAAAACCTTCTGTGGCAAAAGATATTGCTGAAATTATTGGTGCGAAACAACGCAACGATGGTTTTTATGAAGGAAATGGCTACCAAGTCACTTGGACTTTTGGGCATTTGTGTACACTCAAAGAACCGCATGACTACAACGAACGTTGGAAATATTGGAAACTGGAAGATTTACCAATCATCCCAACAAATTTTGGCATTAAAGTCATTGAAGATCAAGGTGTAAAACGACAATTTTCGGTCATAGAGCGCTTAGTAGCTAATTGCACTGAAGTGATAAATTGTGGGGATGCTGGCCAAGAAGGAGAGTTGATTCAACGTTGGGTTTTGTTGAAGGCAAAATGTAAAGTTCCCATCAAACGACTTTGGATTTCATCACTGACCGAAGAAGCAATCCGAGAGGGTTTTCAAAAATTGCGCGAAGGAAAACAATACGATAACTTGTACGCGGCTGGAAGCGCTAGGGCGATTGGCGACTGGATGCTTGGAATAAACGCAACACGTCTTTTTACAGTAAAATTTGGTCGTGGAAAAACAACTTTGTCCATCGGTCGGGTGCAAACTCCAACACTGGCTATGATTGTGCAACGTCAAAAAGAAATAGATAGTTTCAAAATCGAAGAATATTGGGAATTGAAAACGCTTTACCGCGAAACTGAATTTTTGTGTCAAATTGATCGCTTAAGGTCGGAAGAGAAAGCGCAAAAAGGATTGGAATATCTGAAAGACAAGCCGTTTGAAGTCACTTCCTTTGAGCAAAAAGAAGGAAAGGAAGGAAATCCGCGCTTGTACGATTTAACTTCGTTACAGGTTGAAGCGAATAAAAAATACGGCTTTTCTGCTGACGAAACCCTGAAGAATATTCAATCACTTTATGAAAAGAAGTTAGTTACCTATCCGAGAGTTGATACAACGTACTTATCAGAAGATTTACATCCGAAAATTCCTGGAATTTTGAAAGGATTGAATTACTATACACGTTTTACGGAGAAATTGCTTCAAAATCCGATTCCAAAAAGCAAGACCGTCTTTGATGATAAAAAAGTAACTGATCACCACGCCATCATTCCTACGGGAGTGAATCCATCAGGAATTACACCCGCTGAACAACAAATTTATGATTTAGTTGCCCGACGATTTATTGCTGTTTTTTATCCAGAATGTAAGGTCTCGAACACAACCGTTCTCGGCAAAGTGGGCGATTTAGAATTCAAAGCAACTGGTAAACAAATCATTGAGCCAGGCTGGCGAGAAGTGTATGCCGATCTCAAACAGAAAAAAGACGCCGAAGCAGAACCTGACGAAGAAAAAGTAATGCCTTTATTTACTGAAGGAGAGTCTGGTCCCCACGAACCAAAAGTGCATCAAGGTAAAACTTCTCCGCCCAAGTATTACACGGAAGCAACCTTGTTGAGAGCGATGGAAACAGCTGGAAGACAAGTGGATAATGAAGAAATGCGCGAGTTGATGAAGGACAATGGAATTGGTCGACCATCCACGCGAGCGAATATCATTGAAACATTATTCCGTCGCAAATACATGGAGAAAAAACGCAAGAATATTGTCGCCACTCCAACTGGAATAAGTTTGATTGATACCATTCAAAACGATTTGCTCAAAAGCGCTGAATTAACGGGTGATTGGGAACGAAAAATTCGTTTGATAGAAAAAGGGGAATATCAATTGGATGTTTTTAAAGACGAATTGTACAAAATGGTGCGGGAACTTACCGATGAGGTAATTTTCAATACACCGACGCAAGTCTTTAACATTCAAACCGAACCCGAAAAGAAAGTTGTCAAACCAAAACAACCAGCGGCTCCTAAACCAAAATTGGAAGAAATCAATTGTCCAAAATGCCGCACAGCGAAACTTATGAAAGGAAAATCGGCCATTGGTTGTTCAAACTTTAAAGCATGTGGCTTCAAAATTCCGTTTGAATTACTCGGAAAAAAATTAACAGAAGCACAACTTGTTTCTTTGGTTACAACGAGAAAGACTGGAATGATTAAAGGTCTTGTAATTCCAGGAAGTGAAACTGCAATGGATGCCAAGTTAGTTTTAGACAATGACTTTAATGTTGTTACAGGGAAATAGTGAGGATTCATCAGAATTTTAAAATCTAGCTCTGTGTATCTGTAAATTTTATAATTTTAATTTTAGAATAGAGCCTTTCGAATAGTTTATTTAAACAACGATTTAAAGTGTCTAAGCTATTTATGATTGCATCGTAGAATGAATAAATTATTAATTTACATCTTATTATTTTTGTCAGAATCTTCATTCTGTCAGGATTCGCTTTTTGTGGGTAAAACCTATTTTCTTCCTGAACTTCGAAGGCCTTTGTGCACAAGATTGGGCGAAGAATGGGCAGAACAAGAATTTCAAGCTGAATATGGTCAAACGTTTGATAGCATTGCAAAATTTATAGAAACAAATAGTATTGCCCACTTTGAAATTAGGACTCACAACGATGCTCGTGGAAGTGACTCTATGAATTTCGTTTTATCTCAACGAAGAGCCAACGAATGGTTGAACAATCTAGTTGATAGAGGTGTAAATCCCTTGCAACTTAGCGCAATTGGAGTTGGCGAATCTGCGCCAAGAGTTGTTTGGGTAAAAGACGCTATTCATTTCTCGGTAAAACCAATTGAAAATGATGCTGTTCCAGTTGTCTTGAATGAAAAATACATTAATTCGTTTAAGAAAACGGATCCTAGAACATTTGATACGTTGCATCAGTTTAATCGGAGAACTGAGCTAGTTGTAATTTCAATTGCTGGGGAATAGAACTCCATAAAACCAGCTTTCCATTCACAAAAAATCCCACTTCAACTGAAATGGGATCTTGTATTTACTTCAAAACTAAAAGATTGTTGCAAAATTCATAAATCGAGGCAATTAAAAAATTTCACTCCGGAGTTTACTTTTGTAAATGAGGAAGTTGAAATTTTTAAATTAACGATGAGTTGGGTGTTTTGCTACGATCTTTAAAGTCCGAAGGCAGCTTTTACCTTATCCACATAATCCAACTTCTCCCAAGTAAACAATTCTACTTCTTTCGTTACAATGGTTCCATCTGGTGATTTGAACGATTTAGAAACAACCTCATTTTTTCTACCCATGTGACCATAAGCCGCAGTCTCAGAATAAATAGGGTTTCTCAACTTCAATCGTTGCTCGATGAAGTATGGACGCATATCAAAAATCGCTGAAATTTTATTAGCAATTTCACCGTCTTTCATGTTTACTTTCGCCGTTCCGTAAGTGTCAATAAACAATCCACAAGGCTCAGCAACACCAATCGCATAAGAAACTTGTACAAGTACTTCGTCGCATAAACCTGCCGCAACCATGTTTTTAGCAATGTGACGTGTTGCATACGCTGCTGAACGGTCCACTTTTGATGGATCTTTTCCAGAAAATGCTCCACCACCGTGAGCTCCTTTTCCACCATACGTATCCACAATGATTTTTCTTCCTGTCAATCCTGTATCTCCGTGAGGTCCACCGATTACGAAAATCCCTGTTGGGTTGATGTGGTATTGAATGTTATCTGTGAATAATGCTTGCAAATTAGCAGGCAATTTTGCTTTCACACGTGGAATCACGATGTTAATGATATCCGCTTTGATTTTTTGAAGCATTTCAGATTCTCCAGCGAAATCATCGTGTTGCGTTGAAACAACAATCGTGTCGATTCTTTGTGGAACGTTATCATCTGAATATTCAATCGTAACTTGAGATTTTGCATCCGGACGCAAATAACCAATCAATTCAGGATGATTTCTGCGGATGTTCGAAATTTCTTGCAAAATTGAATGCGCTAAATCCAACGCCAAAGGCATATAGTTTTCCGTTTCTTTTGTTGCGTAACCAAACATCATTCCTTGGTCACCCGCTCCTTGCTCTTCAGGATTCGAACGATCAACTCCTTGGTTAATGTCAGCAGATTGTTCGTGAATTGCTGAAATAATTCCACAAGAATTAGCATCAAACATGTATTCAGATTTTGTGTACCCAATTTTGCGGATGGTATCTCTCGCAATACTTTGTACATCTAAATAAGTGTTTGTGTTTACTTCACCAGCCAAAACTACTAATCCAGTGGTAACCAATGTTTCACAAGCAACTTTAGATTTTGGATCGAAAGCCATGAAATGGTCAATCAAGGCATCTGAAATTTGATCTGAAACTTTATCCGGATGTCCTTCTGAAACTGACTCCGATGTGAACAAATATGACATTTTACGCGTTTTTTTAAAATTGATTGCGAAAATACGAATAAATTGAAAATTAGAAAGATAAATTTCTGCTCAAAACGATTTCTCAATCATGATGTTCCATTCCGCCAACTTTACAACATTGTGGTAGTGCGTCATATGCTTGTTGGTTTGCTTTCAAGTCATCGGCATCATAACCAAGTTCAGAGATCATTTGCTTAATTTCTGCAAGACTTATCTTACTTGGTAAAAATTTTACTTCCAATACCTTAGATGCTACATCTAAATTTGAATATTTCACACCTTTTGTGTAATTCAGAACTTCTTCTAAACGCACTTTGCACTCATCACATTCTGCAGAAGTCTGAATTTTTACGAGTTCTGTTCCTTTTTTGTCTTGTGCCAATGTTATCGTTGAGCTCAACAAAAACATTACTAGGATTAAATTTTTCATTATTTTTTAATTTCTTAATTCTTAATTTTTAATTTCTTGACTTTTCTTTTGGTCAATGGACAATCGTAGTCCTAAGTATACATTCCATCCCATGATTGGTCCCCAAATACGTGTGGCATCAAAGTAACTACTAAACGGATTTTCAGCGTCAATGATTGCATGGTGCTGTTTAAAATTAGTAAGATTTTCTCCACCTAAGTAAAATTCTAGCTTTTTGTGCACGTATGTAATTTGTCCATTCAGCATCGGGTAAATCTCACTTTCATTATCTGTTGTAAATGAAGTTGAATCTAGCTGAGCAATGGGTAAACGGGATTTTCCGAATACTGTGAGTGTTAAATCATACAGCCATTTTTTGTTTTTCGTTTGGTAACCGATGTTCACAAATCCGCGATGCTTTGGCACCATTATATTTTGTTGCAATTGACCATTGTATTCAGCTCGAACGTCTAGAAATTTGTAAGCAAAGCGAACATCAAATGATTTCACGGGAGAAAAAGAAAGCTCTGCTTGAAAAGCATTAGAGAATGACGTTCCACTGAGATTTGAAAAAACAACTTGATTGGCGTTTAAGTCGCGATCTACGACCAATTGATTTTCAAAAAATGTGTAGAAATAATCAACTACGAAACTAGCTTTTTGCTTGAACAACTTAAAATCTTGGACAAATGAAACCCCTGTGTTCCACGAAATTTCCTGTTTCACAGTTGTTGGTGGAATCCAAGTACGTGATGTCGCCAAGAGTGAAATGTTGTCAATCATGTAATTCGGTACACGCCAACCTTTCCCAATGGTGAAACGAAAATCGGTTTGTTCTGTAATTGCTAATTTGGTGTGTAAACGAGGGATAAATTGAAAACCAAACAAATTGTGGTAATCGCCCCGCAATCCGAGCACAGACGTGAATCGTGCACCGGTGTAAGTGTATTCTGCAAAAGCTCCTGGAACGATTTCCAAACGATCATCGTTGAGTGTGTCCAAACGTTGAATAAGATTTACATAAACTGCATTTAATCCCAATTTATACGTGTGATTGGTGTTCCCAATAATGCTTTCAAAAATCCCGTTGAAATAACCACGTTGTTCTTCTCCACGAAATGCTGAATTGCCGAAAAGTGCATCAACCGTTTGGTATTTGAAATTGGAAACCAAACCAATGGAATTATATGGTTTTTTCATGAAAATTCCCGTTTTTAAAAAGACATCGATGTGACTTGCATCCATTTCAACACCATACTTACCTAACTCGGGTTTTCGGTTGTAGCCAACTTGACCGCCAGTTTTGGAATCTTGATACGCATTGAATCCAAATTGTGCTTCCATGTTTTTCCCTTGATAAGCCCAACGATTGAGCAATGCAACGGTATTTCCTTTCGGAACATCCATAAATCCATCGTCGTTATGATCGTTTTCTGTCATTACTGTTGCACCATGAACAAAAATTCCGGTCGACCATTTATCATTCAGTTTTATGCCAGAATGCACATTGGCTTCAGCTCTTCCAAAACGATTTCCGTAAACATTTAGAAAAAATCCTTCCATAAATGTTGGTTTGTGAAGCTCTAGGTTTACCAATCCTGCCATCGATTCATACCCATTTACAACAGTGCCCGAACCTTTGGTGATTTGAATGGAATTGATCCACGTACCCGGAATGGAATTGAGCCCAAAGGAACTTTCCAATCCGCGCAAATACGGAATGTTTTCCATTTGAATTTGCGTGTAGACGCCATCCAATCCCATCATTTGGATTTTTTTAGCACCTGAAACAGCGTCTGTGATGTTCACATCCACGGAAGCATTTGTTTCAAACGATTCAGACAAATTGCAACAAGCCGCCTTGCGGAGTTCGCCCAAACCAAGTACTTCAACGTGTTGTACTTTAAGTCGAGAGATTGCTTTATTCTCACGTTTAAATGCGACGATGACTTCTGGTAAAAGTTGATCTGATAACAACGTGATTTTTAGTGTCGCGAATCGATCTTCTTTGGTAACAACAACTGTATCGCTTAGATACCCGAATGCACTAATGACTAATGTGTCAGGTAACTCTTTTGGCAGAATGAGTTCAAAATGACCGTCTTCTGTGGTCAAAACCCCTTCTCCTGCCTGTATTAATTTAATTTTGGCTCTGTAAATGGGTGCTTCTTTGTCTTTTGATTTTCCGACAACAACACCTTTTAGTTGAGCATTTGCCAGACCTGAAAACAGAATCATGACAATAATTATAATGTGTTTTATCATAAAAAAATATTCAATGAGTACTAAATTGAGTTAGCTCTTGAATAAATTTCTATATCACGAAAATTTGGTTGAGTTTATGAATTTTCCGACCCTGCCGTTTGGGTGGATCTGTGCTGTTTTTTTCAAATGCGTTAGCTTCCTGAAAATAAACTGGTTCTGGGTGAACCGAAAGAACGGAAGACATTTCTGCTGCGCAAAGCACAGTTGTTTGATCCTGTTCGGAACCTTTTTGATCTACCGATAAATGAACATATTCTACATCTGTAGAGCAACAATCAGCATGTACTTCTTCTGCTGGCGTACATACTTCGTGACAACAAGATTTTGTTTCTTTTGGTTCGTGGTGATCATCGCAGGGATCTTCACCTTGCACAAAAAATGATTTTTCAATTCCACTTGTAGCACAGCTGTGGGTAAAAATACCAACACCAATGTTTCCAACGAGAAACACAAGCAACAAACCAATCAAAGAAATACGTTTTGCGCTATGCATGACACAAATTTAAGCTATTTCACTAAATGATGCTGTTAAAAGTTCGTTATTCTTGGAAGGATGAAGTCGGGTTTTTAGTTTAATTTTGTACAAAAAAAGAAAATGACTGTTCCAGTAACGATATATGCAGAATTAACGCCAAATCCTTCCACAATGAAATTTGTGGCAAATAAATATTTGATTGGAACGGGCGATTCAGTTGAATTTAAAACCAAATCTGAAGCAAAAGGCTATTCGCCTCTTGCTGAAGAATTATTGACTTTCCCATTTGTAGATGGCGTTTTTATTACTGCCAATTTCGTGACGGTAACGAAGACCGATAATTTATCTTGGGATTTCATTACGATGGAATTGCGTCAGTTTATCAAAGATTGGATTGAATCAGGAAAAGATATTTTGATTCAAATGCCAACACCAAAATTGGTAACTGAAAGCAACGATTCGGTGACACCAAGCAAAGTTTATGCACCTTCTGAATTGGATGATGCCATTCGGAATTTACTCGATGAATACGTTCGACCAGCAGTTGAAAATGACGGTGGAGCCATTGACTATTGCGGATTTGAAGACGGAACGGTGACTGTTGTGCTCAAAGGTTCCTGTTCTGGATGTCCGTCATCAACAGCAACGCTCAAAGGTGGCATCGAGAATTTGTTAAAACAACATTTACCAGAGGTAAAAGAAGTGATTGCCGAAAACGGTTAAAACCAGCGGAACAAATCAATTAAAGCTCTTTTTCCCCAAGGTTGACTCGCAAAGCGTTCTTCTAATTCCTTTCTTATTTTTTCAACGGTATAGATTTCGTTTTTGCCCACTTTGTATGCCAATTTTTCTGCAGGAACCGATTGCGCTTTTACTTCTGTTGCAAAGTAGATAATTCCGCCATCTTCTGTTGCCAAACCGAGAATTGTTCCTGGTAAACCTGAAAAGAGCTCTGGTCCAACACTTGGAATAACATCTACAGAAAACCAAGCATAAATGCGCGTGGTATCGTCTTTTTGCCAAATGGCTTTGCGACATTCGTAGTTTGCAATATTTCTGCGACTTTCTGTGATTTGCCAGTTTTTACTTTTTACGGTGTCCTTCACAAAAACAGAATTTCCCCATAAATCTAAGACGGACATCCGTTCCGTTGTTTTTAAATTTTGGTAAATCGTATTTTTATTAGTTGTCCATGCCAATTGATCTTCTTCTTCTGATTCAATAGGTTTAAAAACACACGACGAGTCATTGAAAAGCATTTCAAATTTATCAATCTTTGTTTTGTTTTCCTTGAACATTTCGGCAAAATCTGCATCTCCAAATTTCTTCAACAAATTTGTTTTTCGTTCAAAGACAATGCGACCTTCAGTTATTTGCGCTTGGATGTTACCAACAACCAACAACGCCACTATCACTAGTGCTTGTTTAATTCCAGCCATGTTGATCTGTTTCTTTGGTTTTATTATTATTGAATCGGTAGGTTAACTTCAGTAGGAAGTACCTTGATATGATTTTTGTTCGATTATCGACGACTATGTTGCCAGTGACTTGCCGCTGCGCGTTGATGTTTTGATTTAAGAGATCTCTTCCTACTAAGGCCAAAACTAAATTCTCCGTTTTCAAGAAAGACTTGCTAAGCTCTGCATTCCAAATGAAAAAGTTGATATTGTACCCCTGTGCTCGTTGACCATTGATGGTGTAATCAAAGTTTGTGAGAATCTTGAATCCTTTTGGCATTTTCCACATAAAACGTGCACCATAAGTTTGATTGGAATACGGTGTGTTAGATACCGAACTAAGTGAACTTTTTGGGTTGTTGTAATCAAAGTTTGAGTTGATTGAAATCTCCAAAGAATCAAGTTCAAAGCGTAATTCCATTCCAATACCAGCGTAAATGTTATCGGTTACATTTTTTTCATTATTAATGAAGTTTGTATAATGATTGTAGCTCAAATTAACCCACGGTTGAAACGTGAATTTTTGTTTCAAGAATGGAAGTCCGCCACCTCCCCAAAAGGAAATGTTGGTGTTTCCATCTACGTTTATCGTTTGCGACAATGCACGTCCAAAGCCATCAAAGGCGGTTGAATTTGCGAATGCATTATCTGTGTATGAAGCGTACATTCCTGACCAAATATATCGGCCCGAAAGTGCTTGCCAGGTATTGAAATTCAAATTTAAATTATGTTCGTAATTTGGTTTCAAATTTGGATTTCCTTGCTGAATTCGATTTGGGTTCGAGTTGTCTGGAACTGGTTGAAGATCATTGATCGATGGCAAAGTTGATTGCGTATTGTAGCTTACGCTAAATCTTTTGCTCATACTTGGTTTAAATTCGTATTCTAAACTTGGAAGAAAATTCGAAACGTTTTGATTCACATTTACCAAGGTTATTTGATTCAAGTTTTCAATGACGATGTTTCGTGCATCTAAGCGAATAAAAGCGCTGTGTTTTTTCTTCTCCATCCCAATTTTGATTCCTGCGCGGTGTTCCATACGCTGAGATTCAAAAATGTTTGACAAATCTGCTCTGAAGGAAGAATAGTCGTTGTTCACTTTATCATACGTAGATCGATCTTGATTAAGGTCGTTGACCATAAAATTGTAACCTGCCGTAATTTTGAAAAATTTACCGATTGGTTCTGTATAATCAATGTATGCACTGTGCTCAATCGTACTGTTATTGTTGTTTTTTGCTTGATCAACCGTGTCGTTAAACGGAGATAGCGGATCAAAAATACTTCGGGTAAGCAGATTTCCTTTGGTATTGTTGTCAACCATTTTAATGAAATAATCGGTTGTCAAGATGCGTTTTGGCTTTTTGAATTTGCGCTCCAAGCCAACCGTTGTTTCAAATGTCAAACCATCTGATTTATTCGTGCTGTTAGCAAAAGTCGAAAGCGCTTGTGTATTGTCCTCACTGATAAATTGCGAAAAGTTGGTGTTATCGGCTTTTGAATTGTCTATTTTCAACCTTGGTTTAACGTAAACTGTTGTGAGCGAATCAAGATTCGTTGAAAAATCCACATTGAAACGATGCGATTCGTTGCGTGTAATATTTCTGGTCGAATCATCCGTGTAATAGGTAGTGTCGGTTAAGAAATACTGAGATCGACTCGCTGAAGTGGCATCCAATTGAGTATTGTAATAAGAATAATTGAATCCAATTTTCCCATTACCTTTCTTTCCGAATTTATCTGAGAAGTAAACTCCAGCCTTTAATGTTTGCGGAACTCCTGAATTATTTGTTGCATTTCCACCTTGCCATTGATTTCCGTCAAATTCATTGTCTAACCCGAATTTGTTCGCATCTCCCCAGCCAAAGCCAGATCTAGGTGTGTTTGAACCTAAGGCAAAAACAGAAATTTTCTGTGAACCCTTGAATTTATTTAAAAGCAATTCTCCTTCATAAAATGGTTTGCCATTGGTGGCCCCAAAATCGGTGGCACCGGATATTCGTCCGAAATAACCTTTCTTGGCGTCTTCTTTGAGTTTTAGATCGAGGACTTTAATCTTTTCATCGCTTCCAAAGCTTCCGTCGTCATTTTCTTTCTCATAGATTTCAACAGATGCTACACCATCGGCTCCTAAATTTCTAGTAGCAATGGTTGGATCATCTCCGAAAAATTCGTCTCCATCAACAAGCACTTTGGTAATTTCCTGTCCTTGCGATTTTATTTTTCCATCTTTATCTACCTCAATGCCAGGGAGTTTTTTCAACAAATCTTCCACCACAGCATTTTCGCCAACTTTAAAAGAATCGGCAATATACACAAGTGTATCTCCTTTGTAGTAAATCGGATCTTTGAATGCATAAATGACCACTTCCTCAATGAGTTGCGATTTTGGTGGCATAACAATGCGCGCAATGTCAATCACTAAATTGTCATCTTTTCCGAAGATGTAATACGTTTTATCATCGCTATCTGGATGTGCAATTACGAGTGAAAAAGTATCCTTTTGCAAGCCTTTTAGGTCAAAATAACCATTGGCATCTGTTCTATCGAAAGACAAAAGCAAGGAATCCTTCACACGAATGGCCATAGCAATCGCATTTTTCAAAGGCTTGACACCTGTTGTATCGTATACTGTTCCCGTAACTTTCATTTCTTGTGCAGAAACGAGTGTAGTTAGCAACAGAAAACTAAGAAGTAAGAATTTTCTCATGTGTGTTAGTTGATAATCTTGTTTACAATAGTACATAATTCAATTGTTTCAAAAAGTAACAATTTGCTAAATGGTGAAAGAAGTGGGATGAATGGAGAATTTTAACAATTCAAGTAGAACAAAGCAATCGAGAGATTGGATAAAATCAATAATTGAACAGAAACTTGAAAGCCTTTCAGCTTCTTTATCAGTACCTCGTTTTTAAATCAAAAGTTGCTGATTTTCAGACTTCCCCCTTTGAAGGGAAGAGAAAGTAGAACTTTCGAAGACCACCGCCTTTGGCAGCTACGAAGTAAAACGGCAGTGCAGGGAAAAGGGGGATGACAACTTGAAATGGAATTACACGTTGAAAATCAACAAGATAAATTGTTTCTTACCCATTATTCCTTTTTAATTCGTGCATTCGAGGCAAATTTCAACCACGAATGCACGAATTTGAGGTGTGAAATGTACGCCAGTTAATTTCACGAATAGTAAAAGTTTCACTTTCACTCTTTTGACTTAAAATTTATTTTAAAAATCCACTAATCCTATTTCGATTTTGCGGCGAATTGCACGTCGTTTAAAATCTGCATTTCATATCCTTGCTGATCAACCATGCGAACAAAATTGACCGAGAGCGGTGTGCCAAGCGCTTTTTCGCCTTGTGCTTTTAGTGACATTAGGGTTGGTGAGTTTTGTTGAATTGACAGTGAACTTGTATAACCATTTGGATCATTTGCTCCAACAATTAAAAAGGAATATTGTCCAGCATCAGCAAATCCTTGAAAGGTAATCGAGTATTCATCTTCCTGATTTAATACTTTGTAGGCATTATCAACAGTCAGATCCAGAATCTTTGATTTGTGGAATTCGCTTTGCTCCAAATTTTCTTCGAAATCTGCTTTTCGCTCCTTTGAACTAGTAGGCTTTTGGTTTTTATCGTAGAACGTAACGATTTCTGAATAATACGGTTTTCCGCCAGCTGGTTGTACTTCATGAACCCATTTCGTAGCATATTTGGCGCCTCCGTTGAAATAATAGTGCTTGCGAGAAACAATCCCAGTTTTCCCATCTTGGTAATATTCTACGATTTTAGTGATTGCTTCGTTTTTATCTAGATACGCTGTCACATCCATCATTGTGTTTTCATCTTTGGTGTACAATAAGCTTTGCATGACTGCCAAAGAATCAATTTGCATATCGATGTTGGCCATCAAATCATCAAACTCATTTGGTGCTATACCTGTTGATTTTTGTAATTCAGGTGCATTTTCTGGAGATACTTTTTCTCCACAACTGTACATTAAAAAAAGTCCTACTAAAATGGTTGAAATGGATCGAATCATGGTGCGTTTTTCTTTTATAATGTTGCGTGATGCAAAAGTAACGAGAATTATGGAAAATGAAAATGGGATTGTTTTGGTGAAAATCACAATTGACCTATAAAGTTTTGTTCTTTTTTTCATTGCCAAAAAAAGGTACTGTTATAAAAACCAAATATTTCTCAAAAATAATTTATTTTTGTTCTAACTAAAGAAGTTTAATTTCTAAACTATCTTGTGTAGCCTTAGCTTAAGTTAAGGCTACTTTTTTATATTCTGGATCATATTCAGTTTCATTTTTCCACAATGTAAAAATTAGAGCTAATAACTTTCTTTGTACAGCTACTAATCCAATTTTTTTCGAGACTTTGTTTTGATTAATTCTAAGATATGTTTCTTTCATTTCAGGATTACATCTGCTAGCGACCATTGATGGAAAATATAAGGTGTTTCTGATATATCTATTTCCTTTTTTAGAGATACTTGTTTTTCCTCGAACCGATGATCCTGATTCTCTTTGAACGACATCAAATCCCGCAAAACTGGTTAATTGTTTGATACTATGAAAATGCTCAAAGCACATTGTTTCTGACAATATGGTTACAACGGTCATTAAGCCAATTCCTTTAATTGTTACTAATCTTAGGATTTTTTTATAAAATGACGTATCCGATTTAATGAGGGTCTCGATTTCTTCTTTACATTTTTCGATTTGCTTTTCAATTTGTAAGATAAGACTTTTGTTGCTTTGAAGAATGAATTTTTGGATGTCATGGGAGCAATCTTTACTATGTTTAATGTTCATCAGTGCTGTTCGTTGCTCCTGTAATTGAACATAATATCGAGTAAGATTTCTTAACTGGAGAACTAATGGAGATGGTGGAATCCAGGCTTTGTGATTTCTCTCTACTCCAAACTGACTTAGCCATTTTGCATCTAAAGCATCCGTTTTGCTTTTGACATTTAAACTAGAAAAATAATGTCGGGTAGTATTTGGCAAAGCAACATGAACAGTTCGTTTTAAATTGAACAAGTGATGAGCTAAAGACTCATAATAAACACCTGTTGCCTCCATTAAGAAAACTACTTCAACATCCTTTTCTAATTCAGATTTTGACCAACGACTCAATTGGTTAAAGCCTTTTTTATTATTCGAGAACTCAGCTCCTTTCGAAAACTTAAATTCTCCCGACACATCTCGTTTACATACACATGCGGTAAACGAATTTTTGGAAACATCAATTCCAACACATTGTTTTAAATAACGCATAACTCTAATTTTACAGGTATGACTGAATTCCCCTTCCGTCTATTCTTTTGTTTTATCCAAGCTCGAATAAATCGGCCTTAAGTACTGTCCAGACTCTTGAGAAAAAACGTGTGTGGATCAATCTTTTTTACGATATAACAAGAATGTTTACCTAAACCAAAACTCTCTCACACACGATAGTCAGTACACTTTGTTTAACAACAATGTACGAACCATTTATTAAATTTGATGTAAATATAAAAGAACCAAAAAAGTCTAGTCCTAATTTTAAGCCGTTCGGCGAAAATATCTGAATGGACCGATTTAACAAAAGTAGTGCATTCGTTCTGAAAAAGAACGAATACAGAGGACAAGCCCCTTTTGTAATCGGTTCGCCATTCAGTTATTTTCTATCCCTGCTCTAACGTTTGGTCTTCAAAAGCTCTCGCTTTTTCTTCTCACTCTTCAAAATTAGGACGGATTTTATATCCGATACAGATCTCTTTTTAAGACTAAAATTTTAAGCCCCAAACTAATTTTAAAGTTTAAGTCTCTTACTATTGTTAGGAAAATAAACGTTTAATTTTTTGCTAGATACTAGTGACTTTCAAAGAAACATAAGTTTTTAAAGATTAAAGTCCCAAAGTTTTAAAATTCCATTTTCGTCGTAAATTTGAGTGTTTGAGACCAAAAACTATTCTATTGGACAATAGTGATATACAACAGAGCCAACAAAAAATCCCCCAAAGTGTTTTGGAGGATTTTAAAGAAGTATTAATTTTTTCCAAAATCAAAAGTAGTTGATTTTCACGCTTCCCCCTTTGAAGGGGGATTGAGGGGGGGACAAGTTGAAAATCAATAAGATATTTCATTTACTGGTAAAGTTCACGACAAGCATTAATTTTTGAATTCCTAGTTCAAACGTTGATACGTTCCGCTAAAATTTAAATTTCTAACTTCTAATTTATTAGTATGACTTGGGTTGCCGCTGCTGTAATCCAATCCAAAATACATATCTGCACTAAATGTTCCAGTGATGGTTGTTGCTGTAATTTCGGTAATGGTCAGCTGAGCATATTTATCAATTATTGCACCGTTGTAATAAAATCCATTATTCGTGTTTGAGTTTGCTTCAAAAAACAAAGGCAAATCTGCACCGCTTGATGCCATTGAAAAACGGTAAGGTGAACTACTGGTATAAGGTGTTTCGATGTCGTACGTTCCAACAGCGACTGGAATGGTTTTTCCTTCAATGCGAAAACTCAAATAGCGCTCAGTTGTTTTATCTTGAAAATGAATGTCAAGGGTAGAATCTTGAATAATAACTCCTGCTTGTCCATCACTATGAAGCACATAATTGATAGCTTGAAAGTTGTATTCACCTCCATCGTTTAGGTAGTTGAAAACCCCTGTTCCCATCACAATTGCTTCTGTTGGAGTTGGATTTCCGTTGTTCGTTGGTTCTGGCGTTTCTTTTTTACACGCTGTTAAAGCTACAAGTCCTATGAATGCGATGCTAAAAATTCCTTTTTTCATTGTCTTTTTTTGACAAAGTTAGGGAGCGGTCATAGAGTAATAGGTAGGGTTTTCCCTAGAAATGCAACTAAACACCTAATCTGTTGAAGATAAATGATTAAAGTTGTATTTGTCGAAAAAGATGTTTAAATTCGATTTTTAAATCTCGTCATTCTTAGAGCAGGATGTGATTAGACAATGCTTTGCTTTTTGCAATTAATTTTAAATACTAATCAGATATGAAATACCTATTTACCGTTTTAGCCTTCCTAATTCTTGGAAGTGCATTTTATGCTCAAACAATTCCGTCCTCATGCACTGCTTCGGAAAGTGTCGAAATGCTATACATGGATGATGCGCAAAGACTAACAATGCGAAAGTTTTTGGATGAAAATTCCATCTATTTGGATAGCATACACATTCCTCAAAATCATACGGACACAATTTTAAAGGCTTTAATTGCAGTATACAATGCGGTTGGTCTTCCCGCGCGAGACACAGTGGTAGACATGTATAATGTACACACGCTTAATATTCCAACATTAAATATGTTATTTCTTGAAGCCAGTAAAACCCTGTGGTGGATGGATTCATTACAAAATAACAATATTCCAACGGGTAATTTTTACATAGATAGCTTAATTTCAGCACACGCATTAAATTTAACGGGATATTATGAATTCGGTAATTTGTTTAGTTATCACCATGCAAGTTTTGTGTCAGATAGCAACTACAATTTATTCGCATTAGCCGAAGCCTTTATGGAAGAACCATTGGTGTTTGGCGCTGGATTGAATGCACTTGTTTTCGATGGAGGAGACATTACCAGTTCGATTTTTCCTGATCATGTAGAACTAACCTATTCAATTGCATGGGGAGATTGTCTTTCAGGTTGCATTTATAGCAGGTTTTGGAAGTTTAAGGTCTATTTTGATTGTTCTGTTGAATATGTTGGCAGTTACGGTTCACTAATTACCAATCTTGGCATGGAGGAGCAAGTTGATGGTGCCAACATCCATGTTCATCCAAATCCAATCCAAGACGAATTTTTTATAGCGAATATTTCAGAACCTGTTGTTTTGGAAATTTATAACCCCATGGGTCAGCTAATTTTTAGCGATAAATCTTATGCCGGAAGCGCCATTTCTATAGAAAATCAACTTTCAGGAATTTATGTAGTTCGAATTTCAACGGAGTTATTCACCACATCCAAGAAGTTTGTTAAATTGTAAGAGCAGTTCTGAGCAGGGCACTTTACGTTAAAATACTTGACAATGTGATGACTAGATTTTATCCATGAAGCCTTACAAAAAGTTTATGTTCATGTCAGTTTTAAACATGCATAAGAACCATGAGAAGAAAACCCCAATACGCGAAAGGGGGAAATTTCCCCGGGTGTGGGAGGGGGAATTTCCTCCAAAAAAAGGGGAAATTTCCTGTAGTGAATGTGATTTTTTATTTAATATATTTGGAAAGGCGCAAAAGGTTGAATTTGTTTGAAGCGTTTACAACTGATTACATCAGCTATTTAATTGATTTTTAATTAGGTGTGTATGTGAAAAAATGAGAAGATTGACAAGTTGGAGGGGAGTTGCGTGTATGAATGAGTTGTAGTTAAAGCACTAAAAAATACTAATTGAAACCAATACTAAAATGACGAAAAATTATCATGAAACTAATTCTTATAGTGTAAAGCAAAGATATCAAGGATGTGGTTTTTTGGCTTATTTTGTGGGATGGATAATTGAGTGGTCCGTAATTAGAGAATGAAAATTAAACAAGAAGACCATATTGAATTAGTAAATAATGGTGAGTTTCAGACTCACGGTTATCAGTACACGATTATGTATATGTCAAGGATTCACTCTCAGGCAGAGTTTCTATTTGCAAAAGTTTTAGCATTAAGAGGGAACTTATACTCAAATTATGAAACTTCTGAAATTGTTGAGGCATTTACTGTAAAGACAATTTGTGATTGGGAATGGTATATTGAAAAAATGATTTGTGAATGCCTTAATGTTGACACCAGCCAACTATCAAAAGAACTTGATTTGAAACTTCCACTAAAGATAACAATCGATGAATGTATTGGCTATTTGAATGGATTAGGTTATTTTGATTTAAAAAGTGTAGGAAATCTAAAAGCAATAAGTAAAAAAGTGCTAATAAATAACAAGAATCCTTTTCAAAAAATTAGTACCGAAGCAAAAAGTCATATTGACGATTTCTATGCATTAAGAAACTATGTAGCACATAAAAGCAACAAATCAAAACGTACCCTTTTAAAGGTCTATGAGAAGTATGATCAAAATGACTTTATTGAGGTTGGCGAATTTCTATTAGATAAAACCAACAAGAGTAATAATACTATTCGTTTTCAAGATTTTGGAGGTTCTTTTTGGTTGGCTGCTTTTAATATTATGGAATTCCTTTATCCAAAAACATATAAATGGATTGTTCGAGATGAAAAGATTTATAATGAAAAGTGTCATTTTAGATTTCACTATTTAATGAAAATAAGTCCAAATGAACCAAAATAAACCACCAAAAGAATACGTAGAACTTCTTGAAAAAAGACTATATGTAAAAGAAGCCGGCATTGAAAATCGACTTAAAGAGGTTCAAGAAACAATCATTAATAATATTGAACCAGGTAAAAAGAGGTTTCAGAAACTCTTGACAGAACTCGATAAAAAGTTTCCTCCAAAATCCGTTAAACGTGGAGCAGCAGACGGTTTAACTTATTTTCTATTTGATAGTGCATTTGAATTATATTTCATAGGAAACAACTCTGCATTATTTATTGAATTACAGGGTCTTCTTGAAAGGTTCTGTTTAAATAAGGCTTGTGACTTTATAGCAGTTGACGATGTGGCTCAATCAATATTAAAAGATTCGTTTTCCAAGAAAACATTAAATGATGTAGCTGAGTATTTCAAGATTATTTCTCTTTGGAATGATGATGATGTTAGATTTGCAAAAAAATTGACACATATAAGAAATGGAATTGCTCACAAAAATGGAGAACTTGTGAGTAAGCATTTAGGAGACGGCAAAAAATCTTTATTAACATCAATAGATGAGATAACACGCAATGCTGATTCAATCCCTTTTATAATTCATACAATTGAATTGATTATAAAAATTGCAGATGCATTACGTCCTACATTTTTCTCACATCCAAGGTTTAAAGGAAGACTTGAAGCATACTCCTCTGTAATTGGTTTAATTATGAATTTGTTTTGTGATGGAGAATTTATTTCCTTACCAAATGAAGTTAAATTTACAATGCTGAATAGGATTTTTGGCAAGACTTCCTTACTTGGGTCGGAGAATTTACGTAATAGAATTGGAGAATATAAAGAGAAAATCATTCCATTTCATGATTTTTTAGGAGTCGATGATGAAAAAGCTAAAGTCTTACATAAAGAACTTTGTGAACTAGCTGATGTGATATTTGAGCAAATGAGAAAAGATATGGAGGTTGATGGAAAATCAGAAGTATTTCTCAAACCGGCTCCAATTAAAATAGATTTTGAGTTAATTAGAAAAACAAAATAACTGCGCACAAAAGCAGTTTGGCAAAATGGGGGTGTACTAAATTTGAGCATTGGAATTCAATTGAACTTTTGTGCTAAGATGAAAATTTGTCCTTCGATTTCCGCCACTTCGCAAAGCTGCAAACCTTTATGTGTAATACTTGAATAGTGCAGCCAACATCTAAAGAACATTGACAAATGCAAACAACCAATGATAGGAAATGAACGAATTAAAAGAACACACGAAAAGATTATTATCACATCCTATTTTTCAACAGGCCTCAATAGCCACCGCAAAATATTTTCCAGAGCACATTGACGAAACGCTTAAAGAATACAGTAAAGTTCTAAATGACAAATTATTTTGGGAAGCATTTTACAAAACTCATTATCCTAATCAACCTGTAGAATACACTTATTTTTCTGAAATTATTGATGAGTTTTCTGTTTATATAAATAAAAGTTTAGACGCATATTATTTAGGCAAACTAAATGAAGCTTATACCCATTTAAAAGACGGGCTAAATAAAATTCTCTTTGGGACATCAAAACTTTTTAAGGAAGCAGTACTAATATTCCCGAAGAATACTCTGACTCTATATAGAATAAGAGTTAGACGAGATAGTGACCCAAGTGACTTTGGAAGAAAAGAAATATTTCACATACCATTTCAGAAAAGAGGTTTGGTGTCGACACAACGATATAGTATTCCAGGACATCCTTGCTTATATTTTGGAAATTCCATTTTTGTTTGCTGGACAGAAATAAATCAGCCACCTCTAAAAGACATTTATGCAAGTAAATTTGTGAACAATGAAACTCTAAAATTAATTGAAATCAAATCAGTATATGAGTTATTAGAGGAAATAAAATTACTGGAGGGAGCCGAATTATCTTCTGCTATATTTAGGTTTATACTTTTTTATCCTTTGACTGTAGCAGCATCAATTAAAGTTACACGAAGGACAGACACCTTCAAACCTGAATATATTATACCACAACTTTTTTTACAATATATTCTTAATGAGAAAACCGAATTAGATGGCATAAAATATTTTTCAACTAGAATAGAAGCTGGAAAAACCGAAAATGTAGGGACAAGTAATTTTGTATTCCCATCACGAACAAATAAAAAAGAAGGATATTGCCCTAAGCTAATACATAACTTCAAATTAACTTTTCCTATTTTGTGGGAGTATGAAGAAATTAATATTGGAAATGTTACATTTTGGGATAATGAACCAGACCACAAAAGGCAAATTGAACTTTACAAAGGCAGAAAAGTTCCTTATAATTGGACAACCTTTTCTGCTATTGAAAATGCATTAAGTTATGAATCGTTAGGACTAGAATTGTTAGCGGAAAAATGATCAAACATCACATAACGGAAAATACGGAGTTCCTGCAAGTCGCAAGCGAAATTTATCAGCGATATAAATTTTTTGTTGGCGCTTTCAAAAAAGGTAGTAACTATTTATTACGTTTGTGCCAGCAGAGATAGTAGTAAAAGTAAGTCTGCTTTCCTTTAGCTGTTAAACATTACCTGCAAGCTTTAACATACATTATGCAAACAAAGAAAGTTGAAATAGAAGTTTACGACAAGAGAGAAAAACTGACAACCACAATTAAGGTTGAACAGGTTTCTGAGAATACTTTTCGAACGTCAGAAAATGAAATTTTCAATTGCAGGTTGACACTTGGGACTGAATTTAAAACTCGACTTAATAATGACGGGAAACACGAAATAATAAAAATCACAAAGGAATCAGATTTTGTAACAAGACGCTTTTTTTTAAATTCACAATTCAAAGAATCTGAATACAGACTTTTAGGTGATGAAATAATGAAACATGGTGGTTTTTGGCAAGTTGACTTTGGTGGCATTGCGACAATAAACTTGCCCAATGACTGCAAACTAAATATTGATGAAATCTTTAAGACTTTTGACTTTAATCCGACTGAAATAAAAGACTAAATGCTAGATCAAGACTTTTGTGAATACTTAGAATATACAATCTGCAAAGCACTAGAGCATTTAGATAATGACCAAATTAGAGGCTTTTGGTGCGATGGTATTTTATTAAACCAACAAGACAACACCTATTCGCAAAAATTCGTAAACGACAACAAACAAATTATTCTTAAAGCATTTATTGGCAAAGACGGACAGACAGAATATGAATTGACCTTGAAATTTGGAAACAAAGCATTAAGCAGATACACAAGAAACTTGGACATAAAAGGATGTGTTCCTAATACAGACAAGCAAAATTGGTTTGACATTGACACCAAGCGAAATAAAATTGAGATACAACTTGAATAACAACAAAAAGCCAGCTGTTAACAGGACATTGGCAATTGGGAGGCGTCTCCGCTTGACAGTTTTGTGGTAGCAGAAAGTTCAGTTCTCCGAACTAACTTTAGTGATGAAAAGTTCGTCCATCGCCAATCTGCAAACTCTTAAAACCACTTTTGTTCAATAACTCAATAATTTTTAGAATCATAATCTCATCCCATTTCCATTGCCCCCCAAAAAGTTAACCTCTCTAAACCTCTAAATTAATTCTACTTTATCTCCCACCAGTCCCAAATTCAATCGTATACGGCACCATTCCGTTACCGCCATCTTCTTTTGTTATTTGAGAGATCACAAGGTGATAATGTGTGTTTGGTTTCAATGCTTCCACTTCGAAGGAAAGCTGTTTTTTGTCAGCTGACCATCCAATGACTTTCTTTATTTTCAGTTTCTCGCCTTGAATGGCTTCATTATGACTAAAATTTCTCCAGCGGTTGCTCATTGGTTCAGAAAACTCAAGGGTAATTACGTTTAATTGTGGCGAGACTTCATCACTCCCATTTTCAAACTCACCAATTCGTTTTACGGTGGGACACATCGATTCGTATTTGATTCCAATTTCACTCCATGTCAAAGGTAAAAACCCCGTGCCATCTAGGATTTTGCTAAACGCTGTATCATCGCTGTAATCAAGTTCAATGAGCTCCTTGATTGCTTTTTGTTTATCTATCGCGTTCGTGTAATGCCGTTCACAAACCTCATAGCCAATGTAATATCCAAGGTCTCTTTGAATCAATTCATTGGTATTCTCACTCCACATCCAATTTGCAACGTCATCGTTTCTGAAAATTTCAATCATGTATCTATCGAGTACTTTTTGTTGATTGTTCTTCCCAAATTTGACTGGCTCGGACAGAGGTGCTTCTGCGATGAGCGTAGATATGAATTCTGCCACACCTTCTGCCACGCTTGCATGAATTATGCTTAAATCTTCCCAACGTTTTTGTTGTGTGTGTATGAGTTCATGCACGGAAATCAGCGGAATATTATAAGGCATAGATGTGACAATTGCCTCTTTGACTCCTGCAGGCAATTCACTTAGGTCGGAGTTCATTTGCGCCAGTAAGTATTCTGCACCAAGAAGTACTTTATCTTCTTGATAGGTGCCGGAGCTTCTAAAAACGCCGATGGGAAAGTAAATAACGGTCGGTTTAAGCGCTGGATAAATGTTTCTCAATTTCGCGAAATAGTGCTCTATTTGTTCTTTGTGCGCTACAAGATTGTGTGTGTTTGGTCGAATTGAATTCCAGTATTTTGGGTATTTTAAAATCGCATCCACAAACTCATAATCCTTGTAGTTTCGAGCTGAAATCATTCCTTTGAGCCCATCTGTGCCTTTGTCAATATACAGCTCATTGATGAGTTTGATTCTTTCTAAACTGTCTGAAGCTTCGGTGATTGCGTCATAGGCAATCCAAAAGTTGTCAAGGTCGGTAGTCACAATTTTAACTGTGGAATTTTGACCAAGAATGGAATTCCAGAAGGATAGAATGAGTATGGTTGAAATAAGTATTTTTTTCATGATTTAATTTTTAAAAAAGAGACACCCTTACGAATGCCTCCTTAAACTAAATATAGATTGTACTGATTTAGAAACTCTAAAAGGTTATTTTAAGTGTTGATTAGTCTTTTTAAACACGTTTGAAACTTGAAACGCCAGAAACTTCCTGATTTGTAATGGATGGCTTGCCTTTGCATTTTACATCACTGGCTCCGGAAACTTCTACATCTAAAGTATCGCTTACATTTATTTTCAAGTCGGAAGCTCCTGAGCAATCAACCACGGCATTTTTTACAGTTAACTCGTATGATTGTAATTCTGTTGCACCCGAACAATCCAATTCCATGTTTTTACTTGTTCCTTTTAATTCAACTTCACTCGCACCAGAGGCGTCAATGTATAAATTTGTTGTTTCCAAATTGACATTCAACTCAGAAGCGCCTGATAAATCCATTTTCAACGTTTCGGTTTGCAAGTCAATTTTTAACTCCGTAGCTCCTTGAGTGGTTATTTTTAAGTTATCACTTTTAATGGTGCCTTCACCAATAAGTTCGGTGGCTCCAGAACAGTGAATGCTCTTCAAATCTTTCACCGTTACGATCACTAAAACATTAATGTCGTGGTAACTTTTTCCTTTGGTATCAATGCCAATGTGCAGTGTCCCGCCTTGATTTTTGATGGTCAAGACCTCTTTGCCTTTTTCGTCGGCTTGCACAACAACATCGCATTTAGATCCTTGTTTTAATAGCACATTCGCTATTCCAGAAGTGCTGATAGATGTAAATTCTCCATACTCTTTGTCGTCGAATTTTGCTAAATGAGCAGACTTGTCGATGTTGTCAAACATTCTACGCATCGGCATTTCTGGAAGGCTCGGAGCAGGAAACACAGGGGGTACAGCACCAACATTTGGTGGACCAGAAACATTTGGAGCACTAGGAAAACGAGCCGAAGTATCGTTGCTTTTCAAAGGATCTTTCGGTAAAACTCTGCCTTGGCTGTCCACCAATGTAATCGTTTTTAGCGCATTGTTGGGATAAGAATCTTTCGCCAATAATGCACCATTTTGTTGGTTGTTTCCGTTGCCTCCGAACATAAAGAAAGCACCGATTCCTAAGCCTGTGGCTACTAATGTTGAATAAAACATAATTCCTAATTTTGAGGTAAATACTACTTTGAATTTTGTGAACAACCCAAGGAGTAGTGTTCCAAGTGTAGCATAGCCAATCCATTTCTGAATTTCTTGCACGCTTGTTTCCGGCGCTTCGTTCCGCGCTTTCTCAAACAAATTATTTAATGTATTTTCAGACATATTCTTTTTTCATTTCAATTTTTGGTTCGTCGCTTAACAACTCCGCCAATGCTTGTCTTCCACGAGCCAATCGTTGTTTCACCGCCGATTCGCCTGTGTCTTGAATTTCAGCAACTTCCTTTACCGAAAATCCAGATATTTCATATAAAATCAATGCTTCACGTTGAGCTTCGGGCAACTTTGAAAGACCTTTGTACAAGTCACTAATTTCAAGTTGTTTTTCAGCTGTGTTGAGCGTTGAACCGTTCTGATTATGTGTTTCATTCCAACTTTCTTCGCTCATTTTACGTTTTGCGTTTGAAAGAATTCGAATGCTTGTTCCGAATAAAAAGTACAGAAATGCATCTTTGTTTTGGATGTTTTCAAATTTTTCGAAAGCAACTAAAACTGTTTCTTGCATCAAATCTTTAAAATCCATTTCACCATAAACCCTTGCTTTGCAGAAGCGTTCGAAGCGCGCATGTATGGGCCCATACAATGCCATGAATTCTTTTTTCTTTTTATTGCTCATTGAGTTTGTTCACACTAAGTTAGTGTAGTGATTTTAAATTTGGTTACATCCTTCGCTAAAATAAATCTGTTAACATATGATTATTAGCATATATTATGTTTGTAATTCGTTAGTGAAGTTACACCATTTGGCATCAATAATGCCGTATTTTTTACCGCAGAGGACACAAAGAGCGCAAAGAATTTTTATTGTTTAAAACCTATTTTGTAATGTAATAGATTCCCTCTGGGTCCTCCGTGACTTTAGCGGGAAAAAATATTCACTTTTAACCGCAGAGCGCACAAAGAGCGCAAAGAGTTTTTATGGTTTAAAAGCTATTTTGTAATGTAATAGATTCCCTCAGGGTGCTCCGTGACCTTGGCGGTAAAAAATATTCACTTTTAACCGCAGAGCGCATAAAGAGCGCAAAGAGTTTTTATGGTTTAAAAGCTATTTTGTAATGTAATAGATTCCCTCTGGGTCCTCCGTGACCTTGTCGGTAAAAAATATTCACTTTTAACCGCAGAGCGCACAAAGAGCGCAAAGAGTTTTTATGGTTTAAAAGCTATTTTGTAATGTAATAGATTCCCTCTGGGGCCTCCGTGACCTTGGCGGTAAAAAATATTCACTTTTAACCGCAGAGCGCACAAAGAGCGCAAAGAGTTACTAATCGTTTAACACCTATTCTTGATTGTATTGGATTCACTCTGCGCCCTCCGTGTTCTTTGCGTTAAACTGAAAATGCACTCATATAACTCTGACCACCTATGGGAATAAGAACAATTAACTTATGGAATCGCCCAAAACACGATCGGATTATTCGTTTTGTACATTGTCGTTTTTCTGTTTAAATTTTTGTCGTTGAATGTTTCAAATTTCGATGTTGACTTCAATGCATCCAACGGCAAAAGTTCGATGTATTCCCTGTTTTTTCCTTGTTCTCTCGTTTCTAAGTTGTATTCACTTGATAATGGACATTCAATGCGGTACAAGTTTTTCGCCATGTAATAATCCAAGTAAAATTCTTTGCTTGTATTTTCCTGATTGTTCCAATTAGCAGATGGATTCAAAACCAGCGGTTTTCCATGAACCAATCGATCACGCACTTCTTCTATGCTCAAAAATTGACCATTTTCGTCTTGCACATAAGCATCATGTGTTGGGTCGAGGTAAGCCCATTTGGAAAGGGAAGGAACATAAGCAGTGTTAATTACATGACAATCATCAAATTGCGCTTCTTTGGGCATGCATGTCGCATAGCGCGATTTAAATCCTAAGGCTAAATAACATTCATTCAAGGTAATTCCCAGTCCTCTGCAATTCAAGCCCCGCGAACCATCTTTGCACGCAGAAATCATAGCACTGGCATTTTTTGTATCTGGATTTCCATTATTTCCATCGTGGCGCACTTTGTTGTGGAGCCAATGCATGACATTCAATAGTTGTGAAATGTCATTTCCATTTCCAGCGATTGAATCTAAGTTGTGTTCTTTGCGCAACGCCACCAACGCTGGATGATTTTTGTCTTGGTAGGTGAATTCAGGAATTTTGCGTTTGTCCTTGAGATTATATGTACCTGCATTTTTTAATCGCGCCAAATAATCGATGACTTCCACAAATTCGACACGGGTATTGAAAGTATCTTTTTCGTTGTAGATCACAATGAAATCAACAATGGGTTTCTTTTTCGTCACAGCTACTTTGAGCGTATCGAGGTCTGTGCAAAACCAAACTTCTTTGTCACCAGTTTTGTAAGTGTCTGGGTTTAGTCCTGGTGTGAGCGTCCAAGTAGATTCATTGCCTGGATTGTTAAAGTCAATGAACTTAAAAGTCATGACATCTGATCGCAACACAATTTTATGTTTCTTAGATTGCGAAAATCCAAGAGTTGCGGATATAAGAAAAGAAGCAAGTAAAGTAAATTTCATAGCGCCATGATTCGTGATGTACTAAATTTAACTAAATAGTGTAATGACATGCGATTTGGTTACATGATTTGTTAAAAATTAATCTGAATTAGAAAAATACAATTATTTCAGCTGGTTTTATGAAAAAATGTGTATCTTTGCAAACGCATTTGACAAACGAGTCGTTAAAAATGCACTTTTTCCAAGCTTGGAAAATATTAGATTTAAAAAAAGCAATAAACATATATTGCGGGGTGGAGCAGTTGGTAGCTCGTCGGGCTCATAACCCGAAGGTCGTCCGTTCGAGTCGGGCCCCCGCTACCATTGAAAGGATAGTCAATTTGGCTATCCTTTTTTCGTATATACTGAATTTTGGCTTCATTTCGAACCTGGTTATTTGAAGTTAAAGTGCTTCTCTATACAATTATCATTTTTCAAGAACTGGTCAATATTTCATGTAATTACTTCATTTCAGGCAAATACCATTCTACAAGATCTTTAATGTGTTTAGGTGCAATTGCGATTGTTTCTAGAAACGAAATTTGATTCTCGTTAATTTCTTGAACATAAACTGCAATTTCTTTGACTGATTCTGACGGAAAACCGTATCTTAATAAAAGAATGTATAAACTATTATTAGTGCCATATTTGAAAAGTTCAACGAATCTGTTCGCTCTTGGGTCATGTCGATGTTCATAATAGATTTGAAATGCAGCGATTAATGTGTCTGAAATCGAAAAGGAAAGAACCTGATCAGAATAGTCATAAGTGTCGTACATTACGGCATCGTAACTCACTTTTTCTTTTAGGGTTTCTGCTTTGAAAAGACTAAACTTCTTCTCTAAACTACTATCGGGTAATTTATTTGCTGGTTGAGAAAACTTTGCATAAATCGCAAGTTTGTCATCCCTTCCTGAGATAAAACTATAACGTATCCCGACTATTTCGCTAAATGATCTACCTTGTGCAATATGAAAAAAAATATCAATCGCTTGATAAAAAACACTTGTCTCACCTAGAAGTAATTCTCGTCCTAACGATGCTTCAAAAATTCTTTTTAATGAATATTTAGCCTGATCTCGTTTTTCCTTATTGTCACTACCTCCAATACTTCTCCCTAAATCGTCAGGATACCTGTAAAAAATATTCAAGAACTGCTCTGCATCTAATAAAACTAGTGGATGAGATAATCGATCTACTTTTTTTTGAGGAACATTTTTTTCATCGTTAAAAGTATCATTTTGAATAGATTCTATAAATTCTTTTTCATCATTCTCGTGAACTCCAGTTGGAGGGTTTTCCAGAAGAGACTCCTCATTGAGAGAGAAAGGTGTTTTTATTCTTTCTGAGAAAAGCTTAGCGCTGGTTGTAAAAACGTATCCATAATCAAATATCTTGTTGTTGGTCAACCTACCTGCTCGACCGATCAAATTTTTAAATGCCAAAGCTCTTTCAGAATTGGTTCCAGCAAAAAATCTGTTATTATGCAACCACACAATATCGAAAGGCATATTTACTCCTTGCGCTAAGGTACTTGTTGCAAAACAGAGAGAAGAAAAACCTTTCCGAATAAAGGCTTCAATCAAAAAACGAACTTCTAGCGGAATGGATCCATGATGGATTACAACACCCTTATTCAACAATTCTATCAAGTAAGATGAATGTCCTGGTTTATCGGCACCAATGATATGCTTAATAGTTTCAATTATTTCTATAGCTTCTGGATCTTCTATAGTGGCTAGTCCCGAAATGTATTGTTGAAAATCATCTCTGAAAGATCCATTATAAATCGAGTTCTTTGAAACATAAACTAAAATGGAGTGATCACCACTTAAAGCAAATGCTTTGAAATCACTTCCAAATTCGATGCTGTTTTTTTTATTATATCCTTTTTCCAGATAAGGAGAAAAATAGTAATAACCGCCCCAGTTTTCTTGCACGCAAATTCTTCCTACAGCTCCATGATTATAAGCATGAGCGTATTCATTACCAGTCGACAATCGATGTTTCGAAAATTGTGCTTCAGGGTTCTCTATAAACGGATGAGCAAATATAATTTTAGCATTGGGAAAATTTTTCTTTACTCTTCTTACAGTAACATCGAAAATAACTCCTCGTGTAACTTCTTCAGAAATTTGAGCTTCGTCAAAGAAGAAGGTTTTGATGTTCATTATATCTTTGAATTGATATAGATCTTTTGATCTCTCTGGCGTAAGAATAAATATTCGCCGTAATTGCCTGCTAGTATAAATTACGTCAACAAATGAAGTTATCATTACGTTCTTATCACCGTCGAACTTACTCCTCATAGAATTAACATACTCTGCAATAAGAGCCCTTGAGGGAACAACGATCACGGCATCGCCAGAGTCTTCCGCAATAAAGTCGCGTATAGAATAAGATTTACCAGCACTGGTTGGCGCAGAAATTGAGATATGTTGCACATCATCTATTGCACGTCTTATGCTGGCTTGCACAGGAGTTAAAACTGCATTGTACTTTTCCTCGTGAGTTTGGCCAAAACCCTGCATCAAAAATGAATACAAATTGTTCGGAGATTGAATTTTATAGAACAGTCCTAAAGCTGAAATTATTTTTTCTTCAAATAATTCAAAGGATTTAGGATGGAATTCTTTTATATAACTTAATTTCTCCAGTATAATTGCATCTTTTGGTCCTTCACGATGAATCAAGTCTAAAACTTTTGACAATTCATCTTCTATGTTTTCGGATTGTTTAACTTCCTGAATTGTCATAACTCACACCAACTATATAAATATTTTTTGCCTTTTTTAGATTCTCATAAATTAGTGTATTCTCAAGAGCACGAGTTAGAATCAACAAAGGATTCTTTGCATTTATCGAGAATCCTAATACGATTCCGAAAATATCATTGTCAAGATTAGATGCTTCAGTTTCTCCTGCTATTGATCCTAGATGAACATTATCCATTAAATGCTTAGCATCTTCAATAAATTTGTCTGCTTGTCCTCCTGCGCCAGAAGTATCTCCTGAATTGCCTCCATAAGGGTTGGACGAACTTGAAAACTTCGCTTCACCGAAATTAACTATTTTTCCTTTACATATTGTATGAAAATCAAACCCTTCATTCTGCGATAAATTGGGTTTCCAAAGCTCCGCTAATGGCAATGAACGATGTTCAAAAACAACCTCTAAGGCTTTAGCCGATCCCATTGAAACCATCAATTCGCCAAACTCGCTTTTTACATTCTCTTTATCAGTCAAATTTCCTTTAAAAATTCTAACTAATTTTTTTGCCGTACGCCCTGCAGTATCTTCATAAGCACGTCGAGCTCTTTGATCCAAGTCAATTATCCAAGATTTATCTGTTACTCGACTTGCAAGTTTATTTGCAATTTGTTGCAAATCCCATATATTAGCATGGCAAACAAAGATGTTTTCAGCATCTGAATTTGATTCAATTAATGAAAAAGTTGCACCCCAAGATTTTTCGTTAAAATTTTCGCGATAGTTTAATGATGCAGGCATAATTGCCGGTTTTTTTGGTTTGTGTCTAAAGATAGTAATAAATGTGGAATAAACTTAACTTATTTCAGCTTAAAAAAAGAGCAAGGTAAGTTTATTTTATATATATTCGTCTCAATTTCAATCTACTATGGAAAAAAGACTCCTTCTATTCAAATCTCTTTTAGTTCTAGCTGTTTTTACGCTATGGTCTCATTTATCAGTGGCTCAATTTTATATTGACATTCATGATCCAGCATTTAATAATTATCCAACTTATTTGATAAGCTTTGTTTCCTACCCTTCCGAGGGTATAGGTTCTCCCGGACATACGTTTGTTGTTTGGGAAAGAGAAACTGAGAACGGCCCTATTACAATAGCTAAATTTGGTTTTTGGCCTGGCAATGGCCCAAATTCAAAGGGAAGAGGGATTTTTTATGATTTTCAGCCAGGTCAAATTCAACCAGAATCTGACGAAAGTATGAAAAAAGTTGATCAGACTATAACATTTCGTGTTGATCTCAAACAATTTGAAAGTAGTTTCAAAAAGAAAGAAGAATGGCAGAAAAAGCCTCCTGCATACACTGGATTGAACATCAATTGCATTGCATTCATCCAAGATGTTGGATTAAGCATAGGTGTTTATTTGCCAGAGAGAACCATTACGACATTAATGCCTGAACCATATTTAAATTTTGTTGCAAAAACTTTAGCAGAAAGAAAACTCTATCTAGAAAATGGATCAGAAATTACGTCCAAAAATGATGGATCATATACTAATGGTAGGATGTACAATCATGCTTCAGGTGGCCGTTATTTTGTCGGTTCTAAAAGCGAAGTTGATTTTGGTATTATGGTCACCACCACTTATAGTATTTTTGATAGAATTGAATCCATTCGTAAAGAATACATTAATGGAGAAGTATTTTATCAAGAGTTTTATTCAGATGGAACAAATTCATCTTTTTATCGCTATCAAAATGGAAATCTATTATTTGGTTACGACCCAAACAAGACTATTCAAAGTGGATATATTCAAACTCCAAAAGGAGATATTTATCTTGGCGAATCAATAAATGGAATTGTCAATGGAAAAGCTAGTTTATGGGAGAATAATGGAACAAAGTACTCCTATGCTAATTTTAAAAATGGTGTTTTAATAGACTTTCTTGAAACAAATTTCAATGGTTTCAAATATTATGGCAGTTTTGAAAATGGTTTACCCTCAGGAAATGCCAAAATGGTTTTTCCAAATGGTGACGAATATACTGGCGGATTTTTCAATGGGAATTTTCAAGGACCAGGCACTTATGCTTTCTATAATGGAAGTAAAATTGTTGGATACTTCAATGTTGGGAGATGTTTGTCAGGTAGACATACATTGAAAGATGGCAGGTTTTGCATTATTGAATCGGGACCAACGGGCCTACCTTTGGAGCCAAGATGGTACGACCTAAACGGCAATATGATTAACAAAGATCAAGTTGAGAGAGAGATTAGAGGAGCAGATCGCATAGATTTTGTAAAGGTGTTGAGGAATGAAATGGATTTTAACGAGGGGAAACACTCAATTTCTATTATTGACAAAGAAGGAAATCTGATCAACATCGAAGGGCCATGTATTAAAGGTGGCTTAGATTTTGGGCTTGAAAAGTAAGAAATTACCTTCGAAAAAGTTTAATTAGACTCAAACAGCTTCGAATTTAATAACCAAGAAATAACTAAATTGCATCATAAAAAGGAAAATATGCCTTATAAAATGATGAATGTTTTATTTTTTTTAGTCTGCCTTACGACTTGTTTACAAAGCCATTCTCAGAGTTTTAAAGTGGACTCTATTCTGATTAACAACGTTAATTAACATTGGGTTGACTCTTCTACCGTTCGTAAAATTCATGTTACAAAGCTTGAAAATCCTAAAGATAGCTGCATTCCGTTCAATGCGGCTTACGCTATTTCCATCAAAATAGATTCTTTTTTCCTTATAAACAAACCCAAGGTCGAGCTTGTGTATTACGAATGGATCAATAAGTACACTTGGAAGGTTTCATCTAATTCATTTGAATTTAAGGGGTCTTTATATTACTTCAGGCAATAAGGCAGTCCAGAAAACGAGGTATTTGTGGGTAGATCAAAGTGGTAAAATAAAGTGGTATAGGAGAGAGCGAAAAGTGTACAAAGGGGTTATTTGTTATTAGGTGTTGCGAGTTTTATTCTGATCTTTTAAAGATTTTTGGAATATACATTTTGGTAATTATTATCGATTATCACCACTCTTTGCATCTTATAAGATATTAGCGGATATCGGTGGTTGTCAATCTCGTGTTGAAACGATAGTCAGTTTGGCTGTCCTTTTTTTGTGCAGAATATTAATGTTGACGTCTTTTATTCCCTACCTTTACACCTCAATTATAATCTCGTGCAAAACAGACTTAAATTTATTCTTTTTGGGTTGATCTTCTTGCAATTTACTACTGCGAACGCCCAACTCGTCAAAGACAATTACTATCGCAAAGGCAATTTTTTTCTGTATTGGGGCTGGAACAGAGCTGCTTATTCCAAGAGCAACATTACATTCCAAGGAAATGACTATAATTTCACACTCGATGATGTGGTTGCAAAGGATCGACAGTCGGCCTTTGATGCACGTTTGTATTTTAATCCAAAGACAATTACTATTCCGCAATACAATTTTAGAATTGGTTATTTTTTTCACGACCATTACAACATTTCTTTTGGGGCAGATCACATGAAATACGTGATGCAGGCGTTTCAAACAGTAAAAATAAATGGTTCGATTGCGAATTCAGGTACAGCGTATGATGGAGAATATGCCGACGATGACATTGTGTTAGCGAAGGATTTCTTGCAATTTGAACATACAGATGGCTTGAATTACGAAAACATTGAAGTGAGAAGGTTTGATGTTTTGTTAGGTCGAAAAAATATCAGTTTGGCAGCAAATGAAGGAATTGGAATCGGGTTTTTATTGCCGCGTACCAACACAACTTTATTGAATAATCCAAGATACGATGAATTTCACCTCGCTGGCTACGGGTTGGGAGGAGTACTTTCATTGAATTTAACGTTGTTCAAGTACTTTTTCATTCAATCTGAATGGAAAGGAGGATTTATTCACATGCCCGACATTCGCACCACCATGAACAAATCCGATAAAGCAAGTCAGCATTTTTTCTTTTCGCAGTACAACATGGTTTTTGGATTTAATTTTCGATTTAACGGAAAAAACGCCAAAACCAAAGAAGTGAAACCAGTTCAGAATTAGGGTCTTATTGCATATTCCTTGCTTTGCCACTTTAAATTTCGTTTCTTTGCAAAATATTTCAGTTAAATGGCACACAAATCTGGTTTCGTGAATATTGTTGGTAGTCCAAATGTTGGGAAATCCACATTGATGAACCAATTGGTAGGTGAGAAAATTTCTATCGTCACCTCAAAAGCACAAACAACACGTCACCGAATCCTAGGAATCGTCAATGATGAGAATTACCAAGTCGTGTTTTCGGATACTCCAGGTGTTGTGAATGCCGCATACAAAATGCATGAAGTAATGATGGATTATGTGAATATGTCAATCAAAGATGCGGATGTGCTTTTGTTTATCACAGACACAAAAGAAAATGAAATGAACCACAAGGAAACGCTCGAACGCATTCAGCGCTTGAACATTCCGGTGTTTTGTTTGATTAATAAAATTGATCTCAGCAATCAAGCTGAAGTGATGAGTCGCATTGCGTATTGGCAAGAAAAACTTCCAAAAGCAATCGTTTTCCCTATTTCAGCATTACATGGTTTTAGCATTCCGCAAGTGTGGGAGCAAATTTTGGAGTTAATTCCAGAATCGCCAGCTTACTACGACAAAGAAGATATTTCTGATCGACCAATGCGTTTTTTCATTTCAGAAATGGTGCGGGAAAAGATCTTTATTCATTGCCAAAAGGAGGTTCCTTATTCATGTCAAGTTGAAATTGAAGAATACAAAGAAGAACCAAATTTGACGCGCATTCGTGTGCTGATCATCGTAGAAAGAGATTCTCAAAAAGGAATTATCATTGGAAAAGGCGGCGAAATGTTGAAACGCATCGGGCGTGAATCACGTCAGGATATTGAGAAATTTATTGAGAAAAAAGTGTTCATGGAAACCTTCGTAAAAGTCGATAAAGACTGGAGAGGATCAGAGCAAAAATTAAAGAAATACGGGTATTAAATTGGATATTAGATAATGGATGCTGGATATTGGACTGCTTGTGTCCAACAGCCAACATCCACTGTCCAACATCAATAATTAAAAGAAATGAGCAATATAGTTGCAATTGTCGGGAGACCAAATGTTGGAAAATCAACGCTTTTTAATAGATTGACAGAATCGCGTCGTGCGATTGTGAAAGAGGTGAGTGGTGTTACGCGTGATCGCTTGTATGGCAAAGGAGAATGGAATGGAGTTCAGTTTTCTGTGATCGATACTGGTGGCTACATCAAGGGTTCTGATGATATTTTTGAGGAAGAAATTAGAAAACAAGTTGAAATTGCCATCGAAGAAGCAACGGTGATTGTTTTTATGGTGGATGTAATGACAGGAATCCTAGATTTGGATGAGGTTGTTGCGAAGATTTTGCGAAAATCTAAAAAGCCTGTGCTCATTGCGGCAAATAAAGTGGACAGTGCGGATCGTTTTGGATTGTCATCGGAATTTTATGCTTTTGGATTGGGTGATGTATTTGATTTATCAGCAACAAGCGGAAGTGGAACTGGCGATTTGTTGGATGAAATCGTAAAACACTTTGACAAAGAAGATGTGACTGTCAACGAAGTAGATGATCTTCCAAAAATTGCCATTGTTGGGAAACCAAATGTTGGTAAATCATCGCTTGTAAATGCGCTTACAGGCGAAAATAGAAACATTGTAACACCCATTTCTGGAACAACGCGCGATACGATCAATACACGTTACAATGCGTTCGGATTTGATTTTAACCTTATCGACACCGCTGGAATTCGTAAAAAAGCAAAAGTGACTGAAGACATTGAATATTATTCGGTGCTTCGCTCAATTCGTGCCATTGAAGGAGCTGATGTTTGTATTTTTATGATCGATGCTGTCGAAGGACTTCAAAAACAAGATTTGCATATTTTTTACATCATTGAGAAAAACTCAAAAGGTGTTGTGGTATTGGTCAATAAATGGGATTTGGTTGAAAAAGACCATACAACCATGAAAGAATATGAGGACAATCTTCGTGAGATGTTATCACCTTACAATGATGTTCCAATTATTTTTACTTCAACAATCACCAAACAGCGTGTGCACAAAGCGTTGGAAACGACCATGGAAGTTTTCGAAAATCGAACACAGAAAATTCCAACGTCCAAATTGAATGATATCATGTTGCCAATCATTCAAGCAACTCCGCCACCAGCATTGAAAGGGAAGTATGTACAAATCAAATTTGTGCAACAATTGCCAACGCATGCCCCAGCTTTCGCTTTTTTCTGCAACTTGCCTCAGTATATTGGCGATTCATACAAACGTTTCTTGGAAAACAGATTGCGAGAGGAATTTAATTTTACAGGAATTCCGATTAAAATATTCTTCAGAAAAAAATAAGTGTTGTTAGGAATTTCCAAAGAACAACGCATTGAATTGGTTCTAATAAACTTAGTGCTGATGTTGTTTTTGGGAATAATTTACATGAATTCTTCTTGGATAATTCACGACAATCTCTTGTTGCTGACCCCAGATGCCCAGACATATTATGAAACAGGTAGGGAATTTCTGACTAGTCATTACGAAGGTGAGTCTTTGATTAGACCATTTTTATATTCCGTACTACTTTATGGTTTTCATTCGATCGGTGGGGCTACATTGGTCGTTTTTTTTCAGATGGCTTGTTGGGTCTTGGCGGGAAATATTATTTACTTCACAAGTAAAAACTATTTAAAATCAAGAGCATACGGAATTGTTTGCATGACAATTTTCATGTTGAATTTGTCGTTGATGGTGTACATTTTTCACGGATTAACAGAATTGTTTTCAACGCTACTTTTAGGTTTATTAGTTTATTTAGTACTTTCTGTAAAAGGTAAGTTTCAAGCACATAATTTGATTAAAATCACGCTAGTTTTAGCTTTGCTAGCTGTTACAAAACCACTTTTCTATTATCCTTTTCTATTTTTCTTGGTTTTTACCACCTTCTATTTACTTTGGCACAAATTAGCAACCTATCGTTTAATCATTTATCTGTTTCTCGCCATTTCCCCAGTCATTTTTCAAGTAACTTATATGAAAGTAAAGCACAATGTGCTAAAAGTTTCAACGATTGATGATATTACATTTAATAATTATTTATTTGCACAAGGTCTGCGAGAAATTGAAGCAATCGATTCTATCGAAGTTTCTCATGCCATAGCAAGAACGTATAGTGGTAGTGAAAAACTTAGTTATATCTGGGAAAATAAGTCCACATATTACAGTTTATACATAAATAATCTTTGGACAAATATTGATACAGATGAGAGCAATTTTTTAATGTCGCCTTCAAAGTCATCTAAGAAATTTGCTAGTTTTATGGATGATTACAACCATTATCTCTATGTTTTTTCGAAATGGATGCTTTTGGTGTTTTTAATTTTTTTCGTTGTCGATTTCTTCAAAAAACACCTGAAAAATCATTGGAAAATGTACTTAATTGGCACATTACTCTATTACATTGCATTTTCTTCCGGAATTTCATTTTGGCAAGGGGATAGATTGATTATTTTTGCAATACCATTATGGATTGTACTTTATGCAATAATGCTCCAAAGATTGTGGTCAATTTTTCGGAATATACGTGGTCAAAAGGTAGCAAACTAAGATGAAATTTGGAGCAATAGACATAGGAACCAATGCCGCACGACTTCTCGTTGGAGAGGTAACCAAGGAAGATGGACATTTTTTCGTCAATAAAGTTTCCTATACACGCGTGCCCTTGCGTTTAGGTGAAGATGTGTTTGGAAGCGGTAGAATTTCTAAGAAAAAAGCGGAGCATTTCATCAAAACCATGAAGGCGTTTAGTTTGATCGCTGAAATTTTTGAGGTAAAAGGACTTCGAGCTTGCGCAACATCAGCCATGCGTGAAGCGACAAATTCCAAGTTGATTAAAAAACGTATTTTGGATGAAACTGGCATTGAAATCGACGTTATTTCAGGCGATGAAGAAGCCGAGTTAATTTTTGGAACTTTTTTCTTAATGGATATCGACAAAACTGTTCCTTTCATGGTGATTGACGTTGGCGGTGGTAGTACTGAAATTTCTGTTTTTGAGAAAGGAGAACGTGTTGCTTCTAAATCGTTTGAAATTGGAACTTTGCGTTTGCTTAAAGGAAAAACGCGCAAAACAATTTGGGTGGAAATGCAAGATTGGTTGGACGGTCACTGCGATTTGAATGAGGTTCATACCATTTATGCAACGGGTGGAAATATCAATAAAGCACACAAATTAGTTGGTGCAGGACACATGGAACCGATTGAATACGAGCGTCTTTTGGATTTAAAGAACGAGTTGGAACCTTTGACTGTGCGCCAACGAATGGATCGTTACCAGTTAAAACCAGATAGAGCCGATGTACTCGTTCCGGCTTTAGATATCTATTGTTATTTACTCAAAAAATTAGGCTCGCCAAATATCATTGTTCCCAAAATAGGTCTTTCGGATGGAATTGTGTATGACTTGCACAAAAATTCAAAAAGCAGAGCAGCGAAACAAACACAACAAGTAAAAAAAACAATTTGACTGGTCTAAAACTTACCCCAAGATTCAAGTTTGCATAAATGCACACATGAATAATCAACTGATTATTTAAAACATTAAGTAATGAAGGAAAATAAGGGCTTGTGGTTGACATTTCCCGGATAGCCATCGGGAGGAAAATTTAGGTCACCTGCGGCGTTAAGGGAAAGTTATGTTTAGCTGACTTAAATAGAAAAACGACTGAAATGAATCATAAGCTTACATAAAGCTTCTTAAAAAACCGAAAGGTTTCCTTAATTTTTACAATGATAACATAATGAGAAATTTAAAACCTTTAGTGAATAATTGTTTTGGGTAATTGCGTTAAATTGACTTCCCTGAAAGGGCAGGATAAGCTGTCGCTGCTTCACGATCCTTAATTATCTTCACTTCTTAATGTTAAAAAATTCAAATACATCGACGTGTAACATACTTATATTGTGAAGTTAACCTCCGATGTTTTTTAAACATTAAGGAGTACCAAAATTATAAGTTCATCGTTATTTTCGAATAAAACGAATTTAGGCACAATTGGTGGTAAATAAGTGAGGATTCAAAAAAACAACTACTGAAATCTAACAGGGATTGTATAGTAAACATCCACTTTTTTTCCATTATTTTCTCCAGGAATCCATTTTGGCATTCGCTCAACCATGCGAATGATTTCATCTTTTAGAAAACCTAAATTGCTTGGTATTCTCATTATTTCTGGTGAAACAATTTCTCCATTCGATTTCACAATAAATCGCACGTAAACATTGCCTTTCTCCGTAATTTTTTTCGAAGCAAAATAGTCATTGATGTAGGTAAACAAGGCATCCATTCCACCTGAATATTCGGGCATTTTTTCGCTGAATTGTAAAACTCCGTTGTTCACAGGTTCAATTGGTTCAGCAACCATGGCACCTTGAATAACGGGATGAGGTTCAATTTCACCTAAAATCATGATTTCACCTTTCGTTGGGGTTTCTGCAGTGCACTGAACATTCTTGGTTGTGTCGACTGGTTGAGCAATCTTTCCTACCGTAAATTCATTGTGAATTGCAGGAGGTGTTTGGATTGCTTGCGGTGGTTCTTGTGCACAAGCAGACAAACTGATCGAAACCAAAGCTAAAATGAGAAAAGCATGGTTGCGAGGTTGAGATTTGAGGACATTTACCAAAACGGGAACATCTTCATGCTGAAAATCAAATTGATCTTTGCGCAAGCGTCCACAAACGGATTCATTGGGATTAGTCAAAATATATGTGATGATTTCTGCTCTGGAACTCGTAGTAAAATCCATCACACTTTTTACACACACTTCACAATGACGCGATTTAACGCCAATTTTCATGTTGTTCCAATCTTCGTGGCACGGTTCTTTGATTTCTAATTTCATGGCAAATGGATTTTATAAGTTGCTGTACAGATTAGTGTTAACTTGGTTCAATTTGTTTAGCTAGATCTGTATTGTTTTCATTTGTATCAATAAAGACATCAGGCTCATAGGTGACGCGTGCAAAGTTTTTAGTAATTAATTCACTTGAAACAATTTTGCCACTTTCATACTTCAAAATTTTATTGCGCCAAATTTCATTTTTTCGATAAAAATAATGTCCATTCTTTAGGAATTGATGGTCTTTTTCGAATACATGATAACCGTATTCTAATTCTTGATTTATTCGAAGCTCACCTTCTAAACACTTTTCAGTAAACCACAAATTGAGTTGAAAAATATAATCTGTATTATTAGTGAATTGATAATCACGGTAATTGTAAAACACAGTTGCGCCACTTCCAAAAGGTAATACTCGGCCATCATCTGGGAATGGATCAAAGGAGTGGTGGTAACGTTCGGTAACGGTTAATGGACTATGAATAACTAACCAATGAATGAGATTCGAAATTTGACAGATACCGCCACCAATTCCCGGTCTTGCTTCACCAAAGGACAATTCCATTCCAAGTAAATATCCTTTGCGTTTTGTAGGTAACCCAACTGTTCTACAAAAAGAAAACGTTTGACCAGGATAAATTAAAACTCCATCAATTTTTTTTGCTGCAATTTTTAAGTTGGTCACCTTATTAATTTGAAGATACATGTTGTTTTCTCCAAGTTTCTTTAGCATCACGGATTGATGTTTTTTGACTCTAAATGCAAGCTTGTCTTCGGAGAATGATCTAGTATACTTTTTATTGTCAAAGAACCAAGTTATCCTACGTTTTATTCGTCTTGACCATACAGCAATAAAATATAAAATTGGATGCCGTTGACTGACTAATTTACGGTTGTTATTCGACATGGAGTTTGCTAAGGTTATATTCGATTAATCCACCTCATTCTCCTTAAAAGCCGAAGGTACCAAATCTGGCAACAATTTTAAAACGATAGGCAATAGAACAGCGCCACCTGGCAACATAAAAATGGCGAGCGCTGGAACGGATTTTACAATGTCCATGAACTGCGTTTTAACCATTTCTTTCTCTTCTTTGGACAATTCTTCCGTAGCTGATTTTTTAATTAATCCCACAAGTTGCTTGCTTTCTTTCAACTCAGCAGCCAATTTGTCCTTGTTGCGCATAATGACTTTTCCCCAACGTGAGCTTAAACTTGAATAAACTCGCTCATAGGAAGTAGTGCTCGCCAAATATGGAATTTTGGTGTGATTGTCCAAAACAAAATTCTCAATAATCACCATGTGTTCATCAAATTCTGCTTCGGGGATATCGAAATGATTTGCCAATGAAGTCAGAAAACCAATTTCTTTTTCGGATGGCTCATGACCAGAGAAAATGGTCAAAATCGATAAATCAAGCACAAAGCGCTTCAAAAACCAATTTTCGGCAGCTGCTGATGTGAAATCTTCAAAAGTTGCTCCTTTTTTAATTTGTTTAATGGCTTTTGTTTTGAAATCATCACGCAGATTGGCACTCGCCAAAAAAACATCAAAAATCGATTTTTCTTTTTCGTCCAAAATCCCATCCGCATAGGCCGCCATGGCCATAGAAGTGAGTGCATTGAAAGCATATTCGGAATAAAGATCCAAAGCGTCATCGTCATTTTCATGTAAAAAACGATGATACAGAACCACATTCAAATATACAAACACATTGTGCAGTGAACTTACCCACCATTTGTTGGACAAAAGATTGAGTTTGATGTCAATTCGCTTAGCTAAAATGCGTTCTACTTTTTCAGAATCGGATTCCTTCAACATCAGATTTACAACATTGAGCGGATTTTTGGCCGCATGTTTTTCATAAAACAACAAAAGTGACTGGATAAAGGCATCCTTATCCACATGTTGAATTTTATGATTTTGTTGGTAAACCAATAAATGTGCTTCAAATAAAAGAAACTTTAATTTCTCCGAAGGAGTCCATTTGGAATCATCAATTTTGTTTGCAAAAATATAGCGTGTCGGCTGACCAAAAATCAACCCAGATCGACCAAAAAGTAAGAGTAAGAAATGCTCATCACTGCGAATGGCATGCTTGTTTCGATATCCTTTGATGGTTTTATTTTCAACCAAATCAAAGAATTTATTGATCCAACCTTTTGCTCCCGGCGACAACATAGTTTTGTAGATATTTACAAGGACAAAGTTAGTTAAAAAGACTTATAGACAAGACAAAAGACGAGAGACAGAAGACAAAGGACTAAATTTTTGAAACTCCCAGAATTTGAGTTGCTTTAACAAAATTTATTCCTCTACAAGAATTAGTCTCAAAGCGACGCAGGAGCGGTCTTTAGTCTTGAAGTGACGAAGGAACGGTCTTTTGTCTTTTTTTGTCTAAATCTTTCCAGCCAAAACAATCGCTTTCTTAGCAACAAATTCTAGTCCACCTTCTACTTGGAATGCTTCAAAAATCACAACATACGTTCCGATGCTTGCTTTGTTATTGAAATCATCAACGCCATCCCAAACTATGGTGCCTTTTGCGCCGAGTAATTCGCTTTTTACAAGATCTCGAATCAATCTTCCTCGGTCGTCGTATATTTTTAAATTTCCAACCAAACCGTTAGTTTCTAATTCATAATTGATTTGCATCACATCTTCGAAACCATCGTTGTCTGGCGAAAAAGTTTCACTCGTAAAGCTCAATTCTCCTGATGAAACTGCTGGATAATATTGAGAATTTTCTCGTCCTGGTGTCCCGAAACCGATTGCTTCAGCAGCTGTGTGCCAGTTATTTTGGTTTTGACTAACTCCGTTTGGATCCATTCGTTCCAATGATTTTCCTTTGTCGTCGTCCATTAACCTAAAATGCCAATCGTCCGAATAAGAAACTTTGTCCATAATGCCACTGGACAATGGAATAGGAGCGATGACATACACCGTGCTTGAATCTGTATTCAAACTTGGTAAAGTCAAGGTCAAAAATTTGTCTGGAACGGCAACAGGATAATTGGCGACCGCAAAAGCTGGATTTGCACCAACAACAACGTAATCGTTTGGTGCCAACAAATAATTTGAATTAATGGTCTTAATATTCGCAATCGTGTCATCATCAAAATTGGCAAAAGCCCAATCTTTTAAGTTCAATAGTTTGTTGGATTTGTTGTACAATTCCACCCAATCACTTCCACCAGTTAATGGATTGAACAGAATTTCATTGATTACAACATCGCCAATGGCAGGAATAGCGGGCAATGCAAAATTGCCGATTAAAGTTGTTGCATTTAAAGAACAATCGGAAACATTGGGAAGTGAAATAGAATAGTTTTGACTTTCCGCTAAAAGTTCGTTGAATTGGATTCCCATAGTTGTAAGAAACGGTCCAACAATAGTGCGCGACAACTCAGACAAACTAGGATTTGTAGAAATTAGCGCTGTTGCCAATGAAGTTGAATCCATTCCTTCGCTAAACGTTATTTCAATACTGCTTGATGTGTTTGCAAAAACTTGAATTAAGCTTGGAGCTTGCGAATCAGGGGTTATATCGTTTACGGAATTCAACAAACCTGGCGTACCACCAATAGAAGCATTACTTGCTTTCCAATTGGATGCGCCTGAACAGGGGGCGTTTGGATTTATACGTTCAATCGTATAACCACCGTCTGCCTTAATTTCATCTTGATACCACGCATCAGTATATGAAATTTTATCAATTTCAACCAACAAGTCGCTTTTTAAAACAATGTCATCGCCAGCATTATTTAAACTTGGAAAACTAGTTACGGCAATTCCAGTTGGAAAATCAATGAGGGAAGAACTCGAACATAAAATTTTATATTCTCCCGGAAGAATTAGACCAGCCTGAACCGTTCCGTCTGAAGATGCATCGCCCAGTTTCCATCCTAATAAATTAATGACTTTTGTGCTTCGGTTAAAGATTTCTACGAACTCTAATTCCGGTAATCCTATAACAGGACTCGGATCGCACATAAATTCGTTAATGATAATATCACCAGCAACGGCAACTTCGGGAACAAAATATCCGAAATTTGTATTTTCTGAGACTGATGGATTTCCAGGCACATCTTCAATATTATTGGTCAAAAGTGTGTACGTATTTCCATTCGTCAATGCCAACGCTGGAACCACATGAACAAGTGCTGGATTTGAGCCATCAACCGTTGCAGAAAGAACTCCAATAAAAGGCTGAATATCGTAATTATTGGCATCCTGAGCAGTTGTGATATCTACGGCTTCGTTAAATAACACATCAACGAGATTTGCATTTATCGCAGTTGCAGAAACCACTGTTGGTGGAGCTGTGTCAAAAATTTCATCGCCAGCGTAAACTTCATCAAAATAGTATTTTGTGATGTTACCTGCTGTATACGTGCAAATATAACCCGTGTGTGTTCCTAATAGATTGGTTGCTTCCGTTCCTGTGCCCACTTGAGCAAATGCCGTTCCACCAGCTGGATCCACAAAAAGCGTCCAATCTCCAGAAGCATTGCGTAAAACTCGCACGCCAATGGTGAAACTTGCGGCGATGGATCCATCTGCAGACGCACAAATTTGGGTAGAAACTCCACCAACTTGTTTCATTAATCGTACAGCATCGGTTGACAGAGATTCTCCAAGTTGAATGTAAAATCCATCTGGATTCGTTGTTAAATCTGCACTTGCAGCGGTCAAATAAAACCGACCAAAATTACTGCTTGACGGAGAAGTGCTAATTTTCGCCCAAAATTTCCATTCTTTGCCATTTAGTGTACTCAAACCATGAGGTGTTGAAAGATAAGAAGTTCCAGCAACAGTGCCGTTTAGCTGTACTTGTTCGCTTACATTGACAATGAAATCAGCAGTTGTTCCGCCCCACGTTGGATTGGATGTGAAATCCAAGTCCGAAAAATTATCAGTGATTTGCGCACGATACGCAAAGGATAATGAACAAATCAGTATGTAGAAAAAGTACCTCATGAATGCATTTAAGAGGGTTAAATATACTAATTTTGACGTGCAAATTAAAATGTAATCCAAAATGAGAGTTGCTGTTGTTGGAGCCACGGGAATGGTTGGTTCAATCATGTTGAAAGTGTTGCGGGAAGAAAATTTTCCAATCACCGAATTAATTCCTGTTGCATCTGAAAAATCTGTTGGAACAAAAATTGATTTTGGTGGAAACGAATATACCGTCGTGGGACTTGAAACAGCAGTAAACATGCGCCCTGACATTGCGATTTTTTCGGCAGGTGGAGAAACTTCCTTGGCTTGGGCACCGAAATTTGCAGAAGTTGGAACAACGGTGATTGACAACTCTTCAGCATGGAGAATGGATCCAGACAAAAAATTAATTGTACCAGAAATTAACGGTCACTTAATAGAAAAATCAGATAAAATTATTGCAAATCCAAATTGCAGCACAATACAACTCGTACTCGCTTTGTTGCCTTTACATAAAAAATATACCGTAAAACGAGTAGTAGTTTCTACCTATCAATCCATCACTGGAACAGGAGTGAAAGCAGTTCAACAAATGGAAAATGAGCGTGCATCAATTGATGGAGAAATGGCTTATGCTTATCCGATTGATAAAAATTGTATTCCGCATTGTGATTCATTTTTAGACAATGGTTACACCAAAGAAGAGATGAAACTTTCCAACGAAACAAAGAAGATTTTAGATCCGAATATTTTGGTGACTGCTACTGCGGTTCGAGTGCCTGTCGTTGGAGGTCATTCCGAGGCTGTGAATGTTGAATTTGAAAATGATTTTGACTTGGCAGAAGTACGCCAGTTATTGCACAATCAAGCTGGAATTACCTTAAAGGATGATCCAACAACAAATTCGTACCCCATGCCGAAATATGCGGAAGGAAAGAACGATGTTTTTGTTGGTCGCATCCGTAGAGATGAAACTCAAGCAAATACCTTGAACATGTGGGTGGTTGCTGATAATTTGCGCAAAGGTGCGGCGACAAATGCCGTTCAAATTGCTAAATTGTTGTTGGATAAAGGATTGGTTTAAAGACTATTCGATGACTATCTTTTTCGACAAGACTTCACCAGAGGACATTGTCAATTGAAGCACGTAAACACCAGGTAGTTTAGTTTTGAGAATCACTCTACTTTCATCATCGAAACGATCAAAAACACAATTTTTTCCGTCTAGACTAACTAAGTTATATGCTAACACGTTTTCCTTTGTTTGAATTATGATTTCACCATTTGATGGGTTTGGATATACATAGAATTTTGGCTCGTGAATCTCATCAGATAATCCCAAGCCATTAGTAAATTCAAAAGCACCGATGTCCATGCCGAGTCCAATATTACTTCTAAGACCCAAAGGCAATGAAAAATCAACGTATTGATTGTAAGGCGTCAACGGATACATGGTGTTGGTTGTGCCTGGAGGCGTAGCTTGATCAATGGCCGCTGTAGAACCACTTGTTAAGTGAAAATTATCGTTTGGACCATCTAGAAAATTCAAATTCAAATAATTCGTAGCATAGACATTTTTCATGGAATCAAGAACAGCAGGAGTGTTGGCGCCAAACCAAGCATTGGATGCACCTGGTGCGGACGCAAAAATGTTGTTGTACACTTTAAACGCATTGATGCCACTACTTGGCGTAATGTTAAATAAGCGCACATTTCCAACGAAACGATTGATCACCGTGTTGTTCACAAAATAGAAATTTTGCATTGGATTGGTCACAGCATCATAACGAACAATCGAATGATTTGCTCCGGATGCTCCTTGAATAAACACATTTCCAATTACAACACACAAACCTCCTTGGGCAATGTTGAGTTCATAACTTCCATATCCAGTGCTTCCTTCATCAATGAAATTGTATTCGATGTAATTCATCAACGCCCTTGTTTTGATTGAGTTTGCTTGTCCGCGTGGATGATGCAAATAGCAATTGCGTAGCGTAAAAACGGTTGTGCTTGCGCCTATGTACAAGTGATGCTCATAGCCCGAATGCGTTGGGTCGTCAGGCAGTTGATACCCATTGTTGTCAAATTCAGAATTTTCGATGAGAACTTCACTACCTATTACGCTGCCATTGCCTTCCAAAATTCCATTCTGGCAATTCATGAATTTACAATCTCTAACCGTTAGGTTTCGCGCTTGAAAGCGAATTCCTGCCCCATTTGCACCATCTGCATCAGATACTTGAGCTCCATCAAATACGATGTTTATGATCGTTGGATTGTCGGAATCAACTGGAATTTCGAAGACAAAAATCCCTTTTCCATTTGGTATATCGCCTGAATATCGAAGAATTGTTCGATTGGCTAATGTTCCTAGCCCGATGAATGTCAAATTTTTCTTTGTCCATTTCGATGCATCGTTCAAATAAACACCACCTGCAATTAGAATCGAATCGCCATCTTCCACTAAATTCACCAGCTGACTTGGCAATGTGTAGGTTTCCGTTGGACCAACATTCCACGTAGTTGCAAACGAAATTGGCGCTGAAAGCAATGCTAAAAGGACAAAATAAGTTTTCATGGCAAAATTTTGATTTTTGATAAAGGTAAGGAAGATTGTTGGTTTTTGATGTTATTACAATTTGGGAGGGCTTTCGGTATGTATCGATTTTTCATTAAAGTATAGACAATTTAGCAAACAGAGAAGTATTGTTCAAGAATTCTCTGAAATGATAAAAAGGTCGGGTTATTAATCATAATTTTTGGAGACGAATCTCTATACACCAATTCATTTGACGCATGTGGTTAATTTTGGATCACTCCATGGATGTATTCAGATTCTTTACCATTGTCGAGCCAAACACCCTCCATATCTCCGTTTTCAAATTTCCCTTGAATTACAATTTTCCCTTTCTCGTTCCATTCAATATATTCACCATGTTTTTTTCCATTGAAAAAGAAAGTTGACGATTTTGGCTTCCCAGAACTATGGTACTTTTTGAATTCTCCTTGTTTCTTTCCTTTATCGTATGAACCTTCTTCTTCTAACTTACCAATGGAATTATAAGATTCGTATCTTCCATGACGTTGGTCATTTTCATAATTTTGAAGTTCTTTTATAAGGTCAGCAGACCAGAATTCTTTGTGCACGCCATGTAGCTTACCTTGCGCATAGTGACTTTCAACCGAAATACTGCCATTCTTCTTGTATTCTGTGTATGCCCCATGCTTTAGCGTACCTAGCATTTCAGTTTTTTTTGCAATCGTCACAGTTTCATAATCATAATACTCAAAAGCTGTCCATTCTCCTTCAATACCACATTGTGTGCGAGATTTTAGGTTTCCTGATTCATAATATTCTAAACATTCTCCTGCAATACCATGCAGTTTACGAGATTTTAAAATCCCTGATTTATAATATTCTAGCCATTCTCCTTTTAAATTGCCATGCTCGAACGTGTGAATAGAAGCTATTTGTCCTGGAACGTTTGTAAAGTATTCAATTTTGGGTCCGTGTTCTTTGCCATTATTGTCATACGTAATTTGTTTACTTACTTTCCCTGCTTTGAAATTGCGCTCCAATACTATCTTTTTGTTTTTATACATGTAGAAAGTTGAGGTGTCTCCTTGTGCGTCAAAGGTAATTTCAGGACCATTTTGAACGTCCATTTCATAAGTGGTGACACTTGCTAGCCTACCGTCCTGATCATATTGTTTCAATTCTCCGTGCCTCTTATTTTCTACGTAAAATTCTTCGATGGATTTTGTACCATTCGTGCCGTATTTAATAAATGCACCATCCTTTAAGTCATTTTTCCAGTTTTCTTCAGAAATTTGAGATCCACTTTCATGAAAGTTTGAATTTGTGCCATTTTTCTTTCCATTCGAATAATGCGTTTTTGTTTTTATTTGCCCATTCTTATAGTATTCTGAAACTAAACCTTCTAATTTATCATTTACAAATGTACTTTGCGCTTCCATTGTGCCGTCCTCATAGAACCAAGTGACTGGACCTTGAGCTTTTCCGTCTGCATCGTGATTAATTTCTCCATGAGGCTTCCCTGATGGGTGATAAAACTTGAATGTTCCTTGTGGCTTGCCTTTTATGTACATGCCAACAGATTCAAGCGAACCTCCAATAAAAAAGGTTTTCCATTCACCTACCCGTAAGCCATTTTCAGAGCGACCCTGAGCACAACGAACAGATTCGTTAAACCAACTATACACTTCTCCAGAATAGGGCGCCTTCGCTTCATTTACAAAAATTCCATTTTCTAATTGTGTCAATTCCATTCCACTACCATCGGCATTGCTCGAACTCCAACAGTTTTGCCCAAAACTTTGAAAGCTAATTAGAAAGATGATTAAACTTAATCTCATGTTCGTTTTATTTTGTTTTCCTTCTCTATTAATGTATTTGATAGAAATTGGTCACGATCCGTTTTGATTTATATTTTTAATTCAATGAATATACCGCCCAATGTGAAACCTTATTTTCAGAAGTAAAGAATATGATTTTCGATTGAGCATAATACAATAACATTCCATTTCGTGTTGCCAATTGAATTGTTGGAGTGCCATATTTTTGAGTTACTTTTTTAATTTCTGTGCCAATCGTAATTCCTAATGCTGATTCTCCTTGATAATTTTTGGAACACGTTTGAAAAAAAAGTTCTTCATCGCTAGATGTTGTTAGATTTAGAATGCTTGAATTAGAAAGCTGTAATGTGTAGCAAGACCCTTTATGCAAGGCAATTTCATCGAGTTCCATGCCATCGAGATTGGATAAAAAATCGTTGATGCCGTCAAGCGTCTCCTTTTTTTGAGTCATTTCCGAAGCATTCATTTCCGATGCTGGTTTTATCCATTCAATACTTTCTATTCGTCTCCCGCCAACAACTTCTAGGTTCACACCGCACAAATAATTATTGTACTCCGTCTTGCCAGAAATTAACTTAGCTTTTGCTTCCTTCACATCTCCTATTTGGTGATGGATAATACCTAAAATACAAATCGCATTTCCAGCTGTTGCTGTTTCCATGTTTTCTTGTGCTATTTGTAGCCCTTTCTTTGCAAAATATTCCGCATCCACTAGTTGCTTCAACAATGAAAAAACACAGGCTTTATTGACATAGGCTGTAGCATAAGAGGCGTCAAAGCGTATGGCTTGCTCAAATTTCTCACTAGCGTTTTCAAGAAGTTCTTTGATGTTACTGGTAAAACCTTTGTTTGCTGATTTTATTCGGGTCTCTACATCAAGTTCAATAGGATAAGCGTAGATTACTTCTTTGTGTCCTAACAATGCGGCTGCTTCTAAGAAATTAGCAACTCCAATATTATTAAAAACCTCACGACTTGTAAAACCGTTATTTAGGCAATGTTCTAGACATTTGCGAGCTTCCTCATATTTTCCAATAATCAAGGCATAAGTTCCAGCCTCATAGACTTGAATGAGCTTTTTTATTTGTTCATCGTTTTGCTTTGAAATTTCAATGCGCTGATTCAAAGAAGGATAACGACTATTTTCTTCTGGTAAATTATAAGCTGCATAAATCTTTGGAAGCAATAGGCTACCAATTCCTTCAACATTGTAACCTGCCAAGTAGCAGTAAACACCGCCCATTTGATCTGCTTGTGTCTCGTAAAATTTCAATTCGCCCATTTTTTGAGAAGCTTCGGCAATTTCTTCTTGAATATCGGAAATGGCAAAGGAGGATGCGAATTCATTTCCCCAATGATGGTCGTAACGAAAGTGACCTAATTCGTGAGCAATTAAAAAAGCGAGCGCATTTTTGGCATTATCGCCAAGTGTGAAGCACAAATCAAATGCTTTTTCTTCCACAGCAATCGTTTTACTTCCGTCTTTGTTTTTTTTCAAATAAGCAACACTTCGTGAACGTTTAGTATCCAATTGCAAGCTAGGACGGTTGTCATTTATTCCCATTGCACTGTAAATATTTAGGTAAACTTCCTTCAAAATGGTCAATTTTTCTTCTTGGGTCATTTCGATTGCTCCAGCCTGAGTGGATGTAAAAAAAGTAACAAAAAGCAAAGAAATCAGTGTTTTCATAGTTAATAGATATTATAATCCAATTGTGAATTTTCAATACGTACGGTTGGCGTCTGTTTGCCATTCGTTAATTCAGTAACCCGACTAAATAAATAAGTTTTAAGTTCCGAAACTGAAATAAATTGATCCATATTTTGATCCGCTTTCCGTTCGATGAGCCCTTCTTTCATGGCAAATGTAAAGACTCCATTTTTCCAGATTGGGCTTTCCAATGAAAATTCCTTTCCTGCCGATGATGCGATGATCGTTGCTCCACTTTCTTTTCTCAGTTCAACGAAAAGTTCTTGCATCAACTCAAAGGTATTTCCGACACCAATTATTTTTTTTCCTTTTGCTGCAAATTCCTTTGATGTAATGGTTTTATCTTCTTCAACCTGTGCTGCCAATACAGTTGGCTGTTTAACTTCGTCCTTGTCCAATTCTCCTGAATGACAAGCATCTACAAAGATCAATCTATTTCTTGCTGGAATGCCATCAATTAAATCCTTGAAGTCATCAAAGTTTAGCCCGCGGAGGTTAGGTTGCTCAAATTGAACATCGTATGTCGATAAAAAATAGTTGAGTTGCTCGTCTAATAATCCGTGACCTGAAAAGAACAAAATTACATGATCATTTGGGCGCGATTCAAGGAGTTTGGCTTTAGCGGATAAAATACTTTCTTTATTCGCATTTTCATTGGTGAAAAGTTGAACATACGTATTGTTGAACAAGACATTTTTTCCTTTTTTATCCTTAAATAGCTCACAAAAATCTTCAGCATCTTTATGGGAATAGGTTAAATTCATGCTGGAATCTTTGAATTGACTTACACCAATTGCTAGGATGTATAAGTCAGGCTTTGAGTCAGGTTTTTTGCACTCAATCGTGGCACTTTTTCTTAGACTTTCAATTCCTGCAGTATTCATGAGCGATACTTGAATGGTGTTTTTTCCAAAAACCAAAGGAATTTCAATCGTTTGTTTGAAGGTTTTTTGTGTATTACTTTTCAGTTTTAATCCTTGTTTTCCGTGAATGGGCACGTCATTAACAGAAACAAGAAGTCTGTCAAGCGGTAAGTTTGCCGATGTGCCACTTAAAGAAATTGTGATGCTTGAAGTTGCTACTTCGAGCGGTAATTTCTCCACCGATTCTATAACTATTTCAGGCGCATCGAAAGACATAGTTGAAATATCATCAGAAAAGCCCATTCGCTTGAGTCGCTTTTGGTAGGCATTGTAATACATTTCTATTAAATTTTCCGAAGCGAAACCTAGATTTTCGAGCACTTTGTCGGGTCGATTGAAACGCAGGTCGAACTGATCAAAGGTGTATAATTCTCCGCGCTGACGAAATGCCACATTTTTTATGTTTCCTTTTGATGATTTGTAAAATCCTTCTGGAGTTGTTATAATGTAATCATCTTCGTTAAATGATAGAAAGGAAGCTTTTGCCTTACAATCGTCGATGTTCCAAATAATGATAAGGCCATTTTCATCAATGGAATACAATTGATTGTTACTATCAAAAACAAGATTTGAAACGTGGGAGGAATGTCCGGTCAATTCACATACTAATTCCTTTGTTTTCCAATCGTAAACATGCACATAAGCAATACCTGCACTTGATTTGACACCCGAAAGTGCAATAAGCGATTTATCTGGACTGATTGCTCCTCCAAAGGTGGAAAAGCCTTCGAAATCTAGTTTTTCTACTGTAATTTCCCCTGTATTGCAATCAATGGATTGAAGACCTTCACGCGTGGTTCCAATGACTTTGTGATCATTCGCAAGAAAAACACGATTGCTATACAAAAATGAAATATTGTATTGTTTTTCCGCTTTTGAATTTCCATCCATTAACGGGAAGACTTTGATTCCTTGTCCTGAAATAACAATTAAGTCTTCTTCATTTTCGCTAAAAATGAGACGATCAGCTTCATTAAGGAAGCTTTCTTTAGTCAAAACCTCCTTGCCAGCAACAATGTCCCAAACACGAATATATTCTTGAATGCCCGTTAGGGTTAAATTCTTGTCGAATAGTGTTTTTTGGTCGATGATAGCGAGATATTTACCACTGGACGATGTTGCCATCGAAGTTACAGATCCATACAAATCAAACGATTTATTTTTTCTAAACCATGGAGCTTGGTGCACATCAAGTTTTGGTTGGTTTTTAACAGAGTAATTTGGTAAAACCAAATTCCGCGCCTCGTATCCGAAATACGCACTACCCGGAAAAAATGCTTTTTGGCTGCCTTTGCTCAAATCGAAACATTTAATTCCTAGTTGGGTGCCATAACCACCCAAAATTAGCATATTACTTTCGCGATCAACCATTAATGAAGAGGCTGGCTTTTGTTCGCCAGAATAGTTACCCAACGGTTTCATGCTTTTTGAATTGAACCATTCGATCGAATACTTAATTTTCCCATCCGTTATGTCGCTATATGCAAACGCAATCATATCGCCCTTGCTATTGTAAGAAATTGAACTTATATACGAAGACATAGAGAATGACACGTCTTCAGGGCTAAGGTCTTTGATTTCTCTTGTTTTTTTTCCACTATTGAGATCCCAAAACCGAACCGTGTTGTCACTTCCAGCGCTTACCAACTCATTATTGTTTGGGCTAGTCACGATAACACTCTTTGGATTAATTTGAATAGCATGTTCCAATTTTTTCGATTGAACATCAATGATTGAAACTTCACCAGGTTTATTCTCCAGAATAATCTTTTTGCCGTTTGCCGTGGCTTGAATATTGCCGCTAAAAAGGGTAATATCCATCGCGATGAAATCGCTTATTTTCTTATCCAAAAGAGAATAAAATCCAAGTCCAGTGATTTCGTTTTCATTCGTTATTGGAGCTACTAGCGTGTTATTGTTGGGTAAAATTGTAAACGAAGAAATATTTTCTATCCAATGAAACGTTTTCACTAACTTTCCCGATTCAATACTATATGCTTCTGGATAATCTTCGCCTCTAATCACGATGAGCCCATCTGAGGTAAGATGGAAAAATCCTGCTAAGTTATCTGAATCAAGGTCTATTGTGTGAATGAGTTTTCCTTCAGGATGGGAATGAACGAGTAGTGTACTTTCACCGCAAAGTGATACAATGTATTTGTTATTATGAGAAAATTTCACGCGCTTAATTTTTGCTGGAAATCCAACCAAGGTGTTTAATTCCTGTTGCATGGTTAGGTTGTAAATTTTTACCACATTGTCCAAACCGCTGCTAACAATGAACTTACCATTCGGGCTGATGTCCACACATGTCACAGGTTGATTATGCCCTTGGGAGACTATTAACGTTGGCGTTTCTTGTGCAGATAAATCAGCAACAAAAATTAAAACTGTGAAGAGGTTGCATAGTTGCTTCACGAGCAAAATTATTTGAAGACAATTGGATGCGCAAACAAACGTGGTGTTCTTTCCACGAAATTGATGCTAGGAGATTTTGGTTCAGGACCACTATCTGCGGTTGCTTGACTGGCAAACCCAAATTCTTCCTCTTCTTCGGGTTCAACAAATTTATTTTGATCCCAATAACCTGCTTGCACTCCGTCTGTTTTTAACCACAAGCCTCGACCATCTGGTTCTCCTCCTAAAAACTCTCCGATAAACAAGCTTCCATCTTTCATTTTCATTCGACCAATACCGTTGCGTTTGTTAAAACTATATTTGCCTTCGTAGCTAACAATTTCACTTCCTGTTGGAAATGTGTATTTTCCATAACCGTGTCTCCAGCCATTCACAAGGAAACCTTCGTATTGGCTTTTACTCGCATACATAAGGCGAGAGAAGCTGTTTTCACAGTTGCCAAAGTAGCAGGAATCTGTTGCAAGCACGACTGAATCTTGCTCAAACTCCAATAATAATGGAAGGTTTTCGATTTTTTTGTTGATTGATTCATCTGAAACCATATCACATTCATTATTTTCACAATTGTAAATCAAACATTTCTTTAGACTGTTAAAGTAGAGCGCATTAAGACCTTGTTTGGTTCCTTCATTAAACATTCCAAGAGTGCTCTTAAAGATACCTTCTAAAAGCCCAAACCCGTGAGGCTCTCCTCCATTGGAAAGAATGCCTTCATAAATTATACTAAAGTCATCATTTGAAAAACAAGTCCCATAAATCCAGTCTTGATTCTTAACGTAGCCTTCTAATATGTAGTCTTCAAATTCCACGACATTGAACTTATAGTCTAAATAAAGCATATCTGTTCTGAATTCATCCTTTTTCCAATAACCTTGTTGTGAAGTCCCATCTGAATAATAGTAAGTGCCTTTACCTTCTTTTAGTCCATCCAAAAATTCGCCCGTATACACATCGCCATCTGCCCATTGGTAAATACCGTTTCCGTTGGCTTTTCCATTTTTTGCCATTCCCTCATATACATCGCCATTCTCAAATCTGAATTTGCTATATGTATCGCTGCAATTTCCGTGTAGGCATCCTTTTTTACTCAATGTTGCTTGATCTAATTCCTCCGCCTCAAGTGCGATAGCTTGCATCACATATTCACCGAAGTCTTCATAAGAAAGATACACGTAACCTCCATCTCCCCAATCTTGTCCCCAACTGTTTTGAACTTCAAAAGTGCCTCCATAGCGGTTATCATCATAACCTAGAACACACATTGCATGACCGCCGACAACCATATTTTCTAACTCGTCTTTGGATTTTTCCCATACGCCTTTAGAATTTATGTTTTCCATAAATGAAGTACTAATGCCCATACCAATAACCACGATATGCCCGTCAGCCAGCGCACTTTTTGTTTTTTCTACTTTTTCCGTTGGGGAAGAGGTAGTTTCATCTAAATAAAGCCCCCATTCCCATAAACCAGTAAAATCCGCAGCCTTATACAGTGAAATTTTCTTGTCATCTTCCGAGGTTGTGCCACAAGATGACTCATTCAGGTGAAATCGTTTGGTTCCTGACAAAGTCAAAAAGTTCCCGGCATCGCTAAGCATCGTTCCTTCTTGGCAGCGGGAATCATATTTATTTTTAATACCGTTGTAGACTGTATAAGGACACATGGCCATTGCAGTAATTACATTTCTATTTTTGAGATTGAATTGTTTCGCATGTAAAGTAGTCATAGCACAATAACCGGATGACCAACCAACGCACGTACTGTAGTTACCCTGATTTCCAGGGTATGGGGCAAATTGTCTCCAACTAACACTGTCTGGAAGATTTTCGCCAAAACCAAATTCACTCCGCTCGAATAAGTTAAGACCTTTTGAACTCCCTCCTTTTAAGTCTAAGCCGGTTTTGTATTGCTGTCCAAAAACGGTGGTAGCACAAAAAATAACAGGAACAATTACAAACAGAAGAACAAGACTTTTCATACGGTACTAAAAAAATTGAAGTAATAAATTAAGCCCGCAAATTACTAAAAAACTTGGTTTTAACCAATTTACAACTTTACCACTCTTTGAATTATCCTATTTTTGCCTTTTAAAGCTTGCAATGAGAATTTATTTATTTCTTTTGATTTTTTGTTTGCCATCGAGCTTGCATGGTCAAAACTCCTATGAAAAATATCAAGAATATTTTTTTTCTTTTACAGAGCAGAAAGATTTTTTAAATGTAGCTAAAACATCTTACAAATGGGCAAACCTATTGAAAATGAAATTCTACAATATCCTTTTTGAATATAGGCAAGAACGAACTTATAGATTTGAGGAACAAAGTATCACAATTTAAAGCAGATTCTGGAACAAAAGATACAGTCGTAATAACAATTATTACAACTTATGGAGTTGTAGAAAATGACAATTCGGATGAAATAGTAGAAAACTCATTTGAGATGAATATTCTATTTGAAGAAATAAATTGAGCTAAATGTGGAACCGATCTTCCATCTTTTTATCTTCCATCTGTTTATAAGAATTGGAATAAATAGTAATGTTGCCATACATGAGCAAGAACCAACAAAAAAGCCCTGCAACATTCGTTACAGAGCTTTTTGGTATTCAAGGTGGGTTCCGAAAGAAATCGGAATGAACCCACAAAAAGTACTCGAGGCGGGACTTGAACCCGCACGCCCCGAAGAGCACAGGATTTTAAGTCCGGCGTGTCTACCAATTCCACCACTCGAGCTTTTGATTTATCGGACTGATAAATCTGGTCATTCAACCAGAGCGGGCGATGAGATTCGAACTCACGACCCTCACCTTGGCAAGGTGATGCTCTACCCCTGAGCTACGCCCGCTTATATTTGTTACATTCTCACGTTAGAGAAAGTTTTGGTGATGCTCTACTCCCGAAAAATCGAAACGAAAGTTTCGTAATTTTTCGAGGATTCTCGTAAATCTATGCAATTCATTGCTTGATTTACGGAACCCTGAGCTACGCCCGCTTATTGCATTTTCACTATTTCACAAAAACCGTAGCGTCCTGTCCCGAATTAGATGAGTCTGTTCGGAAAGAACAGCAACGAATCTTAATCGGGAAGCTACGCCCGCTTATTTTGTTAATCCGCACATCTTTCTGTAACGGGCGACAAATGTATAAAGTTTTTTTTAATATTAAAATAAAATTAAACGAAATTGCATAAAATCATACAGAGAATGTCTTTTGTAACCAAGTTTTGAAAAATGAGCGGAAAAATTTAAAGGTTAGCTGAGCTTGTCAAAGCTTAACCACCCGTTAATTTTTTTATTTCATTCAACTTCATCAACGCTTCCACCGGCGTCAAAGTATTAATGTCTATAGAAACCAATTCGTCGTGAATTTGTTCCAACACTGGATCATTCAATTGAAAAAAGCTGAGTTGCATGTTTTCGGTGCTCTCTGTAGAATTCAAGGTGCTGTTTTTAGGACTTTTAGTTGAATCGAGGTCATGTGTTTTTTCTAATGTCGATAAAATTTGTGTTGCTCTATTTAAAACAGATTGCGGCATGCCAGCCAATTTTGCCACGTGGATTCCGAAGGAATGTTCACTTCCTCCAGGTGTTAATTTGCGCAGAAATAGAATTTTATTGCCAATTTCTTTCACCGAAACATTGTAATTCTGAATGCGCGAAAATTGTTTGGTCATCTCATTCAATTCATGGTAATGCGTAGCAAACAACGTTTTGCTCTTCGCTTTTGGATGCTCGTGTAAATATTCTGCAATGGCCCAAGCAATGGAAATTCCATCATAAGTGCTTGTCCCGCGACCAATTTCGTCCAAAAGAACCAAACTTCGGTCAGATAAATTGTTCAAAATACTCGCCGTTTCGTTCATTTCCACCATGAATGTTGATTCCCCGGAGGAAATATTATCCGATGCTCCAACGCGTGTAAAAACTTTGTCAACTAATCCAAGATTTGCCGCAGCAGCTGGAACAAAACTTCCCATTTGAGCCATCAAGGAAATCAAAGCGGTTTGACGTAAAATCGCACTTTTACCACTCATGTTTGGCCCCGTAATCATGATGATTTGTTGCTTTTCGTTGTCCAAGTAAACATCGTTTGGAATGTATTCTTCTGCTGCTTGCAATTTCTGTTCAATTACAGGATGTCTACCTGCTTTTATGTCAATGGCATAACCCTCAGAAATGCTTGGTTTTGTGTACTTATTTCGTTGAGCAACTTCCGAAAATGAACACAAACAATCTAATTGTGAGATGAGGTGCGCATTGAATTGCATCGGTTGAATGTAATCGGACATGGCAAAAATCAAATCCTGATACAATTTACTTTCGATCACATGAATTTTGTCTTCAGCCCCTAATATTTTGGTTTCGTATTCCTTCAGTTCTTCGGTGATGTAGCGTTCAGCATTCACTAATGTTTGCTTGCGAATCCATGTTTCAGGAACTTTATCTTTGTGTGTGTTTCGAACTTCGATGTAATAGCCGAACACATTATTAAAAGCAACTTTCAAACTTGGAATTCCTGTTTGGTCGCTTTCGCGTTGCTGCATTTGTTCTAAATAGTCTTTTCCGCTAAACGCAATTTCCCTTAATTCGTCAAGCTCCTGGTTCACACCTTTGTTGATGATGATTCCTTTACCAACTTGCACCGCAGGCTCATCGACTAAGGTATTAGTAATCAATTCGATCAATTTTTCGCAAGGTTGCAATTGATCTGCAATTTTATCGATTAAAAGCGTTTTTGAGCCGTGAAGAATGCTTTTAATGGGCGCAATTTGTTGCAAAGTTCTGCGCAAATGAATCACTTCTTTTGGATTCGCTTTGCCAACCGCAACTTTGGAGATTAACCGCTCAATATCACCAATTTCGCGCAAGCGTTGGGTTAATTCAAAAAATTGAGTTTCGTTTTTTGTCAAATATTCAACCGCGTCCAATCGTTCTTGAATGGGTTGCTGGTGCTTTAAAGGCAAAACAATCCAACGTTTCATCATGCGTCCGCCCATGGGTGTATGTGTGCGATCCAAAATGTCACTGAGCGTCGTTGCATTTTCGTGTGGAGAACTGATCAATTCCAAATTTCGCACAGTAAATCGATCCAACCAAACATACTTGTCTTCTTCGATCCTCGAAACGGCTGTAATGTGACCCAATTTATCGTTTTGAGTTTCCGATAAATAATGCAAAATCGCACCAGCAGCAATAATTCCTGCCGTTTGATTCTCAATTCCAAAACCCTTTAGCGATTTAGTTCCGAAGTGATTCGTGAGATTTTCAGTCGCAAAATCACTCGTAAATACCCAATCTTCTAAGCGGAAATGATAGTATTTTTTCCCAAGCAAGGCATCGTAATCAGCGGTGCGGTTTTTTTGAAAGATGATTTCTTTGGGTTCAAATCCTTGAATGAGTTTGTCTAAATATTCATTGTCGCCTTGAGCAACTAAAAATTCACCGGTTGAAACGTCAATAAATGCAATTCCATGCTCGCCTTTCGAAAAATGAATCGCACACAGAAAATTGTTTTTCTTTTGCTCCAACACTTGATCGCTGAACGAAACTCCCGGCGTTACAAGTTCTGTTACACCCCGTTTTACAATGGTTTTGGTCATTTTTGGATCTTCCAACTGATCACAAATGGCAACCCGAAGTCCAGCACGTACAAGCTTTGGTAAGTAATTGTCTAGCGAATGATGCGGAAATCCTGCAAGTTCTATTTCTGAACTTGATCCTGCACCTCTTTTGGTCAAAACAATGCCCAACACTTTGGATGTGCGAATGGCATCTTCACCAAATGTCTCGTAAAAATCACCCACCCGAAAAAGCAGCAAAGCTTGAGGATGTTTTGCTTTGATTTGGTTGTACTGACGCATCAATGGCGTGTCATTGGCCGTTTTTTCTGCTTTAAGTTTCGTCAATTCAAATGATTTAATGATTTTTGTCGGATAAAAGTAAAGAATCGTAGCGAGAGCAAGTGAATTTAGTCGTCCTATGTTTTCAACAATCTCACTTTTGGGCAATGAGTTGGGAGTTGCAAGATGAATGATTTTTAGCCTTTCATCTCTTATCTTACGTAAAATAGAAAAAAATGAATAAAAAACTAAAACTTTGGGAACTCGAGCGCGTGAGCGAAGAAGACTTTAAAAGTCAACAGAAATTTCCGTTAATTGTTGTTCTCAATGATATTCGAAGTCTGAGTAATATTGGTTCATTTTTTCGCACGGCAGATGCTTTTAATATTGAGAAAATCTATTTGTGTGGGATTACGGCAACTCCTCCACATCGTGAAATTCAAAAAACGGCCCTTGGTGCAACCGAAACCATCGAATGGGAACACCGCACTTCAATTCGAGATTTAATCACAGAATTAAAAGCGCAAGACGTAAAAATTTGTTCCATAGAACAAACTGAAAAAACAATACTTCTTCAAGATGTGAAAGATCTAGCAGGAACAAAATTTGCATTAGTTTTTGGTAATGAAGTGAACGGTGTCGACCAAGAAGTAATAGATGATTCTGATTTCATCATTGAAATACCACAGTTCGGCACCAAGCACAGTTTAAATGTATCTGTGTGTGCAGGAATTGTTATTTGGGAATTTTCGAAGCGTTATTTGCCTGTTGATTAATTTATTATCGAAGTAAATTCACATGACCCGCCAATTTTTTGCGTTCGAACGATCCGTCTTTCATGTTAAATTCAATCACCCAATTGTATGTGCCCTCATTGGCTTTTTTCCCATAAATTGTTGTCCCATCCCATCCAACACTTGCGTCTAACGATTCAAATTGGAGTTCGCCCCATCGGTTAAATATTTTAATGTTGTAACTCATTGGATCAAATCCGGATGTGAAAACGGGTAAAAACCAATGATTGTACTCATCACCATCTGGAGTGAATGTATTTGGAATAAAATAGATCAATTGTTCTTTAAATGCATAAGTGATCGAGTAAGTATCCATACAGCCGATGTCGTTCATTGCAGTTAAGGTTACCGTGTATTCTCCACCTGCTAAATTGGGAAAAGTATATGAACCTTCATAAGCGACAAGTGGTTCTGAACCATCACCAAAATCCCAACTAAACCAATTGGCATTTTCTGATTCATTCGTAAACGAATTTGTTAAATCATCTTCACTTAACTCGCCCAAAGACGAGCTGAATAGAGCATTAGGTGTCGGAGTCAAGCAAATTAAATCGGCAATTGATTGTGTTGCTGAACATCCTTGATTCGTTGTAGCCGTTAAGCTCACATCATAACAACCATCCGCGGAATAAGTAATTGTTGGATCTTGTGCTGCTGAATTACTTCCATTTCCAAAATTCCAATTATAAAAGTTTACACCTGGGGTTGTATTTACGAATGAAACTTGGATAGGTGCACAACCTTCTTCTTGCACGAAAGTGAATGACGGAGCAGGGACAGGATTTACATCAATCGTCATGGTTGTGCTCAATGCACATTGCCCAATTGATGGAGTAAATGTGTATGTCGTTGTTGCTAATTCATTGGGAGCAGGAGACCAATAACCTGTGAAACCATTTGTTGAAGTTGCTGGGAAGGCAGCAAGACTTTCTCCCAAACAAATTGGTGCAATTTGAGTGAAGGCGGCCACAATGTTTGGATTCACAGTAATTGTCAAAGTTGTTTGGGTATAACAATAGCCTGCAGCCGGAGTTGGAGTGAATGTGTAATTTGTAGTTGCTGTATTATTTGGAGCAGGTGACCAAGTTCCATTGATTCCATTTAAAGATGTTGATGGCAATGGGTTCAATACTTCTCCTTCACAGATTGCGTTTATGGATGCAAAGGTTGGTGTTGTGTTTGGTGTAACTACAATTGTCATCGTTGTGGTAACCGAGCAAATCCCAGCATCTGGTGTAAATGTATATGTTGTTGTTGCTAAATTGTTTAGAGCAGGCGACCATGTTCCTGTGATGCCTTCCAATGATGCAGTTGGCAATGGTGTTAAGCCTTGCCCCGCACAGATAGCCGTAACTTGGTTAAAAGTCGGAGTTTCAAGTGGAATGATAGTGATTGTTAAAGTTGTTGGCAACGCACATAGACCAGGTGTTGGAGTAAATGTGTAAGTCGTGGTAGCTTGATTGTTGATTGCTGGAGACCATGTTCCTGTAATTCCATTGTTCGAAGTTGGTGGCAATGCAGCAATGGACGAACCTGCACATTGAGGTGCAATGGCATTGAACGTTGGAAGTATGTTAGGATTTACCACCACGCCGAGCGTAGCACTTAAATTGCATGCTCCAGCGATTGAAGTTGGTGTAAATGTATAAATTGTTGTTACTAAATTATTCGGTGCTGGTGACCAAGTACCCGAAATACCATTCGTTGAAGTTGTTGGAAGCGGATTTAATATAGCACCTGAACAAATAGAAGCAATAAGATTGAACGTTGGAATGATATTAGGATTCACCGTGATTGTCATGGTTTCTGTTAATGAACACACTCCAGATGTTGGGGTAAACGTATATGTTGTAGTTGTTGTATTATCGAGACTTGGTGACCATGTTCCAGTTATTCCATTCAATGAATTAGTTGGTAGGGGCGTAAGAATTTCACCTGAACATATTGGTGTAACCGCCGTGAAAGTAGGTTGTATGTTTGGATTTACGACGATGGTCAAATCCGTGCTAACAGCGCATAAACCTGGTGTTGGAGTGAAAGTATAAGTGGTTGTTGCCAAGTTATTTAAAGCAGGCGACCACGATCCAGTAATACCGTTAAGCGAGGTTGTTGGCAAGGGACTTAACACGTCTCCAGAACAAATCGGATTTATTGGGGCAAAGGTTGGCGTTATGTTTGGATTTACAAAGATGGTCAGATTTTCAGCGAATGCACATTGACCGGGTGTTAAAATAAACGTATATGTTGTTGTTATTGTATTATCTAACGCTGGCAGCCAAGTTCCTGTTATGCCATTTAATGATGTTGTTGGAAGCGGATCGAGAACGCCACCTTCACAAATTGGAGCAACTGGATCAAATGTTGGAAAAATATTAGGATTGACTGTGATAGTCATTGTCGTTGGAACTGCGCATAATCCTGGAGTAGGGGTGAATGTATACGTGGTCGTAGCCGAATTATTTAAAGCTGGTGACCAAGTTCCTGTTATCCCATTCAAGGAAGTAGTCGGAAGAGGAGCAAGGGGACTACCGTCACAAATAGGTGCTATTTGATTGAATGTTGGTGTAACATTAGGATTAACTGTAACTGTTAATGTTGCAGAAGGCCCAGGACATGCACCAGAAGGTGTAAATGTGTACACTGTCGTCGCTAAATTGTTTGGAGCAGGAGACCAGGTACCAGTAATTCCGTTTAGTGATGTTGTTGGCAATGTAGGAAATGGAGCTCCTGAGCAAATTGGTGCGATTGCCGCAAAAGTTGGAGTTATTGGAGATACGTTTGGGGTGATTGTAACATAGCCAGCACCATTATTTGTCCCAGGATTGCATCCTGCTCCAGCTGGCACAAGGCTTGAGCCACCTCCGCCACCACCACCACCGTAGGGTGCTGAAGAAAAGCAATCGCTTCCGCCTCCGCCTCCGCCATAATAGCCACCTCCGCCACCTCCACCAGGTGAGTTATTATAACAAGGGTCAATTGCACCAAGACCACCTTGTCCTAACGACCCTGAAGAACCATAATTGCCAGATGAAATCCAAGGTGGCCCTCCTGGACCAGCCGAAAATTGTGTAGCACCACCCCCACCTTGACCGTAAGGTGAAGTTCCACTAAGTCCTGTAGCGCAACCACCGTTTCCACCGTTCGCGTCAGTTGTACCGCCACCTGATCCACCACCGCCAGCAGCAATAATGATTGGTGATCCACCAATAGAAACGGTACTCGCGCCGCCACCGCCAAAAGAGGCATTGGCTGCACTGTTGGCATTTCTCCCGCCACCTCCACCACCATAACCGCCTGCAATTCCGTTGCCAGATCCACCAGAATTTATAGTGATAATTTGACCTGGGGTTACGTTTATAGTTGCGGTGATTACAGCTCCATTACCTCCAGAAGGGCCACCACCATCAGCTCCTGCAACAACAATAGTTAAAGTTGTAACACATGGCGGAACGGTATACGTTTGAGTCGCTCCAGTATAACCAAAAGTAACTGTTTGTGAATATATATGCTCGAAACATCCCAACAATAGAGTTGAAATGAATAAAAACTGAACAAATGTATGTCCAATATTATTAATTCTGAATTTCATAGCCAGCCTTCGATATAAGTAGAACAATAAAAAAGGAAACCCCCTTTTTCTATTGATGTTGAATGAAAATAATTTTTATTATCATTCGCACTTTCAAATATAAAATAAATTATTTGAAGATTAACGAATTATAACTAAAAATTTAGCTGGATGTGAAAATAACGTTGAAATTGGGGCTAATTCTCTGGATATAAAGTTAATAAACCTACTTCAGAAGCATCACAAACTCCACGGTCTGTAATAAGTTTCGTTACTAAATGGGCAGGAGTAACATCAAAACCATAATTGCTTGCGGTCGTTGTTTCTGGACAAATGAGAACAGAATCAATTTTTCCATTACTGTTTTTGCCTATCATGTAGCGCACCTCGTCTTGGTTGCGTTCCTCAATCGGTATTTCTTTTAAACCATCTCTGATTGTCATGTCCAAAGTAGTAGACGGAAGTGCAACATAAAATGGAATGTTATTGTCTTTGGCAGCTAACGCTTTCAAATAGGTGCCAATTTTGTTTGCTACATCGCCATTACGTGTTGTGCGGTCAGTTCCAACAATAACCATATCCACCATGCCATGTTGCATTAAGTGACCTCCGGCATTATCAACAATCAATGTATGCGGAACTCCATGTTTTGTCAATTCGTAACACGTCAAATTACTTCCTTGATTGCGTGGACGGGTTTCGTCAACCCATACATGTACTTTAATTCCTTTCTCCATTGCTTGATAAATAGGAGAAGTTATGGTTCCCCACTCAATACATCCAAGCATTCCGGCGTTACAATGGGTCAGAATATTTACAACGTCCCCATTTTTTCTCTGAGAAATTTGTTCAATAAATGGCAATCCATGTACGCCAATCATTCTGCATGTTTCTACATCTTCTTCCACCAAATCATTAGCTGTTTGCCATGCTGTTTGCAAAAGATCAGGTGCGTTTTCAAGTGCTTTTTTCATTTTGTCTAATGCCCAAAATAGATTGACTGCGGTTGGTCGAGATGCTTTTAATGCTTCAAACGCATCATCCAAATGAGAGGAAGCTAACTTTTTTTCAGTCATTTCTCGAACCGCCAAATAAATTCCATAAGCGGCTGTAGCTCCAATAAGTGGTGCTCCACGCACAGTCATGTCTTTAATCGCAATTTCAGCATCTTTGTAAGTTTCGAGACGCACTGTGACAAATTCATGAGGTAATTTTCGTTGATCTATGACTTCAACGAATTTATCTTCTGTGGTCCAAATGGTGCGAAATTTACTCATGAATTTAAAATTATAAAATGGATTATTTTGGTAATTGAATTTTGTCAAAGGATGAAACACATCGATTCCAATTTGGTGAATTTCCTTCTCTAACTAGCTGAATTGTTTGATATCCTGCTTCGTCTGCAGCTTCTAATTCTTCCCGAATATCGGAAAGAAATAGAATGGCTGAAGGATGAAAGTTAAGTGAACTACTTATTTTTCGGTACGTTTCTGAATCTCGTTTCCCTCCTGTTGTAGTGTCGAAATATACTGAAAATAAAGGTGTTAAATCGCCGTCGATGGAATATCCAAAGATTAATTTTTGTGCGGCAATTGAACCTGAGGAAAATACACCTAAACCTCTATTTTCTGATTTACTTTTTTCAAGAAAAGGTTTCACATCTGCATAAACATGTCCTTTAAGTTTGCCAGTTGCATAACCCGTTTCCCAGAGAATTCCTTGTAAGGTTTTCAATGGAGTGATTTTCCGATCTTCCAAGCTCCATTGTAGGAGTTTTTGAATGATTTCATCCTCTGAAGAAAGTTCTTCAGCATCGTTTTCCTTTGCCAAATATTGCGTTTCCTCGAAGGCTTTTTTTACCTCCGGGAGATCTGTTAAATTTTTTAATTCCTGAATGTTATCTCTAAAATAAGGAAACAATTCATCGTATACAAAATTGACAGAGGTGGTTGTTCCCTCAATATCTGTCAGAATAAATTGAACCGGGTTTTGCAAAGGAACCATGAAATCAGAAAACTTTTGTTCCAAAGTGGAATTTGTGTATTCTGGAACCCAACCACTCATGTCGATAAAAATACGAATCGCTTTTACAAATGGATTGGTGGCGCCTGCATCAAACCAATGTTTTGTTCCAGCAGGAACGGAAATTAAATCGCCTTTTTCGCAAAGCAAATTAAAGACGGGTTCATTTTCAAGGTTGAACCAAAATAAGCCCTGACCATCTACGAAAAATCGAATTTCGTCCTCAGAATGCGTATGCTCTGCTAAAAATTTAGCACGAATAACGTCGTAGTTTTCCGTAAGGCTATTAATGGAGATTACATCAGCAGTTAAATAGCCTCCTTTTTGCATAAAAGGATTTAAATCTTTTGAATATGCATCCAGTATTTCTTCTTGAGAAGCTGTATCTTCAAAAACAACATCACAACTCCATTGGTCGAAAAATAAATTGCGCGCATTAAAAAATGCTCGAATTTCTTTTGGGTCGCGAATCGTAATGTTTTGTTCTGGAATGGATAAAATGGCCATGTTTTTTTATTTTACGCATTGTAAACGATATTCACACTCACAAAGATACTCCAAGGTCTCAAGATGTCGTTTGGCTTCAAATAGATTTTTGCCCCAAGCATATGTTCCATGCTTTTTCATGATAAAGGAATGATTGGAAATTCGCCCCACATTTCGTTTTAATGTTTCACTAAAAGAAATCATGTCTTGGGTATTGTCAAAGACAGGAATCAACAATTGTGGTTCATGCGACGGTTGACCAGCAAATCCTTTCTGCACTTCATAGCCATGAAATGAAACATTGCCGGTTTTTTGAATTTCGGAAAGCACAACTGGAAAAACCGAATGACTATGTAAAATGACTTTTGTCTCTGGAAATAATTGATACAAAACGCAATGAATCAATGTTTCGGCTGATGGTCGAAGATCAGAAAATTCTTTCGAAGCATTTCCAAATTCATCAACCACCATAAAATCGTTTTCTGAAAATTGAGATTTATCAATGCCACTTCTAGAGACCCAAATGGCATTCTGATCATCTTTAAATGAGTAATTCGTGGACGTTGCAGGCGACCATCCTTTTGAGTTGTAGAGCCGAATTGTTTCAGCGAGTTGTTGTTTCAATTCTTGAAGCATTGATTTAAAATTTCAAAAACGGAATAAAACGAGCAACAGATTTTTGATATTCCTTATATTTTGGATACTTTTCAGCAGTCACTCCTTCGCTAAACTCTGAACTTCCATAAAATAATAAGATCAAAAGAATGGCTCCAGCAATAGACCAATTAATCCAAGATCCAGTTGCAGCTATAGAGAATAAATAGATAAAAACCCAAATGCTTTGTTCTGCCGTATAATTTGGGTGACGCATAATTTTCCAAAGTCCAACATTCGTGAAACCATGTTCAAATTCTCCCAATGGTTCTTTAGCATTGATGCGTCTATATTTTTCTGTTTGAAAATCATATTGTTGTTGATCTGCAACGAATTCCATGATAATTAAAAGTAAGACTCCAAGACCAATGAGGTAATCTACCCAAGTTAATGGTCCTCCGCCCAGTGCTTTAATCATTGGAAACACGATAAGCATAACAAGTCCCATTTGATACAGGGAAATAAAAAATAAATTAAACAAAAACCACTTCCAAGGCGCTTGAAATTCTGGTTTTGCTCTTAAAATTGCCCATCGGTAATCTTCGTCGCCTTCCCAAAAACGCCAAGAATAACCGCCTCTTCGCGCAAAGTTGAAAGTGAGTCTTCCACCCCAAAGCGTAATCAAAACGGCGATGAAAATCATTCGAGGTTCCCATGCAGATAAATAAGCAATCTGCCAAGCATAGCCAATAGGTGCGATGCTCCACAATTTATCTACTTGACTGTAATTGCCAGTAATTATACTCACAAAAAAACACAGCATTGCCAGCACAAGATAACTTGTTGCTAAAGAATAGATTACTGAAAGTTGAGATGCGTTTGGAGGAGTATCATAATAGTAGGCTACAATAGGCACGGTGATAAGTGTTGCAAGAAGAAGTATAACTGTTTTCCACATAGTTTAAATTTTTGAAAAACAAAGATGAAAAAAAACGATGACATTCGACCTTCATCACTTTACTTTAAAGAACAATTTGTATTTGAAACGTGGTTATTAATATTTTTATGTAAATTGCCTGCCAAAACTAACTTTTAATTGTATGAGTGAAATAATTGACAATGAATCCGTCATCCTTTCAAAGACTGATGGAAATGAAAAATTACCAAGTTCAGGTGGAATTTTAACTTTAGGAATACTATCTATCGTTTTTGCTGGACTTTTGGGTTTAATTCTAGGGATTATTGGTACATCCATGTCGAAAAGATCTCTTCAATTGTATAAAGACAATCCATCAAAATATATGGCAACATCATTTAGTCATGTCAAGGCTGGACGCGTTTGTGGCATTATTGGAATTTGTATTAGTAGCCTTGCCTTGTTTATTGTTATTTTAGTTGTAATTGCAAATTCTTAAATTTTACCAGCTTTAAAACGTTGGTAAAATCGATGTGCGTATTTTTTTAGTTTACGTTGCAAGTACTTGGGCAACCTTACATCTGTGTCTCTCGTTTTGAGTACGTTTTTTTGTGTCATTACTTCATAAAATAAACACGATGTGAGGAATGTTCCTTTACGATTCGGATGAGCGCCATCGCCATCATACAGGTTTACTTTTTGCTGAACGTCCGACCAAAGTTTACCGACAGGGACAACCGTTGCATCAATTTTTTTTCCCAATTCGGAATATGAATGATAAACAGAATCAGTCATCGATTTATTCCATTTATAGCCCCAAGTAGCATATAAGTATATTTTTGCACTCGGATTTCGTTTCCGGATTTTTCGCGCCCATTGCATGCCATAGCGAAAGAATGATTTACGTTCTTTAATTGACCCAGAACTGTATTCTTGTAAAACAACATGATCCCATTTCTTTTCTTTGAAAATGGACTGTGTTTCGTTGTTTTTGTAATGTGTGTGCAGATGAAATTTGCCCTGTGCTGCTCGTGTAAAATTGAGTTCTACTTTTTCTTTCGAATTTGATGCTAGTTCATTCAAATGTTGATCAAGTCCTTTGTTCCGGTAAGTATAGCTGTTTCCAATAAAAAGCACGTCAGTGGTGTATTCATCGGTTGGTTCATTAAACGCAAAAGAGTACCACACACCGAGCGTAATCAGTGCGAATGCCAGCAATATGATTCCTTTTTTAAACATCGTTTTTCAAACGAAACGTTCAAATATAAAAAAAGCAAGTCTCAAAACGAAACTTGCTCTTAATTTAAGTTGATATAATTTTCTTAAGCTTCTGTAGCTTCAAAAGAAACTACCGAAACAAAAGATCTGTTATCTCTTTTTTTACGGAATTCAACAACTCCATCAGTCAATGCATAAAGTGTGTGGTCTTTACCAACTCCAACATTTGTTCCTGCATGATGATGCGTTCCTCTTTGACGAACAATAATGTTCCCTGCAATTGCAGCTTGTCCTCCAAAAATTTTCACTCCTAATCTCTTACTTGCTGATTCACGTCCGTTTTTCGAACTACCAGCTCCTTTTTTATGTGCCATTTTTTAAGTTTTTAAATCCGCCGAAACGAATTGTAAGTTCTTATTAAGCGTTAATGCCTTTAATTTGAATCGATGTGAAACTTTGACGATGACCGTTTTTCTTACGGTATCCTTTTCTACGTTTCTTTTTGAAAACGATTACAGTTTCTCCTTTCAAGTGCTCAACTACCTCAGCAGTTACACTCGCACCTTCTATAGCTGGGGCGCCTAAAGTAATTGCTCCATCGTTGTCAATTAAAAGAACTTTATCGAAAGTAACTTTCGAACCAGCCTCTGAATCTAAACGGTGTACAAAAACCTTTTGGTCTTTTTGCACTTTAAATTGCTGCCCTGCTATCTCTACAATTGCGTACATATAGCTATTATTAAATTATAATTCTTACAAAAAATTGGACGACAAAGGTAGTGTTTTATTATTAGATCGCAAGTTTTTCTTTAGAATTCTTCCGATTTTTATGCTTTTCTCTCATTTGGGGCCAGTAATTGGCAATAAAAACCCCTGTCAAAACGATAAACATGGCCAAGATTTGCATGACATTAATGGACTCTTTGACCATGAAACCAATCAATACAGCAACGATTGGAATCAAATAGGTAACGCTGCTCGCAAAAAGAGTAGATGAGTTGGCAATTACTCCATTGAAAATGATCACTGCAAATGCTGTTCCGACAATACCAAGAATGGCAATGAAACCTAAAGCCGTGAAACTTTCTTTGTTTGTATAAAATGGCTCTTGAACCTGAAAGACAATTAATGCAATGATCGATGGTAGAAAAATGGTGAAAAAAGCCAAAGAAGTAATTTCTATGGGTCGCAAATGACTCAATCTGTATTTAATTAAATTCAAACTGATACCATATAGAAATGTGGCCAAAACAATCGCCAAAATGTGCCAGTAAGTTCCCGTATTGGATTCTAAATTGCCCGAAGTGCTTAGCAAAACAATTCCAGCGGTCCCAATCAGTACTCCTATTAATTGGATGAAGGTCAAACGATTTTTGAAAAACAAAAAGCCAATAATGAGTGTAAAAATAGGAGTGAAGCTATTTAGCATGCCTGCGTAACCTGAACTTACACCTTTTTCAGCAAACGTGAATAGGAACGCCGGAACAAAATTGCCGCAAATTCCTGAACCTAATAGTGCAAGCCAAACTTTGGGTGATTTTACTTTTCTAATTGCACGCAATGCGAATGGCAACAAAACCAATCCAGCCAAGAACATGCGTAAGGCAGCAACTTGTCTATCAGAAAATATTTCATTCCCTTCTGCATCGAACATGCCTTTTTTCATGAGGATAAATGAACTTCCCCAAATGCAAGCAAGTAAAATGAGCATTAACCAACTTTTGGTTTCTTTTGTCATATCTTTGTTCGATTCAAATTTGTTGGTTGCAAAAGTGGCTAATAATTTCGGTAATCATTCCATAAAATGCTCCGCAAACCAATAACAGGATAATACTTGATTTTCGAATCTAAACTAGAATAACGAAGTTGATTTTCGAAATAGGAGTGCAACCTCATTGGTTGAAATACTTCGTAGTCAAGTGTAATGATAGAAATGAATGAATTTTTGCCTCGACCTTGCGCGGTCTCAATACCATAATCTGAAGGACGATTGTTATACGGCACATAAACATTAAATCCATAATTGTAAATTGTTGTATCACTTGCAATTCCTTGAAGCGAATAGCTCAAGAACACTTTAGCTGTCCATTTTTTGTGTTGCCATTTTATCTCACCAATTAATTCATGAAAATTACTTCCTAATGGATGAGCCAAATTCGAACCTTGGTTTCCATAATTGTGAAATTGATCGATATGCGCATAGGTGTAAGGCCTCACATAATTGTATTCGGCCCGCACAAACCAGTTTCCAAGTTTCGTTTTAAAACGTGATTTATAGCCAAATTGCATTCCAAATTTGTTTGCCCACCATTTGGTTTTTTTTCGTATTTCAGTCAAATTGAATTCATCCATAATCAATTGCGAATACAAAGTATGTTGTTTCCAATGACCGTCTAAGGATAATCCAAGCAATACGTTATCTGATGATCCTAAGGAATATTCTTGCGGACGATAAAAAATGATAGGGTTTAAATATTCAACGTCATAACCACGATTCAATAGCGTATCTTTTGGTCGAAACATCACTGATTCGAAAACACCAATGGTGAGCCATTTTGCCGCATTCAAACTAATGTGATGGGTGGCACCATTCTTTGAACTGTATTTTGCACCCAATTTTTCACGCATAAATTGATACATGACTGTATATTCTACCCGCCAAAATCGTGTTCTAATTTGTCCAAAGGGAAATGGATCACCATAATCACTTAAAAACAATGAGCGACTTCCTTCTCCAATAAAATGATTATCTAAACCAACCTGAAAATTGAAGATATCGTTTGGAGTATAGCTAATTAGACCACGAACGTCAACATAATATTCATTTTTTCCTTTGCGCTCTGCGTAATAGGAATTGGTGTTAAAAACAGTATTTGGTTCGGAGATGCCCCCAATTCCAGCGATCCTTGCATACCATTTTTTGGAAGTCAATTCCATGCTCACACCTGCACCTACCCGATATCCTATTGAGTCCAAATAACTTCCGTTCAAATCGGACAACGGTGAAATGCTGAATTGATTCGCTTTTTCGCTCGTGTTTTTTGTCCAAACTTTTTGTGTTTTTTGTCGCACAAATGGACGTAGGTTTGAATGAAATTTGACGTTTGAATGACTTATGGAATCATTTGGCATTTCTTCAATTATATACCCAACATTAGATTGCGCCAATGAAAGACATGGAAGAAAAAATAATATGTAAACGAACAATTTCATTAAAAATCGGAATAGTGGTTTAGTAAGTTTGTTTTTAAACCAAGACTAAACATGTTTGTGAGTTTGTTGGCAGAAAAACTGTCTGATCTCAAGAGCCAATTTCCAAAAAGCATCAGGTTCAATTTGCGATTGAATCGATAACCGATTTCTAATTCATTGTGAAATATAGAACCAGCGACTAATGGATTGATTTTTTTTGTGGGCAATAAACTTACCTCCGAATAATCTGTTAATGAATAATAGATTGACTTTAAATCGACGTATGCTCTTTTCCATTCATAATTCGCACGAAGCACTCCTTCCACAAATCCTTGACCTTTTGGATGTGCAAGTGGCAAATTATAATGACTGTAATTTAATCTGCTTATTTGTGAAGAATATACCTCATTGGAAGCATAGTTTGCCTCGAGTTGTACAAAAAGTTGTTTGATTTTTAAGGGCTCAGAAAATCTAAATCCTAATTGACCAGCAGTTCCATTTGTTTTATTGTTAAATGCAAATTGACCATAAATTCGGAGATAATTAGTTGCAGAAAATCCGATGTTTAAACCCAGAATGGAATTTATTTCTCGTTCATTTAAGAGAAACGCTCCAATGATAGGCACAGGATTGTAAAACAGTGGATTGGCGGATTTCGAGACAATTGAATCTCCTCTTGAGTAAATAGTTCCTTCGAATAAGGAAATGTTCAGCTTTTTATTTGCTCGGAAGGATAGATAATTGACCGCATAGCCTTTTGGTTCGTAATATGCTTCGACAGATGTGCTCGCTGGTTTACGCAATAAATTAATGAATTTTGTGCGCAAATAAACAAATTCCCATTTAGGAAGAAACCTGTAGTTTGCCTGAATATAGGGAGATGAATAGCTATTGTCTGATAATAACATAGACCTATAACCATCACCAATAAAGTGTTGATTATTTCCTGCTGAAAGGGTCAAAACCTTAAATGGTTTATAAATGATGTTTCCAATGGCATACGCGTAGTCAAATGCATCAATCTTAAATATTTTTGTTCTTCCTGCGCCAGGTATTACTGCGTTTTGTGTTTTATAATTAGAATTTTGAGGGTATAGCTCTCCAACCGAACGGTAATAAACACTTTGGTACATTGGGTTTCGGGACTGATTTTCGTAAAAGCTCGTCGAAAAGGAAAAGTTCTTAAATAGATCTCCTTCAATGAAAAATCCTCTAGAATTTTGATACAATCTGCGTTTTAGCGTATCCTCTAAATCTCGGGAATATGTAAAATCAAGTACAGGACTTATCGTCAAATAATAATTGTCGCCTTTAAATTCCAGCAAATGCTTTTGAAACAAAATCTTTGTTATATCATAATACTGTTTAGTTGTATCGACAATTTTGTCATTTAAATTGTATTGGTCTTCATTTACCGGAAAAAATGAATTTCCAGAATATCCTTCCATGCGATGTGTTGCGTGATATAATTTGTCCTTGTAAAATCCATTTAAGGAAATGAAATTTTGTTGAGCATAGTGCTGAAATGCAACGAAAAACAGGCTATATGTCAAAAGCAATTTTTTAAGCATTTGCCAACATAAACGCTTCAGATTTTACAATAAAGTGCGGATTGTATAAATCTTCCTTATTATACTTTAATGATTGATAGGATTCAGCATCAATAATCGTCCCACCAAGTGCGTCGATGATTGCATGACCTGCCGCAGTATCCCATTCCATCGTTGGAGCAAACCGCGGATATACATCAGCTCTTCCTAAAGCCAAGTCTATAAATTTTAGGGCTGAACCTTTTTCAATAAAAGTAGCTTCACCAAATTTATCTTGAACCTCTTCAAAAAAAGTCCTGTCTTTGATTGAACCATGACTGCGTGAAGCAGCAATAACAACAGGTTTGTTCAGTGATTTTTTCTCGATTTGAATCCAGTTTTCTGGAGAATGTGATTGCTCAAATGAAAAATAGTATACACCAATATCTTTTCCGCCAATGAGCATTACTTTTTCAACTGGTGAACACACAATACCAAAAATCGGCGTTGAATTTTCTATCAGAGCAATATTCACAGCAAATTCGCCATTCTTCTTAATAAATTCTTTAGTACCATCCAATGGATCAACCAACCAAAGCTGATTCCAATTTTTTCGAACTTCATAAGATTCTAAATCAAGTTCTTCGCAAATGACTGGAATATCTGTTTTTTGTAAAATGCTTGAAATAATTTTGGAAGACATCAAATCTGCTTCTGTAACGGGCGAACCATCTTTTTTAATTTCCTTTTCAAACGATTTTGAATACACGTGCATAATTGCACCTGAAGCTTCAATAGCCGCTTCAATAGCATGTGTATGGATCATTGAAAGATTTTGCATTTTATTATTTTACCCAAATATAAGGACAATCCAAAAATGGCGCATAAAAAAAGACCGCCGAAGCGATCTTTTCATTTTTAATATTGAGTGAAATTAGTGACGAACCATTAATTTCTTCGTAATTGTCTTTTTATTGTCACCTTCTATTGTTACGAAGTAAACACCATTTTTGAAATCAGCAACACCAATTTTAGATGTAGCGTTAATTTCTTTTGTATAAACAACATTTCCAAGAACGTCTACTATTCTAACTTTAGCACCATCAACACCTTCTAGCGTAACATTCACAAATTCAGACGCTGGGTTTGGAGAAATTGACATCGAAGCCGCTGGTTTTTCTTCCACTGACAAAGAATAATTAAAAACAACGAACAAAGAATCTTCATAAGTTCCAGTTGTTGCCTCCGTTACATAATATTTGTAAGTTGCTGTTCCGTAGGATGAAAAATTTGGCTTAACCACAGGTTTCATTTCAGCAAGTGCATTTGGCACACTTGGCACAGATGCCGTGGTAGTTCCATTTAAAATAGTTGGAGCAGGATCGAAATTTGCTGGATCATGCGGTGTTTGAAAGAAATTACCAGCGCTATTTGTAATATAACATGTCGGTGGCCAACACAAATCGTCCAACCAGCCTGCCGGCGTACTGCGCACTCTTGTAATTCTATATTGTTTATCCATTCCACTCACATTTTTTACTACGAAGTGAGCTTCCCAAGGAGTTTCAACTGTGATAACTGCTGGATCAACATCTACATAAATTGTTGTTCCAGAAATATCTGTTGTACCAGATCCTTCGTATATCTCAACCTGAGAAAAAGAAAGGAAACTAGTTGAACATAAAAGAGAAAAAAGTATGTTTTTTTTCATGTGTATTTGTTTTTATTTTTGATAGATAGCAAACATTATTCCAACAAATTTAAAGAAATACAAGGATATAAAAAAACAATTGGGCAATTTATATTGGATTCCTAAAAACTTAATACGTTTTCAAATGCCAAATCAGCTCATTTTTGAAGTTAGGATTCCAAGAGCTTTGTTCTTTCTTTTGATTTTTTTTGTCAAAAATTGATTTATCTTTGAACTTTGGCAGGTTTATTGATTTCACTGCTCAATAAAATTAAAACTATGAAAAAATTATTGACTTTCGCATTGGCATTCACTGCATTTTTTAACACAATCGCTCAAGAAAAAACAACCGATGCTGGGGATTTGAAAAAATTGCCAAGCGTTTCTTTAAAAGATATGAATAACAAAACAGTGAATACCGCAGCCTTGGGTTTTGATGGACCTGTGGTAATTAGTTTTTGGGCAACTTGGTGTTCACCATGCAAAAAAGAACTAAACACGATTCATGACCTTTATGCTGATTGGCAAGAAGAAACAGGAGTAAATCTTGTTGCTGTTTCAATCGATGATGAAAAAACCAAAAATTCAGTGCCTGTTTATGTTAATGGAAAAGGATGGGAATATTTGGTGCTTATGGATCCAAATGGCGACTTCAAAAGAGCGATGGGAGTAAATAATGTACCTCATACGTTTTTAATTGATCAAGACGGAACGATCGTTTATTCACACAATAATTATGCTCCAGGCGACGAAGAGCATTTGTATGAAGAGATTCTTAAATTAATCAAAAAATAATAGGTTAGAAGAATTTAATGCGCCTGAAATGGCGCTTTTTTTATTTTATGAAAAAATTACTTGTACTTGCTGTTTCGATTTTCGGAACTTTTCATCTTTTTGGCCAGTTGGATAAAGGCAACTTTAGTGGCAATTTGGAATCAACCTTTCAATACTTGAACGATGATACGCTCATCGGTGCTACACAACCCCCGTCAAAAGGGCTTTTGAATTCTTACATGAATGTATTTTATACTCATGGGCATTTTAAAGCAGGGTTGCGATTCGAATCTTATTTACCTAGAATTCAAGGGTATCCAAATAATTTTGATGGAACAGGGATCGGTATGAGATATGCAGGATATGAGAATAAATTTTTCGATGTGACTGTCGGAAATTTCTACGAACAGTTTGGCACTGGACTTACTTTGAGAATATACGAAAATCGTGCACTTGGATACGACAATATGTTGGATGGTGTGAAAGTGAAAATTACACCGTTTAAAGGAATTGAAGTAAAAGGAGTGTATGGTTATCAACGCTTAGGTTTTATTGGTGGAAGATTGGATTACAGTCCAGGAATCGTTCGTGGATTCGATGGGGAAATTCATCTGAACGAAACATTCACAAAATTGGCAGATAAAAAATTAGATGTAACTCTTGGAGGTTCTTTCGCAAGTAAATACCAAAAAGATGATAATCCTGATTTAGTATTGCCAGAAAATGTCGGAAGTTATGGTGGTCGATTAAAATTGAGATACAGCCGCTTTACATTAGAAGGTGAGTACGTGATCAAAGAACAAGATCCATCTGCTGACAATGGAAACATTTATAATTATGGACATGCTACAGTTATTAATGCTGGTTATTCTCAAAAAGGACTTGGAATATTGCTTTCTGCCAAATCGGTGGATAACATGAGTTACCGTTCAGATAGAAATCAGCAATTGCAAAATGTGTTGATTAATTATTTGCCATCGCTCAACAAAACACATACGTACAATCTAGTGTCATCTCTTTATCCTTATGCTACACAACCTACTGGCGAAATCGCTTTTCAAGGTGAATTGCTTTGGACCATTAAAAAGGACACAAAACTAGGAGGGAAATATGGAACAACGATTGGAATAAACTATTCTTCGGCGTATGTTCCGATGCGTCACACTTCAGGTGTCAATCCAGCAGATTCTACTGGAGTTGCATACAAAACGACGCCATTCGATATGAGTGACAGCTTGCTTTGGAGAGATTTCAATGTGAATATTACAAAGAAGTTTACAAAGAATTTCAACTTGGCAATAAGTTATTTTAATATTGTCTTAAACAACGATATTGCCACTGTTACAAAGGTGAAAGGAAATATTTATACAAATACTTGGGTTGTTGAAGCCGGATTCAAATTCAAAAATAAATCCTCACTGCGCGTTGAAGCACAATACATGCTTGTAAACCGAGTTGATTCTCTTGAGAATAGGGTGAAAATAGGAACTTCGGGATCTTCCGCAACAGATTATGGTGATTGGGCAACCGGTGTTCTTGAATATACATTCAATTCTCATTGGTATGCAAGTGTCATGGATCAATACAATCTTGGAAGTAAAAAACATGGCTCGGAACATCACCCATATTTAACTGTTGGTTATATCCGAGATGCTACAAGATTTACAGCGTCATATGGGAGACAAAGAGCTGGAATGTTCTGTGTTGGCGGAGTTTGTCGTCCAGTGCCTGCTTCGAATGGTTTAACATTGTCAATTACACATAGTTTTTAATTCATAATAGCATGAAAGCAAAAATATTTTTAAGTTTTTTAATTCTCACGATCGTTACAGTTTCATCTTGCGACAAAGTAGAGAATATTTATCCTGAAGCTGTTGTAACAGAACTGGACACAACACTTTATGACGGAAATTGGAGTGATTATTTGGCAAATGAATGGCCAGACTTTAACACAATTACTGCATCGCCTTTGAGAAATGCTTTGATTGAGGATTTCACTGGTCACAATTGTTCTAATTGTCCAAGTGCAGCAGTGGTTGCGCATAGTTTACATGAAGGTAATCCCAATCGCATTTTTGTAGCTTCAATTCATTCATCAGCGGTTGGAATGAGTAATTTTCAGCAAGTAACTGCTCAATACAATGTAGATTTTACAAATGCGAACGGTTTGGAATTAGGTACTTTTTTCGGAAGTATCGCTGGGAGCGGTTTTGCTGGAAATCCGTCAGGAACAGCAAACAGAATTAAAGCTGGAAGTGCTTTCTTTTATCCTTCTGCTGGTTGGGGACCAAAATCAAGTGAAGCACTTGCCTCGACATTGAAGGTCGCTATCAAATCAAAACTGAATTATTACCCAACAACAAAGGGAGCATTTGTACACACAGAAGTAGAAGTATTAGATAATTCGCTGACGAATGAATTGGCTATGTCTATTTATCTTATTCAAGATTCCATGGTTGCACCACAAAATGTTTCAAGCACGTTTACCCCAGATTATGTTCACCGCGACATCCACTTGAAAAATATTGATGGTCAGACGTTCGGAAGAACTTTAACTCCAGCACTTCTTAATAATGGTAAATATTATTTGAATTACAGTTTTGTAGTTCCAAATGAACTTGCACCTGTTGGTTCTACAGGAGCATACAACGCTGAAAATATGCATGTATTGATTTATGTGTACGATAAAGTGACGAATGAAATTTATCAAGTAGTTAAAGAGAAATTTGTTCCTTAAAAATAGGTGCTGAATTTGGAAAATCAGAAAAGTTTGATGCGTTAAAATTGACTGTTTTGCTTTTTTAACATTTCTGTACACTTTTTATTTCTTTCTTTCGTTAACTTAGTTGTGTTAAAATGCAAGAGAGATGTTAGAACTCACAAAAAAAATCCTAAAAAAAGTAAGCTTTGATGCTTTTTTGTTCCAAAAAGAACTCAATAAAGCGCTCAAATGGATTACGGATGCTGAAGAAGTTCAGCGTTTTAGAGAATGGTGCATCGTTGAATTTGGATCGGTCTATCCAACCATCATTTCAAGCACCTTTGCCGCTTATCGGCTAAAAGAAGTTAAGTCATAAACCAATGGGGAACTGAAAAGTTCCCCTTTTTTATTCTGTTTGTAGTTGAAATTCATCCACTTCTATCTTATCGGGCATATTTGATTGCCTTTTTGCTAAGGAATAGCGGATGAAAACAAACATACTTATGACAACTATAATGTAAAATGCAATCTTTAATAAATACATTTTTCGATACTTCGGCAACGTATATTTCTTAAAATCAATTTTTCGATTTTCATTCATGACCATAAATTAAACCAAATTATTTTAACTTTGTTTCAAATGTCAACAAACAAAAACATCCTTGTAACTGGTGGTGCTGGTTTTATTGGTTCACACACGGTTGTTAAACTCGTCGAAGCTGGTTTCTTGCCCTATATTCTTGACGATTTCAGGAATTCTGAGAAAGATGTTATTCAACGTTTGGAAAAAATCACAGGTGTTAAGATTCCGTTTTTTGCAATTGATGTTTGCGACAAGGACGCTATTTCTAAAGCACTTAATGGAATAGAATTTACTGGAGTGATTCATTTTGCAGCGTATAAAGCCGTTGGTGAATCAGTAAGTGAACCGTTGAAATATTACAAGAACAATATTCTAGGTTTGGTAATTATTCTTGAATTTTGTCAAGAAAATAACATTGGAAATTTTGTTTTTTCTTCATCTTGCACAGTTTACGGTGAACCTAAAGATGAGAAATGTGTTTCGGAAAAAGATAGTGCTTCTCAAGCAAATTCTCCATATGGTTATACCAAAGTTGTTGGCGAACAAGTGCTGCGAGATGTATTTGCAAGTGGATCACATATGAAAATAATGAATCTTAGGTACTTCAATCCTATTGGTGCTCATCCAAGTGGCATTATTGGCGAATCTCCTGTGGGTAAACCGAACAATCTTATTCCGTACGTTACACAAACAGGTGCTGGAATTTTAGAGAAACTAACCGTTTTTGGAAATGACTATCCTACAGAGGATGGTACTTGCAAACGTGACTATATTCATGTGTGTGATTTGGCTGATGCGCATTTAAAATCCTTGGAGTTTTTGATGAAAAAACAGGATCCATTGATTGAATTTGTGAATGTTGGAACTGGATCACCTTGTTCAACATTAGAGATTATAGAAATTTTTGAACGTGTTTCCGAACGGAAATTAAATTGGCAGTTCGGACCACGGAGAAGTGGTGATGTAATTGAAATTTACGCCAAATCTGATAAATCTTTTGAACTTCTTGGTTGGAAACCTGTTTATTCTGTGGAAGATGCTGTACGAGATGCATGGAATTGGCAATTGAAACAACATGATGCACTATAAATTCTTTTTTTTTCTTTTACTCATTGGCCTAAATTCTTATGCGCAATATGATTCTGAAGGTGAGAATAAATCGCGCTTTCGTCCTGGATTGTTTTGGTATTTTACTGGTTATCATCCTGCGAAGGTTGGAAAAGTGAGAAAATACGATCGAATTATTTTTGATGTTACCTACAACGACTGGCTCGGAGCTAAAAAACCATTTCAAAATCATTGGGCATCCATGGGACTTAACACAAATATATTGTTTGATATCCCGCTAATGGAGAAAAACCGACTTTCGTTAGGGGTTGGAGTTTGTTATGGATTTCAAACGATCCGTCACAACCAAGCGACATTGGCCTTTGAAAATGAAGATTATACTAAAATTTCAGATACACTTGTAAAACCATTTGAGCGCAATAGTTTAATTGGTCACCAGATTTCCATTCCCATTGAATTGAGATTTCGAACAAATGGTTGGAAGCATTTTAAAATTCATGTAGGAGGAAAAATCGGTTATCAAGCTGGGCTCTATTCAAAAACGCATGGGTTAGAAGGTGAATCTCCAAAAAAATTCAAAACTCCATTCTCAGATCCTAATCGAATGATCTATTCGGTTCATGCACGTGTCGGAATTCGAAATTGGGCACTATTTGGATCGTATAATTTGAATACAATTTTTAAAAATTCAAAAAGCACTTCGCTCAATATGTTTCAGTTGGGAATAAGTGTTTCATTGTTTTAAATACGGGTCATGTTCATTGATACACATACACATTTATTCACCGACGCATTTGACGAAGACCGAAAGGAAGTAGTTGAGAAAGCAATTTCAATGGGTGTTTCCAAAATGCTTTTGCCAAACATTGATGTCGAAACTATTCCACGCGTATTTGCTCTGAGTAATGAATTTCCAAATAATTGTCATCCAATGATGGGTTTACATCCAGGTTCTGTTGGTGAAGATTTCTTGAATGATTTAGTAGTGATTAAAGAAGCACTTGATTCAAAGAAATGTGTTGCAGTTGGTGAAATAGGCATGGACTTATATTGGGACAAAACATTTGTCGAGCAACAAAAAGTGGCTTTTCGGATGCAAATTGATTGGGCAAAGGAATTGAATCTTCCGATCGTGATTCACGCTCGGGAAGCATTTGATGAAATTTTTGAGATAATTGATGAGGTTAATGATGACCGTTTGACAGGTGTTTTTCATTGTTTTACTGGTACCATTGAACAAGCAAATCACGTTCTAAGTTATGGTGGTTTTAAATTAGGCATTGGTGGGGTTGTTACTTACAAGAAATCAGAGTTGCCAGATGTAATTAGCCAAATTAGCTTAGAACATATCATTTTGGAAACGGATTCTCCATATTTACCGCCAGTTCCGCACCGAGGCAAAAGAAACGAAAGTTCTTATGTTTTGCATGTAGCCGAGAAATTAGCGGATATTTATCAAGTGCCATTTCGAGAAATTGAGGAACAAACAACTAAGAATGCGAAAGAATTGTTTAATTTGGTGTAATATTCTTAGTCGATTTTTTAACACTTGACTCAATGGTGTTTACCACATAGTCAACAACTGGGACATGAAGACAATTCTTTTTAAATAGATCGTTAATATTGATGCAAGAAAAGCCAAACGTACTGATCATTTATACCGGTGGAACCATCGGGATGGTCAAGGACCCGAAAACTGACGAGTTGAAGGCATTTGATTTTAATTACATGTATGAATACATACCAGAATTGAGCCGCTTAAATGTTCATTTAAAAACAGTAAGCTTTGAAAAACCGGTTGATTCATCTGAGATTAACAGAACGCATTGGTTGGAAATTGCTAAAACGGTCTTTGACAATTATTTACAATATGATGGATTTGTGGTGCTCCATGGTTCTGACACAATGGCTTACACGGCATCAGCCTTAAGTTTTATGTTGCAAGGATTAAGAAAGCCAATTATTCTCACTGGATCGCAATTGCCAATTGGAACAATTCGAACCGATGGGAAGGAAAACTTAATTACAGCCATTGAAATCGCTGCAGCAAAAAGAAACGGAGAATCTATCGTTCAGGAAGTAGCGGTTTATTTCGAGTATTCCTTGTATCGCGGTAATAGAAGTTCGAAGGTTTCTGCCAATCAATTTGAAGCATTCAAATCTCCGAATTATTCAGAATTAGCGGTTGCTGGAGTTCAGATTGCTTATAACTACAGTCAACTGTTCAGAACACATAAGAATGAGCTAGAGTTGCATGAATCAATGTCAAATCAAATTGGTTTGCTGAAAATATTTCCAGGAATCAATACAGATTTCATTCCGGGACTTTTTGATGTGAACAACATAAAAGGTTTGGTCATTGAAACCTATGGTTCTGGCAATGCCCAAAGTGATGAAAGTTTCCAACGAAATTTGGCTAAGTACATTGAATCTGGGGGAGTTGTTCTCAATATTTCTCAATGCGGTTCTGGCTCAGTAGCACAAGGAAAGTATGAAACGAGTTCCTTTTTTCACAAAATTGGTGTGATAAGCGGATTAGACATGACCACCGAAGCTGCGTTAGCGAAAATGATGTATTTGTTTGGAACGAAGGATTCACGGGAAACAATCATCCAAAAGCTAAAAGAAAGTTTAGTAGGTGAAATGACGATAGAAAGTACCTAAGAAGTTTTTAAGCTTTGACTTTGGTAAAAGCTTTGATAAATCATCTGCGGAGAGAGCGGGATTGACTTCGTCGGTCTTCACTTCGTTACGGCACGAACCCTGCGTGTTCTCATCCACGCTTCTCTTATCCTTGCTGATAAATCATTTGCGGAGAGAGCGGGATTAGCTTCGCTGGTCTTCACTTCGTTACGGCACAAACCCTGCGTGTTCTCATCCACGCTTCTCTTACCCTTGCTGATAAATCATCTGCGGAGAGAGCGGGATTCGAACCCGCGATACACTTTTGGCGTATACACACTTTCCAGGCGTGCTCCTTCAACCACTCGGACACCTCTCCAATAATAGGAGGCAAAGCTAGTGTTTTTTTAATTATTAGCGATGTTCTCCATAATTTTGGCTGAAAAGAGTTCATTATAAATTGTTTCCAAAAGTCAAAAGCCTTCAAATTTTAAAACATTTGGAAATTGAAGTAATTGCCTTGAAAACATTACTTCAATAAAAAATTGTACATAATTTTATTTAGAACCGTATTGTATATAAATTTTATTATTTTTGGCTAAAATTAAAAACTAAGAATTCGATTAAATTAATCTTTAAGAACATGAAAAAAATTATTAGTTCTTTTGCTATTGCAGCAATTATGACATTTGGATTTTCAAATGTAACTACAGCTCAGGAAACTCCGGCTAAAGCAGCACAGGAGCAAACATCTGAAGATGGTGCCGACAAGGCAGAAATGAGTTTGGTTCAAACCTTGAAACAAAAATACATTGAGGGAGATCCAGTTTGGATGACACCTGTATTGATTTGTTTGATCATCGGGATGGCTTTATCAATTGAGCGTATCGTTTATTTGAACCTAGCTACAATTAACACAAAGAAATTCTTAGGTGAAGTTGAATCAGCGTTGAACAATGGAGGAGTGAATGCAGCGAAAGACCTATGTAGAAATACAAGAGGGCCAATTGCATCTATTTTCTATCAAGGCCTTGATCGTGCGGACGAAGGAATCGATATGGTTGAAAAATCAGTTGTTTCTTACGGTGGCGTTCAAATGGGACTTTTGGAAAAAGGACTTTCTTGGATTTCATTGTTTATTGCACTTTCTCCAATGCTTGGATTCCTTGGAACGGTTGTAGGGATGATTTTTGCATTCGACAAAATCGTGGAAGATGGACAAGTATCTCCAACAACAGTTGCGGGTGGTATTAAAGTGGCCTTGTTGACAACAGTATTTGGTTTGATCGCGGCAATGGTACTTCAAGTATTTTATAACTACATCGTTGCAAAAATTGACGGATTGGTTAACGAGATGGAAGATGCTTCAATTTCGTTAGTTGATATGATGTTGAAAAACAAAGCTGCTAAAGGTTAGTCGTTTGATTGTAAACTTTTAATTCAAAAGAGATGAATTCGAACAAACTTAATTCAATAATGAACATTGTTAAGTTTGGTCTTGCTTTTATTGGTGTGATTGTATGCATGCTAATAATAAGTGGTCCAAACGGAGAACAACCAATGGCTGAGCAAGCTGCTTTCAGAGAAGGAGCTAAACTTGGTGCTGCTATTTCCTACACTGGAATATTAATGTTTGCGTGTGCTGCAGTAATTGTACTTTTCTTTATAGTTGCGCTGATTTCTAACACAAAACGTACCATTTATTCCATCATTGGGATTGTTGTGGCATTTGTGATCTATTTTGTAATCACAATGATGGGGACTTCTGACACCAATGCAACATTGGCACTAAGAGATCCAGTTTCTGCAAGTACAATTAATACAACTTCTGCAGGGATTTATACGATAATCATTGGTTTGATTCTGTCGATATTGGCAATTTTATTAGGTCCTTTTATGGGACGATTGAGAAAATAAGAAAATTATGGCAAAGCGAGAAGCACCAGAAATTAATGCAGGTTCGATGGCGGACATCGCCTTCTTGCTCTTGATTTTCTTTCTTGTAACAACGACGATGGACAAGGATCAAGCGTTTTTGCGCTCGATTCCAAAAAAGGTGTTAAATCCACCACCACCGCCTCAAGTATTTGAAAGAAACATTTGTGCAATCATGGCTAATAGTAGCAATCAATTGCTTTTTAGAGGTAAGATGATGTCGAATCCAGAAGATATTTCTGAAGGTATTGTTGAATTCTACAAATACAATCAGAAAGGTAATGACTTGGCGAGTAACTTTCCAATGTATACTTGGGCAACAAAAGCTCAAATTGAAGGTGAGTTGGCGAGAGTAGAAGCCGAGATTGAGCGGATGGAATCATCCTCAAATCAATCGCAAGAGATTTTGGATTACCAATATCAAGCACTTGATGATTGGCAGAAGAAGTATGATGCATTTAAATTGTACGGAAGGGAGAAATTGCCTGAAGTTGATTTGGCTGCGCACGTGCGTATCGAAGTGCAAAAAAACACGAGTTATGCATTGTTTACCAAAATTCATACGGAAGTGCAAGAAGCAATTCGTATTTTGAGAGATGAAGAATCAAAAAAATTATGGAATTTATCGTATGATGTAATTTCGAAGAAAGTTGACTCGGATCCAAAAGATATGGTTAGTAAAAATCAATTGGAATTGTTGAAAGTACTTTACAACGTACGAATCATCGAAGTTTCACCAAAAAAATAACAAGAGTATGTCTAAATTTAGAAAGAACGACAGTTCAAAAAATGCTCCAGCAATAAATACTTCTTCTTTACCAGATATTGTATTCATGTTGTTATTTTTCTTCATGGTTGCAACAACAAGTAAGGAAGTTGATCCAGCCGTGGTTGTAAATTCGCCAATTGGTGCACATACGACTGATTTAACTCCGTTTAAACAGAGATCAGAAGTCGATTTCATCTATTTGGGAAAACCAATTAATAAAGCAAGAGCTGAAGCAATGGGTGGAGCTTACGCATTATCTTTGGATAATGTTGTTGTTCCAAATGCGGATGGATTGTATACAACTACTGCTGTGCGTCAGTGGAAGTTGGATAAGTTCAATAACAAACCAAGCACGATGAAACAAACGATTGAACTTGTTATCACGTGTATCAAAGCTGATGAAAAGGCACCTACAGGGATGATTTTCGATATACGGAAAGAACTTCAAGACATAGATGCAATATCAGTTGCTTACGCTGTTAAAGACAACGGAAATATTTAAACGAATTTTAATTTTATATCATTGCGACCTTTCCTTTTAGGAAGGGTCGTTTTGTTTTATTCACTTTTTAAATGGTTTAATCATGATAAATTTTGAAGCTTATAATCCAACGAGAATTGTTTTTGGAACGAATCAACATGCTCGAATTGGTGAATTGTTGCACGGAATGCCTCAAGTAAAAAAAGTACTTGTGGCTTACGGCGGAGGAAGTATTCATCCCAACGGAGTTTATCAAAAGGTGATGAATGCTTTAGTAAATATAGAAGTCATTGAATTTTCTGGAATTGAAGTAAATCCTGAATTTTCAACCTTAATGGGAGCTGTAGAAATTGTAAAATCTCAACACATTGATTTTATTTTGGCAGTTGGCGGTGGCTCCGTAATCGATGGATGTAAATTTATTGCTGGTGCTTCTTTGTATGATGGTGATCCATGGGATGTATTGTTACGCAAAGAAGGTTATGTCTTTAACAAAGCACTACCTTTTGGTACAGTTTTAACACTTCCAGCTACTGGTTCAGAAGCAAATTCTGGAGCAGTGATTAGTCGTTCAGAATTGAATCTAAAAATGACAATGGGTGGACCATTATTCTTTCCCGTTTTTTCCATTTGCGATCCAAGTGTTGTGGCAACTTTACCCAAAAGACAAATTGCCAATGGAATTGTGGATGCATTTATGCATACTTTGGAACAATATATTACTTTTCCAACGGATAATTTATTGCAAGAACGACAAGCTGAAGCCATTCTTTCTACATTAATAGAGATAGGTCCAAAAGTATTAGAAGACCCAAGCAATTACAAATGGGCATCCAATTTGATGTGGAGCGCAACACATGCATTGAACGGGAATTTGCGTTTAGGAGTTCCGACAGATTGGTGCACACACATGATTGGACATGAATTAACAGCATTTTACGAAATTGATCATGCACGTACATTGGCGATTATTGCTCCAAGACTTTACGAAAATCAGTTTGATAACAAGCGCGAAAAGTTAGCGCAGTTCGGAGAAAGAGTGCTAAAATTAAGTGGATCAATGGATCAAATAGCGCGGGAATCAATCGTGAAAATGGAGGCGTTTTTTCAATCACTTGGCATAGAAACAAGGGTTTCCAACTATACGAAAGACTATGATTGGTTAGCGGAAAAAATTAGATTAAGGTTTGAGGAAAGAAATTGGTTGGCAATGGGTGAGCGAGGAGCAATTACCCCAACCGATGTTGAGAAAATTGTCCTCGCATCTATATAGTTTTTTACATATTCAACTTTTTCTTCATCGCATCAGATACTCCATTTTTATGAAGGTAAATGTTGATTGTTTTTAGTTTGAAATAGTTTTCTGAAACATACAAATAGCCTTTTGGATAGTTGCTAGTTCCCCAAGAATTTTTAACTAAAAAGTAATTCGTTCCATTTTGATCTTTGTACAATCCAACGATGTGCATTCCGTGATCATCTGTAGTTGTTTTACCGTCATATCCCGCTTGACGCATTTCTGGAGTTACAGTTACTTCTTTCACAGGCGATTTGAATGCATCCGATTTGCGGTCCGCTCCTCCATCCGAAAAATTCTTGTTGTCCTTACCGGCCACTTGAATGGTTGACATATCTTCTGGTACGATTCCGAGACCATTCTTGAACGAGAATCCTTTTTCTGACACATCAGCTCCCCACGCCAAAGTATAGCCATTTTTTAGTGCATATTCACACGCTTTGTATAATTCATCCAAAGGAACATTGTAACTTTCGCCCCAAGCCCAATTGTCAGGAATCTCTAACATGCATTTTTGCCATTCTTCGTGGTTTGTAAATGAAGTCAAAGAAACATAATCATCCATGTTCAAACCGATGGATTTTGCATACGATTTTGGCGTATATTTTTTTCCTTTATAATCAAATTCTGTAATGTCTTTTCCTAAGTAAGCATCTAAAATACTGTTGGTTGCTGTTTTCCAAGAAGTACTCATTTCAGCACCACGTAAGGATTTCATGCTTTCCAAAACGCCTTGAACAGCACCGTTTAATACTGCAAAAAGCTCACTGTGATTGTGTTCATCACTTCCATAGTTTAACCCTTTGTAAATTTCTTCAGGAACAATTCCATAACGACGAATCACATATGGAATGTCGTGAAAAGCACCACCTTCTGAGAAATTGATTTTTCCATCCATTCGGATGTATTTATCGATTTTACTTTCATACGCTTTCCGAACAATAAACATTTCCGAAAGAATGTCTGGGTTTTTTGACCCCATGCGAATTAATTCTGATTCAAAAAATGAGAGGGCAGAGAAACTCCAGCATGTACCTGTGTTTCCTTGACTTTGAACGGGCGTTGTTTCCAAATGAGCGACTTTTGTGAACTTGTAGTCACTGTCTTCGGCATTTTTTGTTGGCTCGCTATAACCAAATTGTCCGAATGATAAATAAGTAATAGTGATTGAAACAAAGGAGAATAATATTTTTTTCATGTTAAATAAATTTGAATAAAGGTAGTAAATTTTGAAAGAAAATTGGGGTTTTAAGTTCAAAGTGAGTGTTGGATTGAGCTTTGTTTTTTGCAATGAAATGCTTTTTTTCAAAATGGTTGTGTGGTGTAATGAGTAAGTTAACTTTCCTGTTCCGATAGCCATCCGAATCGGGACAAGCTGTCGCTGTCTGGGGTGGTGGTAATATTACCCTCGAATTTATTCCAACGGTTATTATGTAAATTGTCTGAATGAATTGATTGTTTTGTTTTGAGAAAATGAGTAATTAAAATGAATTAGATCATTCAAAATCAGGTAATTGATTTTCTGGGGTAAATTGGCAAAATTACCAACGCGTTGGTAATATTACCCTCGATTTTATCTCAGGGTTTTATAGAAATTACCTAATTGAATTAATTATTTTGTTTTGAGAAAATGAGTAATCAAAATGAATAAGACCATTCAAAATCAAGTAATTGAATATCTGAGGTAAATTGGCCAAATTACCAACGCGTTGGTAATATTACCCCCAAGATTTGCTCTTCTGCAATGTTGGACAGTTTAAAATTTTTAAATTTTCCGAAACGCCAATAATTCATAGTAAAGTCTAAGAATCAAAAATCAATCTACGTTTTTTCAATTATAACTTGTAATTTCGAGGAAACAAAAAATCAATGAGCAAAGAAAATAAGTACAACGAAGCGTTCGATGAATTGCAGAAAATTGTGGCCGATTTGGAGGATGGAGAAATTTCTGTTGACGACCTTGCGCTGAAAATCAAGCGAGCTTCGGAGTTGATTCAATTTTGCAAAAAGAAACTGACTTCAACAGAAGAGGACGTATCTGCTATATTGAAAGAATTGGAATAATTATTCAGCCAAAAGTTGATCAATGTCTTTGATCAATTTGTCAACTTCGGAAATGGAAGTTCCATCATAGTAACCGCGAATACGCATTTGTTTATCTACCAAAACAAAATTGTTCGTGTGAATAAAATCACTTCCAACATCGCCTAAATTTTTAGCTTCGGCAGGTTTTAAGACAAAGAAAGACTTTCTGGCCAAATTGTATAAATCTTCTTTTTTACCAGTCAAGAACCACCATTGATTCGCATCAGCTTTGTGTCCTTCGGCATAGCGTTTCATTTGTTCTACTGTATCAACTTCTGGATTCACGGTAAAACTCACTATTTTAAATTCCGAATTTTTTGCATGTGCTTTTTGAACACCTTGCATTTGCGCATTCATTTTGGGACAAATGGTACCACAAGTCGTAAAGAAATATTCGGCTACAAATACTTTTCCACGCACATCCTTGTCGGTGATCGTTACATTATTTTGATTTTTAAAAGAAAATGAACCAATAGTGTGTCCCATTCCAACGCTTAAAAGTGTTGAATCAACCATTTCTGGTTCGATGTTAACAGGGTTAATGATAGGAAGTGGCTTGTCTTTTGGTTTAACCATGATATAAGTTGCGGCTATTCCCAACACCACAAAAATGGACAAAAATATAATTCGATTCATGATGTAAAATTACACTTAACGAAACGAAAAATTAGTGACAAAAATCAGTTATTGATTTTGAAATTGAAATTTTTTAACAAATGAATACAAAAAAGCCGAAATCAACTTCTCGATTTCGGCTGAAAATGAATTAATTTAGGATTAACGCTCCAATTTGAATGTAATTTTCATATTCAAACGGTACTCTTCAATTTTTCCGTCTTTTACAGTACAACTTTGATCTTGCACATAAACCGAACTAATTCCTTTAATCGTTTTTGCTGCTTCAGATACTGCTGTCGCTGCTGCATCTTCCCAACTTTTAGTTGAGCTAGCCATTACTTCAATTACTTTTAAAACTGCCATTGTATTATTTATTTGATTGTTAATTTTTTATTTTTTACCAAAAAACATTGCTAGAATTTTAGATAAGAATCCGCCACCTGAACTAGCCTTGCCACCTTTGTCATCCCCGCCAAAAATGTCCATAAGGCCACCGAGCATTCCAGCAATTCCTTGCTCATTATTCGAGCCAGAAGCTGAGAGTGAAGATGAAAACTGACTCATAACTCCTGGTAGCATTCCTTTTAGCATGTTTGCGATGTCAGGTGACAAACCAACACTCGAAGATAAGTTTGTCGCAAAATCTTGTTCCGTTTCTTGAAGCAAAGATTCATCTTCTGGTGTGTTTGGATTATCAGACAACAAACTCGACATTTCTTTTGGTTTTTTGTCAAATTTACCTTTGATAGTGGTTAAAGCTTGTTTTGCAACTTTTTTGGCTTGGTCATCACTTACTCCTGCTTTTTTTAGCAAGCCTTTGACCATATCATTTTCGAGAATGCTGTTAATGTCAATCATAGTTTAAAATTTTTTACCAATGTAATAAAAATTATGCCATTATTCCGTTTTTAGTGGGGAATTATCCAATCGAATGAATCAATGTCTTGGACACAAGCTTTTAATAAATCAATGCTCCCTCGGATATCTTCTTTGTGAGCCATTTCGATGACTTGATGTAAATGGCGAGTTGGAATGGAAACTGCTCCTGCAATAGATCCTCCTTCCGTCATCCGTTGAATTCCTGCCGTATCTGTTCCTCCAGCCGTTAAAATTTCTGGTTGCCATTTTATCTTGTGCTTTTCTGCAGTTTTTTTCATGAATTCAATCATTCTGAAATCACAGATGGTTGATGCATCCATCAATTTAATAGCCGTTCCTTCTCCGAGTTTCGTAATTGTTTCGTGCGCAGCAGCTCCGGGCAAATCAAAAGCAATGGTTGTATCTAAACCAAAACCGAAATCAGGCTTGATCCGCATAGAAGCGACGTTTGCTCCGCGGATGCCAACTTCTTCTTGAACGGTAAATACTCCGTAAATGTCGTAAGGCACTTTGGTGTCTTTCAACTCTTTTAAAAGTTCAATGAGAATATAAACAGCCAGTCGATTGTCCAGCGATTTTCCATTCACACAATTTCCCATTTCAATGAATTCGCGTTCGCGAGTGATTGAATCGCCAATGGTCACAAGTTCTTTTACTTCTTCCGCCGACAAACCTGTATCAATAAAATAATCACTCAGTTTGGCTACTTTATTGCGTTCATCTGTTGTCATCACATGAATGGGTTTGGAAGCCATCACGCCAATAACGTCCTTTTTTCCATGAATCAGCACCCGCTGTGCAGTGAGCGTTTTGGGATCAAATCCACCAAGTGTATGAAATCGAATGAAGCCTTTATCGTCGATGTGAGTAACAATAAAGCCAATTTCATCCATGTGCGCACCAATCATTATTTTTTTTGATTTTTCTCCACGTTTAATGGCGTAAACGTTTCCCATGTTATCAATTTCAAGCTCATCAACATAAGGTTTTACTTCTTGGATAATTAATTCCCGGATGCGTTTTTCGAATCCAGGCGCTCCCGGTGTTGTGCAAATCTCTCCTAATAATTTCGTGTTAATCGACATATATATGTTTTTTTCAAATGTAAATATTTGCGTTTTAGTCTGAGGAAATAATCGAAAGTATTTGATGAAAGTTTTGTTAATGTTCCTATTTTTGTAAAGAAACCATCTATATTGGTTAACAAGTTCATTGGATGATTTTTTAGTCATTTTACGAGCGATGATTCTTTGAATTAGTTTTCTTTCGATCATACCCGCATTGTGGCATAACAATTGAATGGCAAATAAAAAAAAGGAAATTTAAATAATTAGAACATGAAAAATTTTATACTATCAATCGCATTTTTAAGTGCATATACTGTTTTTGGACAGGTAACAGGAGATTTAGTTTTCTTCTCAAATTTGGGAGAGAAATTCTACGTGGTATTGAACGGAATTCAACAAAATCAAAAACCAGAATCGAATGTTAAGATCGAAGGCTTATTAGAAGGTTGGTACAGTTGTCGTGTAGTTTCTGAGAATAATTTGTTTTCACTTGAACAAAATGTTGGGGTAACGAACAATACAGTTATTACATACCGAATTATTAATAAAAAAGGCGAGCACAAGTTGCGTTATTATACAGAAACTCCAAAGAATTCGTATGCAAATCCACAAGGAATAAGCACTGTTGTATATCATACAGATCCTTATGTGCAAACAACGACTATTCCTACGCAGACGACTACAATCCCGACTCAAACAACCACAGTTCCGACCCAAACAACACAAACTACAACGACTCAAACAACGACTACGCAAACAACGACAGGGACAGGAGGTAACACAACGGAGCAAGTAGATATGAATGTTGGTGGAACAGGTGTTTCCACGCAGGTAAATGGCACAGGTGTGAATGAATCAATCAATATTAACATAGGTGTTACAGGTATGGGAATTAATACAGAAGTGATTGAGTCAGGAACTAACCAAACATCTGAAAACATTAACATGAACGTTGGAATTAATGGTACAGGTTTGAATACAGGCGTTACGAATACTTCAGGAATGACAAGTACAAGTACCCAAACCCAAACTACAACCACCACAAGCACAACTACCACAACAAGCGATGGTACGATTATCATTGCCGAAAACACAGTTCCTGTGCAACAAACAGATGTAATTAGTTCTGGAAATTGTATTGTGGATAATCCAGGCATGCAAAAAGCATTGACCATGGTTAAAAATGAATCCTTTTCAGAAGATAAAATGCGTGTTGCAAAACAATTTGCTAGAACAAAGTGCTTAACGGTCGATCAAATTTCTCAATTTGGAGCTTTGTTCAGTTTTGCAGAGGATAAATTGGATTTTGTGAAATTCGCTCATGCAAATTGCATCAACAAGAAAGATTATTATGAGTTGATGGAATTGTTTACTTTTTCTGAAGACAAAGAGGAATTGGAAAATTTCTTAAACGTACGTTAATTTAATCACTTCAAATAAAAGAGTTCCATGTCAAAAGTTGATTCGTTTAAGCAACAGATAATTGAAGGTTACACGTTTAAAGGAGATTTTATCGCATTAGGAGGGGCAATGCTAGATGGGCAAGGTGTTCCAGACGTACATGTCAAAATTCCTTTGAAAACTTTGAACCGTCACGGATTAATTGCAGGCGCAACTGGAACGGGAAAAACGAAAACACTTCAAGTCATTGCGGAACAATTATCCCTGAAAGGAATCCCAACTTTGCTCATGGATATCAAAGGTGATTTAAGTGGATTAGCAGCTACGGGAACTTCAAACGACTTCATTCAAAATCGTCATGCTGCGATTAATTTGCCTTACGAACCGATGGGAATGCCGGTTGAGTTAATGACATTAACCAAAGGCGATGGAGTACATTTGAAAGCTACAGTTACTGAATTTGGACCTGTATTACTTTCCAAAATTTTAGGACTGAATGATACGCAAGGAAGTATTCTTTCTATGATTTTTGTTTTTTGTGACGAACAGAAACTACCATTGATCGACCTGAAAGATTTACGAAAAGCGTTGCAATACACGGTCAATGAAGGAAAGGATAAAATTGAGCAAGAATATGGTCAAGTTTCCGCTGCTTCGGTAAATACCATCATGCGTAAAGTGCTTGAATTGGAACAACAAGGAGCTGAAACATTTTTCGGTGAGCGCTCTTTTGAACCGCAGGATTTAGTGCGTTTAGATGATAAAGGCCATGGTGTAATTTCGATTATTCGTTTAGTAGATATCCAAAACAAACCAAAGCTTTTCTCCACATTCATGCTCAGCTTACTTGCTGAAATTTATGCTTCTTTTCCAGAACAAGGAGATGCAGAGAAGCCGAAATTGTGTGTATTTATTGACGAAGCTCATTTGGTGTTTGAAGAAGCGTCAAATGCTTTGTTGGATCAATTGGAAGTGATTATCAAACTCATTCGTTCCAAAGGAATAGGTATTTATTTCTGTACCCAAAATCCAATCGATATTCCAAATGATATTTTGGCTCAATTAGGATTAAAAGTGCAACACGCCTTGCGAGCGTTTACAGCAAAAGATAGAACTGGAATTGTGAAAGCTGCTGAGAACTATCCAATCAGTGAATTTTATCAAACAGAAGATTTAATTACGCAACTAGGAACTGGTGAAGCATTAGTGACCGCACTTAATGAAAAAGGTGTGCCAACTCCTCTCGCAGCAACAATTTGTCGTGCACCAATTTCCCGAATGGATATTTTATCTGAATTGGAAATTGCTGGTGTAGTTTCAAAATCTCAGTTAACAGCCAAATACAACGAAGAAATTGACCGAGAAAGTGCTTACGAAATCCTGACTGGCAAAATTACGCAAGCTTCGACTCAAGAACATCAAGATAAAATCAAAGCGGAGCAAGAAAAGGTGAATGCGTTGATGGATGAGAAACGTGCGAAGGAAGAAGAGCGTCGTTTGAAAGAACTTGAGCGCATGGAAGAACGCGAGCGACGAGAAGCTGAACGTGAGGCAGAACGCATTCGAAAAGAGGAAATTCGCCAAGAAAAGGAGCGTGCACGTGAAAACGAGAAACTTTGGAAGGATATCAGTCGTACCGTTACAAAAGGATCTGGCACAAAGAGTGGTGGATTGATTGGCTCGCTTACCAGAGGTTTGCTGGGTATTTTTGGTATTAAATAATTTTAAATGAGCTATAAATTGGCATTGACTTGCCTTGTTCTCACTTTTTTTGGGTGCGAACAAACTACAGAAACGAATTCAGAAAAAGTGGAGGAAAATACAACAAACAAGGTCAATCAATCACTTCTAGCGTTGGATAATCATCCGGTGATGTTCTACAATGTGGAGAATTTATTTGATACAGAAGACGATCCAAACAACGAAGGCGATGATGAATTTACTCCAAATTCTTTCAAGTTTTGGGATACGGAACGTTACCAGGAAAAATTAGCTCAAATCGAAAAGGCATTGTTTTTTGGAAATGGAAACGCACCATTAATGTGTGGATTTGCAGAAGTAGAAAATCATCAGGTGCTCGAAGATTTGATTAAAACAAATCGGTTTGCAAAAGAGAATTACAAAGTAATTTTATTCGACTCTGAAGATAGACGTGGAATTGACTGTGGTTTCATCTATGATGCAGATCGCTTTGATCCAACGTTAGAAACAAAATTACCTATTCGTATGGAAGACGATCCTGATTTTCGTACCAGAGATATTTTGTATGTCAAAGGAAAGATAAAAGGCGGAATTGAACTTCATGTATTTGTGAATCATTGGTCTTCCAAACGAGAAGGGGAAGCAGAAACGGAACCTCGAAGAATCGCAGCAGCAAAAACCTTGCGCAAAAAAGTAGATGAAATTCTATCGATGAATGAGGATGCAAACATTGTCATCATGGGCGATTTCAACGATTCGCCAACGCATACTTCTATTCGAGACTATCTTCGTGCACGTGGGCAACATGAACTTCAAAAAGGCGATTTGGTTAATTTGTTTCTTTCTGAACAAAAAAATCAATTAGGAACCGCTGTTCACGACCGAGATTGGGATGTGATAGACCAACTGATTGTCTCTACTGGGATTGCGCAAGCTAAATCGGGCTTGCAAATTCTTAAAGGCAGTGATCGTATCGTTGATCATGAAGAATTACTCTATTTTTACAGAGATGGCGGTAGCAAACCAAATTCAACTTTTGGTGGCAATAAATATTACGGTGGTTTTTCGGACCATTTGCCAATTTGTTTGACACTTGAAGAAGTTAATTAGTTATTAAAATAAATAATGGGAATTTTAAAAAAACACAATCCAAAAGGAGATTTGGATCTTGATAAAGATGAGCTAAAAGAGCGCATTGAAGAATTGACTTCCGAAGTATATGAATACACAAAACGTTTGCGTGCTGAAGGAAAACGAAGTTTGTTGATTGTACTCCAAGGAATGGATGCATCTGGTAAAGATGGTCTAACCAGAACCTTGTTTGAGAAAGTGTGCCCAAGCTGGGTAAAAGTTTCGTCCTTCAAAAAACCTACCGATGAAGAATTTGCACATGATTTCCTTTGGAGAATACAAAAACAACTTCCTGAGGCAGGAATGGTTGGGATTTTTAATCGTTCGCATTACGAAGACATTTTGGTTCCAACAGTTTATGGCTATATGGACAAGAAAATCGTGGATCAACGCTACGATCAAATCAATCAATTTGAAAAGTACTTGGAAGCGAATGGCACAAAAATTCTAAAATTTTATTTAAATATTAGCTACGAAAAGCAAGAAGTAAAATTGATGGAACGTGTAAATACCAAAGAAAAACACTGGAAACATTCAGATGGCGATTGGGAAACGCGTGAGCGCTGGGATGATTTTATGGCGGCGTATGAAAAAGTATTCAAAAAATGTGACGAAATTCCATGGCACATTATTCCATGCGACAAAAACGATGTGAAATTGGTTCATGCAGCCGAAATTGTTGTCAATACACTAAAAGAAATGGATCCAAAATATCCAGATTTGGTGAGCGAACGCTTTAAACCAGATTATTCGAAATCGAAAATGGGGTATTGATATTGAACGAATCTCAGCGAACCGATATTTTTATCACTTCTTTCATTCCATCTTCAAATGTCACTTCACAGAAATAAATTCCTGCTTGATAGTTGACCATAGAAAGCTTGGAGATTTGTGAGTTTAATAGTTCTGAATGAACTAAATTTCCGTTTAGATCGGAAAGGTGAACTTCAGTCATGATTTTTTCGGATTGCATGGTTAGATCATTCTCCGCCGGATTTGGATATGCAAATAAGTGCGAATTTTTAAGTTCATTGACTCCAGAAAAACATTCCAAATCGTTCATGTAGTCCCAAATTTGAATATTCATTTGATAAGGCACGGGAGCGGATGTTGGTTCATTTCCCATGCGAATGAGAACCATGTTTTTGCTTGGAATAACATTAATAAATTGACCATTTTTCCCAAGCGCTGCGTACATATCCGCTGGAGCATTCGGCATGATTGATCCTGGAAACTCAAACTGGGTACTTGGCAGGTGATAGCTCGCTTTTCCATTCAACCACCACAAATAACCATACGATTCATTGATTGGTTGAGAAGTATTAATCATGTCATTAAAATATTGAGAGTCTGTCATGATTTGATTTCCATCCCAATTTCCTTCGTTGAGCATTAAAAGTCCAAAGCGCGCCATGCTTCGAGCTGTGCTGTAAAAAACATTGTTATAATCGACTGGAATAAATGAACCAGTCATTCCTGTTGGATTTTTTAACCGTGATGTTGTGTAAGCGTTTAGTGTCATTCCAGTCGCACCTTCGATCACGCCATCAAGCATTGTGTAAGGCCCGTTATGATAAGCCCAGCGAGTTTCGGGATCAGCCAGATAAGTCAAGCAACTAGGAAGAGTGCAATAAGGATCGCCTGAATCGTCCAATCCAGAGGTCATGGTTAATTGGTGAATGATTTTAATTTCATCTTCTTGCGCTTGCGTGCATGATGTCCACCCTTGACCAAGGTATTGATTTGAAACGTCTTGAATGGACAGAAATCCTTCTTGTTGAGCCATTCCAGTCATAAATGAGGTCAATGTTTTTCCGGCGGAAGCCCAATACCAAGGCATGTTCACAGTGTGTGTATCAAAATATTTTTCAAGCACTATTCTCCCGTCAATGAGAACGATAAAAGCTTTTGTATCGTTGGAATCTAAAAAAGCATACAAGCTATCAATTTTTGGTTGACACCAATTAAAATTTTGTGGCGACAAGGTATCCCAACTTGAACCAACTATAGGTGGGAAATAGGTTTGAGCATTTGAAAACATTCCATTCCCAAGCAATAAACATAAAATAAATATCCTCATGACTTTAAGTTTAATGAATCAAAGTTACTTATTTTTAGAGATGAAATTTAAAGCCAATTGGTTGGGTGAATTAGTTGAATTAATTCTTTTTATTTCGAAATCAAATCAAACAACTCGTTCAAATTTGGTGAAATGATGATTTCAATCCTTCTGTTTTTAGCCTTGTCGTTTGGATCCGCTGGCAAAAATTCAGATCTTCCTCCTGCCATCAATTGCTTTGGATCCATAAGCGAATTTCCAAGCATAATCTCAATAACTGACGTTGATCTCAAGACTGAAAGTTCCCAATTGTTTTTTGGATGTGTTGCACTTGCGAGTTTATCTGTATCCGTATGACCTTCAACGATGATTTCCAAATCTTTTTCTTTCTCCAATACTTTCGCTAATTCGACCAACGCTTTTTGACCTTCTGGTTCCACTTTGGTGCTTCCAGTGGCAAAAAGAAGTTTGGCTTCCAAACTCACATAGACTTTTCCATTTTTTTCAACCACCGTCAATCCTTTGTTTTCGAATCCTTTGAGTGCACTGGCAACCTTATTTCTTAAAGCAGCCACAGAATCGTCTTTTTTGCGAATCATTTCTTCGAGCTCATTCACTCGTTGCTCGCGATCTTCAAGTAATTTTTGTTTGGCTTTTAATTCTTGTTCTAAAAGCACTAACTCATCTTGTTTTCGTTGCAATTCAATGCTTTTTGCATCTAACTCGGCTTGAAGTGAGGCTGTTGTTTTTTGACCTGATTTGCGGTATTTATCGAACGAAGCTTCAAGTTCTTGATTTTGTTTGGTCATTAAATCGTATTGAACTTCAAGTGCCCGAAACTTGTTTCCAAGATTCATGGTATCTTGTTTTAACGCACTTACTTCTTTCGATAATATGCCAAATTTTGCTTCAAAATCAGCAGCTTTTCCTTCGTAGGTTAAGGCTCTGTTTTTATAATCTTGCAGTTCTTCACTACATTTTTGCTCTTTTTCAAGAAGTTCGTTGTATTTTTTTGCAGGCACACAAGACGTAACAATGCTACCTAATATCACGACAAAAGCAAATCTTTTCATGGTTGAATATTTCTAACAAAGTTCGATGGAAATGACCTTCCATTTTGCTTGCAAGAAATTACTTTTGAACACTCATTATTGAATAAGATTCCTAATTTTATTCAAAAAGGGCGCACTTGGAAGTTCCTTTGTTTTCTGGCTTACACGTAATATATCCAATCGAAAGTTCATGGGTGTTATTGCTAACTCGCTGAAGCGATGAAATGGTATAATCGAAAGAATATTGAATTGAAAATTGTTCTTTGATTTTTAAACCAGCAGTAAAGAGCAAAGCGTCTTGTCTGCGAAAGCCAATTCCTACCGAATACATGTTTTGGACATCGAAATTTAGGTTTACATCAAAAACCATCGGACCAGCAAAAGGAAATTTAATTAGCGCACCTGGCAAAAATGTGAGATTTTCATTGATCGGCCAGCGATATCCAGCATTTAACATCATGTGAAATTTTTGTCGTGCTGTATTTCCCATTGGCCATTTGCTGGGAATTAACTGATTTAAAGTTAAACCAAAATAATAATTCAACCCGTTGTACCATGCTCCAAAATGAGCGTCTGGCGTGACATTGCTGGCATCCTTCAGCACCGCTAAATCTGGAGAAATGGTTGTTGCTTTGGACGGGTCAAATCCAAATTGTAAAATGCCCGCATAAACACCTAAAGAAAGTCTTGTTTCTCTGGTGAAATTGAAATGTCCAGCATACGCCAGATTGAATCGATTCATTGAAATTTGTCCCAAACGATCATTTTCAAATTTTACGCCCATTCCATGTCTGCCGCTCAAGAATTTTTTGCGCTTACTTCGTAAAGGAACACTGGCAGTGGCAAATCCACTTTGAGGGGCACCATCCATGCCAATCCATTGGGTACGAAACAATAATTGTAAATCCAAACATCTTTTTATCCCTGCATGGGCAGGATTCAAAGCAAATTGATGTGATGACCACTGCGTATATTGCGCCATTTGTTGCGAAAACGAAAAACTCCAGCAACCGAAAATAAAAAGAAAGGTGCTAATCGTACTCTTCATCGAACAATTGTAATTGAACCTTTAAATGTTCTTTTATCAGCATCTAAAAGTTTCATTTCGTAGTAGTAAACACTATCATTTAATTTTCCTCCTTTAAGCGCTGTGCCATCCCACGCTTTTTGTTTATTGTAACCCGCCGCTTGATGTACGATTTGTCCCCATCGGTTATATATAATCAATTGATTATTAGGATATTTTTCAATGCCTTTTATTTCCCAGGTATCGTTTTCATCGTCTTCATTGGGCGAAAAAGTGTTTGGAAAAAAGAGTTCATTATCCACAAATACAGTAACATAATCAGTAAAAACACAGCCTGAATCTTCCGCATGAAGTGTGTAAACCGTTGTTTCAGTTGGACTAACAACTGGATTTAAAATCGATGTATCTGTGATATTGAAAGTTGGTGTCCAATACGAAATTGGTGCAGTTGTTTGACCGTTTAATTGCGTAGAACCACCTTCTAAAATAGACACATCAGAACCAGCATCAATGTTTACAGAGACTATTTCAATAGGAGGAGCCATTTGGCTTAAAATGACCGGACACAGCGTGTAACAGCTCGTTTCTACAGATACAACATCGCCGGTTTGTAATTCACTTGATTGAAAGAAATTTACATCTGTAATTGCCGTTAGAGTTCCATTTACAAACCATTTATACTCAGTATTATCAGGGCAATTGGACACGTAAGCATTTACGGTTGTTGCATTCCCTTCACAGATGGGAGAATTTGTTCCAATGCCTAATCCAGGGGGTGTTCGATTTGCTCCTGGCCCCGAGAGATAAATATCAAATGTGCATTCAGCTGCTGTATTAATCCCTAAACCTTGATCACTTCCAGAAATGACAACATAATAATCGGTTAGGGGCAAAAGTCCTGTTGCATTTAAAGCAAAATTCGTTGAAATAATTGGTTCACAGTTCCCTACTTGAATGTAACTATCAGAATTACAAGGAATGCCAGCTTGAATCATAGTAGCTTGCAATTCCAATGATTGACCAACAGCAGTTTCAAAATTCATGTTGAATAAATTCAATGTCACGTCTCCACCTAGTTCATTCGTTGTGAAAAAGATCCAAATGGAATTATTTGGCGCAAAGCAAAAGTTGAAGTCATCTTCGCACGAAGGACAAAATGTGACATTTGCGTTTACGTTCGATACAGTATAATTGATTTGAGGACAAATTTCAAGCGCATTATTACATGAATTATAAGCTTGTTGGCCAAGGCAAAATTGACCTACTAAACCGATTAACAAAAATATAACAGCGCTTTTCATTTCATTTGAAAAAGTTTAAAACTCCAACATTTATAGGTGTTTTAGAGTACAATATTAATAAAATTAAGTGCTAATCAGTACCTAATGCATTGAAATCGATGAAAAATTCGGAATTTTGGCACAGAAATGGAATTTCGATTTCAAAATAACGTATTATGAAAAGAATTATTACACTCCTTAGTATTTGTTTTGTTTTCCAAGTTGGCACAAGTACAGCGCAAAAGTTGGTTTATGAAAATACATCTCCATGGTTTTGGGGATTAAACGCAGGTGGTACATGGAACACTGCGGATGTCAAATACAAATTGGATTGGGGATGGGGAGTCACCCTCGGTCGTTCATTTAATTTCAATTATGGTAAACCAATTAGTTTTGACCTTCGAGGCCGCTATTTGGGTGGAAACTGGAAAGGTCAAGATTTTGATTCAACAGGATTTGCATTGCCAAATGCTGCTTTGAGTGCAGGGAATACCAATTATAAAGATTCCCTCGGATATAGTGTCTTAAATCACAAAACCAAGGTACATGAATTGGATTTAGAATTGGTTTTGCATTTAAATCGTTTGGTCGAAAGAACAGGTTGGGATCCATACATCTTTGGTGGTATTGGCTTAACTTGGTCAAACACGAAAGGAAACTTGTTGAATACAGCAGATTCGTTGTATGATTATAATTCACTAGAAAGTTTAAGCAGATCATCGATTACAGGTTTATTAGATGATTCTTATGAAACAACACTCGATGGAAGCACTGCCGATAAATATAACATTGCAGCGATGCCAAGTCTTGGTTTTGGTTTGGGCTATTTTTTCGGTCCAAGATTCTCCATGGGTCTTGAACACAAAACTACATTTACACTAGCAGATAATTTTGATGGATATGCTGATCCAGCTGGAAAACGGGAAAATGATTGGTATCATTACACAAGTGTTTATTTTAAATACTATTTCAAAAGCAGAGAAGGGCGTTCAGCACAAGTGAAACCGCCTGTTGTGCCTCCTACAACTGGCCCAATTCAACCTGGTCAAACAAATTGTCCGAAACCGATTATTGGGTTTGCGAATTTGACGAACAATCAAAACCTTACGAATTCGAATTTGAGTTTATTGGCTAATCTCACCAATGTGGCTGATCGTGCAAACATTACTGTTTCAATCAATGGAAATGTAACTTCGAACTATTCTTATAATGCTACAACAGGCAAATTAGATGCAACAGGTGTTTTACAAGTTGGTCAAAATACCATTTCGATCACTGCCTCAAATACATGTGGTTCAACTACAGAGTCGATTATCGTTAATTATAATCTTCCTTGTCAACAACCAATCGTAGCATTTACAAATCCTTCAAATACTGGAACAACCGTTTCTTCAAATGTATTTTATGTCACAGCTGACATTCTTAACTTATTGAAAAATGAAGGTGTTGTGTTTAAAGTAAATGGAGTTTCCGTAACGAATTATTCATTCTCTTATTCAACTGGTAAATTCTCAGCAACGGTTTCTCTGAAATCAGGTCAAAACACTATTGAAATAAGTGCGACAAACACATGTGGAACGGCTAACGGTTCAACAGTGGTAATGTACAGTCAAAATTGTCCAGCGCCAGTGATAGAATCGATCAATGTTCCAAATGGAACAACTGTTCAAAATGAAATGTTCAATTTTGAAGCAACTTTAGCAAATGTCATTCGTGCAAACCAAGTTTCGTTGACATTGAATGGTGTGGCTCAAAGTGCAGGGCAATTCAACACTTCAACACGTTTGTATCAAAAAGCACTTCGTTTAGCTCCTGGTCAAAATATTATTGTTTTACAAAGTGTAAATGATTGCAGTAGTGCGAATCAAACAATTGTAGTTAATTTGCAAGTTCCTTGTGTTTCACCTGTTGTAACAATCAAAACTCCAGCATCACCTGGTTTGAGTGTTTCGAATGCAACATACTATGTTACGGCGGACATCTTAAACATGAATGGATCGCAAAACATTGTGTTTAGAGTAAATGGAATTCAACTTTCAAGTTATACTTTTAATGCACAAACAGGAGCATTCAATAGCACAATTAGCTTGCAACAAGGCGCAAACAAAATTGAAATTTATGCAACCAATGCGTGCGGAACAAGTTCAGATTTAACCGTATTGAATTATAACTATACATGTCCTCAACCAACTATTCAATTCTTGAAACCAGCGCAAAGTTTATCTGTGAGTGAAAAACAATACACTATTCAAGCACTAGTTACGAATGTTACTTCCGCTAGTCAAATTCAATTGAAAATCAATGGAGTACTTCAGTCAGCTGGAACTTATAACTCCGTAAATTCTCTTTATGAGAAAATGGTGAATTTGAGCGTGGGTAAAAATGATATCGAATTGATTGCTACGAACGCATGTGGTACTGTAAACGCAACAAACACGATAACTTACAGAGAAGTTGTAAATATTGAACCGAAACCAGTAATTAGCATGACAAGTGTTTGTGATGCGACTGTTGAACCTGGTCAACAATATGTTAGTGGTTTAATTGCGAACGTTCAAAATTCTAACCAAGTTACCATTACAGTAAATGGATTAACTCAAGGTAATGTGAATTATGCTGCCGTTTCGCAAGGATTGAACTTTGGGTTTTATTTGAATGCCCAATCTTCACCTGATACTTATGTCATTGTAATTTCAGCTCAGAATTCAGGGGGTGTTACTTCGAAAACGTGTGTGATCAAAGTAAACAAGCCTGATGAGAACATCACAATTTGTACAAAAATAAATGGTGTTCCGACAACAAAAGTGATCAAATTGTCGCAATGGCCTCAATATCAAGCGCAAGGAGCAACATTGGGAGCTTGTCCGGTGATTGATAATGACATCACGATTTGTGTAAAAATCAATGGAGTAGCAACAACCAAAGTGATTAAAGAATCACAATGGCCTCAATACCAAGCGCAAGGAGCAACATTAGGAGCTTGTCCGGTGATTGATAATGATATCACGATTTGTGTCAAAATCAATGGTGTTGCAACTACGAAAGTGATTAAGCAATCACAATGGCCTCAATACCAAGCGCAAGGAGCAACATTAGGAGCTTGTCCAGTAATTGATAACGACATGACAATTTGTGTGTTAATCAACAACAAGCCTACAACTAAGGTTATCAAAGAATCTCAGTGGCCACAATATCAAGCGCAGGGAGCAACATTGGGAGCTTGTCCACCAGTTGTAGATAATGATATTGTGATTTGTGTTACTATAAACGGTAAGCGCATGACAAAAACAATAAAGCAATCTGAATGGCCTCAATACCAAGCGCAAGGGGCAACATTGGGAGCTTGTCCACCTTTGGAAGATAAGAACATCACGATTTGTGCTATGGTAAATAAAGTGCCAACTACATTGGTGATCAAAGAGTCTCAATGGGCGCAATACCAAGCCATGGGTGCGACAATGGGTGCATGTCCTCCAGTTCAAGAGAATGATTTGACTATTTGTTATACCGTAAAAGGTGTTCCAACAACAACAACAATTAAGGAATCTCAATGGCCACAATATCAAGCTTTGGGAGCGACTTTAGGTGCCTGTCCACCAGTTGTTGATAATAACATAACGATCTGTACAATTGTCAATGGTGCCCCTACAACTTTGGTAATTAAGGAATCACAATGGCCTCAATATCAGTCACAAGGTGCTATCATGGGAGCTTGTCCTCCAGTTGTAGACAATGATTTAACAATTTGTACTACAGTGAATGGAGTACCAACAACTTTGGTCATTAAGGAGTCTCAATGGCCAGGCTATCAGACGCAAGGAGCTATCATAGGGATTTGTCCTCCAGTTGTGCCAGTTGACACTTCCGTTACCATTGAGGATACAAGTACAACGACTGTTATTAATCCAATGTGGGTCATTTGTGTATTGGAGAATGGTGTATATGTGACAAAAACGATTCCAGTTTCTGAATGGGCGGCATATTATGCACTTGGAGCGACGAAGGGAGCTTGTCCGCCGGATCCAAATAAAAGTGCACCTTCGGATAAACCGAAAGGCAAGGGAAATGACAAGTCAAGCACTACAAAGCCAGTGACAAAACCTGTCGTTAAACCAGAGGAAAAACCTGGAGGGTCACAGGTCAAACCCAGAAAACCTTAATCATAAAGAAAGATTATTGAAAGTCCGTGGTCAAAGTTGATCACGGACTTTTTGATATTTAGTCTTATTATTTTCGGAAAAAAATTTAAAAAAGTATACAGATATTGCAACTCTTTTTTTTTGAAATTTTTTATTGTCGTTACAACTTACTATATTCGCACCCTTGTAAAAGAATGATATTATGGCAATAATTGGAAAAATCCGCGAAAAATCGTGGTTGTTAGTGATAATAATTGGTCTAGCATTAGTTGCGTTTATACTTGGTGATTACTTGACTGGTACGCGTGGAATTGATGATTCTGTGTACGGTTATGGAACCGTTTATGGGGAAAAAATTGATCCAAAATTGTATGAGTTGGCATCAAATAATTTCCAACAAATGGATAGAAACCAATTCCAAGAGCAACAAAAGGAATATGGTTCTAAAGACATGGATGCGTCAAATACCAAAGCATTCAAAGCAATTGTCGATTCAATGATTCTTCAAACTGAGTTTGACGCGTTAGGAATTTCTGTAAGTGATCGCGAGTTTGATGCATATTTATATGGTACAGATGGATTCGAAGTGCTGCCTGATATTGCACAATCTTTTACAGATCCTCAAACAGGACTGTTTAATTTGAAAATGCTTCAAAAACGTGTTGATGACATGAAATCTTCTTCAAAACCTGAAGATCAAAAAGGGTGGGAGAATACAAAGACATCATTAACTATGCGTCGCCAACAAGAGAAATATTTTGCTTTGCTAAATCAAGGAGCCTACGTAACAAAATTAGAAGCTAGAGACAATTACAAAGCATCGAAAGAAGTTAAGTCAATTTCTTTTATCGTTAAGCGTTTCAGTGACATCAAAGACGAAACTGTTAAAGTATCTGATGCTGAAGTGAAAAAATTCTTTGAGGAGCATAAGGAAGATAAAAAATATACCATCAGAAAAGCTTCGAGAGAGGTGAAATACTTTGATGTTTTAATTAATCCTTCTAAAAGTGATTCTATAAAATTCAACCGATCAATGGATTCGCTAAAAGCAAAATTCCAATTGGTTAGCGGAAACAAAGCGGATTCACTTTTTGTCATGAAAAATAGTGAAATGAAATTCTTTTCTCCAAAAATCGGATTTAGACCAGAAGGAGATCAGGCTGCAACTGCGAAACAAGGATTTACATATCCAGTAGCAATGGACAGCGTTTTCAAACGTGTGAGCACAGGAACGATTGTAGGACCATATTATGATAAAGGAACAACTAAAATCGCAAAAGTGATTGGTGTTGAAAATCAATTACTTTCTGTGCGTCATATTTTGATTTCAGCGCAAAGAGCAGATTCTGCTGCAGTGTTGAAAGCAAGAAAAACAACAGACTCGTTAATGACTTTCGTTAATAATGCGAATTTTGAAGAATACGTTAAAAATTTCAGCCAAGATCCAGGATCAAATACAACAGGTGGTAAATACGAGGATTTCATCGCTGGAGAAATGGTGGATGAGTTTAGTGATTTCGCCAAAGCAAATCCTGTAGGTAAAATTGGATATGTTCAAACTGATTTTGGTTTCCATATCATGGAAGTTTTAGGCAAAAAAGCAGGGAATATTCCAATGTTAGCTATAGTGCAGAAAACATTGACCCCAAGTTTCGCTACAACCGAAAATATAGAGTCTGAAGTGTTTACACTACTCGATCGCATTGATTCCAAAGTTTCAGGAGCGAAGGATTTGAAAGCAAAGATTGCCGCTTTTGATACAATTGCAAATAGAGCTGGTTACTTCCCACGTCTTTTACCGTTGGAAGACAATAATTTGGTGATTTATGGTATTAATACGCAATACGCAGAAGATAAATTGATAGAACTAGCATTTGATGCTAAAAATGAACCAGGGGCAATTTATCCTGCACCAATCAAAGATGGTTCACGTTATTTAATTGCGATGTTGAGTACTGTGAAAGCGAAAGGTGTTCCAACATACGAAGCAGTTGAAACGGTGATGCGTCAGGATTTGATCAATGAGAAAAAAGCGAAAAGAATAGCAAGTACAATGACTGGCAAATCGTTAGCGGAGTTATCAAAATCGCTTAATCTGGAAATTATAAAAGCAGATGTGACATTTGCTAATCCGCAAATTACTGGAGGTGGTTATGAACCTGAAATTGTAGGGAAAATTTTCGGTGGATTGAAAGATGGAGCGCGTTCATTGCCATTGACTGGTCAAGGTGCGGTTTATGTTATTCGTGTTGACAAAACAACAAAAGCTCCAACGGCGATCAATTATACAACGGAGAAAAAATCGATGAAAGACATGGTTATTTCAAGTTTGCAATCAGATGCATTAAATGCCCTTCGTGAAAAAGCGGAAGTGGTTGATAATCGTCGATTATTTAGCATTGGAGTAAGAAGATAATTAAAAGTTGAATGAATTGAAAAGGATGGACATGAGTTCATCCTTTTTTTATGTTCTAATTTGGCTTATAATAGTTGACATTTATTCCCCGGAATCGGTCTTAATATTCCATTCATTTCAAGTTGAAACAAAAGAACACTCAACTTGGAGAAAGGTATTTTGAGTGCCATGGCTATACTGTCAATGTGTATGGCTGGATTGGCTTGAATAAGTTCAACAATTTGTTTTTCTTCATGGGAAAGTTGTGGGAAAATGGATTTTTGAGCAGCAGTTTTCACTTTATGGTTCCACCCCATTTTAAGTAAGAAATCTGCTCCATTTCTGATGAGATGCGCTTTATTTGATGCTATCAGGTTGTTACATCCCTCTGAATTTTCATCGAAAACACTTCCAGGGAAAGCAAAAACGTCCTTGTTGTAGTCATTAGCAAGTTCGGCAGTTATGAGCGAACCTCCTTTTGATTTGCTTTCAACAATGATAGTTGCATCGCACATTCCAGCGACAATCCTATTTCGCATCGGAAAATTTTCACGATCAGGGTTCGTAAATGGAGGGAATTCGGAAATTAAACCTCCCAATTTTAGCATTTCACCGGCTGTTTTTTGGTGAGAACTTGGGTAAATGATTTCTAATCCATGAGCCAGAACTCCAATAGTTGGTATTTTATGCTTTAAACAGCTTTTATGCACGGCTATGTCAATGCCATAAGCTAATCCACTGACAACAACAATATTGGAACCAATAAACGATTCAATCAGTTCGTTGCATATTTTTTTGCCGTATTCGCTCGCATCTCTTGTTCCAACAATAGCAACATACTTTGAATCATTTAAATCAACGTCACCTTTTGAATAAAGCAATAGAGGGGCGTCGACACATTGTTTTAATCTTCTGGGATATCTAGCATCGGTGTAAAAAATGGTGTTAATGCCAAATTTTTCTATGTCTTTACATACTTTTTGAGCCCAGATCAATGCTGCTTCGCGTTCCATTTTTTGCAACAGCAATTTATTAATTCCAGTCCGCTTGGATAATTCTGTGTAAGAAAGGCTAAAAATTAGCTTAAGATCGATGACAGATTCAATTAGTTGTCTTGTTTTCACTGGACCGAATCCAAACAATTGTGTGAGTGCTATTTCATAGCTTTGCGTTGAGTAATTCAAAATAATTGGTATTTTAGGTCTCTTAAAGTTATGAAAATATATTCGATTTATGAAACAACTGTTAGCTGTTTTTTTTCTTTTTTCTTTTAATTCTTTCTCTCAAATCACAGGAACAATTATAGATAAGTCATCTAATGAGCCCGTTATTGGTGCAAAAATTATTGCTTCCAATGGTGCTAAAACGCTAAGCAAGGTTGATGGTTCATTTTCTATTCCTGTAAATGATTCGGTGTTTCCAGTCAATTTAATTGTTTCTATGTTGGGATATCAAACCGATACCATTCGAGTTGAATCGCTTGCCCCGCTGACCATCAAACTCTCTGAACCGGTACAGAAAATTGAGACAGTTGTTGTGAGTGCAGGTAGACGAGCTCAGGAAATTGAAGAAATTGCTATCTCCATGGAAATTATTCGCCCGGAATTAGTTGACAATAAAGGTGTTTCTAACTTGGAAGAAGCGGTGAATCAAAGTCCTGGAGTGTATGCCATGGATGGACAAGTGAGCATCCGAGGAGGTTCAGGATATTCGTATGGTTCTGGGAGTCGTGTAATGATTTTGTGGAATGGAATGCCTTTACTTTCTGGAGAAGCAAGTGATACCAAATGGAACGCAATTCCGATGGAGTTGGCTTCACAAATTGAAGTTATGAAAGGAGCATCTTCTGTGCTTTATGGCGCTGGTGCCTTGAATGGAATTATTTCACTTTCGGAACGTGAGCCCGGTATAAAAGGTGAAGTACGTGCTAAATACCAAATCGGAATTTATGATTCACCCAAAAGAGCAAGTCTCAAATGGTGGAGCAAATCACCAACTTTCCAGCAGATTGAAGCATACTATGGTAAAATGTACAAAAAAGTTGGATTCACCATTTCGGCTAACGGATACACCACAAGTGGATTTCGAGAAGGTGAAAAAGAAAATCGGGCTAGAATTTCTGGGACTTTTTACTTTAGACCAAAACGCATTGAACGACTTAAAGCTGGTATTGGATATAATATTCAGTATCAAAATACAGGTAGCTTCTTGATTTGGGAAAGTGACTCTCTGGGATATCAGCCAAGTGGTGGGGCTATTGAAAGTGATTCTGCTTCAACAATCGGGTTTTATACTGGTGTGCGTTTGAGCATAGATCCGTACATCAAATACATTGATAAGTACAAAAACAAACACAACCTAAAAACGCGATATTATTTGACAGACAACACCAATATCTATAATGGCGCGCAAAGCAACAGGGCAGGAATTTTATATGCTGATTATCAATTTCAACGTACAACAGGTTTTGGAATGACCATAACCACAGGGACAACAATTACGAGCAACACGGTGAGCTCAAATCTATTCGGTGATCATTCTTCGATTAATGCAGGTTTGTATCTTCAAGCGGAACAAAAACTTTTTAAGAAATTGGACTTAACCTTTGGTGTAAGAGCTGAATATTTTGAGCAAGACAACATAAAGGGTGATTCTGATTATTATTTTGGTAAAGACTCTTCAAAAATTCCATTTTATCCGATTATTCGAGGTGGATTGCACTATGAGTTATTTAAATACACGCACCTCAGAGCAAGTTATGGTCAAGGAATAAGATACCCATCGATCGCTGAAAGATACACGCAAGCAAATGTTGGTGCTTTAAATATTTTTCCAAATCCAAATTTAACACCTGAAAAAGGCTGGGCAGCTGAAGTTGGAATCAAACAAGTATTTAAAATTGGCAAAAATTGGAAAGGAATTTTTGATGTTGCTGGTTTTATTAATCAATACAGTAATATGATGGAATTTGTGTTTGGAAATTACCTTCCTGACTCATTAACACCTTCATTAACACCCGGAAATCCTGGTTACCTTGGTAAATGGATAGGCTTCCAATCTCAAAATTCTGAACGAGCACGGATTACTGGTCTTGAGTTGTCTTTCAATTCAATAGGAAAAATAGGTGAAGTGGAGTTGACGTCTTTGTTAGGTTATACCTACATGCAACCAATTACCTTGAATTCAGACAAAAATTATGTGAAAAGCTTTTCAACCTACGAAGAAACAATTTCAGGCACCGATACGACTTATACTTTTTCGAATATTTTGAAATATCGATTCACACATTTAATTAAAGGCGATATTGAGGCTACGTGGAAAAAAATAAGTTTAGGATTTTCGGGCAGGTACAATAGTAACATGGAAAACATTGATAAAATCTTTGAAGAATCAATCGTTGGGACCTATATTTTGCCTGGGTTAAAAGAATATAGAGCGAACGACAACAAGGGAGCTTTGGTTTTTGATGCAAGATTGGGTTATACCTTTAAAGAACATTACCGTGTTGGATTTATTGTAAATAATGTGTTTAATCGTGAATATTCTACAAGACCTGGTGATATTCAAGCGCCTCGAAATTTCATTTTTCAACTGCAAGTAAAATTCTAAATGGAATTTAGTAGCATATTGTTTGTGGTCTATTTTGTGCCACTCTTTTTAATATCTTATTATGCTACACCAAAACGTTATCGGAATTATACTTTTTTAATTTGGAGCATCTTTTTCTATGCCTGGGGTGGTCCTGTTTTTATTGGCTTGATGCTGTTTCTGTGTGTTGTAAATTTTTATTCGGTAAGCTTTCTTCATAAAACGCAGAATCCAAAAACAAAAAAACAGTTGCTCTGGCTGATTCTTTTTGCCAATCTTGCAAGCCTGCTTTATTTTAAATACAGCAATTTCTTTGTTGACAATGTTCAAAGTTTTCAATCTTTTTTTGGTCTTGATTTGGTTCAATGGAATCAAGTTGCTTTGCCAATTGGAATTTCATTTTTTACTTTTCAATCCATTACGTATGTCGTTGACGTTTACAAAAATGAACATGCTCCGGTGACGAGACTTTCGGATTACATGTTATACATTTTGAGCTTTCCACAAATGATTGCGGGGCCAATTGTTCAGTTCAATCAAGTCGCTGACCAACTCACAAAACGCAAAGAGAATGTAGATGATTTTTTAGATGGATTTTTGCGATTTGCTATTGGGCTTGGTAAAAAAGTTCTAATAGCAAATTTATTAGCTGAGCATGTTGATCCGATATTAGGCCAGCATCAAATTGCATCAACACAGATGCTTTGGGTGGCAATGATAGGCTACAGTTTTCAAATTTATTTTGACTTTTCAGGTTATTCAGATATGGCAGTTGGACTCGGAAAAATGGTTGGATTTCATTTTCCAGAAAACTTTAACAATCCATATACGGCAAAAAGCATTTCTGAATTTTGGCGCAAATGGCACATGACTCTTGGTTCCTGGATGAAAAATTACCTATACATTCCTTTGGGAGGTAACCAAAGCAAATCGGCTTTTCGTGTATATTTCAATTTGAGTTTTGTGTTTCTCATTTCAGGATTATGGCATGGAGCCTCATGGAATTTTGTGCTTTGGGGAGCTTTTCATGGTTTGTTCTTGATTTTAGATCGATTGTTTCTTGAAAAACAGCTTAAAAAGCTCGGGATTCTGGCTGTCCTTGTCACTTTTTTTATCGTGACAATGGGTTGGGTACTATTTCGAATGGATACCTTGACCGAGGCAGGAATTGTTTACGCCAGGTTGTTTGATTTCTCGAGCATTTCATTTGACTATGAATTACCTAATTCGTTTATTACAATTTTTGTTCTAGCATCATTTTTTTCACTGTTCAGTCTCATTGGCATTGGAAAACGCATTCAACATTATTTTTATGGTGGACAAGTCCGAAACGGATTTTCAAGTTTCGCTTTGGTTGCCTTGACAGGGATACTCATTTTGCTATCCATAGCATTTTTGGCTCCAGGAGGTATTAATCCGTTCATTTATACACGATTTTGATGAAGGTGTCTTTGAAACATATTTGGGCTGTTGGCTTGGTTTTGATGCTACTTATGTTTGCAGTAATGTTCTTTAATGATCATCGTTGGCGCGGTGCGTTGCAAGGTGATATTGAATACCAAGAAAAGCCTGAGTTCATAGCTAAAGCTTGGTTTGATGGTGAATATCAAAAGGACATGCAGAAATATTTGGAAGAGAACATCGGACTAAGAAATTATTTTATTCGTTCGCGCAATCAAATTTATTTTTCTGTGTTCCATGAAGCCAAAGCCCAAAACGTAGAAATTGGTTCTGAAAACGTATTCTATGAAACAGATTACTTAAAAGAATATTTCGGAGAAAATGCGATTGATAGAAAAGAAATGTCGGTTTTTGTTTCGAAAGCCAAAATGGTTGTGAAAGCGCTGAAAGCAGAAGGTAAAACCCTATTATTTGTCGTAGCTCCAGGCAAAGCGTCTATTTATCCTGATCATTTTCCGTCAAAATGGTACACGCATTCAAAAAGTCTAAGAAACAGAGATTACTTCGTAAATGAGCTCAATAAAAATGAGCTACCCGTCATGGATGCGAGTTCCTGGTTTGTTGATTTAAATAAGAATACCAATTATCCACTTTTTTCAGAAACTGGAATTCATTGGACTCATTATGGAGAATATGTTTTCATGGATTCATTATCGAATTATTTGAATGCTAGTGGATTCAATGTGCCAAGTTTGGAAATTGAAAAAATGGAGGTAAAAACAACGCCAGTTTATCCTGACGATGACATTGAACAAGGGATGAATTTATTGTTGGATATTCCGAACAAACCACTTGCTTATCCGAAAATACGCTTTTCGATGGATAAGAAACGTTCAAGCGCTATGCTTATTGGAGATAGTTATCTGTACAATATGTTCGTTACCAAGTTTTATAAAAGAATGTTTCATAAATATTGGTACTATTATTACAACGAAGATCGCTATGCTTACAATGATTTTTTAAATAATGAACTGAATCAAAAAATTAGAACAGAAGATTTAAAACAAACAGATTGTGTAATTTTGCTTTGTACTGAAGCAACATTGAATCGCTTGTACTTCAATAGTATCAATAATTTATACGATGCCATGCACTTGGACAAATCAACTAAAAAGGTAGAAAAATGAAAGTTGTTGGAATAATTCCCGCGCGCTATGCATCATCACGATTCCCTGGGAAACCATTGATAGATTTAGCTGGAAAATCCATGATTCAGCGGGTGTATGAAGGCGCAAGCAAAGCCTTGAGTTTGGATGAAGTGATCGTTGCAACCGATGACGATCGAATTTTTCAACATGTTTTGTCCTTTGGCGGAAAAGCGCTGATGACCAAAGATTCGCATGTCAGCGGGACAGATCGATGCGGTGAAATTGCGCTGAAAATTGATGCGGATGTTATTATTAATGTACAAGGAGATGAACCTCTCATTGATGCTCGGCAAATCGATCAAGTTGTTAGTGCATTTGAGAACTATGAGGTGCAAATTGCTACTTTAGGGACTCGAAAAATTTCAAAAGAAGATCTTTTAAATCCAAATCGGATCAAAATTGTGTTAGATAAAAATAACAATGCGCTTTACTTCTCAAGAAGTTGCATTCCGAATCACGCAAATTTCAATGAAGATGCATTTTCGTTTTATCCATACATGAAACACATTGGTTTGTACGCATACCGAAAGTATTGTTTATTGGATTTGGTGACACTTGAACCAACTCGTTTGGAGCAGGTTGAATCGCTTGAGCAACTTCGTTGGTTATTCCATGGCTACAAAATTCATGTGGTTGAAACGAACATTGAAACACCAAACATTGATTCGCCCGACGATGTCGAAACTGTTTTGCAACTATTACGTAAATAATCTTCAAGGATTTACGTTTTAAATTTTCGGTAAATTTCCTTAACTTTGTGTGTTATGAAACAAGTAGAAGATATCATTGGCGATTTATTGTTGAGACACAATTGTGTAGTGATTCCGCTATTTGGTGGTTTCGTAACAAAACAAGTTTCTGCTTACATCGATTATGAAAGCGGAACAATGTTTCCTCCTAAGAAATCATTGTTGTTTAATCGACAATTGATTAATAACGATGGTCTTTTAATTACAGAACTTGCTACAATTAATGACATTGGCTATCAACAAGCTGAAAAACAGTTAATTGATAAGATTGCAATATGGAATCATGCATTGAGAAATGGCGAACGCGTTTCCATTGATCGTGTAGGATTTTTGTATTTTGATGCTGAAAAGAATATTTGTTTCGAACAAGATCGATTTTTCAATTTATTGCTTGAATCTTACGGTCTAGGGAAAGTACATTTCTTGTCAGAAACGGAAGTTTCAATTGCCCAACATCAAGTGGAAATTCATCCAGTAAAGGTGGCTGAAGAAAGCGTTGTGGTTCCAAAATTAGAAGTAGTAAAATCAGAAATTATTGAATCGGCTATAAGTCAACCGACGATTAAAATGCCGGATTCATTCATAGAAGCTTCGAAAAAATCGCGCACCAAGGTTTGGAAATATGTGGCAGCTGCATGCTTTTTACCTTTCGCTTTTTATACGGTTTGGATTCCAATGAATACAGATGTTTTGGAGTCTGGAATCATTTCATTCCATGACTTTAATCCATTCAACAAAACTGCACCAGCAGAATATAAAATGCAATCCTTGAACATTGAAACAAGGAAGTTGGATAATGCAAAAACATTGAAAGCGCAATTGGATGAAGTTGAAACAGATATTTCCAGCTATCAATTCAATTTTACGGATGATTTGTTTTTGACGGTAAAAACGGGAGAATCTGGAAAGCAAGAGATCCAAGATGTTGAAAATCCAATCGTTGAAGAGCCAACAGTTCAACCAAAAATTGAAAAATCAATCGAAGCTAAAGTTGAAAAGGTAAAAGAATCGAAAGCAGAGAAAGAAACATTTTCAAAAAATAAGTTGAATTATGTTGTTGGAGCTTTCGGCGATAAAAACAATGCGCTGTCGTTGGTTGCAACATTAAAAGCGAAAGGAATGAATGCTTCAATCGTTGGAGTGCATGGAGGTATGTATCGCGTGAGTGCTGGTGGCGCTTCTAATGAAAGTGATTTCGCCAAAATTATTTCCAAAGCAGATGCTGCAGGTTTGGATGGTTGGGTGATGGAATAATGTTCTTCAAGGCTATTCATTGTTGAAACTATTTAATAATAACAAATGTCTACAATTACACTAAAAATAAATGAGAAAACAAAAGCTGGCAAAGCTTTTAAAGATTTAATCGATGCTTTAGCAGGGAAGCCACAATCAGGTTTTGAAATTGTTCAAATCGAGAAAAAATCAAAGTATAACCCAGAGTTTGTGGCTGAATTAAAGGTTGCAGAGAAAAGAGCAGATTACATTGTCGTAGATCCAAAAGATGTTTGGGGAAGTATCAAATAAGACTTGAAAAACTCGCCGTTAGTCAGCTAAAAGAACATGCAAAATCAGGGAATAAGGCTACCATTAAAAAAATAGATACTTTGTTTCTTGAGCTATCGGAAAATCCATTTACAGGAACAGGTCAGCCAGAGATGCTCAAGCATGAGTTAGCCGGATTTTGGTCTCGAAGAATTAATCTTAAGGATCGATTGGTTTATAAAGTGGAAGAGAATATTGTAACTGTGTTTGTACTTTCTGTCAAGGGACATTATTTAGATAACTAAATTTATAATTTCTTATTTTTTCACTTTCTTCACTTCTGCTTCCAGCACAAAATCATACGTTTCTATTTCAACAAGATCTTTAAGCTTCGCTTGATTTTTAGATGAAATCGTTTTGCCATTTAATCGCGCAATGGAGTAACCACGTTTTAATACATTTTTGGGATTCAACAGCGCAATAGCTCTTGACAATTGTTCCAAGGAATTTGAGCTTTTTTCAATATATTGCATTGAATTTTGCGATAAAAATACCTTTGTATCTTCGAAGTATTGATTTTGATCTACCAAAAAACGACGTGTATTTTGCTTCAATTCTTTGTGAATAAATTGAATGCGTTCGCGGTTTCGATCAATGCTTAAATCGGTTTTTGCATGCAGTTTTCGACTCGCTTGGACCAAGTTGTTTTTGTGAAATTGCACATTGTGTTTCACATGATTCTTGAAATTTTTCACTTCATGGTTGAACGAAATTTTTTCTTGCTCTATCAATTGAAACGCAGCTTTTTTTATCAAATCGCCGGCACGTTGAACGGGCTCGCTCATTTCATGAAATGCTTGAATCAAGAAATCAGCCAGTTCGGTGGGTGTTATGGCATGACGAAAAGCAACCATTTCTGCCACCGTTAAATTGGTGGAATGACCTATTCCAGTCAAAATGGGCAACGGAAATAAGGTAATTGCTTTGCAAAGATCGAAATGATTGTAACATGACAAACCAACTTCGCCGCCGCCTCCACGTACAATCACCACCAAATCAAAATGATCCTTTACTTTTTCAATGCGTTTCAATTGTTCGATGATAGAATCAATGGCAACATCTCCTTGCAAGTAGGCTGGAAACAACATCGAGAAAAAAGCATATCCCCACGGATTTTGGTCCAACACTTTCATGAAATCAGACAAACCTTTGCTTGTGTCGGCCGAAATGATGGCAATGCGCTGAGGCAATAATGGAAAATTCAAATTTTGATTTAAATTCAATAAGCCTTCTTTATTCAAACGCAGCAAGGTTTCTTGACGCTCACGTTGCAATTCTCCAAGCGAATAATTTGGGTCGATGTCCAAAATTTGCAAACTCATTCCAAACGTTTCGTTGAAGGAGATTTTCACAAGCATCAGCAACGTTGTTCCTTCTTTGAGCGGTTCTTTTGCAATTTCAATAAACTGTTTGTTAATGCGTTGCAAATTGGGTTTCCAAATGGAACCACTGATTTGTGCCAACACTTTACCATCTTCTTTTTGAACCAATTCAGGAAACGCATGTCCACTTGGGTACAAGTTCATTTTGTGCATTTCTGCCTTCACCCAATAATTTTGTTGATAGCGTTCTTCAATCGTTTTTTTGATGGAAGAAACAACTTGTTTTAAGGTAAATATTTGACGATTCTCGGACACAGAATTTTTTTTGCTTCTACCAATTAATTATAATTCTTCCATTGCTTGGCGATTCATTATTGATAATAATTTGCTCGTTTTGAATTTTCTTTTCGGAACGAGATGCAAAAACAAGTTTAAGTTCCTCTTTTTTCTTTACGATTTTGTAAACACATGCAACTGGAGCATTATCTTTTGCCCCTGGAGTTGCTATTTGAAGCATCTTTTTTTCAATTTGGGGAATGCTTGCATCTTCAAATATGATTTTCAAATTCACATAATCTTTGTTCGTATTTGTAACTTGAATATTGCTCATCGGCTCATTATTCATGGTTCTGCCATCAATGATTAACGTAAATTTCAACCCATCTTCGGAATAAATTTCTAAGTCATGTGCAATTTGGCCATAGACAAACGAGGAGAATAAAAGGCCTAGCACAAAAAACAATTTTTTCATAATGCATTTTTATTTAAAGATACAATTTTTTGAAAGCCTAGTCATCATTAACATATTTTGAAAAACAACTCCGAAGGAGTGTCATGTTTGTAATGGCGTGTGAAAGCACGCCAAGATATAAATGATTTTGTTTTGTTTTGGCGTGTGTTTTTGGTTAAAACCATGCCAAAACAACTTTAAATGAACTAGAAAAGCAAGCGTTTTTTTTACATAAAACACTTTTTAGTCGTTACAGATTTTTAGCTCTTACATATCCCGTGATTTCAACTTCCAATAAGAAATGGAATAAAACAAAAGCATGAAAAACAAGGAAATAGACACCACTTGCCAAGTTTCAAATTGGATGAATTTTTCGCCAGCATCTTGCTCCATCCCAACAATCAATTGCTCCAAAAAAGGTATAGGAGTGAGCTTCGCAAAATTCTTAAACGGAAAAAAGGCATATACGATTTGCGGAATGAAAAAACTGATTATCAACTCTAAAATGATTGCGCCATAAAAAATGATCAAACTCAAAGCAGACCTTTTGATGAGGATGGATAGCAAAAATGCAAAAGAGAAATAACAAAGTGATTGAACAAAGAACAATCCAACGTAATGTATGTTTGAATACAAGTCTACATTGGCACTTTGTGTTAACCCAAAGACAAGTCCCACAAGAAAGACGTAAAATGTTACGAAAAGCGAAAGTCCCAAAATGACTAAGAACTTTGAAAAAATGACTTGTTGCTTCGTTAAACCATCAATGACATGTTGGCGCATGGTCCGATTTGTAAATTCATTTGTGGTCAACACAACGATTATAACACTTAGAAATAGATTGAAGTAACTTCCGGAATAAGTAACAAATCGCCAAACTGTTGGAAACGACCACAAGGTTTTTGTGTCTGGCATAATCTCAATTTGGCGGTTAATGTTTCCAAACCACAAGTTCATGACCCACATCCACAAAGGCAAGAGAATCATGTATAATAAGATGATCCAAGTAAAAGCTCGAAGCTTTTTAACTTTAATCCATTCGATTGATAATAACTGCTTCATTTGATTATGTCTAAAAATGCGGTTTCTAATGATTGCTTTTTGATGTATATTTCATCACAATAAATGCCTGATTCTGCTAATAATTTGTTCAGATCAGCGCTAGAAATCAAAGCGCCATTTACTGTAATTTCAATGGCTGATTGTGCTTTGAAAGTCAAGTTATTGGACACAACAATGGTTTTAATTTTCTCAATTTCTTGACTGCGCACATGAATGGATTCTCGGTCGCCAATAATATTTTTAAGCGAGTCTGTTTTCAAGATTTTGCCAAAGCGCATGATGCTCACTTTGGTACAAATTTTTTCCATTTCGTCCAAAATGTGGGAAGCCAAAATGATTGTTTTTCCTTCTTTCGCTAAATTCTGAATAAGTGTTCGAATGTCTGCAATTCCGAGTGGATCTAATCCATTTGTTGGTTCATCGAAAACTAAAACTTCAGGATCGGATAACAAAGTAGCTGCGATTGCCAATCGTTGTTTCATCCCAAGGGAATAGGTTTTGAATTTGGATTTTGCACGAGCGGATAAATCAACGATTTTTAAAACACGATTGATGGCTTCCTCTTCGTTTTCAATTTTTCGAATACGAGCAACGATGCGCAGATTATCCTTGGCATTCATGTACGGATAGAAATTTGGAGTCTCCAGCATGGCGCCAATTCGCAATCGATTTTTGTCTGAAGCCCCATTCTCAAACCAGCTGAATGAGCCTCCGCTTGCTTTTAAAATCCCAAGCAAAATTCCTAACGTCGTTGTTTTACCGCTTCCATTTGGACCAAGAATTCCATAAATCTCTCCTTTTTTGACTTCGAAAGAAATATCGTCTACTGCTCGAACATTTTTGTAGTTCTTTCGCAAGTTGGTCACTTTCAAGAGTGTTTCATTCATAACCTTCGTTTTGTCAAATGTAATGTTGTTTAAAAGAAAAGTAACAGAAAAAGGATGAAAGGTGATTTGAATTGGTTTAGTGTTTTAATTGATTGGTCAGAATAAACGTATTTTGAAAAACAACTCCGAAGGAGTGTCATATTCGTAATGGCGTGCATTAGCGCGCCATGGGCTAAATGATTTTGTTTTGTTTTGGCGTGTGTTTTTGATTAAAACCATGCCAAAACAACTTGGTAAATCTTAGAATGCAAGTGTTTTTATTAAATGAAATTAAATCTCTCACAATTTTCAATCCCTCAAAATTCGATCAAATTTCTAACTTTGTTCTACAAATGATAGAGCATGAAAGCAATTCAAACGTATGATTTTTCTGGTAAACGCGCATTAATCCGTGTAGATTTTAATGTACCACTCAACAAAGAAACTTTTGAAGTAACCGACGATACGCGCATTAGAGCGGCCATTCCAACCATTCAGCATGTGTTGAGTCATGGTGGAAGTGTTGTGTTGATGTCGCACCTCGGAAGACCAAACGGAGTGGAGGAGAAATATTCTTTAAAACATATTTTGGCGCACACTTCAAAATTGCTTGGAGTTGATGTGAAATTTGCCGATGATTGCATTGGGGCTTCGAGCTATGAAATGAGCTCCAATTTGAAACCAGGAGAAGTGTTGATGCTGGAGAACGTACGTTTTTACAAACAAGAAACAGCAGGTACAGAAAGTTTTGCCGAAGGATTAGCGAAGCACGGAGATGTTTATATCAATGATGCATTTGGAACGGCACATCGTGCGCATGCAAGCACAACAGTCGTGGCAAATTATTTTCCAAACGATAAAATGTTTGGTTATTTGCTCGAAGCAGAAATCAAAAGTGTTGACCGCGTTTTAAATAGCCACGACAAGCCACTTACGGCAATTGTTGGTGGAGCAAAAGTGTCATCGAAAATCACCATCATCGAGCGACTTTTAGAAAAAGTAGATAACTTGATTATTGGTGGAGGAATGGCCTACACATTTGTGAAAGCACAAGGCGGACACGTTGGTAACTCGTTGGTGGAAGATGAATTTTTGCCTCTAGCATTGAAAATTATTGCTGACGCGAAAAGCCGTGGAGTGAATTTGTACATTCCTGTAGATACCATCATTGCGGATAAATTTGATAACGATGCAAACCGTCAAGAAGTTGCCATTGATCAAATTCCAGCAGGTTGGATGGGTTTGGACACAGGTAAACAAACCTCACTTGATTGCAAGAAAATAATTGTTGACTCTAAATTAATTCTTTGGAATGGTCCAATGGGCGTTTTTGAAATGGAAAACTTCCAACAAGGTACGAAAGATGTTGCAGAGGCGATCGTTGAGGCAACAGAGAAAGGAGCTTTTTCTTTAATTGGTGGTGGAGATTCCGTGGCTGCGATCAACAAATTTGGGTTGGCTGATAAAGTATCTTACGTATCTACAGGCGGCGGCGCAATGTTGGAATATTTGGAAGGAATTGAATTGCCAGGGATTAAGGCGATTAAATCTTAAAGAGTATTTGACTTGGATATTTTAAACGAATGAAGATTTTTATAATTGTATTTTTTGTGTTCATCTCTTATTGGGGCAATTCGCAGGATTTCCCGAATTATTTAAATGCAAATACGGTTACAACAATTGCTTATTGGGAATTGGGAGAAGAAAGAAAATATCATGTAACAGCATCTCAAGAAATTGCCAAAGGAACAAAATCTAAAACTGCTAAAAATGATGTGAGTTATGACATTTCATTAAATGTTGTGCAACAGGCTGATAGTTTTTATGTTATTGACTTGGTTTATTCTAATTATAATATTCCCACGGAATTGAAAGCAATGGAACTCATGGAAGAGCTAATTGAAATTTCGGAAGGAATCAAAATTCGTTATAAGATAAATGAACTGGGTCAATTTGTAACTATCTTGAATAAAGTTGAATTGATAAAAACGCTCAAAAATCAAATGAAAATTTTGAAAGGAAAGCTTCAAACCGTTTATCCAGATAACGAGGATGTGAAAAAAATGTTGACATCAGCCTTTGAATCATTCGAACAAACATATTTGAAAGTTGAGAATGTAGATGCTCTTTACAGTCAGGATTTATTGGCGATTCACGGAATGTATGGATTTGAGTTGAAATTGAATGAAAGCGTAGATTTAGAAATGGACTATATGGTTATGAATGACATTGAAGTAGGAGGTGAAGCTAAATTGAAGGTTAATTCAATCAACAAATCAACAGATTCTTTCCATTTTTCAATTGTTGAACGACCGAATAAAGAACAAATGAGTGGATATTTGAACCAAATTGTTTCGGTGTTAGCTGATGCTGCACCGAAAGAAAAATTGAATATTTCAAATTTTGAGTACGATATAAAAACAACGACAAAATATGTAATGGAATTGTCAACAGGATGGTTGAAATCCATTAACATTGTTCAAAATATTGAAGGCACCTTCGAAAACGAAACTAGCAAGATGACAAAAAAGCGATCAATCATTGCGTTTTGATATCTTTGAACTACTTCAATTCAAACAATTAACAGTTATTGTAAGTTTTAAAAAAAGTAAAAGTTGTGGAAAGAACTGTTATAATTATCTTTATCCACTTTATAATTTAGAATGAAAGTTACCGATCACATAAAAGCTTCCAAAAGTACCTTGTTCTCTTTTGAGATTTTGCCCCCATTAAAAGGAAAAAGCATTCAGTCCATTTATGATGGAATTGATCCCTTGATGGAGTTTGGTCCGAAGTTCATTAATGTTACCTATCACCGTGAGGAATTTATTTACAAAGAACGTGAGAATGGCTTATTGGAAAAAATAGCAATTCGTAAGCGACCTGGAACAGTTGGGATTTGTGCGGCGATTATGAATAAATACGATGTTGATGCTGTTCCACACTTAATTTGTGGTGGATTCTCACGTGAAGAAACCGAAAACGCGTTGATTGATTTGCAATTTTTGGGCATTGATAACGTTCTGGCGCTGCGTGGTGATTCCATAAAAACAGAAGCAAATTTTAGACCGCACAAAGATGGTCATGCGTATGCGAAGGATTTAATTGTCCAAATCAATGAAATGAATGAGGGCAAATACATCATGGATGATGTGCATTTGGAACCAACAAATTTTTGCATTGGTGCGGCTGGTTATCCCGAAAAGCATTTCGAAGCAATGAATTTAACAACTGATTTATTGCATTTAAAGGCAAAGGTAGATGCTGGCGCAGAATACATTGTCACTCAAATGTTCTTTGACAATTCAAAGTATTTTGCATTTGTGGAAGCGTGCAGAAATATTGGGATTACCGTGCCAATTATTCCAGGATTAAAACCCATCAAGTCTTTGAATCACATTTCTTTTTTGCCAAAGTTTTTTAACATCGATTATCCAGATGATTTGTCTACTGAATTATTGAAATGCAAAACCAGTAAGGATGTTGAGCAACTCGGAATTGAATGGGGAATTCAACAATCGAAAGAATTAAAGGAAAATGGAGTACCTTGCATCCATTATTATACCATGTCAAACTCTTCGTCTGTAAAGGCGATCGCTAAAGAAATTTTCTGATGAAATATATACTTTTATTTTCACTAATTGCCGTTTCAACGTTTTCATTTGGACAAAAAGCAAAGTTTAAATTAACAAATGCATTGGTCGTAGGTCAAATCGACAAACCTGAAGAGCGATATGCTTTGGAAGGAGCGTTGACTAATTTATTGGTTCAAAATGGAGTGAAATCAGCACCTTCTTTGAATTTTTTGAAAGTGGGAGGTGACTCAAAAATCTTGGCTTCTGATTCCATGATGCTCAAAATGAAGGAGCAAGGATTTGACACTTACATCATTGCAAATGTTAGAGGTTATGACCGTAAATTTAAACCAACGAATAGCAAAGATCAATTGGTTGACGTCCTTGGTCAAGGAAGTTTACACGAATTGTATCGTATGGACATTGTTTCGATCACATTTGAATTTTCGTTTTACCGTAATGGACAATTTATTGGCAGCGATTTAGTGAAATTGGGGAATATCTCCGACCGCGAATCTGTTCTCAAACGTTTCAGTAAAAGAGTAGATAAACGGATCAGTAAAAAATGGAAACTATAATTTTTTAAAATAATCACAATGAAAAATGTATTTACACTAAAAAACCTAGGTTGGTTATTTTCAATCCTTTTAGGTGCTTTCTTAACATTGAGTGCTGTTATGAAATTAATGGGAGGTGAAGAAGTAAAAGCAATGTTTGCTTTGAATAATATGGAAGGCTGGCATTTGATTATTGGAGTGGGAGAGCTTGTTTCTGTTTTGTTGTTCATTTTACCAAGAACACTAGGTTTGGGAACTGTTCTTCTAAGCGGTTACATGGGCGGCGCGATTATGTTTCACATGTCAAGTGCAATACCTGAAATGAAAGATTTTATGGCACCAGCCATTATTTTGGTAGTGATCTGGATTGCCGCTGCATTGCGTGGTTTGAAGTTAGTGGGATAATTGCTCCTTTTTATAGTTGATTCGGTTAAAGCGAATTAATCGGTATTCTTGTCGACAAAGATAGAACATTACCGACACATTCAATAGTGTCAAATCATCGAATGAATTTCCGTTTATTATAATTGGCATTTTAATGATATTTATTGATAACTAGAGTCAATAGTATTCGATTGTGAAGTCCAATTACTTTTAAAATCATTTATTTTTCTTTTTTAAATGCAAATTGGTTTTAGGTTAAATTTTCTATATTTATTCCCGTTTATAAAAATTTAGCCTAATGAAATACTTATTTCTCTTAATTTTCTTTTGTTTCACAAAAGTGTACGCTCAAAAAAATTTAGTTCTAGAAGAATCTGCGGAATTAATAAAAACGGCATTTGATTATCAGCAAAATGATGAACATCAAAAAGCAATAGATGTTTATTCGAAAGTTTCAATAAATGACACTAATTATGCCGTTGCTCAATATGAAATAGGGCGCTCCAGCATTGAATTGAACAGATTAACAGAAGGTAGAAAAATACTTTATAACTTGCTTAATAACTATTCAAGATTTGATTTTCAACCTGATGTTTACAACCTAATTGGATATTCACACTTACGGGAAAAAGATTCATTGACGGCAATTAAGATTTATTCGGAAGGAATTGCCAAATATCCTATGAACTATCTATTGTTTTTTAATCGTGGGCTAGCTTATGAAAAAGTTGGAAAATATGACTTAGCACTAGAAGATTATAAGAGTTCAATCAAAAGAAATATTTATTACACCCAAGCCCATATTCAACTGGGAATTCTAGCGGCAAATGAGGAGCATTATACAGAAGCAACAATGGCTCTAGCTACTTATTTTATTTTAGATCCAACTGGAGAAAAAGCTTCAGGAGTGACTAAATTCTTAGAGGAAATGTCTAATGGATCTTTTAATCCTAAGTCCAAAGGTCTTAAAATATCTCAATTGGAACAATTCGAAAGTTTGAATTTACTTTTTAAAAATAAGGTTGCTCTTGATAAAAAATACAAGGTGAAATTTACTTATCCCACTGATTTTGGAAAGCAATTACATCTAATATGCTCTAGCATAAGTTTTAATGAGAATGATTTAGATTTTTGGAATCAAATGTATACTCCTTTGTACAAAGAAATATTTGAAAAAGACAAATTAGATGAATTTGTGATGTTGAGTTTAGTTAATATTGAAAATGAGCAAATTCAGAAAAAACTAAAATCGAAGGTAGGTCAACTCAAAGCTTTCATAGAATGGATTTCACCAGTTTATAATAATCATTTTTCAATGCAATACATGGATTATGAAGGTGCACAGAAAAAAGTAAATATGTCCTACGAAGATAGTAGACTTAGTTATTTTGGGCCAGTGAACAATCAAGGAAATGCGGAAGGTAAATTTTATCATTATCACAAAAATGGTGCGTTAATGTTAATCTCAAATTATGTAAATGATGAGGCTTCTGGAGAATTTAAATTTTATAGTGATGAAGATGGAAAATTGGAAAAAAAATTCACTTTTGATGTACAAAACAATACGAAAATAGAAGAGTATTACTATACTACTGGGGAAATAAGTTCTCGCTACTTGTTTAGAAATCAAGAATTGGTAGACTCTGTGACTTTTTACTACCGCAATGGCACAATAAAAGAAGTTGTAGCAGTTAATAATGGAGAAAGAAATGGTGAATTATTTCAGTATTTCCCAAATGGAACAAGGGAATACAAAGGAGTTTATAAAGATGGTAATGCAAATGGTGATTTTGAAATGTTTCATAGAAATGGCAAGTTGAAATCAACATTTAAGTATGCAAATGACATTTTGGAAGGCAAAAGGACTACTTATTTTCCTGATGGAACCATTGAAACCGTCTATAACTTTAAAAATGGAAAATATGATGGTCCATTTGAAGAGTATTTTCCAAATGGAAAATTAAGCGAAAAAGGAACTTATAAAAACGGAATGTCTATAGGAGATCTCACATTTTATTATTCGGACGGTAACATTTCAAGTAAGATAAATCTTGATGATAATGGCAAAGAAAATGGTACAAGTATATTTTATGCGCGAGATCAAAAGAAGTATCATGAAATTGATTATACCAGTGGTGAAGTAAAGGAAGTTCGTTTTTATGATAAGTCTGGAAATATGACGCTTTTATCAAAGAAAAAAGGCAAAACAGTCGATTACGCATTCAATTTTCCAGCGGGCAATCGTGAAGTTGAAGGTAAATTTATTGATGGAAAAAAGGAAGGCAATTGGACGTACTATGATTACTATGGTAATATTATTAAAACGGAAACTTATAAAGACAATGAAGTTCAGGGAGATGTGCTTTATTATCACCCAAACGGACAAATAAAAATGAAATACTCGGTAATTGATGGTGTTGAAAATGGTGTATATCTTGAGTATGGAATATTTGGAAATTTGATTGAAGAAGGATTTTATTTGGATGGAGAAAAAGATAGAGAGTGGTTTGTGTACTACCCTGATGGGACAATTGAAGATGAAAATTATTTTGTCAATGGTGAATTAAATGGATTTCAAATTAGTAGATCTATTAATGGCAAGATGGAAAGCATTCAAGAATATAACACTGGATTAGAGATTAATCATGAATTTTTAGACACCAATGAACTTGTGATTGACAAAATTGGAGAATTTAACGGTGAAGTAAAGCTTCATAGTCCTACGAATAGTTATGTTCAATATGTTGGAAATTACATAAATGGTGAAAATAATGGAGCAACATATTCGTACTCACCAGACAATAAGGTAATTGCTCATGGTCAATTTGAAAATAATTTACGAACAGGAAAGTGGACTTGGAATTATCTTGTTAATGGACAAGTTTTTGAAGTTTGTAACTATTTGAATGGTCAGCTAAATGGTCAGGACATTGAATATTATTCAAATGGTAAAATGAAATCGATTGAAAATTACATTTATGGTGAAGCTCAAGGGGAATTTAAATATTTCTATGAGGATGGATCAATAAAGCTCGAAGGAACATTTTTGGATAGTAAAAGGAATGGAGTTGTAACTAGTTATGGCGTAGAGGGTGGTATTACATTGATTAGATACTATGAAATGGGAGTTATAAAATCTTATAGTTATTTAGGGAAGGATGGCAAACCTGTACCACCAATTCCTATTAAAAAGGAAGCGGAATCAATGATAACATATCACAAAAATGGGAATGTTGCTGTAAAATGTAATCGGGTTTCGGGTTTACTTGATGGAGAATATGAAATTTTCTATCAGAATGGTCAAATTTATGAACGCGAGAGTTATAAATTTGATGAAATAAACGGAATAAGTACTACTTTTTATCCCAACGGAACACATAAAGAAGAGGCAGTCTATTTTCAGGGTACACTTCATGGTGTTAAACGCACATTTCATTCGAATGGAAAAGTAAAATCCGAGCAAACTTTCCGATATGGAATTCCACATGGTGAGAAAAAAGAATTTTCAAGTGAAGGCAAGTTATTAGTTACAATACTATATTATGACGGAGATGTTATTTCAATTAATTAAATGGTCTTCAAGACTTTCTTTATTTCTTCTTTTATCCAATTTTTTGTCTTTTGGACAAACGTTGGAAATTCTAAATGAGTATAGGAATAAGTATGCTGGGCATCATATTGTATTGAAAAATAATAATTATGTTGTAACAATCGAAATGATAAAAGGCGTGCCTCGTGTGGTCCATCATGTGCACGAAGAACATTTAATTTTAGATCAAAATGGTTTGCTCGCATTATCAGAAGAGCATATTGATTTTAGTAGCTTTGAAACACTTAAAATTAATGAGGCTTATGCCGAAGTGCCTGATGGAAAGGGTTCTAAAAAAATACATGTGACAAATGAAATCACACAAGATGTACAAGCTTCAGGCTCTATTTTTCATGATGACATGAAAGAAACTGTTTTAATATTCCCACGCATGGAAATTGGAGCGCTGAGAGTGTTAGATTATGAAATTGTGATGTCCGAAAATAAATTTCCTTTTGGATTTCATTTTGCATCCTATTACCCGAATCCTAATGTTAATTTTCAGATCATTGCAGATACAAATGTGCAAATCCTCTTTAAGGAATTTCATATGAATAATGCGAACATTCAGTTCTCGTCTGTCATTTCTAAAAATAAGCGCACGTTGAAATGGAGTTCGTCCAATCCTCCAATTTATAAAAAAGATGAAGGTGCTCCGAATAGACGGTATTTTTCTCCACATGTGCTCGCCCAAATAGAAAAATATATTTTTAAGGGCGAAAGCATTCCTGTTTTGGGATCTACCAAAGATTTATACAAGTGGTATTATTCAAATATTGAAGAAGTAATTAACGAAGTTCCATCTGAAGATATTCGCCTTGTTGCAGATTCAATTTCAAAAACAAGTTCTTCAGAAATGGAACTTGTAAAAAATATTTATTATTGGGTCCAAAACAATATAAAGTACATCGCTTTTGAAGAAGGAATAAATGGATTTGTTCCTCGTCAACCATCAGCGGTGATGCAGAAAAGGTATGGCGATTGTAAAGACATGGCTTCAATAATTTATAGCATGCTTAAATCGCAAGGAATAAAGTCGTATCTAACTTGGATAGGCTCTAGAGACTTACCTTATAAATACTCGGAATTTCCCAGTTCTTCCTGTGATAACCACATGATTTGTACATATAAGAATAATGGTAACAATTATTTTCTAGATGCAACAAATAACTTTCTACCGTTCAATGAAATCGCTGCTTTCACAATTGGTAAACAGGCTTTTATTGGTATTGATCAAACACGTTTTGAAGTTGCTGAATTGCCAATTCCTGAGCCCAAATACACAACAATGGTAGATACTACTTTTATTGAAGTAAAAGGGAGAAATATAATTGGTCACTCAACTACTATTTTTGATGGTTACTATCAGCAAATGTTGCATTATACAGCTAGCTCAGCACTATCAGACAAGCATGAAGATGCACTTTCAAAATTGGTAAATAAAGGAAATAATTCGTTTAAAGTCACCAAAGGAAAAATTGGTAATGTTGTGAATCGTGAACAACCTTTAGAACTGACATTTGACTTTACCGTTGATAATTATGTTTCACTCTTTGAAAAGGAAAAGTATGTCAATATGATTTTGGAAAAGGATATTTCTTACGGAGAAATGGCTGAAGATCGCGTCGCTCCGTTCGAATTCGATCAAAAAAGTTCCGATTCCTATACGGTGATTCTAAAAATCCCAGAGGGATGTCAAATTAAATCAATTCCACCGAACAAGAAATATAATTCGGATGTGGTTGATTTTTCAGTAACTTATGTTCAAAAGGAAAATCAATTGTTTATGACACTTCAACTCGATATTAAGGCTATTTTAATAGAGCCGCAACACTTTAAGGCATGGAATGAGTACGTGAAAATGCTAAAAAGTGCTACAGGTCAATCAATCGTACTTATAGAAAATAGTTAATATGAAAATAAATTTATGCATTATTTTTTTGATCCCAATCCTTGCATGGGGTCAAAAAACACCCATTCACAAAGATTATGATTGGCAAAAGAACCCAATCAAATACGAATTATCAGAAGACGAAAAATCAAAAGATGAAATTGTAGTCTTTGAAAAAAGGAGTGTAGAGTTTTTTAATGATGGAACTGGCCTAAAAGAATATTTTTTAACTCATCGCATTAAAGTGTTAAACACAGATAAGGCAATTGAACAAAATAACACTTTGAACGTGACAAAGGATTTTAGTTCGAAGTTTAATAAGCTGAAGGCAAGAGTTGTTAAACCGTCTGGCGAAATTATTGAAGTCTCTGAGGATAATATTAAAGAAACAAAAGATGAGGATGGAAATATTATTAATCATTATTTCGCTTTTGAAGGCTTGGTTATCGGCAGTTATATCGAGTTTTTCCAATATACCGAAGGCAATCCAGATCTTACTGGTTCAAGGCTTTTGATTCAAAGTTCGGTAGATAAAAAGAATGTCGAAATAGATGTTATTTATCCAAAGTACTTAGAATTTGAGTTTCTGAGTAAAAATGGATTGCCTGATTTAATTAAGGATGAAAATGATACTGCACATGTAAGAATGTATACCAAAATTGATAAACTTCCTGGCTTAGAGGATGAAGATTGGTCGGCTTATCAAGCAAATTTGCAAAAGTTATACTATAAACTTGATCGCAACAAGTCAACAGGTAAAGGAAATTTTTACACATATACTGAAGTATCAAAGTTGATTCACCAAGATATGTTTGCAACTTTAAGTAAAAAGGAAAAGAAATTAGTCCTTGAATTTATTGAAAAGAATACAAAAGGCATTCTTGGAACAAAAGATCGAATTCGGGCTCTAGAAGATGCAATGAAAACAACAATTCCAGTTTTGGAAGGAAATTTTGAAGGATCCACTGATATTGGATTAATATTGACAAAGAAGATTACTAATGATAAAGGGATTGTAAAATTAATGTTGAATTGCCTACGGGAAATGAACATTCCTTTTGAGCTTGTCATGACATCGGACCGCACTGAAGAACCTTTTGATGAAGAATTTCAAGCATATTTATTTTTACAAACATATATGATTTATGTGAAGGAGCTAGATCAGTATTTTGCATCTGGGTTATTTACTCGAATCGGTTTTCCTCCGTATGAATTTACTGAAACGAAAGGGTTGTTTATTAGCGAATTAATCATTAATGATTTTGCAACTTCTGTGGCCAAAGTGAAATATATTAAAGGATTGAGTTACGAAAAATCAATTGATCAAATAGATACTGAATTAACATTTAATGAAGATTTAACCAGCTGTAACGTGAATTTGACAAGGATAAATTCTGGCTATAAAGCAATGAATAATCAACCCATCCTTGACTTTCTGGACGATGAACAAAAGAAAGAATTGAAAGAAGAGTACTTAAAATATTTAGACGAGGACGCAATCCTAGAAAATGTGAATTTTGAGAATGATCATTCAAATGATTATGGAATTAAACCGCTTATCGGAAAGGCCACATTAAAATCACAGATTTTTGTGGAAAGAGCAGGTGATAAAATTCTATTAAAAGCTGGATTGCTGATTGGACCGCAAGCGCAAATGTATCATAAAAAAGAGCGCAAAACTCCTGTTGATTCCTATTTTTGTCGAGGTTATGAAAGAAAAATAATCATTAACATTCCTGAAAATTATGTTGTTAAAAATCTAGATGATTTGATATTTAACTGTGCACCAGATACTAAAAATAATATCTTAGGTTTCACATCAAGTTATGTGATTGATGGAAATCGAGTAATAGTTACCGTAAAGGAATGGTACAATACTCATTTTTTTTCTGTGGAAGATTATCCAATGTACGAAAAGACAATGAATGCAGCTGCAGATTTCAATAAAGTAGTTTTGGTTTTTGAACTTAAGCAATAATAATTAATCGCTAGAAATAGTTGAGCAGTAAACAGAAATTGAGATAAATTATAAAAGAAAATAAAGCAACCAAGGTTGTCGGATAGACGTCTAATTGTAACATAAGATTTTTATAGTATGAATTTGAAGTCGCAGTTTTTTCTGATTGTTTTATCATTGGTTTTTAATTTAAGGATTGCAAGCGCATGCTCTCCTTGTCAAGCATTGTCAGGTATTACACAAACCTTAGTTGGAACCAATTTAACGCTCACCTTCACTAGTAATGCTGGCTGGGCTTGTTGTTATACGGCCGATGTAGAAATTGTATGTGCTAATGCAAATTTTACGGGAGTTTATAATTATCAGTCACCTCAGAACTGTTTAACAAATGGCTCAACAACGAATGTTCCATACCAGCCTTTTACGATTGATTTATCATCCTATTGTCCTGGTGATTATAAATGGCGGGCTGTAGAAACAATGGGTTGTGGAATTTATACAGCAACCTATTACTTTACAATCGTTGGTAGTTCACCTATCATACCTACTGCTTCAGCTTCGGATACAGAAATTTGCCCAAATCAGCCTTCTCAATTGAGCGCATCAGGCACCGGTGGTTGTAATGGATTAGGAAATTACATCTATTCATGGTCACCAGCAGCTGGTTTGAGTAATCCTAATATCGCTAATCCTGTTGCTACACCTGGTGTTACTACAAATTACACCGTGACTTTGTCAGAAGCAGGTTCTTGTGCGTCGCCTCAGTCAACATCGGTTTTGATTAATGTAACACCGTTCCCAACTGGCACCATTACAGGCGCAACATCTGTTTGTAGAGATGCTCCAGAGCCTACGCTTACTTTTACTGGTGCTAGCTCAAACGCTCCTTATGTTTTTACATACAATGTCAATGGTGGTCCAAATCAAACCGTCACGTCTGTCGGCAATGTCGCCACCATAACGGCTCCGACAAGTGTTTCAGGGCCATTTAATTATACCTTAATAAGTGTTTTAGAATCTAGTCCACAAGCATGTTCGCAGTTGCAGTTGAACACCATAACTGTGAACGTTATTCCTCCATTGGAAGCTACAATTTCTGGAGATGCAAGCGTTTGTCTCAACGGACCTGGTCCTGTGGTCACCTTCACTGGAAGTGGGGGAGTTGCGCCTTATACATTTACATATAATGTAGATGGCGGACCTGATCAAACGGTCGTTTCAAATGGAGGTAACACCGCAACGATAAATGCAGCCACGAATACAATTGGAACAAGCACTTATAATTTGTTGTTTGCTGAAGCGACTGGTCCAACATCTTGTGAAGCAGATCAGACAGGTTTTGTTGAGATTACAATCACGGAGCTTCCGATTTCTCAAATTTCACCGATGGTAGAGGTATGTAGGAATGATCCACAACCTACTTTTACTTTTACAGGCACAAATGGAACGGCACCTTTTGAATTTACCTATACGATTAATGGAGGAGTTCCTTTCACTATTTCAACAGCTCCTGGGGATAACTCAGTAGCAATCTTGGCTCCAACAAACATAGCAGGTACTTATGATTTTGTTATTACCAACGTCAATACCCCAAATTCCATAGGTTGCTCGCAAGCGCAAAATGAATTGAGTTCTTTGCTTGTGCATGAATTACCATCAGTAGATGCTGGAAATGATATTACTCGATGTTTTGGCGAGACGGTAATATTGTATGGCTCAGGTGCTGGTTTTGGTGCGAATTATTCGTGGGACAATGGCATTTTTGATTTGGTTGGTTTTATACCTTCCGACACTACAACCTACACGGTTACTGGTGTTGATATCAACGGCTGCATAAATACAGATCAAGTAACGGTGAATGTAGCTCCGTTTCCAGTAATAAACTTTGTTGGGAATAACTTATATGGATGTCAACCTTTGGTTTCTACTTTCGATAATTTATCAACCGACAATATTGCTTCTTGTCATTGGAGTTTTAGTAATGGAGAAACATTCGACATTTGTGGTCCTGTAGAAGTTACTTTCAATGATCCTGGTTGCTGGAATGCTACTTTGACTGCGGAGAGCCCGGAAGGTTGTGTTAGCACTATGACATTGCTCAATTATGCGTGTGTTGAACCAAATCCTGTTGCTGAATTCTTTCCAGATCCGCCAAATCTTACAATTTACGACTCGGAATCTCAAATGCTTAATAGTTCAACAGGTGCCGTTTCTTATGAATGGAGTTTTGAAGATGGAATCGAAACGTCAACGGAATTTAGTCCGGTTCATGAATTTCCAAATGAACAAGAAGGAGCATATTGGATACAACTAGTTGCAACATCAGATGCAGGTTGTGTAGATACTGCTCGTCAGGCAGTTATTGTAATCGAGGATGTAGTGATTTATGTACCAAATACATTTACACCAAATTCAGATCCTTTGAATAATGAATTTAAACCAGTTATAGACGCTGGGGTTGATTTACAATCATATACACTTTACATTTTTGATCGTTGGGGTGAACTTATTTTCGAATCCCATGATTCAAATATTGGTTGGAATGGACTTTATGGAGTTGGGGGTAACTTGGCAAATACAGGAACGTACAATTGGCACATCGAATGCAAACGAAGAATGGATGGAAGCCTGATGAAATTTAATGGCTATGTCAATTTATTAAAATAGTCTATTTCGTCAATAAACGAGCTACGTATTTCCCAATGATATCAAATTCCAAATTGATTTGATCACCAATTCTTAGCGTATGGAAATTCGTATGTTCGTAGGTGTATGGAATGATGCACACAGAAAATTCATTGGGTTTTGAATCAACAACGGTTAGACTTGTTCCATTCACTGTTACACTTCCTTTTTCAACAGTTACATCTGCTGATTCGTAACGAAAAGTAAATTTCCAACTTCCTTGTTGGTCTTCAATTGCAGTGCAAGATGCCGTTGTATCTACATGTCCTTGCACAATGTGACCATCTAAGCGTCCACCCATGAGCATGCAACGTTCTAAGTTGACTTTGGTGCCAACAATCCAAGCATTTAAGTTTGTTTTATTCAATGTTTCTTGAATGGCCGTTACAACATATTCGTTTCCGTTTATTGCAACAACTGTCAAACAACAACCATTGTGAGCAACACTTTGATCTATTTTTAGTTCCGAAGTAAAATCGGCTTTGATCGTGAAATGAATGTTTTCATTTTCACGCTCAATGTTTGTTACGATTCCGAGTTGTTCGATAATTCCAGTGAACATATTTTATTTTTTTCAAAGATATGGATTGTCAATAGATCATCGCAAAGAAGTAGTCAATTTCTGGTAATCAATTTTAGAATTATGCCTAGGATCTCTGGGAATTTTTTTTATCCATCGAAATTCGTCAATAACGAGTTCTTGATTCTTCATGGCGATTTCAAACAGCTCATTTCGAAATGAATCGTTCTTCTCGATAACGGCAATGATTTTTTGATCCTTTGAAATGATAGTTCCTATTTCTACTCCTGCTATTGTTTGAAAAAAATTTTCGTAAATGAATGGTGAAATTAATTTATCTTGTCTTTTGATCAATGTACTACATCTCCCTGTTAAATAAAGATTTCCATTTTCAAGATATCCGCTATCTCCTGTGCGATGCCAGCATTTTTCGCTTACGAAAATTTTATTTCGTTTAATGGCTTCTTCATTATTGAAATATTGTTGTAAAACATGTGGGCCACTCACAATAATTTCACCAATATCTTTTCCTTTAATTTCTAGTTGATTAAAGTCATCTTCATTTTTGCATATAATACACTCATCGGATATACGTATAATTTTGACTTCTGTTTTTCGATATGGTTTCCCAACATTTAAACCTTTTTCAAGTAATTGGTCCTTCTGTTTTACAAGTTCTCTTGAATCAATTGAACTTATTGGTTCTGCTTCGGTAGATCCATAAACAATTTCTATTTTTGCTTGAGGAAACGCTTTGTTGTAGATTTCAGCTTCTTTTGGAAATACCGGTGCACCACCAGTAAATATTTTTTGGATATTCGGACAGTCAATATTAAATTTTATAATGTGATTAGCAAGTTGTTTTACTAAAAATGGTGAAGAGACAAATCGGTTGACTTGCTCTTCTTTCCATTGCTGAATTACTTGCTCTGGTCTGAATTTTTCTGGCTTACTTGCTTTGTATACTGGAATTACCGAAGTGCAACCGGCACCCAAATTTATAAGTAAGACGATAGGCAATGCAGGCATGTCGATTTCGGATTCTTTCGGTTCAATCTTTTCAATCAAAGCATTGAATTGTTCATTTAAAAAACCATGGGTTCGCTTTGCCGCTTTTGGTTTGCCAGTGCTACCCGTTGTGAAGGTAATCAACGCGGTGTCTTCCAAAGTTGTATATGTGGAATTTTTATAATCTTCTGCGCTATAGCTCAAACCAAGTTTGATTGGGATTTTTCTGAGCTCACGCGATAAAAAGGATAACAAGCGTACTTTCGGGATAGCAATGAATGCCGAACAATCTGCTACTTTACAACAGGCATCTAATCGTTTTTTGCTAACCCATTCGTCCAGAAAAACAGCGCTTGCTCCAAGTTTGAAAATTGCTAAAACAATGCGATACAAGTCAAGTCCCATGGGTACAAAGATCAAAACACGATCGCCTTCTTTGATTCCTTTTTTTTGAAAAAAACCTGCAGTATCCAATACTAGTTTGGCTAATTCGCCGAAACTTACCCTTTCATTAGCATCAACAATAGCTAATTTGTTCGGATGTTTTTTAGCGGCTTCAAAAAACAAATCAACAATGTTAAACGTTTCTTTCATAAAATACCTTTCCAATTAAAATTTCTATTTCCCACGATCGTTCCATTTATAATGTCCGACCATATAGTCGATAATTCTTATAATTTTCTTTTGAAAAATGATTAGATATTGGGGTGGAGGTTCCGTCATTATGCATAAAAGCATGAATTATTGATTTAAATCCTTGATTTTTCGCACGGGTATAAATTTCATGTCCAATAACTTGTCCAAGACCTCTCCATTTTGGATTTGGATGACGTGCAATAGATTTTATGATTAAACTTTTTTCTTGATTATTTAGGTAATCCTGAACACAAAAGTAATATCCAATAAGTGTGTCATCATTGTCGAACGCAAGAATAAAAAAGTTCGGATCAATCCAACTTTGGGTTTTTAAATATTTGTCTTCAAAGTAATTTGCTTCAATGGGCGTATAAAGAAAATTTTCTTTAAACGCTATTTGGTTTAGGGCATGAATCGCTTTTAGGTCGCCTGAAAACCCTTCAAGATTGACATTTCTGAAGCAAACTCCAATTGATTTAAAATAATTCAACCTTTCTTCGGTTCCATCAATTTTAAAAATCACTTTAGAATCAAATAGACTATGATATTCACCTATTGACTTAAATCCGACATGCACGAACTGATCGTTGTAATAAAGATGATGATATGGCTCCAAAAAGAAATTCGGACGGTCACGGTTTAAACTAAATCGATAACTTTCGTAAGTGGAACCATTCATTGGACCAATGATAAATTTTGCATCTGTCAGCCTTGCCTGATCCATGGCATAGTTCAATATTTTGTTTGAAACATCGTTATTATTAATGCATTCATAGGCCCCAAGACAGGCCGTTTTTCTTTGTTGAAATTCCAAAAGTGGATTTTGATAAAGTGCCACCCGAGCTCTTGGAACTGAGTCTTCAAGTAAAACGAAACAAGCAATCAAATGTTTTAAGCAGATCGTTTCACCTTTTTTAAGTTTCAGTTCTTCATCGGAATAATTGAAATTTGAAAAGTCTTCAAACAAATGGAAGTTTGAACTACCGGGAAATGTTGAAATGATTTTCATAGAAAACTTAAATATTGCTCTGTTAATATGAGTGCACCTAGGACTGATGCTGGAATAGTAATGTTATCAAAACCACGTTTGCTAAATGCTTCTGCTATCGTGGCTAATAAAGCGATAAGCAAACTGTGAAACAAGAGCTCAATGGTCGTTCTTTCAATTTGGGACCAGTAAAAAAAGAATAAAGTCAATACAATTGCACTGATTAAAAAAGTGAAAGAACCAACAAGTGTTTTGTAATCCTCACCAACTTTGAACTTTCCATAGGGCCAACGTTTACCAAACAATGCAGCTAGCGGATCGCAAATGGCTAAAATTAAAATGGGCAGGTAATAATAGATATAGTTTTTATCTAAATAGCTAAAAACTAAATAACAACCATAAACTGAAATTGGATAGGCTAGGCTTCCAATAGAATAACGGTCAATAGCATTTATGGATGGAAACCATTTAAAACGCAAACTTAAAATCAAAAGCACTGCAAACGTTGAGCACAATATCAAAACAAACCAATGATTTCTTAGCATTAGAGGAAACAAAAAAGTCAAAAAACCAGTTCCAAAATGTACTATTTTACGAGTCCATTCTGCTTGCCATTTTAGGACGTGGTAAAGAAATTCAGCCGCACCAAAAAGAGCTAGGAACAAACCAGATAGAACAATCATATTTATGACATCAGTCTTCAACATTTTTCACATACATTGAAGTTTGAATAGAAAAAACCTTTATCTTTTTTACTCAACTTTTCTGAAACTTCAGTCAAATTTTTGATGTCATGAATTTCTCCTAAATTTCTTGGAACTAACAAATTCCAATAGGCAATGCGTCCTCCAGAAATACAGTTCTCTGCAATATCATGACCAGTTTTAAGAAATAATTCCATATCCATATATTCAAAGATATTTGATAAATTGAATCGATTAAATTGGCCAAATACTTTAAAGGCCTCCTGGGCGTACCCTTCTAGAATCACCAATTTATCAATATTAGATTTAATCGCTTCAAAATTTTCTTCTTTTAAATAATGAGGCAAAAGTGGACCAAAATTTCCTGTTAGATTGTAACGGAGTATAAAATTTGTTTGCGCGTTAGTGCTCTTCAGATGATTCTCGGCTTTTTTAAAGATACTCTGACCAACAGGTACTTTTACTTCTTTCAGAAATTCTGGATCACGACCATATTTACCCATAATATATTTGCTAAAAAATAGTTTGAAGAGCAGTCGCCAACGCCATGTATTCCACTTTTTATGATAAAATGCTTCTTGTTCTTTTTCGTTTTTTTCAGTCAGAAGAGAAAGAGTTGACTTTTTTGAGTGGATCCATGGTAATATTTTTGATGCAAAATATTGAAAGTACTTTTCAAATTTGCCTTGATGAATTATTCCTAATGATATTTGTGCACTATGAGATTCCCAATAGTTTGCTGTTTCAATTTCGAGTGATGGCTTTATTTTATCAAATAACGCTTGGCGATTGTTGCAAAATTCAAATCCTAAGAATTCTTTTATTTCCTTGTAAGTTAGCAATTCAAAACATGCCTTTTTAAGAGAGATGAGATGCAGTTGCACTCTATTAATGTCCACTGCAACTACCAACGAAGGGTTGGTAATTAAAAGGGAAAAAGTATTATCACCCGCCGAACCGATAGACAGAATTTTATCCCCTGGCTTTGCTTCTAATCCTTCCAAGAGAATATCCGCATCTTCCCAGCAATTCGCATACCTTATTAAATCAAAGGCAACTGCATGTTTTAACTCCTTCTTCATTGATCCTGCGAAACTAGTTTAATTTCTCCAGTGCTTCCGTCCATTTCGATGATATCACCGGTTTTTAAAGTTTTAAGCAATCCAGTAACGCTTACTATACACGGAATTCCCATTTCTCTAGATACAATTGCGGAGTGACTCAATAAACTGCCACGTTCTACAATAATTGCGGATGCTGTTGGAAACAAGGTTACCCATCCTGGGTCCGTACTTGATGTTACTAAAATATCTCCGTTTAATGTTGCTATTTCTTCTGGGTTTAGGACTACTCGTACTTTAGCTTTTACTCGCCCCGGCGAACATCCTATGCCTTTTAAATCTCCATCGAGACGTTCAACTTTGGAGGTAGAAAAAAAGTTGTTGTTGTGATAAACAGTGTCAAACGTTGCAAATCGTTCAGAAGGAGGGCTTTGTTGTTTGAAATTGTCATATTCCTCTTTCCGTAATTTAATGACACCTTTTATATTTTGGCTCACTGATCGCCCTTCGATAAAACTAAAAATTTCATCTTTGGTGAGATAAAAAATATCTGCACGATGTTCAATAACGCCTTGATCATACCAATGTTTGCCTAGATTTACGAATATTTCCCGAACTATTCCAAACGCTCTTGTTCGCTCATAACGAAGATTTTCGCGTGAGCTAACTAACTCTCTTGCTTTGTTTAGCGTACGTTTTAATTTCCATTTTTTGAATGGATTCATCTTCAATGCTTTTTTTACTTCGTTTTCGGCATCGCTTCTTAATTTTTCTTCAATATTGGATGACATACTGCTTTGAGTAATGTCGTTTTCCACGTAAGATTTTAGTATCTGAATGAACTTGCTGGGGTCTTGGGTATAGGATACAGTTTCCAATTTTAATTCCCCAATACATCGCTCACCAAAATCGGAGATGTAACGATCAAGTTCTTTCTTGATTAAGCTATATTCAGAGGTCGAATTTCGAGACAACTCATTCCAAATCTCTTGTGATGTTTCGTTTTTAAAGAGCGTTAAAAGAATTGGAGTTTTGGCTATTAATGACGCTAATGAAATGGTTCTGTGAATGGGTTGTGTAGAAATGATATCGCTACTACCACATAACAAATCATTATGTATGTTTGGATTTGAGCTCACATGATATTTTTTACAGCGTTTTTCCAAAAGTCCGAACCAAATCATCGCAAAGAAATCATTCAATAGAGGTGCTTTCCACTCGTTCAAAAGCTTTTGCTCAAAATTCAAATAAAGATGCATTAATTCATGTGCGTTTTTTGTCGATAAGTCAAGAGCTTTATACTCGGTAATCGTTTCATTCAAAAGGATAACAAACTTGTTTCGATTTTTACGCAATGCTATATAACGACCATACATTTTAATGATCATTTTTAGGATTCTCCACCAAGCCTTGGATTTGGAGAGTTTAACTTGATTGGGAAGATCGAATCGTTCTTTAACGCCCATCATTTTCTCCATAAAGCGTGCATTGATGCTATAACCTGGCAATAAGGCTAACATCTGATACCACGTTTTTAAGTTGTAGTAAACACGTCCATTGATCAAGCCAAGTGTATTTGTGAATACATGATTATTCTCATTAATAACCTGATTGTCAACTCCTAAATATGCGCTAAACAGTTTGTATGCTTGTTCGTAGGATTTAGAAATGAAAGAAAAAGTTAATGGTGTAGTTACACCTGGATAAGATTCAATGATGTTACTGTTGTCCCAAAGAATATAGTTTTCTGCCGTTTTGTTTTTTGAATTCGTTTGCGTTATTGGTCTGCTTTGAAGCAAAAAAAGTTCGTTTTTTGAATAGGCAAATTCAATATCTTGTGCACATTCAAATGCTAAGTTGCATTTATTCAATACGTCGCACACCTCGAAAATTTGAACGTCTGTGAGTGCGGCAGATAAATGAGATTCAGAGTCAATTTCAATTAAAGATGTTCCGTTTTGATCTGAAAAATTAAACTTGACAGCCTGAGTTTTTAATGCAATTTGTTTATCGATTTTGGAATCAATAATCGTATAGGTGTCAGCATCTAATAGCCCAGATACTAATCCTTCACCTAAGCCATAAACAGCACTAATCACTTTTTCATTCGAATTTCCTGTTAGCGGATTCAAACCAAAAGCAACGCCAGACGTATCTGCATCGATCATTTGTTGAATTATAACCGCAATGCCGAAACTTGCTTGGATTTGATTATTTTTCCGATATTCTTTGATACGATCTGAGCAACTGGAAAGCCAAACTTGTTTTATGGATTTTGACAATGTTTCTTTCGTTACATAAAGTAATGATTCAAATTGACCTGCAAACGAAAACTGATTCCCATCCTCATCGATGGCCGAGGAACGAACGGCAAAAAAAACGTTAGTTTCAAATTGATCAAGTATAGTTTTTATCCATTCTGCTGGTATTTGGAACTTTTGAATGCGTTCGTCTATGTTTTCAAAATTCTTTTCGAGTACATGATCAATGAAAACTTCAACTGGAATCACACTAAAAGTTGGTACGTTAAAACCCAACGATTTTAAAAGCGCTAAATTATGTGCCTTACCTCCAATTGAACTCTTGCTCTTATGTTTTAAATCTATGTCTTTGTAAAAATTCAAAATTTTTATTCGATTAATGCATTTAACATTGGAATAGCTCCTAAGGTGAGGTACATGCTTATTGTCCAAGTTCCAGAAGCAATTTCTATCCATTTTGAACGTTTGTTCGTAGATTTTTGCAGAAATAAAAATCCAGGTAAACTGCAAAGTAAAAAAATACTGCCTAAAACGAAAATTCCAATTTTACTGTATCCAGCGTATTGAGAGGCTAAAACACTCAATACGAAAGTCACAAACAGCACAATTAACCATAAAAATCCGGCTGTTTTTGTTCCTATCATTGAAGTGTATGTTAATACTCCGGTTGATTCTTGTTCAGGCGACTTTATTTTTCGTCCGATTTCAAGAACTATTCCGTTCATGTATGAAACCGCAAAAAAGAACAATAAACCATTTGTAGGTAAAACACCTTCTTGCAACCAATCCATTCCACTTGCAAAAACATCAATTAAAGGTATAATAAACATATGTGAAGTGACATACCAAAATTGATGCTTTTTTAACCAATTCGCTATAAAAAACTCTTTACCCATCAGAATCAAATAACCAATTACAAGCAAATAAAACCAAAGTAGTTTTGGTATAAATAACAATATCAATGTGAGTTGAATTGCTAAAATAATAACTGCTATGATTCCGAGCTCCTTAAGTGAAACTACTCCTCTTGGCACTGGCAAGTGTTTTCTGAAACGTGCATCATCTTCTGCATCTTTGTGTTCATCAAAAATGCGGACTAACATAAACAAGCTGTAAGAAACGAAAAAACCAATGAAGAAAGTTATTGAAGGAATGAAACCAACTTCTCCGCGACAAATGCGCGAATATGACACCGCAGAGAAACTAAAGGCTAGAATTAATATGGCATGAAGAATTAGTGGGAAACGTTCCTTTTGGTAAATGTATAGTCGAACTAACAACGAGCTAGTATTTTCACTATTTTTTGAAAATTCGTTTTTAATCATAAAACGATTATTAAGACTTCCTTCCGAATTTTTTATGTGCAGAAGAAAAATGACCGGCAGACAGTGCTGCTGCAATCGATAATTCTCCAGCAAGTAAAACTGCTCCAATTATTTCTGCAAACTTTCTTGATTTACCGGCTCCATAGCACCCCATTAGATCTAAGCATTCTTTTTGTGTTGGAAGCGAAGTACCTCCTCCAATCGTACCAACAATTAAATTAGGCAAAGTGATACTTGCATAAAGAGAACCTTCAGCCGTTTTTTCCATACGAGTGATTCCCGTCGCTGCTTCAGAAACACAAGCTACGTCCTGTCCTGTTGCCATGAAAAGGGCTGTAAGTCCATTCGCGTAATGTCCTTGAGCACCAATCGCACCACTTTGGATAACTCCAATCGTCGATGAACGCCAGTATTCTGCCATAGCATTTGGTGTGGTTTTCAGTACTTCATTAACTACTTTTTCCGAGATGACAATTTCTGTGGTAATTTTTTTCCCTCGGACATTTGAAAAAGATCCTGCAGTTGCTTTTTTATCCCCTGAATAGTTCCCTTCGATGAACCAAAATTCAGGTTTTACAGGACAGTTTTGAACGATATATTTACAAATAGCATCTGTGCAAATTGTAACCATATTTTGTCCTGATGCATCTCCTGTTTGATATTCAAAAATAAGAATCAAATGATTTCCTTCAACATTGGTTCGAACATCCATTAACTCTGCGAAGCGGCTATTTTCACTTGTTATTTTTTGATATGTCGACATATTGTCCATTACCCAAACTAAGAAAAGACCTAATTCACCCAAATGTTTGAATTTAAAGACAGGACTTCGCTGAACACCTTCAATCAGACAAATAGAGGTTGCACCTCCAGACAAATAGCAGGCTTTTACCCCGCGATGATAGGAAGCCACCAAGGCACCTTCGCTTGTAGCTAATGGAACATAAAAATCGCCTTGTGCGGCAGATCCTAGGACGCGAACAGGACCAATTATTCCAGTTGGAACCGTGGTTTGGCCAATGTAATTCTCAATGTTACCTTGAAAAGATTCTATAGCCGTAAAAGCTTTTTCGTTCGTTAAGTATTCTAGTTTTGAATCTGTTTCTTCCATGAGAAACTTTTTGCGTGCAAGGGTGCTTTCTTTTGAAACACCAAACTCAATTGGTAATCGATCCAATTGTTCGTTAATGTCCGATTTTTCACTAATTTTTTTTGCAATTGCTTCAATGTGTTCAAAGGTTGATATAATCTTTAAAGCCTTGTTGGTTTTGTCTGAGGATGTTGCCATTAATAAGTAATTTTACTGTAAGTGTTTATAATATAACTTTATTTTGACCAAACGTTTAATTAACTGAATTGTTTTGAAAATCACGTCTTTAAATTTAATGGTTTTTACAATTCTTATGACAAAAAAATATGAATAATGGATTTTAGGTACATGGAATGGCATATAATTTTAATTAAGATGTTTGAAATCAGCTTTTAATATCTGGTAATAATTCGGATCTTATGAAGTCCTATTTCTAATTTTGGCCAAATAGATTTTTCCTCAATTTTAGATTTGAAGAAAAATTTATTAGAATTTTCAAATCTCAGAATAAATTTGAATTCAAGTTTTGGCGATATCTTAAAATCGCAGTCAAAAGACCCTAGAAATCAGATGCTTTTGTGAACCCGAACGGTAGCGTGCGGAGTTAAATTCCAAATGTTCACCAACCATTGTTTCTCGCATCCGTCAATATTTCACTCACAGCCAAATGATACGCATCCATCGATTTCGCTTTTTTTATCTTTTTGTAGGTCTTGTGTGGATTTTCGAAAGATTCAGAAAAATATTCCCAAAAAGACGTCATTTTAATAAGCACATGACTTTTTCCAGAGAGTGCACTGGAATATCCATCAAATAAATCGTCGATAAAGTTTTTGAAAATTTCGATCCGGTTTTCAGGGTATATTTCTGTATCTGCTTTTATCATGGAAGGTAAAAAGGGATCTGAAATTAATCCGCGACCAATCATCCAATGGTTAATTGATGGAAATAATTCTTGCATTCTACGAAAATCGGACACCGAACGGATATCGCCGTTGTAGTAGACGGTGTGTTTGGTTTTGTCCAAACAATTTTGAAAGGAAACCAAATCAACTGCGCCTTTATACAGTTGTTTTCCAATGCGCGCATGAATCGCTACGTTTTTAATTGGATATTTATCGAGAATAGGGAAAACATCTAAAATCTCCGTCGGATTGTCATAACCCATGCGCATTTTCATGGATACGATTACATCAGATTCGTTATGCACTTTCTTCAACACTTCATCAATTCGAGCAGGATCATTGATCAACCCAGAACCCATACAACGTTTTGTCACCATAGGATAAGGACATCCCAAATTCCAATTAAGTTCTTTGTATCCCAAGCTTTGAATGTATTTCACCACAAAAAGAAATTCTTCCGAATCATTAGTCATCACCTGAGGAATCAATTCATTCACTAAATTGTTTTTTGGCAATAAGTCACGTTCATAACTCGATTTAATTTCCAATTTTCCATTCAAACGAATGTAAGGAGCATAATAGGTGTCTATGCCGCCAAAATATTTCTCGATTCCATTGCGAAAACGATATTCGGTGAAACTTTGAAGGGGAGATGAGAGAAGGGAGTAAGTCAATCTAATACTGTTTCTTGCAAAGATTACCTTTTTCAAGCGATTTTCAGCAATTGGATTTTAAAATGATGAATTTGAATTGGTTGTTAAATCTTAATAATTTGCATTTTTTTAGCTTTCACATGAACTTAGTTGTCTGTAATCATATTTACAAAATAAATTCAAATTGGATTGAATTTTGGAATTGATTGTTTTTTATAGAAGCAGATATCCATGTAAATGAATGATTTGAATTAGTTTTGCCGTATGAGAATTGTCGTGTTATATTATTTTTCCGTTGTTTTATTTCAAAGCTTTGCACAATCAAGCCTAGTTGTACTTCAAGGTCCAACTCAGGGAACAATTTATAACATCAAGTATTTGGATATTGAAAATCGAAATTTTCAGAATAAAATAGAGGAGATTTTGAAGTCATTCGACAATTCAGTTTCAACGTATAACCCAAATTCAATTATTTCTAGGATAAATAGAAATGATTCGCTGGTAGAAATAGACGAATATTTTCGCACGTGCTTCGTAAAAGCGAAGGAAATTTGGAAGCAAACCGACGGAAGTTTCGATCCGACTGTTCAACCTTTGGTAAACGCTTTTGGCTTTGGACAAGCGAAGGCATCTAACATATCTTCAGAGCTTATTGATAGCCTACTTCAATTCATAAATTTTGATTTGATTGACCTGGTGGATAATAGAATTGTTAAAAAAGATTCAAGGGTTCAATTGGATTTTAATGCTTTTGCTCAAGGATATTCAGTTGATTTAATTGCTCAGTTTTTAGAAGAAAATAGGATCCAAAGTTTCATCATTGAAATTGGAGGCGAAGTATATGCTAAAGGTCATCAAGAAAACTTAAGCCCTTGGTATGTTGGAATTGAAAAACCCATTGAGAATGTAATGGACGAAAATCCTTATGAAGTAATTTTACCACTTGAAAACCAAGCAATCGCAACATCGGGCAATTACAGAAAATTTGTTGTTGAGAATGGCGTGAAATACGGACATCAACTAAATCCTAAAACGGGATATCCAGCAAAGAATAATCTTTTAAGTGTGACAATCATTGCTAATAATTGTTTATCTGCGGATGCTTATGCAACAGGAATTTTGGTTTTAGGACTTGAAAAAGGTCTAGAATTTTTGCAAATTCATCCAGAATTGGAGGCATATCTTATTTATTCAAATGAAAATGGCCAATTTCAGACCTTCGCATCACCAAGTTTGATTGAGTCGCTAATTTTTCCTGAATAGTAATTAAATTGAATTTTTAACTGAGTTGACTAAGATTTGTAACACAAAGGTTGAAACAAAAAAACACCCTTTCAAAATTGAAAAGGTGTTTGGGTTATAGAATCCTTAAAGTGTTTTTATTCAATCATCACTTTTTTCGTTGTTGACAAAGTTCCATCCGAAACTTTCACAAAATAGATACCTGCTGTAAATTTTGAAACGTCAATCGTTTTAGTTTTGGTTGACACATCAAGTTGTCCTTCGAAGAGTACATTTCCTAAGAGATCAATGATGGAAAAATCTGTTGCACTTTGATAATCAATCGATAAAGCTCCATCTGTGCTTGGGTTGGGATAAACCATCACAGCTGACAATCCATTTTCTGAAATTCCAGCTCCACTTGCTACCACCCAATTAACTGAAATTCCAGTAAAATTTGAATCATCGGCTGGGTTTTGCAATTCGTCATTTGACGATTTATTAAAGGTGAATGAACGCACAGCACCTCCACCTGCTCCATGTGCCCAAGTTGATTCAACAGTAATTTTATACACACCATCATCAACAGTATTTCCTGTAACATCAGTTCCATCCCATGTTAAGTTTTTTTGTGTATAACTGGTTAATGTTGCTCCAGTTGATGCGCTTACAACGTTGCAATTCGCGGACATACAATTATTTGCGGCTCCACCAGAATTAACGGCCCAAGTTGGTAAATGATCTTTAGTGCCGTTTCCAGCTCGTCTGTAAAGTGATTTCACAAAAGCACCATTGGCATCTTGGATCCAAATTGCCAAGACATTTTTAGCTCCAGAATACCCGGAATGAGCAGTTGGGGTATAAGTCAAAGTCAAAGTCCCAACTGTTTGAGCATTTCCAACGGAGGTGATACACAAGATAATCGCGAAAGCCACTATACTTAAAAAGTTATTCTTCATTTTCATTTCAAATTTTATGTGAATGTAGGTATTTTTTAAAAATGTGTTGGAAATTTGAAAAAATGTAATTGAAATTTTAATAGAATTTTAAGAATTTCGTAAAATGTTGCTTTTTGCTATATCATTTGCTACTTTTTTTTTATATCCAAGTTTTAGATAAACAACAGATCGCGCTTCAAAATAATCGGCATTTGTTGAGTTAATGTGAATTGCTTGATTATAATTTTTTAAGGCTTCCTTGTATTGATTTAATTGCATAAGTGCATTTCCTTTGTAATAATAGGCGTCGGCATTTTGATCTTCAAGTTCGTTTACTTTTTTAAAATCAATGATCGCTTCATGTAGATTACCTAGTTTTTGATGCATAAGTCCTCTTAAAAAATAGCCATCCACGTTTGAATCATCGTTTCTAATTTGCTGACTAAAATCTTCAAGCGCCCCTTTGTAATCATGTTGCATTTCTTTAACGATCCCTCGTTCCAAATAAATCGTTGAGTCATTTGGGTGAATGGCTATGATTTGCGTAAAATAACTAATTGCCTCCTCAAATTGTGACTCATAAATTGCATTTTTGGCACATTTGAATAAGAATTCTTGTTCTGTTTGTGAAAACCCTTTTGGAGACGCTAAAAAGAGACTTATGAAAAATAAATACTTGATCATGAATTAATAGTTGAACGGCCTAAAATTAAAACTATTCTTTTAAATTTTTCTTAAGTATATTACTCACTTCCTTGGCATCACTCACCACCATCAAATGTCCACCACCTTCAATAAGGTGCTGAATTTCGAACTTTTTTGGTGGAAAAATTTTGTCATCGGTCCCATGGATTCGTATCGCATTTTTTGGGTATTCTGTATTCTCCCATATTGAAATTGCTTCCAACGCCCAACGAATAAAATGGGGATCGTTTTCGCGAATAATTTGATCTAACAACTCTTTTTCGCTTTGGGTTTTAGTGCCAAATAAGCGATGTGCCATTTTGTTTGGTTGGGTAAAATACTTTGATGGAACGTACTTGTACAAACCAAGTTTGCCAGCAATTTTCATCCGAAGTGGTTTTTCTTTTTTGCCAATGATTGTGCTCAACAGAAAAAGCTTTTCGGGTTTTTTTAATTTTGAAATTTCAACGGAAAGCATACCACCAAACGACAAACCCATCAATGAAAAAGGTTCTGAATCATTTATGTTTTCGCTCATGCGCACGGCATAATGATCTAAAGTTTCATTTTTCTGAGGCTGCAACCAAGGTATATGAACTAAGTGATGAGGAGCAACATCTAAATATTGAAAAGCACGTTCGTCAGCTCCAAGTCCAGAAATGCAATAGATTGTCATTATTTGGCGAATTCTTGAAGTAAATTCCAACCAAGATTTTTTTGTTCAGCATAAGCGTAGGTGGCAAAGGAAGCCAACCAATGTTCGCCCATGTAACCTCCATCAAAAATACTTGGAATGGAATAATTCAAATGCTTATCGGCAACAGGAATTAAGTGCTTGTAGCTTGGGAATTTACGAGCTATCGTGTATAAACACCACGCGCGACTGAAATTCAAGCCATCCAAATGTACTAAATGCCCATCATCGCGATCACTTACTTTCCCAACTTCAAGCGTGAATTTTTTCGATTTCGCTTCAGGCAAAAAAGCACCAAACCATTTTTTATATTCTTTTTCGTCTAAAATTCGACACATTAAATTTGCTTCGCAAAGTGCAGGAGAAAGAAAATCATTGCCACTTGGCTCGTAGTTTATCGGCACATTTTTGTCGTTCATGTAAAACCGTCGAGCGCTTTTATGGATCATCGATTTTAAGGGTTCGTTTTTAGAAAATTCAGCATAATCCAACGCAAAAGTCAATCCGAAAGCGGTGTTTGTGTGCTCTCCTGTTCGAATTGGATAGAGCAATTTCGGTAAAAAAGCAATGTATTTTTCGACAATCATGTATGAAAGTGGCTGTAAAATGGAGCCAATTTCTTTTAATTCAGAATCTGTGGATGAATCCAATTCTTGTTGTAGTTTCAATAACCAAGTCCAGCCATACATGCGTTCGAAGGAACTATTTAACTTATCATCAAAATAGCGAATTTCGATTTCGATATTTTTTTTCGTGATGTTTTGCTTGAGTACCTGACGCACTTCTTTCGCTTGACGCAAATCTGGAAATTCTTTCAGCAAATAGACCATCAACCAATGTCCATGAACGGATGAGTGCCAATCAAAACAACCGTAAAATGCGGGGTGTAATTCTTGCGGTCCTTTCAATCCTGTTTCATCCGTGAGGACTTGATTTAGTTTGTTAGGATATTCAAGTTGCGCACATTTCAGTGGTAAATCTACGAGTTGTTCTGCGCGGTATTGTGTTAGCACGGTATTTTGCGCAAACAAAAGTGAACATACAAAAAACGAGGAAATTAAAAGAAGTGTTTTCATTACTTTCCGATAAATTGACGTGCCAACATTCTGCTTTCTTGGTCGGCGGAAATGTAGTCTTCCAATTGAGGTTTTTGAATCAACGATGATTTATTCATCACAGCTTCATTCAATTTGGCAATTCCTAAAAAGGATAGTTGGTCTTTCAAAAATGCATCCACTGCAATTTCGTTTGCTGCATTTAATGAACAAGCTGCTGTGCCTCCAAGATTCATAGCGTGGTAAGCCAAATCCAAGTTTCTGAAATTGTTGCGATCGGCTTGCTCAAAGGTCAATTGTGGATAATCCATAAAATTAAATCGTGGAAATTCTGTCCTCCATCGATCAGGATAGGTCAAAGCAAATTGAATAGGCAATTTCATATCTGGCAAGCCCATTTGAGCTTTCATGCTTCCATCTTCGAATTGAACCAACGAATGCACAATGGATTGCGGATGCACAATCACGTCAATTTGTTCTGGTTTTAATTGAAACAACCATTTTGCTTCAATGACTTCCAATCCTTTATTCATCAGCGACGCAGAATCGATGGTAATTTTAGCGCCCATGTCCCAGTTTGGATGTTTCAATGCTTGTGCTTTTGTCACATTCGCTAATTGTTCTGCACTAAATCCACGGAAAGGTCCACCAGAAGCAGTTAGGTAAATTTTTTCAATTTTATTGTGAAATTCTCCTACCAAACATTGAAAAATAGCCGAATGTTCCGAATCGACAGGATAAATATTAACACCATTTTTTGCAGCTTCTTGGGTTACTAATTCTCCAGCAACAACCAAGGTTTCTTTGTTCGCCAAGGCAATGGTTTTCTTAGCCCAAATAGCACGCAGTGTTGGTTTTAAACCAGCATAGCCAACAAGCGCAGTAAGCACAACATCAATATCATTGCCTTCAACTACTTGACAAATTGCATCGTCACCTGCATACACGTGAATGTCTTCATCGATCAAAGCATTTTTTACTTTATCGTATTGCGTTTCATCGGAAATCACGACTGAATTTGGATGAAACTTCAAAGCTTGCTCAATCAATAAATCAGCATTTCTTCCTGCTGTAATCACTTGCAAATCAAACTTTTCCGGATAAGCTTCTATGACTTCCAATGCTTGCGTTCCAATAGATCCTGTTGATCCTAAAATGGCAATCCCTTTGCGTTTTTCCATGGTACAAAAATAATATAATTGAGTGGTGGATGAGATTTTTAGATGAAAGTTGTTGTCATTCAGTGGTTACCGAACGCGATTAATCAAACAGAAACTTGGATCTATTGACAGTTGTTAAATGGCGAATAAGATTCCTGTGAATTATAAAGGAAAAATCACATTCTTTTAGTGTAACATTTTTAAAAGTGATAGTTATTGACTCAACTCATATTTGTAAATTAAAACACTTTAATTATGAAATCAATTTTCCTTCTTTTATTTTTTACGTTGGTCTCTTTTTCTTTTGCTTTCAGCCAAAAATGGCAAGACCGCCAACACATGTATCAATTAAGTCGCGTCAAAAGTGATCAGTATCACCTGCACAACTATTTGGAGTTTTTGCAAAATCGAAAGCAAAAAATGGAACATCAAAAAGTGGTTGCAACGCGAAAAGTAGGGAATAAATCATACAAAACTACTTATACTTTTAATGAATTCGGCAAGGTAATTAAAGTGGAAGGGAAGGACTATTCCCGCAGTTTTTCGTACATCAATGATTCGTTGATTGCTGCCATTGATTTTGTGAGTAAAAAAGGAACTCGTCGCACAGAGATAAAATATGTGGATAACAAAAAAGTACTCGAAGAAACGTTTGAAGATGGTCGCCTGTTATCTCGCATTGTGATTCAATACGACGATCAAGATCGTGTTATTTTTTCAAGCATTGACGCCAAAGACACCTATTCCATGGCATATACCTATGGAGATAAAAAGCTTTCATGGCAACGATTCATGAAAAATGACAGAGTGCTGAAGGAATGGGATTATTCCTGCAAAACAGAAGGAAGTCTTGTTGCAGATAAAAACCAAGAATCCATTTGCAATTATACCCAAGAAAGTAATGACGGTTCACGCATTGAATTTAGTCGAAGAGCACAAAATGGAACGGTTTATTTGTACAAAGATTACTTTAACGCATCATCAAAGAAAGTTAAAAGCGAAGTGTATCGCGACGAAACAATCTTGCTCAGTCGAACAGAACTAAATGAATTGACCAAAGTAAGTGAAACCAATCATTATAACGAGAAAGGTGAAATTCTTGAAAAGTCAATCGTGAAAATTGATGACCGTGGAAATATGGTTGAATTTGTGAAGTTTCGAATTGGCAAAGAGCATAAAGCGCAGAAAACAACGAACAAATACAATGAGCAAAATGAGCTGATTGAATCTGCTTATTATTTCAAAGGAAAATTGACGAGTCAGAATGTGTATGAGTATTTGGACTGAGTGATTCACTAGTTAACCAAGATCATCAAGTTTTCAAGCTCTTTTCAGGAGTTAATAAAATCGTAAAACTCCTTTTTCTTTCGATCAGAAACAGGAATTTTGATTGTTTCATCAATCAAGCAAAGAAAATCTTCAGATATTTTGTAGGATGAAATTAAATGAATGTTGATAATGTAAGACCTGTGCACTCTAAAAAAGTGTGGATATTGCAGTTCTTCTTCAATAGATTTAATTGATTTAGCTAAAGTGATTTTTTTTTGATTTTTTAGAAAGATGGTAGTGTAATTATTATCCGATTCACAATAGACGATATCAAAAGGATCAACGTAAAATAGTTCATTTCGAGTTTTGAATATTATTTTTTTTCTAGGTTTTTCAATAGCTTGAATACTTTGAAGATGATTTTCAATTCTCAATAGAGAATTTTTGAGCGTCGTAAACCCAAAAGGTTTTAAGAGAAAATCAAACACTTTAAGTTTAATTGCTTTTAGTGAGTAATTCAAGTGAGCGCTGACTATAATGATGATGTATTTATCTGGATCGATTAATTCGAACAAATCGAATCCATTATGCTGAGGCATGTTGATGTCCAAGAAAATTATTTTTGGCATTTTCTTTTCGATGATTTCTTTAGCTTCTAGCACGTTGCTCGCTTCGTGAATTTGGCAACGAGGGGATAATTCGCTAAGCATCATTTGCAAGTTTTCTTTTGCAGCAATTTCGTCATCAATAATAATTGCAGAATCAATCATACTTTTTTACTATAACTTGCTGTTAATAAAATAATTACTCGTGTGCCAGATGGTTTCCCACTTTCATATAAATCTTCAAATTCAAAACGAACATTTTTTAGTTTTAGAAGATCTAACCTAGCTTTTAATAAAGACAGACCTTTTGAATTATGGTTGCTTTTTTTCAGGGTTGCTTCTCGTCCAACTCCGTTATCTTCTATGATTAGGGATAAATCAGCGTTGATCATGTTGATTGAAATTTCAATTTTTCCAATCTCATCCTTCGTTTTATTTTGGAGTCCATGCCAAACAGCATTTTCAACAATTGGTTGCAGAATTAATGAAGGAACTAAAGTGTTTTCTGCGTCAATTTTATCTGAAAGTGTAATGTTGAAATCAAAGTTGCTGAAACGAATTTTTTCAATTTCGAGGTAGTGCTGGGTTGTATTCAATTCGTCTTTCAATGTTGTATATTCATATTCAGAAGTCTCGAGTATGGAGCGAGTCAAAGAAGAGAATTTCTCAATGAAATCAGATGCTTCATTGATCTTGCTTTTTAGTACAAAATTCTGGATGGAATTAAGTGCATTAAAAATAAAGTGCGGTTTAACTTGTGCTCTCAAAGCCTGTTGTTGGTACTCAACTATTTGCATTCTTCTTTTTGCTTTTTTCGATTTCAAATAGAAGTAAAATGATATGACACTGAAAATCACAGATAAAACCACGATAATAAGAAGGATTTTAAATTCGGAAGTTCGATAGAAAGGTTCTGAAACTGTTACTTGAATATTTTCAATGCTTGACTTTAATTTACCATGATCGAATGAAGTGAATAATTGCAAGTTGTACTTTCCTGGTGGAAGATTATCTAATCTTAATTCATTGCTGTTCGTTTTGTACCATTTTGTGTTTTTATTCAGTCGATAGTAATAGCTTATTCTATTTTTGTCAAAAAGGTAGGATGAATTGAACGCAATTTCGATGTCATTTTTATCATAGGTAGTTTTAATTGAATTTAAAAGTGTTTGTTGCTTGCCAAACACTTTTATTGAGGTAATCTCAGGCGAATTTGGTAACGGAATATTGAAAAGATCATAATTGGATTGTTGAATACAATTGAGCGTGTTTTCAGCCAAACCATAGAGTGTATTATTTTCGATAAACAATCCAAGAATATCATTGGAAGAAAGTCCGTTGTTTTTATTTAAAAGATTTTCAAATGTCAACTTTCCAGATTTAAAATGATAGACGAAAATCCCTTGATTTGAAGCGATCCAAATTTTTCTACCTTGAACAAATATGGCATTGATGGAATTCGGCATTTCGCTATTTTGTGAGTTATAATGATTGATAACTCTATTTTGGGTAATAGAATAAACGGCAACCCCTTTTCCTTTGGTTCCAAACAGCAAATAGTCATCAACCTTTTTAATTACTTGCGTATGTTCATTCGCATATATTTTATCTCGGATTTTTACTGTTTTCTTGGATAGTGTGTTTTGAATATAAATACCATCAATTGTTGCAATAAAAACATGCGTTGGATTTAGGTAAAAAATGTCTTTGAGTTTTGATACTCCAGTTTGGTAAAGCGTGCACGATTTATCGTTTATACTTAAAATTTGATATTGTTCGCTTGTTGCAACAAGGTAATTTTCGTTAATTTTTTGAATCGCTCTTATGGCTGAAAGTGTATCTCCTTTAAAAATTAATGGAATGTGAAGCCCGCCATAAAATTCTACTTTCTGATGATTGAAAATTACTTTTTTTAAAAAATGTGATGCATCATAAAATTTTGTAGTATTAATTGTTTCCACTTTTTTTGATGTTGGGAAAAAATCGAATTGACATCCATTGTAAGACCTCAAAATGATATTAGTTTTGGTTGGCAACATCACAGATAATAAGTTCGCGTCTTTGAATTCAAATTTTTCAATAAATGTGTTTTGAAATTTGAAAAGGCCTTTGTATGAGCTTGAAAACCATATATTTCCATTATTATCCTTAATTAATTGGCCTGAGAGTTTATTCAGGATTATTTTCGGAGTTTTATCTAAGTCGTCATATCTCAATAGATCTTTCCCACGCAATGAGATCCAAATGCTATTTTTATTATCCACACATAAACTTTCAATACTAGACTCAAATTTTTTGAGTTTATGGGATTTTGCAGTTGTTATGAGTAGTTCATTTCCTTTGATAAAGTAATGGGTGTTGTTGATGGAATATAATTTTATCCTACTTCCAATTGGATCAGGATTAAACCAATTGTTAAATTTCAATCTGCTTAAATCAAAACTAGATACACCTTCACTTTTAGGAACCCCGTTCTTATAAGATATGATAAACTTGCCTCCAAAAATGAGGTAATCATAATATTCTATTTTCCCATTCTTGGAGATTGAAAAATATTCTTTGTTAACACTAAAAAACACCTTGTCATCCTTTCCAACTTCTATGGATGCTCCTAAATACAAATTTTTTGAAATTTGTTTGAGTAAATGATTGTATTTATAACTATAAATTTTCCCTCCAAAAATGTAGTTAAACTGTTGATTATATGACCATAACCAAATCCTGTCTTTGTAATCATGAGTAATATTAAAAAACACATTATCCTTGAGTCCATGAATGGAGGTATAAGTTGTAAAATTGGAACCATCAAATTTCGAAATTCCTTTATCTGTGCATACCCATAAATAGTCCTTCTTGTCGATAGCAATTCCGAAAACTTCGTTACTTGGTAGGCCGTCATTATTGGTGTAATGGGTGGAGTTTAATTCTTGACCTTTTGTAATGAAACAAACAATCATTGAAAAAATGAGTAATGTAATTTTCATAGTACCGAGTTTAGGAGTAAAGTTAAAACAGAAAAAGCAAAAAAAAAGGGCATGAACCAAATCATACCCTTCTTTTAAACGTTAAAGCCTTATTATTTTCTCACATTCGGATCTTTTTCAGCAGCAGCATTGAATTTCTTTTGCATATTCAACCAGTAAAATAACCCGCCGAAACCTGCAAGCGCAATCACCAAATAATTAAATGAATTTCCAATGATTTCAAAAATTTGAAATGTCCAAAGAAAAATATCGCCTAAGCCCCAAAAAAAATCTGTAAGTGTCATGTTTTTTTATTTTGTACAACAAAGGAACTAAAAAAAATTAATTCATCGTTAAATATTCGTTCAAATTTCTTCTTCCGATTCTGTGAAATCAATGGAAAAGGTCTTCAATTCATCCAAAATTGGATTGTATATCTCAGGAACTATTGGCATTTGAACACCTGTGGAAGTTATCTCACCAGTTAAAATCATTTTGGCACAAATCGCTGCCGGCAATCCAACAGTGTTCGACATCGACGTGTACATTTGATCTTCACCAATGTTCACCATGCTTGATGTAATCTTGTAATTTTTTCCAGCATGCGCATATTCAAACTCGTGAATCATGACCAACATATCTTTGTCGCCTTCGTTCAATGATAGTTTTCCAACCAAAATTTCTTCTAACAACTTCGCTGGAGTCGGATGATCACTCATTAAAATAGGTTGGTCTTCAAATAATCCAAGCCATTCGAATTTCGAATACAAATACATACGATCTTCTCGCAAAAATTCTTTGAATTTATCTTCTACCGATTTTGTGGCATGATAAGGTAAAAATGAATTTAAAAAGATGCGTGGAGTCATTCCATCTGTGTTCACCATGGCATAAGAATCATCTGTCAACCCAAGTTCGATAAAAACATTCCATGCTTCGCAATAACCTGGTCTGCGTAATGTTCCACGAATAATCGTTGGAATTTTTTCCAATCCATAAACACTTCGATACGACAAGGAATCTCTGTTTGGATATCCTTTAAACTCACCGTAACCATCAATGTGAAACGTATTCAAACGATCAAACAAACGATGGTACGGAATGTACTTATAGCGACCTTGTCGAATGAAACAGGCAGCCCCACCTTGACCAGCCAAAACAACATTTCGTGGATTCCATGTAAATTTATAGTTCCAAGGATTGTCATCAGATTCTGGCGCAATCAATCCACCGCAATACGATTTAAAACTTGTAATTTCTCCACCTTTATCTTTGATAGCATCAATGATTTTCATGGCGCTCATGTGGTCAATTCCTGGATCCACGCCAATTTCGTTCATGATTACAATTCCTGCCGCTTTTGCATCGGCATCCATGGCGCGCATTTCTGGAGAAATGTAAGAAGGAGTGATGAGGTTTTTCTTAAATTCAATGCAATCTTTCGCCACTTCTGGATGAAAACGCGCAGGCAACATAGAAATAACCAAATCTGCTTTTTCAATTTCTGGCCGACGTTCGTTTGGATCTAAGGCGTTGAAATTGAGCGCTACACCACGTTCATGACCATCGATTTTTGATTTCACTAAATCCAAATTTTGATCTGTGATTCGAACCATCCAATTATGACTCACCGCATGCTCAAGCAAATAGCGAATCAAAGATGATGCTGATAACCCCGCCCCCAAAATTAAAATTGTTTTCATGGCTTACATTTCATTTTCTAGCGCAAAGGTAGCTATGCGATTTGAAAAGAAATACAAATAATGTGATTCTTACTCACAGCGTTTTGAACAATTGGAAAATGATTTGTCAGTTTAAATAACGGAAAAACATAACAATGAAATTGTAAACCACTGAAACAATATTTAGGCGATGATCATTCTGTCAAATTGCACCTAGCACCATATTTGGCTCAGCACTTAAGTTATTTCATCAACACAATCTTTACTGTGTTCGAATTCGAACCACTTTTTACATTGACATAATAAATACCATTATCCAAGTCTTCCATGTTAAGATCAGTGGACTTTTCATCGGTTACTTGATGTTCTTTTACCACTTTTCCCAGTGCATTTGTTACGAAAATGACAGATTCTGCTTCCACATTTTGCAATGCGACAGTCAATTTCCCTTGCGTAGGATTTGGAAAAATTTGCATGAATGGTTCATCGTTGACCAAGAAATTCGTATTCAATTGTGGAAATTGATACGAAGATGTCCCAATGCCATAGTAATCGGGCAACACTTGAATCATCCCTAAAGGATCAATTACAACATTGTAGGTAGTGTCTGAACCAACAATATCTGCCACATTATGACCAGCATACCAAATCCTCAAGGTTCCATCTTCCTCCAACAATGGACTTGGTGCTAAAAGATTGGATAAATAATTTCCATCAGTCCATGTAAAATCTTGCATGTGATGAATGGGGTCGGAATCATGTAACCAAACTCCGGATGTACCGTCTGTTTTAAATTGATGAAGCGCCACTTGAAGCCAATTGCCATTTACGGTTTGTGCCACATCCGTAAAAACATAAATCGAATCGTTAATAGCAAGTGCCGCAGGTGTTGATAATCCCCAATAATCGGACGTTTCATAAACATCTGTTGGTAAACTAAAAGCCAATGCTGGATTGCCAAAATCACTTCCATCAGCAGACTTAATGCAACCTATCCCTTGAATTGGACTTCCATTTACGATTCCCGCAGCAGTGAAATAAACATAAATGCTATCGTTGTAAACAATGGCTCCAGGCTCTGCAACAATTTCACTGTAAAAAATGTCTGTTAAATTGGACTCTAGAATTGGAAGAGCATCCATGGTCCAAGATATTCCGTCGTTAGAAACTGCGTGAGCAATAACGTATGTTGATGGATCATTTCCAGGAGGGTAACATGTTGTGTACATGTGATAAACACCATCCTTAATCAATACACTCGGAGTTTCAGTTCCACCATCGTAATACGTTCCGTTTAATGGCTCAAGTATTGGAGTTGTTGGGTTTAAAGTCCAATTGATGCCATCACTGGAGATTTGTCTGTAAACTTTCACTTCATTTGATTCTGAGAGAAAGATTCCATCCGCTGCTGTTGTATACATGACGTATTGATTTCCAACTTTTATAACCGAAGGGTCGTTCCAAGCTGCATTCTCAAAACCATCACCATATCGAATGATAGGATTTCCTGCATAAGCCGTGAATTCAGGAAAGAAGTCAGCGTTAAATTGTGCATGCACTAATGGAGTATTTAATACCAAAATCAATACAAAAACCAGCATTTGTTTAAAATACGTCCCTTTTTTTTTCATGTGATATCTTTTAAACGAGTAATTTGGTGCAAGTTATAAAGAATTTTAGTTCGTTTTTTATTGGTCAACAAAAATGTTTTAACTCTCAGGAAATTTAATATTTCTGAACCTATTTTTCTTTATTAGTATAAGTATTTCGCGTGTACTTTGAAATACAGTAATGTGAAAATCTAGCTCAAATTGCTTTTATTCCCTAAAACAACTATTTTTGGGCAAAAATTAAAAAAAATCATGGGAAGAGCGTTCGAATACCGCAGAGCAGCAAAGGAAAAACGTTGGGATAAAATGTCCAAATTGTTTCCAAAACTAGGAAAGGCAATCACAATGGCAGCCAAAGAAGGTGGAATTGACCCAGATATGAATGCAACTTTGCGCACCGCAGTTAAAAACGCGAAAGCGCAAAATATGCCCAAAGACAATATTGATGCAGCAATCAAACGTGCTGTTGCAAAAGATGCCGAAGTTTTTGCGGAAATTAATTACGAAGGGAAAGGTCCTCATGGCGTTTTGGTGTTCGTAGAATGTGCCACAGACAATGTTAACAGAACAGTAGCAAACGTAAAATCTTATTTTAATAAGTCAGGAGGAAGTATTGTTCCAAACGGATCTTTGGAATTTATGTTTAATCGAAAATCAGTGTTCGAATTCGAAAAAACGGATGCTATCGATATCGAAGAACTAGAATTGGAACTCATTGATGCTGGATTGGATGAAATTGAATTGATTGAAAACCGCGTTTTTGTGTATGGTGATTACACCGCATTTGGTACCTTGAGCGCAGCGCTGGAAGAAAAAAATATCGATGTTGAAAAATCAGTGCTCGAGAGAATTCCGACTTCACCGGTTGAATTTACAGAAGAACAATTGGTTGATATCGAAAAATTGTTGGATAAAATCGAAGACGACGACGATATTCAACATGTTTTTACAAATATTGCTTAAATTTAAAAACGGAGAAAACACAATAAATTCCACCTTTTTAAGTTAGTAGATTGGTTTTTATAGGTTTCTTTACAAAATAGATGAACATTTTTTTTAAAATAACTGCTGCTTTTGGCATGATTATTCTGTTGGTAACGGTAAGTTGTTCAACAGAAAAAAACACGTTTGTAAGTCGCTCTTTCAATGGAGTCAATGCCAAGTATAACGGGCTTTTTAATGCGAACGAATTACTCCGTTTATCCCTTGATGGTTACCGTGCAAATTTAGACGAATCTTATTATGACATCGTTCCAATTGATCCCGTTCCTAGCGAAACAGAAGTCGAAGCTTATTATGCTCCAATCGACACGGCCATTGCGAAGTGTACCAAAGTGATTACCGATCACAGTATGCCGAGCAATGACAAACCATCTAAGAAAAACGCTGAGCACAATAATTGGATTGACGAGAATTGGATTACCATAGGTAAAGCTTCTTTTTACCGACGTGATTACGATGGTGCTATGAGAAATTTCAAGTTTATCAAGAAATTTTTTGAAGAAGACGCTTCGAATTATTTAGGTGAATTGTGGATGGCAAAAACCAATATTAAATTGGGGCAATTGACGGAAGCAAAATTTAATATCGATAATTTGGATAAGGCTTTGGAAGAACAAAAGTCTGGCGAAGCTTCCAAAAAAGAAGAAACGACTAAAAAATCCAAGAGCAAATCGAAGGCTGCTAAACAAAATAGTAAGAAGGGTTCGTCCAAAGATAAAGAGAAGAAAAAAGCCAAGTTTCCGAAAAAAATCATGTTTGATTTTGAAAAAACAAAGGCTGATTTAGCGCTTGCAAACAACGATAAAGGAAAGGCTATTCTGCATTTGGAAGAATCATTGAAACATGGGAAGAAATCATCGGAAGTTGGTCGAGTTCACTTCGTTTTAGGGCAACTTTATGAGGAACAAGGGAATGTTCAAGATGCTGCTCGCCATTACAAAAAAGCGAAAAAGAAAAACATACCTTTCAAAATGGCTTTCACCGCACGCATGAAGTATTCCATGCTCAACAATGGTGGAAAACAACGCAAAGAATTAAAAAAAATGCTGCGCGATGCTAAAAATGCTGAATTTAAGGATCAAATTTATTATGCCTTGGCGCAAGTTGAATTGAGCGAAGGAAATGAAGATTTAGCAGTTGAATATTTGACTGAATGTGCCTTTTATTCCTCTAAAAATACGCGCCAAAAAGGAATGGCATACGAACAATTGGGTGATTTACGCTTCGCAAAGAGAGACTACATCAGAGCACAAAAATATTACGATTCCTGCGCTGTAGTCATTGGCGATGATTATCCGAATGCTGATGCAATAAGAAGCAAAGCATCAAACTTAGCTGATTTGGTTATTGCGGTTGAAACTGCTCAACTCGAAGACAGCTTGCAACGAATTGCTAAATTGGATCCTGAAGCACAGGAAGCATTTTTGAAAAATGTTATCAAAAAAACGAAGGAAGAAGAGCAAGCACGCAAGCAACGTGAGGCAGAAAAATTAAGAGCGTTGCAGGCATCGCAAGGAGCATTTAACCAAAACAGTGGCAGTAATAGCAGTAAATTCTATTGGAACAATCCAAAAACCATGGCGGAAGGCTACGATGAATTCGTGAAACTTTGGGGTAAACGTGAAAACACAGACGATTGGCGACGCAGCCAAAAAACGCAGGTAGTCGAATTTAAAGAGGATGAACAAGATACAACGGCTGCAATAGACTCTTTAGATCAAAATGCTGAAATCTTGGCAGATACTTTGACAGTCGAATATTTGTCCGCTAAATTACCAAAAACAGAAGAGGATTTTGCTGCTTCGAATGCACGTTTGTTAGAAGCGCTTTACAATTCTGGGGTGATTTACAAAGAGCAATTGAACGAGAAAGAATTAGCGAAAAAGCAATTTAACTCAGTAATCGACAGAGAGGTGGAGTCAGAATTTAATTTGATGTCGGCATTTCAGCTATACAAAATGTATGAAACAGCGGATCCAACTGCTGCAGCAACACAAAAAGGATACATTTTAGATAATTATCCAAATTCAGACTATGCAAATTTCTTGCGCGATCCTGACTATTTTATCAAGAAAAAAGAACGTGATGCATTGGCAGAACAAGAATACGTGACTGTGTTGAATCGCTACAATCGTAAAGTGTATGCTCCTGTTCAAGCAAAGGCGGAGGAAGTTATTGAAAACGAATTAGACAATGAGTTTCGATCAAAATACATGTTGCTTTACGCAATGTGTTTAGGACAAACAACTGAAGACAAGAAAGAACTGCTTCCGATTTTGGAGCGTGTTAAAAAGGAATATCCGAAAACACCAGAGGCAACGCGTGCTCAAGAATTGATTGACATCATTAACAATGGTTATTCTGTAAATCAACCAACAAATTTTGATAAGAAATTTGATTTTGCTTACGAAGAAAAACAAGTACACTTTGTATTAATTTTCCTAGGTGAAAAAGACAATCCTGACTTATCAAAAAACAAAGTTTCGGATTTCAACAAGGAATTTTTCCCGAAATCAAAAGTAAAAGTATCGTCTAAATTGTATGGTGATAATCAAAGTGTTATTGCATTGCAAGATTTTGCAACCGAAAATGAAGCAAAAGATTATGTGCGTAAATACAAAGCAACACGAAAGTATTTATTAGATTTACAGAAGGCAACCATCATTGTCATAACACCAAAGAACATGAAAACGTTGTTTGATAATCATGATTTGCAACAATATCAATTGTTTTATGATGAATTCTACTAGATCATGTTAAAAAGAAAAGAAAAATTGCAGTTTGAAAGTCCAGAAAGACTGAATCGCCTTGTTGAAGGATCAAAAATTGTGGGCGATTTATTCGCTGATTCAAGCTTGAGAATCGATGGTGAAGTGCAAGGAAATATTTCAACGAGCTCAAAAGTTGTTGTCGGCGAAAATGGATTAGTAAAAGGAAACTTAGTTTGCCAAGAAGCAGATATCGAAGGTACAATCAATGGAACGGTTTCCATTGAAGGTTTGCTTATTCTTCGCGATAAAGCAAAAGTTGTAGGAGACATTCAAACTGCTAAATTGCATGTAGAAGAAGGTGCTGTTTTTCTTGGTAATTGTAGCATGGGTAAACCTGATCCAAATAATAAAAGAGTAGAGGTTTCAAAAACAGAAGCAGAAGACAACGTTGTTTATTAATCATGCTAAATGAGGACAAAAAGAAGTCGGTTCCAAAGTTTGCACGACTTTCAGGTATTGGTCTTCAAATGGGAGCTACCATTTTTTTAGGGGCTTATCTTGGAAAATATTTAGATGAAAAGTTTCCGCACGACAAAAGGTGGTTCACCATCGGATTAACGTTGTTTTCGGTTGCTCTTGCGCTTTATTTTGTTTTGAAACAAGTAAATAAAATCAATTCTGAAGATGAGTAAACAATTGATTCGGTTTGCTATAATTCTTTTGTTTTTCATGGGAATTGCGCTCGCATTGCACCTTGCTGTTCTTCATTTTAAAAAGCTTAGTCTTTCCATTGACTTACTTACGGTTACTTACTTATTTAATTATATTCTTACAATTATTTTTTTTGGATTGCTCTTGTTTTTTCATAAGAGAAGGTCTGATCAATTGGGATTTATATTTATGTTTTCAAGTTTCGCAAAATTCCTATTATTCTTTGCGATTTTGAATCCTATTTTACAATCTCCTGAAATCTCAAAGAGCTTTTCTTTCTGGGCATTTTTTGTGCCTTATTCCATTAGTTTGACGATTGAGAGTGTCACCTTAGTGCGGATTTTGAAACATGCATGAATTTGGCTAAAATTTTCCTATTTAGTTGGTGCTATTCTGGAATTTATACCTACTTTTGCACCGATTTAGAAAAATAATAACTCAGTTACATGCATAATTTAATAAGATTCTTTCTTTTTTTAAGCTTATCATTTTCGAGCTATGCGAATGAGACTCACGCCAAAGTTGATGATCATAATGCACCTGCTAAAGAGTTGACACCAGAGGAATTACGTGAAAAAAACACTGAATTCGTTAAGCATCACACAAAAGATTCACATGATTTTGGAATAGTGACTGATGAGAGTGAAGGCGCTCATTATGGATTTCCGCTTCCAGTTATTTTATGGGATGGTGGAATTCACTTTTTTATGTCATCTAAATTGAATCATGGTCATGCAACAGTTGAGTCAAATGGGAAGTTTTACCGACTAGATACACATTCAAATAAAATATACAAAACAGATGCTACAGGTGAATTGACTCATGATGAACATGGTCATGTTACGAATGCAAAACCACTTGATTTCTCAATTACTAAAAATGTTCTCGTAACCATTCTCATGTGTGCGCTTATGTTTTTCGTGTTTAAAGGTTTCGCAAAATCTTATGCAACTGGACTTGCGCCAACTGGAGCCGCGAAATTTTTTGAGCCGATAGTGCTTTTTATACGTGATGATATTGCTATTCCGAATATTGGAGAGAAACACTATAAAAAATACATGAACTATTTGTTAACTGTATTTTTCTTTATTTGGTTTTTGAATCTAGCAGGTATGACGCCACTGGGGATTAACGTCACAGGAAACATCGCGTTGACATTTGCATTGGCTTTGATTACGTTCGTAATTACGCATGCGACATCTAAGAAAGACTATTGGATGCACATTTTCTGGATGCCAGGAGTGCCTGTGCCAATGAAAATTTTATTAATTCCAATTGAATTGGTTGGGATATTTGTTAAGCCATTTGCATTAATGATTCGTTTGTATGCAAATATGTTGGCTGGTCACATTGTATTGGGAAGTTTGATTGCAGCAGTTTTCTATTTTAATAATATTGGAGCTAAAGGAGCCTTTTTAGGATTGACCTTTTTCATGAATATTATAGAAGTTTTAGTAGCATTGTTGCAAGCATATATTTTTACAATGCTTACTGCTTTGTATTTTGGTTCAGCTTCCGCTGAGCACGAGCACGAACATGAGCATGGACATGATTTGGCGCACGCCGGACATTAATGAAGTTGTATTTTTTAACCCTAAATAATAAATAAGATGGATATCCCTAACATTGTAGGTGCAGGTTTAGTAGTAATTGGAGTTGGTATCGGTATTGGACGTATCGGTGGTTCTGCGATGGATGCAATTGCGCGTCAACCAGAAGCAACTAACAAAATCCAAACTGCCATGCTAATCGCTGCGGCACTTATTGAAGGAATCGGATTTGCTGCAATTTTTGCATCATAATTCATTCCAATGGACTCTCATGACCATAACGGTTGGTTGTGGTCATGAGATATTTGAATTCTAACCTATTTATCAAATAGAAGAAAAATGGAAAAATTATTAAATGAGTTTTCAGTTGGTTTGTTCTTTTGGCAAACTGTTTTATTCCTAGCTTTATTATTTCTCTTGAGAAAATATGCTTGGAAACCAATTTTAAATGCAGTAAATGAGCGTGAGCAAAAAATTACTGAATCATTGGAACTTGCTGATAAAACCAAAGCTGAAATGAAATTATTAGCTTCTCAAAATGAGCAGTTAATGCAAGAGGCTCGCGCTGAACGAGATGCAATGATTAAAGATGCAAAAGCAACAACTACTAGAATGGTAGAAGAAGCTAAAGGAAAAGCAAAAGAAGAAGCTGATAAAGTGTTGGCAAATGCTAAGGCAGCTATTGAAGCTGAAAAATTGGCTGCGATGTCTGAATTGAAGACACAAATGGCTTCATTCTCTTTGGAAATTGCAGAGAAAATCGTTAGAGGTGATCTTTCAAGTGACGACAAACAAAAAGCGTTGGCAGATAAATTAGCTGCTGATATTAATTTGAATTAAGAACGCAATGAAAAGTACGAAAGTAGCATCACGTTATGCAAAAGCACTTCTTGAATTATCCATCGAAAACAACAAGGTGGAGCAAGTTCTTGGTGATATGAATTATATCCTTAGTGCAAACAATGAAACGGATGATTTTCAATTGCTTTTGAAAAGCCCAACGATTAAAGCAGCAAATAAAATTGCAATTTTCAGTAAAATATTTGATCAATTTGAACCTGTTTCTAAATCATTTGTTGATTTGATAACAAATAATGGGCGTGAAGGTATGCTTGTGGAAATTGCAAAATCATTTGGTGATCAAGTAAAAGCATTTAAAGGAATCGTACCAGTGACAATTGCATCAGCTGTAGCGCTTAGACAGGATACAAAAGAAAGTATTCTCGCAAAAGTTCGTACAGTTGTGAGCGGCACTTTGGAAGTAACTGAAGAAATAGATTCTTCCTTGATAGGAGGTTTTGTGGTGAAAATGGATGGAACGCAAATTGATGCTTCTGTTTCTAACCAATTAAATATATTAAAACAACACTTAACAAGATAGACAAGAAAGCAATGTTTTCGTTCTCTCAATCAATTGATTGATGTGAGAAAGATTCAAAAGTAAGAATGAAGTTTGAATCCTTCAATTTAGAAAAAGCAATCGAGTCACAATTAAAATAAAAACAAATGGCGGATGTAAAACCAGCAGAAGTTTCTGCAATTTTAAAGGAGCAGTTATCAGGATTCCGTTCTGAAACTGAGCTACAAGAAGTTGGAACTGTACTTCAAATTGGAGACGGTATTGCACGTATTTACGGATTAAACGGTGTTCAATACGGGGAGTTAATTGAGTTCGATGGAGGAATTCGTGGAATTGCATTAAACCTTGAGGAGGATAATGTTGGTGCCGTGCTTTTGGGTCGTGCATCTGAAGTTAGAGAAGGTGATACTGTTAAACGTTTAGGCCGAATCGCATCAGTAAATGTTGGTGAAGGAATGGTTGGACGTGTTGTAGACACGTTGGGTAACCCAATTGATGGTAAAGGTCCAATTGCTGGTCAATTGTACGAAATGCCAATCGAGCGTAAAGCTCCAGGGGTGCTTTTCCGTCAACCAGTAAATGAACCATTGCAAACAGGTGTAAAAGCGGTGGATGCGATGATTCCAATTGGTCGTGGACAACGTGAGCTTGTTATTGGTGACCGTCAAACTGGAAAAACTACAGTTTGTATCGATACAATCATTAATCAAAAAGAATTTTACGATAGAGGTGAACCAGTTTTCTGTATCTATGTAGCAATTGGACAAAAAGGTTCAACGGTTGCTGGAATCGTTAAGAAATTAACAGATGCAGGAGCTATGGCTTACACAGTGGTTGTTGCGTCAAACGCTTCTGACCCTGCTCCAATGCAATTTTATGCTCCAATGACAGGCGCTGCTATTGGTGAGTTCTTTAGAGATACTGGTCGTCCAGCCTTGATTATTTATGATGATTTATCAAAACAAGCGGTAGCTTATCGTGAAGTTTCTTTGTTGCTTCGTCGTCCACCGGGGCGTGAGGCTTATCCAGGTGACGTTTTCTACCTTCACTCACGTTTGTTAGAGCGTGCTGCAAAAATCATTGCTGATGATACAATTGCCGCTCAAATGAATGATTTACCGCCTTCATTGAAAGGATTGGTAAAAGGAGGAGGATCCTTGACTGCACTTCCAATCATTGAAACACAAGCGGGTGACGTTTCTGCATACATTCCAACAAACGTAATTTCGATTACAGATGGACAAATCTTCTTGGAAGGTGACTTGTTTAACGCAGGTATTCGTCCAGCGATTAACGTAGGTATCTCGGTATCACGTGTGGGTGGTAACGCTCAGATTAAATCCATGAAAAAAGTAGCAGGTACACTGAAATTAGACCAAGCACAATACCGCGAGTTAGAAGCGTTTGCGAAATTTGGTTCTGATCTAGATGCTGCAACAAAATCTGTTTTGGACAAAGGTGCTAGAAACGTGGAGATTTTGAAGCAACGTGAAGGTGATCCAATGTCTGTTGAAAAACAAATTGCGATTATTTATGTTGGTACAAAAGGGTTAATTCAACGTGTACCAGTAAATAAAGTGAAAGAATTTGAAACAGAATTCTTGAACTATTTGGACGCAAAACACGGTGATTTGTTAGCTCAATTGAAAGCTGGTAAATATACAGATGAGATTACAGATACGTTGACTGACGTAGCGAAAGAATTGGCAAGCAAATATTAAGAATTACAGATGAACGGATTGGCAGATTGTTAGAAATCTGCTAATCTGAATCTGCTAATCTGAAATTATAAAAGAATGGCAAACTTAAAAGAAATACGTAATAGAATTACATCGGTCGGTTCAACGATGCAGATTACTTCAGCAATGAAGATGGTTTCTGCAGCAAAATTGAAGCGAGCACAAGATGCAATTACTCAAATGCGACCTTATTCTGAAAAGTTGCAAGAAATTTTGGGTAATTTGAGCGCAACGTTGGATTTGTCCGAAAATGCGTTTTCAGATAACCGAACAGCAAAAAATGTGTTGATTGTTGCTGTAACTTCGAATCGTGGTTTGTGCGGCGGATTCAATAACAACATTATCAAAAGAGTCAATCAATTGGTCAATGTTGATTTGAAAGATCAAAATCCGAAAGTACTTTGCTTAGGCAAGAAAATAAGAGATGCATATAAGCGTTCAGATGCTTATTACATCAATGATGTTATTGCGCCAGTGGAAGATATTTTCAACGATTTGAACTTTAATAATGCTACTATCATTGCGAACGATATTATGAATCGCTTTAAATCAAAGGAATTTGATAAAGTTGTTGTGGTTTATAATAAATTCATCAATGCAGCAAGTCAGGAGGTGATGACAGAAGATTTCCTTCCAATTGTTCCTACAGTTCAAGAAGATAATAAATCAACAGGTGATTACATTTTTGAACCTTCGAAACAAGAAATTGTGGAAGATTTGATTCCAAAATCATTAAAAATTCAATTGTACAAAGGCTTACTTGATTCAAATGCTTCTGAACATGGAGCACGAATGACTGCTATGCACAAAGCGACTGATAACGCGAAAGAATTACAAAAGGCTTTAAAATTATCATACAATAAAGCGCGTCAAGCGGCAATTACAAACGAAATTTTGGAAATTGTTGGTGGAGCTGAAGCGTTGAATAATTAAAAAACTTTTAACTTATAAATTGAATTCCCTTGCTTTTTTAGTTAGGGAATTTTTTTATTTTTATAAAATGAAATTAGTCAAAGCCTTACCGTTTTTAGTACTCTTTACTTCTGCTTTTGGACAAAATGAAACGCGTTTCAACGAGCGAGAAATTGTCAAACAACAACGAATTCGTTCTGAAAATTGTGCACGAAGTCTAAAAACTGCCGTTGTGTTATTTCGTTTGGATTTGAAGCAAAATCAAATTGATTATTACCGAAAAAATAACAATACAAAGGCAGCAGATCGACTCGAACAAAAGACAACAAAAGACAACCTTGCTATCATTCAAGCAGTTCGCGCAAAGTTTGATTTATGTCCAGTTTATTTTCTTGATGGCAAATCTTCAACTGCTGTGCTTGATGGAAAATGGGAAAGTGTAGTGTTTTTGTCAGATTCTTTGACCAAAGTTTCAGCGAGTGAATTTCAGAAAAAAGACAACTTTTTTGTTGCCGAATATTCATATACAAGAGGACAATTTGTTTCTTCTAACCGAAATAATGAACAAGGTAAATTTGAATCTGACCCTCCGTCTAATGAACTCAAATATTACGAGAATGTAACAACAAGGGTTAGCGGATTTATTATTATGGATAGTAAATTTGTACCATTAACACAACCATTTCCTTATTATATAAAGCTTATGTCACTCAAGAAACGCCCACAAGTAAAGTCAAAAATCGATAAATGGAACAAAAATCTTAAGTTTTTTGTAGCTAAATTCTCCTGATTTTACAACAAGTATGATGTGAACATTGCATGTTAATTGTAGTTATCAACATTTGATGTGCGTGATTGTTGGAATTGTTGAAAAGTTGTGGGCTTTTTTGTCTTTTAGTCCAATTAAGTAAACAACGTTTGGTCTTTTCATACGTCTTTAACTTAAGCAAAATTGCGTTTCAACATATTATTTTGACTATGAAAAACTTCTTACTTGTAATCATATCAGCAGTTAGTTTTGGTTATGTAAATGCTCAAGCAACACAAATAAATTTTGTTGCTGCCAATAATAACCAAACGTTTAATACTTGTGATGGATTTATTATTGACTCTGGTGGTCAGGGTGGTCCTGGTTATAGTAATAACGAAAATATCACAATTACAATTTGTCCTGATACCCCGGGAGACATTATCAGTTTAGATTTTGGACTTTTTAATTTGAATACGCAAGACGATATTCCGGGAAATCCGGTTACCAATGATAATTTATCAGTGTATGACGGAACCTCTACCGCTGCAAATACGTTGGGAACATATACAGGAACTTCTTTACAGGGATCCATTTTTGTGGCAACGGCATTTAATCCAACAGGTTGTTTAACCATTCAATTTATTTCAAATTCACAATATACTGGTGCTTTTGCTGCCTCTGCGAGTTGCTCTACACCTTGCGCACCACCACAAGCAGCAGCCATGATTTTAGGTGGAATTACCTCTGATTCAATTCAGGTTTGCGTCGGCGAAGAAGTGTTTTTTCAAGATGCAGGTTCCTTTGCTCAACCAGGATTTTCTTTGGCAGATTATGAGTGGGATTTTTTGGATGGGACAACGGGTAACGGAACAAGTGTGAGTCATATTTATGATACTCCAGGTTATTATCGAGTTCAACTTTTTGTGACAGATGACAACCCCGACAATCTGTGCCAAAACACAAATTTGGTTGATTTAGAAGTATTTGTTGGAACAATTCCTACGTTTGAAGGATTTCCCTCGGATACAACCCTTTGTCTCGGTGAATCGGCCACCTTTGTTTCAGATCCTAATTCATGGGAAGTACTCTGGGATGGCTTCCCCAATTCGCAAGTCATAGAAGATGGATGTATCCCTGATAACTTGATTGGACAATCACAAGATATCACACTATTGCAAACAGGATTTGCTGCAGGTACAACCATTGCTGATGTAAATGACATTGAAAGTCTCTGTTTTGAAATGGAACATTCATTCGTGGGTGACTTAGTAATTTCCCTTAGTTGTCCAAACGGTCAACAAGTCGTTCTCCATCAGCAAGGTGGAGGAGGTGTAAATCTCGGAGTTGCCGTTCAAGCAGATAATGTGGATTGTAGTGATCCAACAACGATTGGTACACCTTATCAATATTGTTTTACAAATACAGCAACCCAAACTTGGGTGCAAGCCATCGCCGGAGGTGCTGCTGTAGGAAATATTTTACCTGCAGGTGATTATGCACCTGTGCAACCGCTTTCGAATTTGGTTGGATGTCCAACAAATGGGGTTTGGACTTTTTCCGTAATTGATAACTGGGGTGCAGATGATGGTACCATTTTCTCATTTGCATTAACACTTGATCCTTCCTATTACCCTCAAGTTGTTACTTTTCAACCTCAAATCGGTTTGAATGCCGATAGTTCTTTTTGGTCTTCATCAGTGGCTGGATTTATTTCTAATCTCTCTCTTGATGGAAATACAGTGACTGTTAATCCAACCGCTGCTGGTGTTTACCCGCTTTCTTGTTATGTAACTGACAATTTCGGATGTGATTATGATTCTACATTTTTCATAACCGTAGAAGATAACGCCATAGTGTTTGCAGGTAATGACACTACAATTTGTGTCGGAAATGACATTGATCTTGCTCCTGTGATTGGAAATGCTTCGGGTAATTGTAATTATAACATGGAGCTAGGTGACACTTTTGGGGATGGATGGAATGGAAACACCATTACGATCACTGCCAGGCGGAATTTCAAGTACTTATGGAATGCCAATGGGTAATGCAGCCACCTTTCCAGTTTCGGCACCAAACGGCTCAACAATCACAGTAACTTTTAACGCGAATGGCGCTTGGATTAATGAGTGCTTTTTTGATTTATTGGATGACGCAGGAAATAGTGTACTTTCAGGCGGACCAAATTTGAATAGTCCTTTGACATTAAATACTACTGCAAATTGTGCTCCGTTGTATGAATATGATTGGCAATTAAACACGAATTTATCGAATGGATCGATCGAAAATCCTATTTGGACTCCAGGACTTGGAACGGAAACCCTGACATTGACTGTTTATCCCATTGGACATCCTTTATGTACATCAACAGATCAAATTACAGCAACCGTAATTGCTCCCCCTTATGCAGGAGAAGATGGACAAGTAGAATATTGTTCCTTAGCCGCTCCAGAAGATTTATTTATGTATATACAAAACAATCCTTTAACAGGTGGAGTTTGGACAAATGCAGCTGGTGTGGTACAAACAATGCCATTTGATCCGGGAAGTGTGCCTGCTGGAATTCATGTGTTCACCTACACTGTAGGTGCAGCAAGTTGCATGGATCAAGCGATCGTGACTGTATCAGTGGTCGAAACGGAAATTACGAATTCAGTGATAACAGACGTTTCGTGCAATAGCGGAAGTGATGGACAAATAGAAATTGACGGAATTAACATTGATGGCTATTCATTAGATCAGGCACCAATAGTTAATACTGTTGCGCCTTTCACTGTGACTAATTTATCAGCTGGTTCATATTCCATCGAGGTGTTTTCAAATGATGGATGTTCTCAAGTGCTTCAATTTGATGTACTCGAACCAGATCCACTACAAATAACTTTCATTTCAGCGGATACGATGATTTGTAATGGCGGTCAAGCTACCTTAGTTGCAGATGGAATTGGTGGAAGTTCAAATTATATTTATACATGGTCTCTCAATGGAACCAACGTCGGAGTTGGTCAAACAGTGACATTGAGCCCACCTTCTGGAGTAAATAATTACTGCGTTGAATTATCCGAAGTGTGTGGTTCACCTGTAGATAATGAATGCATGATTGTTACTACAGAGACTCCAATTATTCCAGCTTTACTTCCAGATACAACTGCGGGTTGTGAGCCTCACCAAGTAGATTTCACGAACATTTCAAATGGTAATATTTTATCAACATATATAAATTTTGGAGATAGTCAAGATACACTTATCAATGGGAATTTGCCTTTTGATCATGTATTTGTTGCACCAAATTTATATGACATTGAAGTGACAATTGTGTCAAATTTAGGATGCATTTACAATGAGATTTTTAACGATTTTATTGAAGTGTATCCAAATCCTGTAGCTGCGTTCGGCATAAATCCAAATCCGGCTAGCGTTTTAGATCCAGTTGTAACTTTGAATGATTTGTCAGCTGGTGATATTGTTGATTGGCAATGGAATGTAGAAGGAGGTTCTCCAATGCAATCCACCGAAGAGAATCCAACTATTTCTTTTCCACTTGGTGTTGAAGATGTTTACCTGGCAACGTTATACGTAACTACCAATGGCGGATGTGTTGATTCAACAACAAGGGAAATTCAGGTGGTTAGTGAAGTAATTATTTATGCTCCAAATACCTTTACTCCAGACGGAGATGAATTTAACCAATATTGGAAGGCAGAAATAACTGGAATCGATATGGCTAGTTATCATTGTGTGATTTTCAATCGATGGGGTGAAATGATCTGGGAAAGCAGTGATTTATCTGTTGGATGGGATGGAACTTATAATGGTAGAGTAGCTCAAAATGGATCATATTCTTGGATTATTAATTGCAAAGATGCCCGCACGGATGAAAAACATCAATTCACGGGTCATCTATCTATTTTGAGATAGTTTACAAATTCTTAAGAAAAAACAGATTTCTTGATACTCAAAGTCAATAGCTTCGCTATTTTTGTCGGAATTATTGAAAATTGAAGAATCTGAAAATTCATACGGTACTTTTATCATTGGTAAGTCTACTAGCTTTGCTGGTTTCCTTCAGCTTTTTTGTGCCTGAAGGTGGCATAAAAGTGGCTGGAATTTCGATTAATTATCCAACTTTAAACGATTTGCTAAATCCTAAGAAACAGGAAAAAGCAAACATTGATTCAATTGTTAACGCGGTTGATACAGTAATTGTCGTGGATGATTCAAAAGATGTTGTTAAAATCGACACCAAAATTGATAACGCAACAATCTTGCACTTGAATGAATCAGCCAAAGCGGACTTGCATCGATTCTTTGAGAAATTGGGGAGCGCTAGAATGAACGGCGAAAAAGTACATATTCTGCATTACGGCGATTCTCAAATTGAAGGCGACCGAATGACCAATTTTATTCGTGAAAGATTACAAAGTCAGTTTGGCGGATATGGATCTGGATTGGTTCCTGCTATCAATATTTACCCAACAAACACATTTGTACAATCATCATCATCCAATTTTTACCGTTACACCTGTTTTGGTGGAGATAAACTTCCTAGCAGAAAATATGGAGCAATGGCATCGGCAGCGAAGTTTGGATTCGTTACAGACTCTTTAGGCAATCGCTATAGTTCTCGAGCTTGGATTGATATTCAAGCCAATGGAAATGCATATACCCGTGCAAAACAATATCACGTAGTAAAAATGTTCTACAACAGTTGCAACAGAAATTGTGTTGTTAATGTGTATGAAAATGGCGCTTTGTATAAGTCTGATAGTTTGATTACAGATGGCGGTCAACATACATTGGAAGTAGATTTTGGTAGAACTCCAGGACGTGTTCGCTTTGAATTTTTGAGTGGAGAAAGTCCTGTCATATGCGGGTTTTCCATGGAAGGAGATGTAGGTGTGCAAATGAGTAATATCGGAATGCGTGGCACTGATGGTGGTATTTTTGGTTCCATGGATCTTAATTCAGCGAGCCGAATGATGGCAGATTTAGAAACTGAATTAGTCATCATGCAGTTTGGGGGGAACGCTATGCCTATGCTTCGCGACAGTGCGAAAGTGAGAAGTTTTGCTAATTTTTTCTCAAATCAAATCCAAACGGTTCAAAAGATGAGACCAAACGCTGCCATCATCGTTATTGGTCCAAGTGATATGTCACGCTTGAAAAATGGAATTCGTGAAACGTATCCAATGCTTCCTTACACCGTGCAACAGATGAAGAAAAAATCGCTTGAGAATGGGGTGGCTTATTGGGATTTGTTTGGTGCCATGGGCGGAAAAAATTCGATGCCTACTTGGGTGGACAAAGGCTTGGCTGGTAATGACTACATTCATTTTAGTACCAAAGGTGCTACCGTTGCTGCCCAACTTTTTTACGATGCATTTTTGGCCGAATATGCGAAATGGAGTGCGAGTGCACAGTAATTTAACCTGATTGAAAAGAACTTTGAAGCGAATAGGAATTTGTTGTTTGATTGTGCTAATGTCATTTGTGAAAACAAGTCAGGCTCAGCTTTCCAACAAGGGATTTTTAAATGGTCCTGGTGATATTTCTTCTTATCAATATCCAGATTTGGTGCGCGTAGATACAAGTTATTGTAGTCTTTATCCCTACGTGAATTATGAAAAGAATAAATTTGAGTTTTTCACAGAAACGAGTCCAAATTTTGAGTACTTATTCCTCCAAATGGATTCCATGCAGCGATTGAAAGATCGTAAGCTCAATTTTTACCACATTGGAGGTTCTCACATTCAAGCAGATATTTACACCAACGAAGTCAGGATGTTCTTGCAAACCCAAAACAAGAAATTGCATGGCGATCGAGGACTTGTGTTTCCATTTAAATTGGCAGGGACTAACAATCCACGGAATTATGTTTTTTCTTCTCAAAATGCTTGGAAAGGATATCGAAGTGTGACCAGCAAAGGTTCTGATATTGATATGGGATTATCAGGCATGAAAATGACGTGCAGTGATTCGGTCATTATAATCACCTTCGAACATAATAAAACGATCACTAAACCGGGCATTTCTAAATTGCGAATTCTACATAATCGAGGCGAATTCCCTTATGAATTGAATTTTGGTGGAGATGAAATTTTAGTTTTAACGACTGATCATAATGCTAAATTAGGATACACAGACATAGAATTTACAGATCAATTGGACTCATTAGACATTCAATTTGCACGGACCAACAATCAACCATTCACCTTAGAAATTCTAGGTTTTCAATTGATGAACGACGATCCTGGGATAACATATAATTCCATCGGTGTAAATGGCGCTGGACTTTATACGTATTTGGCATGTCTGCGATTTGAAGAACAATTAAAAGCTTATCCGCCTGACTTTATGGCCTTTTCATTGGGGACGAATGATGGAAATGTGCCTTACGATGATTTTGATCCTCAAGTTTATAAGCGAAATTTGGAAAAGATGATGAAAATTGCCTTGCGTGCAAATCCAAAAGCGGCCTTGCTTTTAACGGTTCCAAACGATTCGTATTTTCAAAAACAATATTTGAACCGCAACATTGCCCGAGAGCGCGAAGTAATCATCGAATTAGCTAAGGAATATAAAATGGCCGTTTGGGATTTTTATGGAATTATGGGAGAACTTGGTTCATCAAAAACATGGAAAGAAAATGAAATGATGCAATCAGATTTTGTGCATTTCACAGCGGATGGCTACAAGCTAAAAGGAGAACTTCTTATTGATAGCTTCTTGAAATACATGCAAATGATGCAAGCAAAATATGGTAAATTGTGAAAAGTGAGTAATGAAATTTGATTTAGCAAAAATACTAGAGGTCTTCTCATTTAAATTCGATCATGTAAATCCCTTGACTTTTACATCCATTAATTTCTGGATTCTTTTCTTGGGTGTGATGATTTGCTATACTTTGCTTGATTTAAGCAAATTTGTTCGAGTAGCTATCTTTGCTGTTTTAATTGCGTTCATTTCTTTGTTTTATAAGAATGGTGATTTCATGGTTCTGGTCGGGTTTTTAATCGCAGGTTATGGATTCATTTATTCGGCGTTTAGCCTCCAGAGGAAAGTAAAAATTATCGGAATTATTGGACTCGTTCTAGCCGTCGTTGCCACAGCTTTTTATGTTTTTTACAAAGCAAAAAATGGAAGAATTTATTTCAATATCAACCCGTTAGATTTTTGGTTACTCTTTTTGGGACTCATTTTTATGCTCTCCTTGTTTAAGAAGAAATTACTGGTACGTTCCATTTTTCTCACTGGAATCAGTGTATTCTTTTATTATAAGTCTTCCGAGAAAATGGTTCTGTTGCTCGGAGCTAGTTTAATAATAAATTACTTTCTTGGGAAATACGTTTACGTCGCCAAAACCCAGCGATCTAAGAAATGGATTATAGCTCTTTCCGTTACCTTAAACTTGTTGATTTTAGGTGTTTTTAAATACGCTTATTTTTTCACAGGAGCTTTTAATAATATGTTTGGAACCGAATTTGTTCCAACCAATGTATTTGCTGAATTCGGGAATTGGATCTTTGGTAAAGGAACATTTATTACTGACATTTTATTACCTGTTGGGGTTTCATTCTTCACATTCCAAAGCATCAGTTATGTGATTGATATTTACCGAAACGAAATCAAACCCGTTCGAAATTTCTTTGATTATACCTTTTTCGTTACCTATTTCCCACAGTTAGTTGCCGGTCCAATTGTTCGAGCGCGCGACTTTATCCCTCAAATTTACAAACCATTCGAATTAACAAAAGCAGATTATAGCGCTGGAGTGGTGTTGATTGTTACAGGACTATTGAAAAAAGTGGTCCTCGCCGACTTCATAGCTGTCAATTTTATTGATTTAATTGCCGATGCACCTCAATCTTACCCTGGATTTGTGAGTGTGCTAGCCATGTGGGGTTATTCCCTTCAAATTTATGGTGATTTTTCGGGCTACACGGATATTGCCATTGGACTTTCAGGAATCATGGGTTTCACCTTGTTGAAAAATTTTGATTCACCTTACAAAGCGAAAAACGTAGCCGAATTTTGGCGTCGTTGGCATATTTCTCTAGGTTCTTGGTTGCGTGACTATTTGTACATTCCGCTGGGTGGAAATAAATCTGGTGGAATTGGAACCTTGATTGCCACCCTGGTCATTTTGTTCTTTTTAGTATTTATTACTGGGTGGTACGACTTAATTTTGGTTTACCTAGGATTGACTGCTGTTTATCTCATTGTCTTATTTACCATTCCAGGTTCTAAAAAATTCCTTTTTCGAGATTTGAATTTGCTGATTACCATGATTGTGGGAGGTTTATGGCATGGAGCGAGCGAAAATTTTGTGATTTGGGGAGCAATGAATGGTGTTGCGCTTGTATTCTACACGTACTGGAAACGCATTAGCCCGTATGAAAATAGCAATCATTTTCTCGTTCATTTTTGGAAAATATTTATCACGTTCAATTTCATTTCTTTCACCAGAATTTGGTTTCGTTTGGATGAGGCTGGTGAACCAAATGTAATGCTCGACCGAATCTGGAATCATTTTGATTTCTCTTGGAACATGCTTTGGACAGTTTTAAAAACGTATCAAGCAGTTTTTTGGGTCATGCTGTTTGGTTTCATCGTGCACTGGTTACCTGAGAAAATCAAAGATTGGTATAAAGATATTTTTGCCAAAGCGCCAATTCCATTGCAGTTAATAATGGTTGCTGTAATCATCGTATTGATGTATCAAGCGATGTCTGGAGAATCTAAGGCGTTTGTTTATTTTCAGTTTTAAACTAAGCCAGTTAAAATAGTAAAATCTATTCTTTCTTTTTGGTTTGTTGAGCTGACAAAAAAGACATAATCCCCTTTTGGTAATTTATTTAATTCTGCACTTAAGGTAAAATTTCCTGGAAGGCAAGTTGCATTAAAATCTAAAATGGTCGATTTAGAGTCAATGTGTTTTAGGGTAATATGAACATCAACAGTTTTAAAAATGTCTAAACGTAGCTTGCTTTCATTATCAATGGGTAAAGGCGCTATTTCTGCTTTGAAATCATTCAAATTGTCAAGTAATCCTTGAGGTGAATTGTTAAGATGATTTGAATTTCTTATCGGTGAAATTACTGGATGATTTCCAACTGGTGTTGGGGTGGTGTTTCCAACATGTGATTCAAAATACGCTTTGAATAATTCCTCATTTTCTGGATCTTCACAAGTGATATCACCTAAGACCATCATTCCTGAAATCGAAAGTTCAAAAATGGAGATACTTTCGACGTGTTCTTTAGTCTTAATTAATATTCCACCTAAATAGATTTCGGATAATGGTTGAGAAATCGTTGAAATGGAAATTGTATCTAGCATTTGATTCGATACATTATTCGAATCCACAGTTTCTGTATTTGTCAGCTGCTGTGTCGTATCTTGAACCAGTAGTTCATTGCTAACAATACTTATTTGATTTAACATTTCCTTGGTATGATTGTTTGAGCAACTAAAAAGGGCAAAACCAAAAACAGCAATCAGCGAAAGGGTCCAAATTGCATTTACTTCTTCTCGTGCATTTCGCCATGCAACAAAATCATTGTTAATTGTACTAAGTTGTGAATTGCGAATTCGTCCACAAACACGCGCTTGGGAGCTGATTTTATTGGCTAAAATCTGCTTAATTTCAAGTGAATTCAAATCTGTAAAGTCAATTACTTCAAGTGCGCATTGTTGACAAAATGCTCCTTGTTGTGTGACAGTCATTTTCGACCAATCTTCTGAGCAGGGTTCTTTGATGGTTATTTTCATAAGCACTTTAATACTCCAAAAGAACGAAGAAATGAATAAGAAGTTGTAGGCTAGTTTGTTATAAGTTTGTTAAAGAATACAGTCATTTTCAATTCTGATACACCGGAATCACATAATACGATTCCTCAAACAACTCACTTCTTTTATAAATGAAATACAGCTGTTCCCATTCTGAATTGCGAAACTTCTCATTTTCTAGACGTTCTTTTTCAAAAGCAGCTTTGATTTCGGGAGAATTTTTTAAAATTTCTTGGGCTTTTTCTTCAAAAACATACGGCGAAAAATATTCTTTTTGCTGCAAATAGCTATCAAAGAAATTCCAGCGAAAATAGCTGTCTTCCGCTCCCGTAATGAGCGTTGCTAAAATAAAGTTTTGTTGGTATTGAGTTGTTGGTATGACCACATCACCCATTTTGATTGTATAGTTCACGTTATTCAATACCGATTTTACCTTTTGATGGTAAAAATGCCCTTCGTAGGGTTTTGAACCTGACTCAAAGGAAGAAATTTGTTCTTGATGAATGGCAATCGTCGTGTCTTTGTGATAGGTCATCATGCCAACGTTGTTTGCTTTTAAGCGTTCAATTACATCTGTTTCTTGTCTTCCAACAACAAAATAGGAAGGAATTTCAATTGAGTCTTTTGGCAAATATGTGTTGAAATATGGGACATACTTCGTATACGGTTTATCTTGATGGTATTTTAATCGTGGCAATCTAGTAACCTCGCTTAATGGTTTTGTAAATTCGAAGCCTTTGAATAGTATGGAATCTTTCTTTTCAGTTAAGGTATAATTGTAATAAAAAGTGCTTTGTTGTTTCCAAAAATTCCGCGCTTCTTCGCGTGCCAATTCAATTTCTGAAGAATGATTACTGGTGTACAAAATCAAGTCGTCAATAAAATCATGTGTAGCAGCGACTCGTTGCGGAAATGGTTTGAGCATGTGGGTTTCCAGCGTAAATGAAATGGCATCAAACAATGCGGCATATCCCATGGCGTATCGAGGTAAATCATTAAATGCATGGATGCCACCTTCCGGAGTTTCTTTCATGAGTTCAACGTACGGAAACAATTCCCACTGCTTTTTCTTCATGGATTTTGTTAATTCTGGTATTAATTCAGTGTAAGTCAATGCACGCAAAGTTGGAGCCATCCGTTCTTTCATGGAAGAAATGTAGGTAATGGTGTATTGATAATCAGCGCCGTTGGAAACGTGTGTGTCGACAAAAACATCAGGATCGAGACCATGATATATCGTCGCAAAAGTGAATGCATTTTTAGAATCCATCTTGATAAAATCGCGATTTAAATCCAAATTTTGCGAATTTCCACGAAATCCGTATTCTTCTGGACCATCTTGATTGGCTCGACTAACAGAATTTCGGTTCATCATTCCACCAACATTGTATGCAGGGATGATCGCAATGACAGGCAAATCTTTCGTTTTTTTTCCAGCTTTAATCCATGCATCTATCCAAATCAAACAAGCATTTATTCCATCTGGCTCTCCAGCATGAATGGCATTGTTGATCAGAATTGTGGTGTTTTCACGTGCTTTTTGAAAAGAGGCAATTGAATCTTGAGCACCGTTGATGATGCACACGTAAATCGGTAAACCATAATCTGATTCGCCCATGGCGTACAATTCAATTTCTTCGTGTTCAGCGTCTAAATTTTTGAAATGAGAAATCAACTCGGGATAAGTGGGAGACGTATTTTGTTTCCAATTACCTTGTCCGTTCAATCCAAAAATGGAAAAACAACTAAACCAAAGAAGTAATGAGCGCATTCAGCTATTATTTCGATTGATCGATTTTTCGAACCATGGTCAAAATGGTAGCCAAACCAACAGTTTCGCCTGTTTCATCAAAAATATCGACCAAAAATTTCACAATTCCTTTGGCTATATCGTCTTCGCTTCGCTTTTCTTGATTGATTTTTTCTTTCACTGTGAATCGAACACCAATGGTTGCTCCAGGATAAACAGGTTTCGTAAATCGCGCTTCATCAATGCCATAGTTCAACAAAACGGGTCCTTTTTTTGGATCAACAAACAATCCAGCGGCCTTGGACAAGATGAAATACCCATGTGCTACTCGTTGTTCGAAAATTGTTCCATCAAGCGAAGTTTCATCCATGTGCGCATAGAAATTATCGCCCGATACATTTGCGAAATTCACAATGTCGGTAACTGTAACTGTATGTTTGTGTGTGAAAACGGTTTCACCAATGACCATTTCTTCAAAGTGTTTTCTGAACACATGAGGATTTGCTTCTGGCATAGCCGCACCCACTTGAAATTGTTGCGTAATTGCAGTAATTGTTGTTGGATGACCTTGAATTGCTGTGCGTTGCAAATAATGTAAGATTCCTCTTTTTCCACCCATTTCTTCACCACCTCCAGCACGACCTGGTCCACCGTGCGTAAGCAAAGGCATTGGCGAACCATGACCAGTACTTTCTTTTGCACAATCATTATTCAACACCAAAATTCGTCCATGCATCGATGCAGCTCCAATCACGTAATCTCTCGCTTCTTCGTCACTTGGAGTTACGATGGATGAAACCAATGATCCTTTGCCCATTTTTGCCAATTCAATCGCATCGTCCAATGTTTTATATGGCATAATCGTTGACACTGGACCAAAAGCTTCCACTTCGTGAACGTCTGTTTTGTTGAATGGATCGCTGTTTAGGAACAAAATTGGAGAGAAAAATGCGCCAGTATCTCTGCTCGCACCGTGTACTTCAAAATTGTCCATATCGCCATAAACGATTTGTTGTGATTTTGAGAGCAACTCAACACTTTCACGTACACGGTCCACTTGCATTTTCGTCGCTAATGAACCCATGCGCACACCTTCCATGCTTGGATCGCCAATTTTGGTAGTCGCTAATCTTTCAGCGATGCCTTTTTGTACCTCTTCAATTAAATTTTCTGGCACAATGATTCTTCGAACTGCCGTACATTTTTGTCCCGCTTTGACGGTAATTTCTTTGGTCGTTTCCTTGATGAATAAATCAAATTCGGGGGTTCCAGGTACAGCTTTTTGTCCCAGAATAGATGCATTCAATGAATCTGCTTCGAGGTTGAAAGACACACTTTCTTGAACGATGTGCGGCATTGATTTCAATTTTTTTCCTGTCGAAGCACTTCCAGTAAATGTGATTGTATCTTGAGTTCCCGCATGATCAATAATTCCACGACCCAATCCACAAACCAATTGCAAAGCTCCTTCAGGTAAAATTTTCGATTCAATGATGTCACGAACCATAACTTCCGTCAAAAAGCAAGTGTATTCTGAAGGTTTCACGATTGCAGGCACACCAGCCATGAAATTTACAGCAATTTTTTCAAGCATTCCCCAAATCGGGAAGTTAAATGCATTGATATGAATGGCAACTCCTTCTTTTGGTACCATGATGTGGTGACCGATGAACGTTCCTCCTTTCGACAAAGGTGCTGCAACTCCATCAACGTAATACGGAAGATCAGGAAATTGTCTGCGTAAGGAAGCATTTGCAAATAAGTTTCCAATTCCCCCTTCAATGTCGATCCAAGAATCCACTTTTGTGGCACCAGTCCAAGAACTTACTTCGTAATAATAGTCTTTTTTGGTCAACAAAAACATGGCTAATGCTTTCAACATCCGTCCTCTTTCTTGAAAGGTCATTTTGCGAAGAGCATTACCACCTTTTTTGACTCCATATTCAATCATGGCTTTGTAATCCAAGCCGATGCTTGACGTTTCGCCAATTTTATCACCTGTAATGGCGTTGTATAAATTCGTTTCTGTTCCCTCTCCGTCAATCCATTGTCCAAGAGCATAACTTTGATATCGTTGCATATTTTGTAATTGTGGGTTTAAAGTTAGTAATTCGGAATGAATTGATGAAAGCGACTATCGCCAGAATAAGGGCAAACACATTAAAATAGATTTCAATGTAAAAAAGAATAATTGTAACGGCGTGCCATGGTGCGCCGGAAAAATAGATGTTATTTTTTTGTTTTGGCGCGCGTTTTTGTTAAAAACCGTGCAAAAACAGCCCAAATTTGTTTTTAATGCGATTTCCATTGGATAAATGCGTGGATGTTTTTTTGAGAGTTTAAAATAAAATAGTAAATTCGTTTTATAACTGTCGCTCGAAGAAAAATTAGTATGAATAATTCTGAATTAGTGCAAACATACTTTAAAACTGAACTTGTCGCCGAAAAAGTGACTGACAATATTGCCTTGTTTTTGTATGCAAATAAAATTTTCTTCACCTACATTCGAAAACATACACTCATTGATATGAAAATTGTTGCTGAAATAAGTGAATTTTTGGGAGAACAAGTAAATGAGCCATTGTACAATATTGTTGAGTTTGAGCCATTTTCGGAGGCAATCGATGAATCAAGGGTATGGGCTGCAGGACAAACAAATGAACGTTTTTCGTTTGGAGATGCCTTTATCATTAATAATTTACCACACAAAATTTTGATTGATTCTTATTTGAAACAAAATCGTCCCAAATTTCCGACACGTGTTTTTGCTTCTACGGAAGATTCGTTTGAATGGATTGCTGAATTGATGAAAGTTAACGAGAAAGCGATTTAAGCAAATTCAAAGTTAGAAGAGTTTTCTTCAATTTCTTGAAGCAAGCCATAGATTTCATTCAAATTAAAGGATGTAACCAACTTCATGCGGTAATCTTTAAAATGACTAATTCCTTTGAAGTAATTGGTGTAGTGTCTTTTCATTTCTGCAATTCCTAGAATTTCACCTTTCCAATCAATGCTCATTTGCAAATGCTGGCGAGCGGCTTCAACACGTTCCACGATGCCTGGTTTTTGTAAATGTTCTCCAGTCGCGATAAAATGTTTGATTTCATTAAAAATCCAAGGATAACCGATGCTCGCTCGACCAATCATTACTCCATCAACGCCATAACGATTTTTGTATTCAACTGCTTTTTCTGGAGAATCAATATCGCCATTTCCAAAAACAGGAATGTGCATGCGGCTATTACTTTTCACATCAGCAATCAAGCTCCAATCTGCTTCGCCTTTATACATTTGTTTACGCGTGCGTCCGTGGATGCTAATCGCTTCGATGCCAACATCTTGTAATCGTTCAGCAACTTCTACAATGTATTTGGTGTCATCGTCCCAACCCAATCGTGTTTTGACAGTAACAGGTAAATTCGTGTTTTTCACGATTTCCGCTGTCATGCGTACCATTTTTGGAATGTCTTGTAAAATTCCAGCTCCAGCTCCTTTGCAAGCCACTTTTTTCACAGGACAACCATAGTTGATGTCGATGATATCTGGATTTGCTTTCTCAATAATTTCTGCGCATTGAATCATGGAATCTATTTCGGAACCAAAAATTTGAATTCCTATCGGGCGTTCGTATTCGAAAATATCGAGTTTTTGAACACTTTTCGCAGCATCACGGATGAGACCTTCCGAAGAAATAAATTCGGTGTACATCAAATCGGCTCCGTGTTTTTTGCAAAGTGCACGAAATGGCGGATCACTTACATCTTCCATCGGAGCAAGAAGCAAGGGAAAATCACCCAATTCAATATCGCGAATTTTAATCATCGCCGCAAAGGTACGCTTTTCTTGGTTTTGACGGAAGAGATTATTCTACAACAAATTTTCCTCTTGAAATTCCTGCCTCTGTTTGAATATGATAAAAATATGTTCCAGCAGTCAAATTACTCACAGAAACAGCAATTAAGTTATCATTGAATTTAATCGTCGCATCAGCTTGGCGACCGTTCATGTCGTAGATTTCGATGGATTGAATTTTTTTGTTGGTTTTGCTTAAAATGGTGAATGTCGTTGACGCAGGATTTGGATAGGCAATTGTTTCAAATTCGTTGTCAAGCTCTTCAACGCTATTATTTTGTGTTCCTAAGTAATGAAACGTAACTGTATTATTCTGCGAATTTGGAACTGCTAATGTATCGTTGTTCACATTGTAACAAATATCTGCTGGATTGGCTAGTGAACTAACAACAGCAACTGGTGCGCCAAAAGCCGCGTCGAATTTGTGAATGGACTGAGAATTCCAAGCCGAAACGAAAAAATTTCCATTCCCGTCCGCAGCAATGCCATCGCAATTTCCGAGTGAAGTTGTTGTTACCGTGCTGACAGTTGAATCAGCCATACTAATTGCCTTGATTGCAGCGGAAGAGCCCCAGTTTACAAATAAAATACGGTTGTTTGCGCCATCATACCACAATCCGTTTGGCGTGGAAACAGTATTGGAAACTAATTCATTGAATGCTTCCGTTAGCGTATTTATGCGGTAAATTTTCTTTGCTGAAAAGTCGCTGACAAATAAATAGGTTGCCCCATCACTTGTGATTCCGTTCAAAAATGTTCCACCAACATTTATATTATTGACCAAATTTCCAGTAGCTAAATCGAAACTTTTAACCCTTCCTCCATCACAGACCCATAATTTTGATCCGAGAATTTCCAAGCCTGCTGGACTTGCCACATTCGATGTAAACAAAGTAGGTGCTTGGCCCGGAATGACTGCTTGGATGCTTTTTACCGATCCGCGATTCGAAACGAGGTAACGATTGTTTGCATAATCTACTTCAACACTTTCTGGACCACTGAAAGATTGTCCAAAAACAACAGAAATAGGTAGAGCAAGGAATAAAGCGCTGAAAATGTGATGCATATTTAATTTTTTAATTTGAGCAAAGCTAAACAATTTAAAATAAAAAATCGAGCCCCAACTTTTTGATCGTTGAACGCTCGATTGGAATATTGTTTTGATTCTTAATGCAATACCACTTTTTTATTCATTTTACCAGAATCAGATTGTATCTGAACAAAGTAAATTCCTTTCGAAAATTCAGAAATAGAAAGCTCGAGATGGATGTTTTGCTGATTTGACTCGTTGATTAACACTTCTTTTCCGTCGAGTGAAATTAACGAAATTGTTAGTTTCTCATTGTTTTTATTGTCCAAGACAACGTGTATGATTTCATTGGCTGGATTTGGATAAATCAATGCATTGATCTCGTCTATTTCTTGGATAGAAGCACAAGCATCTACACTAATTGTTTGTTGCGCAGTTCCATCACATCCTTCTGCCGATATAAAATTATACGTGATTGTATGCGCACCTACCCCAGCAATTGCAGGATCAAAGATTCCACCAACGCCAACTCCTGGACCTGCATAATTTCCTCCTGAAGGTGAACCTCCAGTTAAAGCAAATGCAGCATAATCAACACACGTGCCGCTCAATGCACCAAGAGTAACAACAGGTGTTTCATTCACAACAACAGGTTGAAATGCAGACGCTTCACATCCTTCAGCACTTGTAAATGTATAAGTTACTTGGAACGTTCCATTGCCAGAAATTGACGGGTCAAAGTTTGAACCTGAAACGCCATTTCCAGAGTAAACGCCTCCAGACGGAGTTGCTATGGGAAGTGAAATTGGTTGGTCGTTTTCACATAATTCGCCCGAAAATGGAGCCATTGATAAAGTGGGAATTGAACTAACAGTTATAGTTTGTGTTGCTTCCGCTTGACAATTGTTGTTGTTCACATACGTGTAAGTAATTGTGTGCGTACCTGCTGTAGCACTTACTGGGGAAAAAATCCCTGAGTTTACGCCAGGACCAGAATACATACCCATAGCAGGAATCCCACCAACTAATTGAAATGAAGGGTCTGTTATACAAACACTTGAAAATGGATTCAATGAAACGGTTGGGGCAGCATTAATTGTCACTTGAGAAATTTCTGTTACCGTCGGACAACTACCTCCCGAAACGGTATTTGTAATTGTGTAGGTTCCTGCTGAACTGCTCGACATTGAAATTTCTCCGGTATTTGATAATGTCAAACCCGCTGGGGAGGATGTTAAGATACCCACACTTGCGCTAGGTACAAAAATCGGAGAGGCATTCAGATCATTTGTACAGTAGGCACTTTGGGGATAACTAAATCCACCAGATGGTGCGTTGGTTATAGTGATTGTTTGTTGACTCGAAGATGGGCAAGCTCCAGTTGTTGTGTAAGTGATAGTGTATGAATTATTGACACTTGTCGCCATGTCAATTTCTCCAGAAGTAGAATTCACGAATGTTAGGCCGGAAGGAAATACCGAAAAAGTTCCTCCCGCAAGGCCGATAATAGTTGGTGTCGGATTTAAATCGTTTGTACAGTATATTTGATTTGGATAACTAAAATCAGAAGGGTCGGCTCCTGTAAAAGCACCTGATATTGTTGCCACACAGCTATTGGTTGTTTGAACTTGAAAAGAGTAATTGTCGCCATTCGCAAGACCACTGATGGCAATAGTTCCATTGTTTATACAGGTGGTATTATTGAATGAAGCTGTTGTTGGCAACAAAGATCCAGGGATTACAGAAAACAAGGAACCGTCTAATGCCGGTCGACTGCCACTTATGGTTGTAGTTACCGTTCCAGCCAAACAATTTTGAATTTGATCCGTTGTAATTTCCGTTAAATACTGGACAGGAATTGGAGTACCCATGTGATAACATGGATTAATTGAGTTTGTGTAAGAAAAAACAGCAGGGCTTGATATAGTGTTATAATAAGTAACAGGAACAAAATACACGATATTGTTTGTGAAGATCCCAGGATAGGCATTTATCCAATATAGATCATTATAATCAGATAAGTTTCCAAAATCAGATACTCCAATGAAGCATGGGTCCGAAGATATATCAACTCCAGCGGTAGGTGACAAACCAACCGTTGGTGGGCATGAATAAACCAAATAACCTATCCCAGGATTATATCCACTGGGATTTGGAGGTGAATTGGCCTGGGGTGGTGGAACAAAACCGCTAACTGGATTCATTTGAAACGTATCGTCATAGCATAAGATAGTTGGAATTGTTGTACTCCCCAAGCTCGTTGAATTGAACACACCAACGGAGCTTGAACAAGCTAAAGATAGACTTGATGGTGATATCCCACAAAAGACAGTACTACAAGTTTGCTGTGCTGTAAAGCTAATTGTTATGCACCACTGACTCCCATCAGCCGGTACTCCGCTCAAGATGAATGGAATTACACTCATATTTACAAATGGAGGGAATTGAACTAAGGAGAAAGAAACAGATCCATTGGTTGCAACAATGCTAATAAATCCAGCAGAAGGAGCTCCTGTATAGGTGTATGTTCCGCTTATTTGAAAGGTATTAGAATTTGAATTTGCAGATGATGCTGTAACACTTAAAATCGTGACGGAACATTGCGTCTTGGCATTGATTGAAAATAAAGACGTGAATACAACAATGTTAATAAATCTAGCAATCATAAAGTTCAATTTTTGTTAAAGCAATTTATTGATGAATTAGTTATTTCAAATATCATAAAAAAGGTTGAACATTTAATAGAATAAATTTAGACACCTTCGACCTTCGATCAGATTACTTAAAGCTTATTCAAACACCACTTTACGAATCACTTTTTTTGCCCCGAATTCAATTTGAACAAAATAGATGCCTGCTGCAAAGGAAGAAACATTTAGATTGGCATTTACAATTTGTCCTTGAACATCATTTCTGGCAACAACTTTTCCATCTAGATTTAAGAGCGAAATTGTACTTAAATCACTTCCTGCAATCTGATATGAAACGTGGATTATGTCGTTAGCAGGATTCGGATATATGCTAATGCTGAATTCAGTTATTTCATCGAGAGAAGCACAAGCATCTACACTAATTGTTTGTTGCGCCGTGCCATCACATCCTTCTGCCGATATAAAATTATAAGTGATTGTATGCGTACCAACCCCAGCGATTGCAGGATCAAAAATTCCACCAACGCCTACTCCAGGTCCTGCATAATTTCCGCCTGAAGGTGAACCTCCAGTTAAAGCAAATGCAGCATAATCAACACACGTTCCGCTCAAAGCACTAAGAGTAACAACAGGTGTTTCATTCACAACAACAGGTTGAAAAGCAAATGCTTCACATCCTTCAGCACTTGTAAATGTATAAGTTACTTGGAACGTTCCATTGCCAGAAATTGACGGGTCAAAGTTTGATCCTGAAACGCCATTTCCAGAGTAAACGCCTCCAGACGGAGTTGCTACAGGAAGTGAAATTGGTTGGTCGTTTTCACAAAATTCACCAGAAAATGGAGCCATTGATACTGTAGGAATTGAACCAACCGTAATTGATTGAGTGGCAGATGCCTCGCAAATTCCATTAGAATAAGTATAGGTAATTGGGTGTATTCCAACTTGAGCAATGCTTGGAGAGAACATTCCAGCATTTACTCCAGTACCAGAATAAACTCCCATGGCTGGTATTCCACCAATTAATTGAAAAGATGGGTCAGCAATACACACACTGGTTAGAGGCGCCAAGGTTACATTTGGTGTTGCGTTAATCGTAATGTTCGTTGTTTCGCTCACGCTTGGACAACTGCCGCTTGCTGCAATCGTATTGGTAATGGTATAAGTACCAGGAGTACTCGAGGATGGTGTGATTTCACCATTGGCAGTTATTGTTAAACCGGCCGTAGAAGAAAAAACGCCTCCGCTAGCTCCAACAACAAAAGAGGGTAATTGACTTGTTTCATTTGTACAATAGGCACTTTGTGAATAATTAAAACCAGCTAAGGGTGCACTTGTTATGGTGATAGATTGTTGTGTTGAACTTGGACAAACTCCTGCTATTAGATGAGTTACTGTATATGTGTTTTCGCTGCTAGCGGCCATATTTATTTCCCCAGTACTTGCGTTCGCAAAAACCAATCCCGCAGGTGAAGAAGAGAATGAACCTGCATTTGCTGCTGTTGGTGTAATATTAGCGCCACCTGAACAAAATGTGCTTCCACCGTAAGAAAAAGAACTGTTTGGTAAAGAATTGATTGTCAGAGTTTGAGTAGCTGTCGAAGGACATAAACCAGTTGTTGTATAGCTAATTGTGTAGGTTCCAGGTATTGAAGTGGCCATGTTTATCTCACCTGTTGCGGCATTGACAAAGTTCAAACCTGCTGGTGATGCTGAAAAGATCCCCGCTTGAAAAGTCGTTGGAGTTTGATTGGCTGATCCAGCGCAGTAGGAAGCACTCGAATAATTGAAATTGCTATTGCCAGCTGGATTGATAGTTACCTGCACCACATCATTGTCAGTGCATGATTCCCAAAATCCTCCAAGTGTGTAAAGAGTGACATCATAAGTGCCTGCTGCTGCATAAGTGTAATTGGTTGAATTACTCCAAACAACTGGACTTAAATCATCTAAATCCCAAGCGTAGGTTGAATCAGCCGCTGCAACTCCAAAATAGAGATTAAAACGCTGATAATTATACATGCGACTATTAAGAATTCCTGTTGGAGTTGTTGTGTTATTGAACTGAACAGCAGTTCCCAAGCACGCAGGACTTGATACTGCATCCGCATTCGTTGTGATGGTGTAAGAAACAATGGGACTTATCAATGCTTCAAAATCATAAATAGATACAAAATTGACAGCATCATTGGTCAAGACTGGAACTGAAACCCAATTGCCATTCGATTGTGGGTAGTAAGATGATCTTATCCGTGATAAATTTTCATCTTGTAATTGACCTGCTAAGCTATTGTTTACGTATAAATCTAAACGACCATTCGCGGTGGTTGGTCTTATCACAACCGCATAGTTTCCAGTAACTACAGCAGGTGCGCTCAAAGTAATGTATCTGTAACCGGCAGTTGTGCTCGAAAGCACCAATGTTCCACTGCTAATCAATGTAGTGGGATTGTTTAAGGCATCCACATTGTAAATTGCTCCTTCAACAATGATGCTCGCTGCTCCAGCTGTATTTTTATTGCCAAAAAACTCGATTTTTGGAATGGTTATGCTTCCACCTGTATGCTGATAAGTCTGTGACATATACTCCGCGTCATCTGTCCACAAAGTGAAAGTGAAAAATGATGCTGTGACATTGAGCAATTGTTCTTTGATCTGAGGATATCGTATCGTGTCATTGCACAAAAGCGTTTTAGGTGCATTCCCAACATCATTCGGCAATCTTGTAAGCGAACTTATTTGTTGATTACTCGCCGCTGCAATGGCACTTTTTGGGAGATTTGAGTTTTGAGAAATGGATCCGAATGCAAAACATGCAAAAAGACCTACTAAAATTTGCTTTTTCATAATGTAGAAAGTTGAATTTGTTGACTTTAAATGTACTCAATTTTTTAATTGCTTCCTACGATTTGAAAAATATCTGTAAGAAAATTGGTTACCTTTGCCAAAAAAATTGAATGAAGTCAAGAAAAGCGTCTGAAACTCTATCGATTACAACGAAAGTAGTCTTACCGAACGATACAAACACCCTTGGAAATTTATTTGGAGGACAATTGCTCGCTTGGATGGATGTCATTGCAAGTGTTTCTGCCCACAGGCATTGTCGTAGAGTTGTAGTTACAGCATCTGTGAATAATGTTTCGTTCAAGCAACCCATTCAGCATGCTTCGATTGTGACTTTGGAAGCTAAAGTTTCGCGTTCGTTTAATTCGTCCATGGAAGTATTTGTTGATGTATTTGTGGAAGATCATGTGACTGGAAATCGAATCAAAAGCAACGAAGCCATTTACACGTTTGTTGCTGTGGATCAGAACGGTGGGCCTATTCAAGTACCAGAATTGGTGCCGGAAACGGAAGAAGAAATTGAACGTTTTGAAGGTGCCTTGCGTCGCAAAGAATTGAGTTTGATATTGGCTGGAAAAATGAAACCAAGCGAAGCCGTGAACTTAAAAAAGTTGTTTCTTTAATTTTTAGGTATAGTTTTTGAAAGTTGGATTATATATTTGTAAAAAAACAGAAAGATGAAATATTTAGCAATTTTAGTTGTCGGATTAGTACTCGCTTCTTGTGGTAAAAAAGTAGCGTACACCAACCAATTACGTGATGAATTTGGTTTAGAAAGTGAAAAAACAATCAAAAAAGTGCAGTTTTTCACGTCGCAAACCATCATTTTAACCAGAAGTAAAGAATCTGGAAATACAGGAACAGCAGATGATGGTGCATTGGTTACAAGCAGCAATCGTGAGGAGGATAGAATCACTATTCCGCCTCAAACTAAAGGAATTTTTGAGAAATTTGAAGATACAGGTGAAATTGTAGTACGTTTTGAAGCAGGTGTCGGAAACACCTTGACCTTTGGATTAAGACAACAAAGTGCTACTGGTAAATATTACTTAATTGCAAAATGGGATACGAACAAAGGCGGTGAGCTAACGTATGGTAATCAACCTTATACGGTTCTTTCATCTGCGGGAAATGCTTATTTGATGGTGAAAATCAAGAATTTGCAAAAAACGAAACGCAAAGATCGTGTTGTGAAAGGAATGAAAGTATAACTTCAAAAATGTCTCCAACTAAATTGGGGACTTTTTTTTGCAATTTTAATATTCTCTTAATAAATTCCTCGATAACTTTTAATTCCTTTGTAACATGGAATATCTCAACAGGGAACTTAGTTGGCTGTCATTTAACGAACGCGTTTTGCAAGAAGCAAGCGACGAAAGAAATCCTGTTGTCGAGAGAATTCGTTTTCTTGGAATTTACTCGAATAATTTGGATGAATTTTTCCGAATTCGTGTTGCCAACATTCGACGACTCATCGCTGTAAAAGAAAAAAGCGCTATTGGTTACGACGGAAGTTATAAGAATTTATACGCTCAAATCCGTGAAGTTGTCCTAAAGCAACAAAAGGAATTCGATTTAGCGTATCAAAAGCTGTTGGGTGAATTGAGTAAATCCAAAATTTTTCATGTAAAGGAAGATCAGCTTTCTGCTAGCCAGATTGTGGAGTTGAAAAATTACTTCAATTTAGAATTAAAGCACTCCATCGTTCCAATTCTGTTAAACGATGCAACTCCTTTTCCGCGACTCAAGGATTCCGGTATTTATTTGGCAATCAAAATGCACAATGAATTGAATAAAAAGGTAAAGTTTGCACTGATCAAAATTCCATCGCAAATTTCTCGCTTTTATTTGATGAATGATAAGCAAGGACAAAAGTTCATTCTCCTTGATGACATCATACGATTAAACTTAGATGCTATCTTTTCCATTTTTACGTACGAGAAAATTGAAGCATTTACTTTTAAGTTCGGCAGAGATGCAGAATTGACAATTGACGATGATTTGTCGATTACCTTGAAAGAAAAAATTGAAAAAAGCATAAAACTTCGTAAACGTGGAACACCGGTTCGCTTTGTGTACGACGAAGAAATGTCTCCTGATTTATTGAGTTATTTGTTGGAACATTTGAATCTCGAGTTTGGTGTAAATACCATTGCAGGTGGAAGATACCATAACTTCAAGGATTTTATGAACTTCCCAGACTTTGGTAAATCGGAGTTTTTGTTTCATAAACTTCCACCGCTCAATCATCCCGTTTTGGAAGGACAGAAAAGTCTTATAAAATGCATCCAAAAGCAGGATGTTTTACTTCATTTTCCTTACCAGCGCTTTGATTATATCGTGGATTTATTGCGTGAAGCAGCCATCGATCCAAAGGTGACTGAAATAAAAATCAATGTTTATCGGGTAGCACAAAATTCTCAAATCTTAAACGCCTTGATCAATGCGGTGAACAACGGTAAAAAAGTAACGGTGTTCTTGGAATTAATGGCGCGCTTTGATGAGGTAAATAATTTATATTGGTCAAATCGACTCAAAGAAAATTCAGCCATCGTGTTGCATGGTTCTGCTAAATTCAAAGTGCATTCTAAATTGATCCAAATTACACGCATGAGTGGTGATAAAAAACAACTCATTACCCATGTTGGAACAGGAAATTTTCACGAACGCAATGCAAAAGTGTATGGCGATTTAAGTTTGTTGACCGCCAATGAAGAAATCGGTAGTGAAGTAGCTAAAGTGTTCGAAATGTTGGAAACAAATGATCGAAATAAACGCTTTAAAACATTGCTCGTTTCGCCTATTAATACACGGCAACGGATCACTGAATTGATTCAAAATGAAATAAAAATTGCCAAGGCTGGAGGAAAAGGGAAAATTTGGATTAAGGTAAATAATCTAACCGACCAAGATTTGATTGATCAATTATACAAAGCCAGCAAAGCTGGGGTAAAAATAGATATGATCGTTCGAGGAATTTGTTGTTTAGTGCCTGGAATCGCAAAGCAATCTGAAAACATAAAAGTATACAGCATTGTCGATCGTTTTCTTGAGCACGCACGCATAATGAAGTTTTCGAATGGCAACAAACCGCTCTATTTTCTTTCAAGCGCTGACTGGATGGAGCGCAATTTGGACGAACGTATCGAAGTGGGTTGCCCAATTTTAGATACCAATCTTCAGAAGGAAATTGATACCATTTTTGAGTACCAATTGAAAGGTAACGCCAAAACTAGGATCATTGATAAGAATCTAAAAAATGCGTATCGCAAAAACGATGCACCACTTTTTCATACCCAGATTGAGTTGTATGAGTACTATCGAAAAAAGTTGGAGGAGGCGGTTTAATTTGGCTTTTTGACGATCATCCTTTCTTCTTCAGCACCACAAATTTCCAATACGCTTTCACAATTTCTCTGAACGGAACGGGTTTTATGCCTGCATGCATATTGGCTTTTGAGATTTCTGCGAGCCTTTTCCAATGCCAAGCCAAATCTTTGTATGCTTTTCGTAAAGAATTTTTGGGGTCGTAGATGTGACCCGGTTCTGAACTTGCGCCATTGAGTTCTAAAATGCGGATATTTTCTCCACAATATAAATCGTCTAAACTCTTGACTTTCAAATCAAATCTTCCATAGAAAAATCCGTCGATGGGATTGCTTATTTGATTGAAAATTCGATCTAAATCACTGTTTATTAAATGATTGAAATCGATGAATTTTGTGCCCCGACAATGATTTCCAATGGGTTCCAAAACGCGTTTTTCACCTTTTTTCAAAATGGTGTTTATTTCTTCACCCAGTTCTAAAATCATCCTTTTTAGCTGAAAACGTGCTCGTAGATTTTTTTCCATGAGTTCCTTGAGCGTCGAATGACCATCGCCAATTACAGCTAAAAACTCCTTTCCTGTAACGGATGTAATTTTTCCTTCACGTTCGTCTGGCAATCTGCTATACAAAACACCCAATTCAATCTCAAAATCGATGAATTCTTGAAGTAAGTATTTGCCAAAAGACTGCTGATTGTAATTTTCTAATTCTTTGGCTGAATGGATCAATGTCACATCATTTCCTCGTTCGCCAACATCAGGTTTTGCAATAATCGGAAAAGTGAGATGAACGAGATTAAGCTCATTTAAAATGTCTTGAATGTCTGTTGAAACATTGACAATGATTGCTTTTGGTAAGTATTTTGGATCGATTAATTGTAAAATTTCCGTTTTACTTTCTCCGTAAAATCCACCAAGTGCTATGCCTGGATTTGCAGCCGTGAAGTAAGCCAACGACCTGTTTTTGATCGATAGAAAAATCCAATAAGGCAAAATAGGTAAATAGAATAACCACCAAGGCCAATATTCGAATTTGCTGAATTTAGCAAGTGCTAGCGGAATCCTCATCGTCGTTGATAACCTTTGTTTGATATCGTTTTTGATTCACCAAATCTTCGTAAATGATATCTGTGTGATGATCATTCTTGTTAAAACAGGTAATACTCACGGTTTTTTTGGATGCTCGGTTCATGATTAAATCATTTTGCTGCGAACCATTTCCACCAAAGTGATGAAAGAACAAAATATCTTCAGAAGTATAATTTTTGTTGTTCTGAATCCATGCATCGAACCAGGTTTTGCGCGCTTCGATAACTTCTTTCGTGTACAACGTTGCCGAAGACCAAATATGAGGAAGGGAAGCATCCAGATGTGAAAGCGTTGTTAATTGCCCATTCCATCGCAATTCATGCAGGTATCGTTTGTTATTCTTCGGACAAGCATAGACAAAAATTAACGTAAACGGTTCAATGCCGTCGAAATCATAATGATTTACAAAATCTATGACATTTTCATGTGAGTAAAAATCAAGAACCATCAATCCACGACTTTTTTTATAGGGTGGTTTAGATTCATGTTTTTCAAAACCTCCATTCAACAAACAAAGAGTGTACCCATTTATTTCACTTACAATCCATGTTCCGTTGGCATGTTGATCTTTCGGGAAATACAGTTTTTTATTGTCCAAAAAATATTCTTTTACAGGCAAAGCACTTGCGCGCTCAATGGATTCGTCACGGTTGGAAGTGAGTATGAATCCGTTTTTTCCTTGAGGAAGAAAAGTGACTGTACACATGATTACCCAGCGACTTGAGATTTCATATATTTAACGGTAGAATCTGCGTAGCCAAAATTTTCCGATACATTGATGTAACTCAAATGTATTGGAATAGCAATTCCGATGATAGCTAAATGATGAACCGAATGCTCAATGTTGTAGGTGATTTCGCGAAATAATGAAGATTCCATTTCAACACGTTCATTCTCATATTCAGAGATCAACAACAGTCGTTCGTTTGACGTAATTAGCTCCAATTTATCGATAATTTCTGCAATAAAATCACTGGTGTATTTTACATTTTCTTCAAGCAATAAATTGCGTTTACGCGCATCGTAATTTACTGGAGCATTCGACGCTCTGAAAAGCAAACATTCGTAAAATTCAATTACATGACGGATGTGTTTTCCAATCGTTGCATTCTTCAATGTCGAGATAGGAAGCGTATAATCCTCATCATTTATTTGGTGCAAAATAGATTGTACACTTTTCAGTTGTTTTATTGCTTCTCTTTTTAACATAGATATTTTCTTTTCACAACGGTTTTTAAACCTTGATGCTATTTACAAATGTAGTATGGATTTGGATTATTCTTGCAATGAATTACCTGAATGGTGAATAAGTTATACCCACTAATCCCATGAGTGTTTTATTTCTAAAACGATCATTGTCGAATCTAAGCTTGTTAACTGTTGTGTATTCTGTGAAAAGAAAGGATGCTCCGATGCGCACTCCCCAATTCGGTTTGAACCAATAACGTAAGTATAATTCTGAATTTAACATTCCTAAGTCGTTGTCACTTGTGAGTAAGGCATTGAAACTTGTTGGAGAAGCAGCTTGAACGGAACCGTTGAGCGGAGAAGTATGTGCAAAATATGTTCCTTCCGTTCTACTACCAAAACTAAAACCTATCGCATCAATATTGAATCCGACATCGAGTTTTTGCTTAATCGTATATTGTAAATGAACGCTGATATTTAGTGCGTTGTTCTGAGATTTGCTTACTTGAAAGGTATCGATATTTGCTGGAATGTTTTCAGAAAAGAGAACACCAAGACCTGTTTTTCCAGATGTCAATTCCGCTGGTGCGGTTGTGTAGTTAAGCTTTCCTCCAGCTTGAGTAGTAAATCGTACGCCATAGCCCAGTTTGAATCGTTTTTTCTTTGTGATGGAGTGCATTTTTGTCCAAGACAATGCAGCCCCAAACTGATCACTTCCCATCAACGCAAGATCAAAATTGTTATTGAATTTGTAAGGGGTTTTAACGCGAACAGAATCTTGTCCAAAGCTTACAAAACCAGTCAAGAACATTAAGAATAAAGCTGTATTTTTCATGTATTTAATTTTATAATGTAAAGGAACTGATTGCCTTGAAATGTTTTTGTCGGACAAACGACAAATTACTGTTTTTTTTATTGATTTTGGCTTAAAATGCTTCTGCAAAAACAATATATAAACCATGTGAATCTTTGGTAAAACCATAATCTATCCGCAAATTGGTGTTTTCATGTTTGTTGATGCGAACCCTTAACCCAATTCCATAGTTATAATGAACGCGATTTTCTTTGAACATTTTAAAAGAATTGGCAACAGAACCAATACCTCCAAATACCGCGACACCAAACATTTTATAAAGAGGAATTCTTACTTCTTGTTGCAGCACGATGAGGTTATTGTCTCGAAAACGGCCTTTGTAATAACCGCGCAAAAACCGTGCTCCGCCAATTTCCGGCATTAGGCTAAAAGGTACATTTCCTTTGTTAAACGAAAAGTAAGCGTTTCCATTCCAAACAAAGCGATTAAAAAAGGTTTGATATTTCCGAGCATCGACGGTCAGTAATGAAAACATGTATTGATTTTTAAACACCAAACTGTAATCTACTAGTGATGCCTCAAAGTAACTGCCTTTTGTTGGATTTAAAGGATTATCGCGCTTGTCGATTAAAAATTCAGGACCTATACCCAAAGCGGAAAAACCCATGTTACCATGCACAGGAATTTCGGGTGAATGGGACATTAAAGCCATGTCTAGGTTGTGTACATTTTTTAATTGAAAGAAAAGCCCAGCATAGAAATTTTTTCGAACCCGTGTAAACGCTCTTGTCTGAATCCGAAAGAAATCCGCTGAAAACGTGACGCGCTCCTGCTGTTGTGTATTGTTACCGATTCCAAAAAAGAATTGAGGAAAACGACTGTAATCCAAGTATCCGGTCACGTAAAAACGGTTCTTTGCGAGCCATAATTGGTAATCGTTTTCTATGGAAAATTGTTTGTTGAGCGTATAGGTCACAAAGGTTTGCGTATTTGATTTACGGAGTGTTGAGTCTCTCTCATTCGTTTTGAAATAATTGAAATACAACCCTCCAAAACCAACACGCGTTTCGGGTGTATAATAAACAATCGGAAGAATGCCGAACTTTAAATTTTTTAACGAATCAGGAGGAAAGGTCCATGCTTTTTGAGCCAAAACCAATGATAAAAGCAATGGGAGCGCTTTCAATACTCGCGAAGATTTTCCTTTCCAACGATTCATGCGTGATTGTAAACTTTCAATGCTATTATTATTTGGGACAATTTTTTTGTACTATTGAGCTTAGCTCATTGTTCTTTTGATAAACAAATTTACGAAGGCATAAATACTTCAAAAGTCGGCTAGGCGACAATTCGTTAAACTTAACTGGAATAAATTTGTCCATATCGAAGTTTTCGATGCAAACTAAAAATTTAAATTATGAAACACATCACATTTATTTTATGCGCTTTTTTCGCTCAGTTTTCGTTTTCTCAAGTTCCAAAAAAAGTTGTGGTTGAGCATTTTACAAACTCGAAGTGTAGTTTTTGTGCTACGAGAAATCCAGGTTTTTATAACAATCTTAACAATCAATCTGGCGTCATTCACTTAGCAATTCACCCGAGTTCGCCTTATAGTGGATGCTTAATCAATCAGCACAATGTTTCTGAGAATGATGGACGTACAAATTACTACGGAATTTACGGTTCAACACCGCGATTGGTCATTCAAGGAGCACCAATTCCAGGAGGAGCAAATTATAGTTCTAGCAGCATTTTCACACCTCATTTGGGTCAAACATCGCCCGCGAGCTTAACGATTTCTCAAACAAAATTTGGCGCAGATTCCATCATTTCGACGGTTGTCATTAAAACGGAAGAAGCCCACACAATAGGTGAATTGAAATTATTCGTCGCTTTGGCTGAAGATACCTTGTTTTATACTGGATCGAACGGAGAACCACAACATTACGATGTATTTAGAAAATCTTTGACTGGAACATCAGGAATTTCCGTTACACTTCCAGCCACAGTGGGAGAAACGGTTTCTTTTTCTTACAGTTCAGCAGCAAATGCAGCATGGGTGTTTGAACGCATCTTTACCTTAGCGATTTTACAAGAAGCAGGTTCGAAGGCTGTTGTTCAAGCAGAAGCTGTTCCGGCAAGTCAAAATGATCCGAATATTTTGGGAATCAATACTTCAAACGAAAATGAATCTCACATTGATGTTTTTCAAACGGAAGAGGGAGTTTTAATTCATCAATATGCATTTAGTGAACCCAATTCAATTACCATTTACGATGTTACTGGAAAAGTAGTGCTTTCGCAAAAATTGAATTCTAATTTAGAGACAGTAATACTTCCTTCAAATACGAAAGGGTTTTATCTCTATGAAATTAGTACAAACAGCACAACGCAAAAAACTGGGAAGTTAATTTTGAATTGAATTTTTTACCGCAGAGCGCGCCGAGAACGCAAAGTTTTTAGGGAGTTTATTATTTATTAATGTTTCTTTGCGCTCCTTGCGCCGCTCTGCGGTATAAAAAATTAAAACTTTTCGCCGTGAGTCAAGCGAATAATTTTGCACAGTAAGCGAGGAAATTTACTCAGAAATTTCAAGGTCCAAAGCGTGGTGATTCGTTTTCCAAAGAGTTTTTGAAGGTAAAACCCTGTTTTGATTCGAAAGGAAAAATGGTTGTTCCATTCTTTTGTGTAGCGATCAATAAGCGTTTGTTTATCGATTTGATTAGTAAAAAATGCTTCCATGTGCGTTGCCAAAATTTTGGAGGCCCGTATCGCAATACTCATTCCATTTCCACATAATGGAGCGATTGCACCCGCAGCATCACCAAGAAGAATAAGATCGTTTTGATACGTACTTTTTTTGCTAAAACCAATTTGACTGATGGCTATCGGTTTTTGATTCACGAATTCGGATTCAGCAAAATAGGTTCGAAGAAATGGATTTTTCATCAAAATGTTTTCTTCCATTTTTTTGATGTCGTTGCCATTATCATTCAAGTTTTTTGTGGTCGTCAAATAACACAAACAATACATGTCATTGTCAACTTTTGAAATGCCACAATAACCATCTTTGAAGTTGTGAAGTTCGATTAAATCATTTGGAAAAGAACGTTTTATGTGGTATTTCACGCCAATGTATTTTCCCTTTGAACGGTTGGATCTTTCTACAAAACTTGGTTCTATTTTGCCATAACTACCACACGCAATTTTTGAGTGATACGTTCCTTTGGTTGTTTCAATGGAATAAACATTGTCTTCGAGTTTCACATTCGTAACCGTACAATTTTCAAGTACTTCAACGCCGTATTCTCGCGCGATACCTGCAAGTCTATGATCGAGTGCATAGCGACTGATTCCAAACCCACCAAGCGATAATTCGGATGAAATGACAAATCCGTCATGCGCCGAAACGTTCAATAGGTTGATTTTAGGGAGATTTAATTCCGACAAATTAGCACCCAGTTCTTCCAAAAAATCCCAGCTTTCCATCGAGATGTATTCACCGCATACTTTGTGAAATGGATATTGATTCTTTTCGAAGAGTACTACTTTTCGGTTTGTTTTCGCCAATTGAATGGCCAAGGTCAGTCCCGCTAAACCTCCACCAATGATGGCACAATCACGGATCTTAGAATCAGTTTGCATAGACAATTACTTCGTAACGAAAAGCCCATTTGTAGCGAATGGAATAGTTGCTAGCGCCAGATTTTGATAGTATTTGTTCCCATTCATTTCGTTTAAATCCTCGGAGTACGGAAAGCGGTGCATCGTTCTTAACTAAGTAAGATTTCGAAAAAATGCGGGTCAGTAATTTAATGGAGTAATACGCAAACCAATGACGTTGCAAATCATTCACAACCAAAGTCGCTTTGTTTTTTAAGGCAAACTGAATCAACCCGATGATTTCTTCATCACTCAAATGGTGACAAAACAAACAAGCATGAAGAATATCTATTTTCGCGATATGTGAATGAATATTGCGGTAATCATCTTGAATGAAGGTAATTTTTGGATTCGGTGCATTGCGCTCAGCATAATCTATACAGGTTTGTTTTAAGTCAACTCCGTAAAGATTTATGTCCAATTTCTGTTTTTCTTTCCACGAAAAAATGCGTTTCAAAGTATCTCCACCGCCACTTCCAATATCCACTAAATGGTATGATTTTGTATCTGTGAGTACTTTTTTTAACGCACTAAACGTGATTTTATATCCACCCAATAAATGATTGATGCTATCGAGTTCTTTTAAGTTTTGAAATAAATCTTTTTCCGGAATATTTTCTCCGTCGAGTAGTTCTTTGGTATGACTACGCTCCTTAAACATATTCCAAGCGCATGGTTTCGATGCTTAATCCTGGACCAAAAGCGGCAGTGAAAATCGTTTCTCCTTTTTGGGCAGCTGCGCGCTCATCAAACAAGGCTTTTAGCACAAACAATACGGTTGCCGACGACATATTTCCGTAATTCCGCAACACATCATAGGAATGAGAAAGTTCATCGTTTTCAAGTGCAAGTGTTTTCTTAAAATCATCTAGAATTTTTTTCCCGCCAGGGTGAATGGCCCAATAATCAATCGCTGATTTGTCTAAATTTAGCGAAGCCAAAAATGCCTGCATATTTCCATTGATGAGCTCCGAAACGTATGAAGTCAAATTCATGATGAATCCTTTTTCCGTTATCTGCCAGGCCATTTCTTGAAATCCTTCGTGCACAATCAACGAATCAAATCCTTGAATTTTTAAGTTGTTTGAATGGGTTGAATCCTTTGAATTGTTGAATTGTTGAATTGGTTCCGATTCTACAATCACTGCCGCGCATCCATCACCAAAAAGTGCGGTTGAAAGAATGTAATCGTCAGAATAATTTTTTTGAAAATGCAAGGTGCAAAGTTCAACGCAAACAACCAACACTTTTGAGTTTGGTATGCTGTTGCAAATATTATGCGCACTATTCAAGGCCAAAATCGCTGCGTTGCACCCCATGAAGTTGATGCTGCTTCGCTGGGTACTTGGTTTTAAGTTCAGTTCTTTGATGAGTTCGATGTCCAAACCTGGTGTGAATAATCCCGTGCAGGTAACCGTAATCACATGCGTTATCGAATGTTTGTCGTTTTCAATGCCTTTTATTTTTCGAATAGCTTCGAGCGACAATTTCAATGCTTCGATGCGAAAACAATCCATGCGTTGACCCAAACTTGGCTCGGGTTCAATCCATTGGTTTTTGCTAAAAAACTCAAAGTCAGCTGGATTTTTGCCGTAATCATTCAACACAGAATAGCGTGTGTCGATGGCTGCTTTCTGCGCAATGCTATGAATTTTTCGACGAATCATCAGATCATCTGTCGAATTCGCATAGAATGCTGAAATCACGTTTTGAGCGTGACAATATGCTGGAACTGCAGTTTCTATGGCAGAAATGTAACTCAAACTTTAGTGATTTAAAAAAGTGAGAATGATAAAACACGTATTCATACAGATGGCGGCAATCGCATTCATGCGCATGGTATTTTTAAAATTGGCTTCTTGTACATTTTTCTTTGTTTTTAGAAACCAACCAGTGAAGTACAAAAGTATGGGAATAAAGAAGAGTTGAAGAATAAAAAATTGATTTAATGCATCAATCGATTGAAAATACAAGAAGTAAAACAAGTTACAGATCGCGAATAATATTCCGGTGAACAGAAAAGTTCCTTTGTAGCCTAGTTTGTAGCTCAAGGTCACGACTCCATCTGCCAAATCTGCTTCGTGTTGGTAAATTTGTGTGAGTGGATACGCTCCCGCAATTTGCAAGGAACACGCGAGCATGATGTACAAGTCGGGAGTTGAAAAAGACAGCGATTGTCTATTTATCCCAAAATTGGACATGTAATACGTAAACGCTCCTTGGAAAACCACCACAATTAAAAAACCGATGAAGGGATATTTTTTTAAGCGAATTTGTTTGGAACTGTAAGCACGAGAAGCTAAAATATACGTCAAAATGCACAACGCAAAAATCCAATGAATGAAAATGGCAGAAAGTAAAATGGCTGTTGCATCCATAACCAAAGTCAAATAAAACAATGCTTTGGTTGGCATAGGAGGTTTTTCAAGTCCACCGATGCTTGTTTCGTCTTTATCGATGTAACTGTTGTAACCATTGCTTGCCGGATACACCAACACATGAATAATCAAAAATGAAGCGATCGCAAAAAACCAGCTAGGCTCGGCACTTTGGCTGAGCGCCAAAATAAAAATGGGCATCAAGAAAAACGAAAACGGTATTCGTAAAAGCTTTATGGTATTCTTATCTGGAACTACGGACACTTTTAATTGTTTTTTGGTTAATTACCATGGTAGCAAAGTTAGTATTTCTTTGTGGAAAGCGTGTCGTGTTTATGACATTTCGAGTGAATAAAGATGAGGTGGAAGTATTTAAAGATTTAACTAATGGAACGCAATCAGTCTAGAAAATAGGGTGAAAAATGGAATCCATGACAAGGACCAAAACGGAACGCAGATAACGCAGATTTTGCAGATGACGCAGGTTTTAAGCCGATAATTAGTTCCTTGCGGAGTTTTTATATAAAGTGCGAGTCTGAGTCAGTGAACTCTTGAACATTAGTTTTTTTGATCAGCGTAAACCTGCGTCATCAGCGTCATCAGCGTTCTTTCCTTCGCAAATTTTAATTGTTTACTCTTCTCAATGTATTTCAACCTGCGTCATCTGCGTCATCAGCGTTTCTTCCTTCTCAGATTTTAATTTTTTACTCTTCTCAATGTATTTCACCCTGCGTCATCTGCGTCATCAGCGTTTCTTCCTTCGCAAATTTTAATTTTTACTCTTCTCAATGTATTTCAACCTGCGTCATCAGCGTCATCAGTGCTCAATCCTTCGAAAATTTTATTTTTTACTCTACTCATTGTGTTTAAATCAGCGTAAACCAGCGTCATCAGCGTCATCAGCGTTCTTTCCTTCGCAAATTTTAATTTTTACTCTTCCCAATGTATTTCAACCTGCGTCATCAGTGCTCAATCCTTCGCAAATTTTATTTTTTACTCTACTCATTGTGTTTAAATCAGCATAAACCTGCGTCATCAGCGTCATCAGCGTTCCTTCATTCGCAAATTTTAATTTTTACTCTTCTCAATGTATTTCAACCAGCGTCATCTGCGTCATCAGCGTCCATTTCGACAGGCTCAATGCAGCGCTCAGTGCTCAATCCCCAATCAATCCCTTTCAAAGCGCTTCAATATTTGGAATTATCACTTTCTTCCGACCTTCATACACAATCTTGCCTTTTTCTACCAAACGATTAATAATAGAAGTAACAGATTGACGTGACGAAGCCGTGTAAGCAGCAATGTCTTGGTGTGTCAACATCATTTCCATTTCCACATGGTTTTCGTTGAATTTACCGTGGTGCTTTGCATAGCGCTTGAAGAAATCATGCACCCGCGTGTCGACATCTTTGAACGCCAAATCTTCAAATTTTTGACGAAAAGAAATCATTTTTTCGTTGACAGCATCCGTATATTTCAAAGATAAATTTGGATTTTTCTGAAGCACTTTCATAAAGTTCTCCGTTTCAAAAAAACACAAGCGCACTTGATCGCTCACCACTTGCGCATATTCTTCCGTGTTGTTATTCCCGCCGATGTGTCCAAAAATATCTCCTTCCGTCAACATTTCTGTAATCATTTCTCGGCCATTTTGATCTTCGCGACAAATTTTCACCGTTCCCACTTTGATCAAATAAATGCGACTATGCTCTTTGCCTGAGAAATAAATCACCTCATTTTTAGACGCATTTTTCATATTGGAAACGATGCACAAGTCCGCGACTTCCAGTTCACTCAATTGCTCAAACAACTTATGATTTCTCAAATACCAATATTTATTATCTTGAACCATGTTCTTTTCTTAATTTAAAAATTTCCAAAGTTGGTAAATCGCCACCGCAAAAAACAACAGCGACAACACCTTAAAGTAATAGCTATTGTTGATGTAACCAAGTGCTTTTTCCCTGTATCTATGCGCCAAGTAGATGAAAAAGCTCAACAAAACAAAAGCTCCAACACCCGCGCCCAATACATACGAAGTTTTATCCAATGTGGTTTTAGCGTTCAAAAATGATATTTGGTTGAAGTAAACCTGCACAAAAACCCAAAAAGGAAGCAATTGCGGATTCAATATCGCCAACATAAATCCTTTGCCCATAAGTTTGATGGTGCTACTTTCCTTAGTTGAAGATTTTTGCAGCGACGCAGTAACTGGTTTTTTAATAAAAAATAGGACTCCAATCACCACAAAAACAAGTATAAAAGCGATTTCAAAAACCGACATCACCCACTCAAATTGCAGGATAAACCCCGTTGCAAAAACCGCCAACCCACAATAAATAAATTCCGGCACAATGCCTCCAAGCGCTATGAGATACGCTTCTTTTCTGCTCTGAAAAAGGGTCGTGTTGATCACAAAAATATTCACAGGACCTAGTTGCAGCGAACCAAGAAAACTCACGCAGGCAGAAGCGAAAAATATCAGAATAAAGGAGAACACGTTTTTTTGTTTGGGTAAAGATAGGCAATAATTGGAAGGCGAATTTTGGAGAAAGAGGGGAATTTTCCCCTGTTCAGGGAGGGGAAATTTCCTCTAAAAAAAGGGGAAATATCCCTATTGACATTGTGGATTTTTATTCTTTACATTTGGAATGGAAAATAAAAATTACTGACTACGAAGAATTTAGCGTTGAAACAGAAGGGGATTTAACATGATCAGAGGTTCACTAATACACATAAATTGGTTGGGATATGCGAAATGAAATGATGAATAATAGCGCGTTTAGGTAGGTTATGCCTAATACTTGAAGAACGACAAACAAATTAAAATGATTGACATCAAAAACTATATTGAAAAAATAAAACCGAGAGAAAATAGTGGCTCAACTGCATCTAATCGTTTTGACTTTCAAAAAAATTGGGCTCTATGTAAAATACTCGAATTACATCAAAAGCCTGATGACTACCTACTAACTCTTGAGTATTATGATGATGTAATTGTTTTTGATTCTTCAAATGACCCAAAAAAGATTTCGTTTTACCAAATTAAAACTAACAAAAGTACTAATTGGACAATTAATTCTTTGATATCACGTAAAAAGGGTAAGAAAGGTGACTTAAATTCTATTTTGGGAAAACTTTATGACCACCTAGAAAAATTTGAAGAGGTTGTTGAGTCGTTAAATTTTGTGACGAATAATAAAATAAAGGGTAAACTAAAGAATAACAATAAATGTGAAGACGCAAACGAATTTTGTTGTGCAGATTTAGAAAAAGACGTTTTGGATAATATAATTTCTGAACTTAAAAAAGAACATTCTTTAAATTCATTGAAAGGTTTTGAAGACATAACATTCTTTAAATTAGGGGAATTAAGTATTGAAAAACACACCGAACTTACTAAAGCGTCACTTGCCGATTTTCTAGACAAAAACCTACCTGGTGTAAGATATCAAATAGCTCCTCTTTACAAATCAATTTTTGATGAAATAAAAATGAAGAGTAATGTTGAGAAAACAATCTCAAATTTTGAAGAATTAAAAGTAAAAAAATCTATATCGAGAATTAATTTCAACTCATACTTGGAAGAACTTACTAAAGTAGAAGATTTCAAAATTAAACGAAGCTCAATAGAAAATAGGCTAAATTCAGAGTCTGTTGCATTTGATAAAATCAAATTATTTTTAAAACATTCATCTGAATATGAAATTAGACGAATGGGCTACAACGATAAAAGCCTGAAGATCATTGAAAGAATGATTGAGAAGTATATTTCAGAAAATAGAATTGATTTAGAAAAAGGTTTATTCAATTGTATGGAACACATTTTTTTGAATATACAAAGTTCATTAGTGAAAAACCCAACAATGGAAAAAGAATTAGTAAGGGTAATAATTTTACACAAACTTTATGAGTAAAGGTAATTTCAAACAATTGGTAAGAACATTAAGAAATTGGAAAAATGAAGGAATTCAAATTAAACAAAATACTACTTCTGTCATTAAAAGAACAGAAGGCAAAAAAGGTGATATTCGACCCGAAGCGAACAATAATATTAGGAAGGAATAGCACTGGTAAATCTTGTTTAATTAAATCAATTTATCAAACATTTGGAGCTGAACCACAAAATTTGCACCCAAATTGGAAAGATGCAAACGCTATTTCATTAATACATTTTACAATTGATGACGAAAAATTTTCTATCATTAGAAGTAACAAGGTTTATTGTTTATTTGATTCATCTTCAATAAAAATAGAGCAATTTAACCGTGTTTCAGATCTTGGTAATTATTTAGCAAAACTTTTTGACTTTAAGATTAAACTTACTGATAGAGATGGTGCAATTGCTACTCCTCCACCAGCATATCTATTTCTACCTTATTATGCAGATCAAGACAAAAGTTGGATATCAAATTGGACTTCTTTTAGCAAACTTTATTTGCCCAATGCAAAATTAGATATAATCAACTACCATACTGGCATAAGGCCAAATCAATATTACGAAGCAAAAAATGAACTCGGCATCGTTAATGACAGTATTCAAGTTGTAGAGAAGGATATTGTTGTTGTGCGAAATCTATTGAAAAATTTAAAAGAAAAGCTATCTCAGATTGACTTTTCAATTTCAATTGAGGATTTTCAAGAAGAAATAAAAGAATTACTTGTTTCTTGCGAAGAATTAAATAAAATCCAAAATAAACACAAACAAATTTTAACTGTTCATTACAATCAAAAAATTAACCTAGAGGCTCAATTAGAAATTACTCAGAGAGCTTTGTTTGAAACAAACAAGGATTATGCATTTGCAATAAATGAAATTGATGATAATGTTCTTTGTCCAAGCTGTGGTGCCGACTATGAAAACAATTTTGCTGAAAGGTTTGGAATAGCGCAAGATGAGCAAAGGTGCTTAGATTTAATAATTGAGCTAAAAGAAGATATAAGCGAAATTGATAAAAAAATCAGTAAAGTAAATTCAGAATTTAATCAAAGTAATAATGAAATAGCTCAAATAGAAAAACTACTTGAAAGAAAAAAAGAAACGATAAAACTAAAGGATGTAATTGAAAGTGAGGGCAGAAAGGAAATGAAACTTTTATTTGAAACTGAAATCATTGCATTTGAAACTGAATTGAAAGAAAAATTATTACTCAAAAACGATTTAGAAAATGAGGTCAAGAAATTTGAGGATAAAAAAAGAGCAAGTGATATTCGAACTGAATATAGAGATTTAATGGGAAGTAATTTAAGACAATTAAATGTACATTCATTAGATGAGAGGTATTATAAAAGGATTGACTCATCTATTAAAGAATCTGGTAGTGCAATGCCACGAGCATTAATGGCATATTATTATAGTATTTTGAATGTCATTAGGAAATATGGATCTTCAGCATTTTGTCCATTAATTATTGACTCCCCAAATCAACAAGGACAAGACAAAGAAAATTTACCAAGATTGATAAAGTTTATTATTGAAAAACAACCAAAAAACTCACAACTTATATTGGGTCTGGAAGAAATCCCTGATGGGCATCCAAATGAATATATTGTCGAACTAAAAGAAGAAAGAAGTTTATTACAAGCTGACGATTTTGATGAAGTTATGGCTGAAATCAAACCTTATCTAAAAGAAATAATTGAATAAAAGTACAAGGCATAACAGCACCTACAAGAAATTGGTGGTTCATTGGTTAAATCAATCTTTGTGTTTGGTTGACAGTGAAGTGCTTCCAAGTCTCCAGCTTCGTCTAGTTTCTATTTGTAACCAGTAATAATCTCTGAACCGATAAAATCAAACCAATAAGAAAATAATAAATGTATACAGGAAACATACTTGATCCTATTCATGGATTAATCAAATTATCAGAAATAGAAAAATGGATAATTTCACAGGGACCGTTTAATAGATTAAGGAGAGTCAAACAAAATACTTTTCTTTATTTGGTTTTCCCAAGTGCAAATCATACTAGATTTGAACATTCTATAGGTGTTATGCATTTAGCTCATCAAATATATCTTCATGCAAATGAAAATTATGAAACAGGAGCATATAAAAAAGCAAAATATAAAGTTAAAGAAACAACTGATTTTATTTTCTGTTCTACATCAAAAATATTAAAAGATGATGAACCTTTACTAATACAGGAACTTAGATTAGCAGCTTTACTTCATGATGTTGGACATGGTCCAATGTCACATAAATTTGACCAATATACTATAACTGGAAATGAATTAATAGAAATTATAAAAACAGATACTGATTTAAGTCCTTTCCAGTCTAGTTTTGAAAATCTACTTGACAAAAATCTTTCAAAAAAAATTGAGCATGAGGTTGTTTCTGGAGTTTTTATTATAAAGTTAATAGCTGACCTGAAAAGAATTGCTAAAGATTCTGAAGGTAAATTTAATAGCACTCAATTAAAAATTATTGATAAAATTAATCCTTCAAGGGTTTTTAAAATGATAGAGCCTCAGTTTGATGCAGTGCATAAAATTGAATTTAATGGAATCGATTTTACAAACTTCTTTAGTTCAATTATTTCAAGCTTCCCTTTAGATGCAGATAGAATGGATTACTTATTTAGAGATAGCTATTTTTCTGGAGTAAAATATGGGTTGTATGACTTAAGTAGAATACTAATGTCATTTATACCTGTCAAGGAAAATAAAGTGATTTCGCTGACTATAAAAGAAAGTGGAATTGATTCGGTTATTAGATTTATTCAATCTAGAACCCATTTGTATAATCAAGTGTATTTTCATAAAACTAATAGAGCTTCTAATTGTATGTTAGATTTTGCTTGTAGAAAAATTGACAAATCTGATTCTATAATTTCAGCAAAAAACTATAAAGAACTTGAGGATTTTTATTGGTTAAATTCAGACGAACTTTTTATATGGAATACACTTTCAACTAAGATTGGTACTGAAAAAGAAAAAGAGGTATTGAATGAATTGCTATCAAGAAAATTATGGAAACGGGTATATCAAAAAAAAATAGTAATAACCCCTTCTGACAAAATAGATATTGCAAGAAAATTGAAAGATATAAAAGACAAGGTTAATGATGCAATAATTAGTTTAGAAAAGTTAGGAATAGATGTAGCAGTTGACACGTTCCCCAATAAAGTTTTTAAAGATTACGAAAAATCGAAAATCAAAATTGCACGTAAAATTGATAGTAACTATAAAATTGAAAAGGACTGGAAAACATTTAATAAAGAACTAAAAATTCTTGAGTGTGAAGTTCACATGATAAGAATATATTTAAGAAGACAATTTACAACACCAGCTATGTTTGTAAAAAACAAAAAGAAGGTTTTAAGGAAATTCGAAGATATAATAAAAATGCTTGACCAAACAGAATGATATTACTGCTGGTAAATGGGTTTGGCAAAAGTGGAGCTTCGGTTCAAGGTTGAACATTTGCGCTGTCTATCAGCCTTTGTGGTAAATTTGAACTTTGGCACTTCTAATTCCCTATCTAAGCCAACTCCAAACGGTTAATCAGCGTTATGAAGAAGCAACAAATGGCAGACAAAGTATGACAACAAAACATATAGAACAAATATTTACAGACTATTTAAAAATAGACAAAACGCAATATGCTGTATTATTAAATGGTGGTTGGGGTTGTGGTAAAACATATTTTTGGAAATACAAATTAGAAAAAATTGCTGAATCAAATGATTTTAAAACAATTTATGTATCACTAAATGGCATCAGCAAAATAGACGATCTTGACTATCAGTTATTCATTAAACTATTGCCTTTAATTAGTAACCAAGAAAATAGAGCATTAAAAAATTCCACGAGATTTGTTGGTAATTTATTAAACAAATTAAGCACTAATTATTTAAAATCAAGTCTATCTGACATTTTCAAAGGTCTAAGTATTGACTCGTTTAATTTTTCAAATTACATAGTTTGTTTTGATGATTTGGAACGTTGCCAAATACCAGTTAAAGAGGTTTTAGGCTTCATTAATAATTTAGTTGAACATAAATACTTAAAAACGATAATTCTCGCCCACGAAAACGAAATTGAGAAATCTGAGGGATATGAGCGAATTAAAGAAAAAGTTGTAGGTCGTGATTTAAAATTTGAACTTGACATTTCTTCCACGTTGCCCAACCTTTTTGCTAAATTCAAAGCTAATAAAGACTTTCACTCATTTTTGGCTGATCAAAATAATTTTATTTTAGAAATTTTACTTGAATACAAACAAGAAAACCTCAGAATAATTGCTTTTTATTTGGATTTATTAGAAAGAGTTTTTCCTGCATTTAAAAATGTAGAATCAACATATATTCAAGAAATAATTCTGTTTTCTGCAATTATTTCAATTGAGTTCAAAAGAGGTGAATTGACTTCAGCGGATTATAATGACTTCAAAGGTATTGATGAAATCAGTGAATATTACTTCTCATTGAACATTGCAAGAGCAATTGCAAAATCTGATAAAGAAGAAGTTGAACGAATAAAACCGTATAAAGAAAATTTTTATGATAGGTATTTGGACAAAAGAGTGAAGACTTATTTTTTCTATCCTTCCATATATTCTTACATTTTGTCAGGCTATTTTAATCAAACGGACTTAGAATTAGAAATTAAAAAGCGCTACCCTGAAGTTATTTCGAAAGAAGTCCAAGACTTTAGAGCACTGATTCATCAGAAATTCCGTGAACTATCAAATGATGAATTTAAGCGGCTAACAAAAGATGTATTGCAATGCGCAAAAGAAGGTAAGTACTTTATTTATGATTACGTTCAAATTGCAAACTTTTTTTATTTCTTCTCTAAGAACAAAATGATTTCCGAAAGCAAAGAAGATATATACAAAGTTATTTTTGAAGGACTTAACATAGCAAAAGCACGAAAAGAAATTAATGATAGCGTTCTTGAAAATCTTTTGTACTTTGGAGATGACAATCCTGATGTAACGATTATAAAAAATCACATCAAGGAAATTCATTACGAGATTAAAAAAGACGATTATGTGGCAAATAGCAACGAACTTATTGACACTTTAATAAATAAGGACGAAATTGCTTTAGCTGAAGTTTTTCATAAACATGAAGTTGAAAAGCATATTTTTCAATACTTAGACTACAATGTACTATTTGAAACACTATTAATTATTTCAAACAAACAATTGTTCAATTTTACCGAACTTCTGAATCAACGATATCGAAGTGCAAATATTGGAGAACTTCTTTTTGAAGAAGCTGAATTTTTATCAAATATTTATACAAGTTTGTCTAAATATATGGATGAGAACAAAAATATTGGGCAACCTAAGAATTTCTTAATTGAGTCTTTAGCAACAATATTGACAAAAATTATAGAACAATTGAAGAACACACGAAAATAACTATTAGTTCGTTCACTCTGACAGCTCAGCACCCTGCATAATGCCGACGCAAACGCTCCTCAAGATCGGAGATCATTCCAACATAAATATAATTGTCGATGGTACTAGATATGGCGTAAACAACATACATCTATAAAACAAAAAAGGCTGTCTTTTCAGACAACCTCTTTAATCACTTTCGTACCCCGGGCCGGAATCGAACCGGCACACCCGAAAGTACAGGATTTTGAATCCAGCGCGTCTACCAGTTCCGCCACCGGGGCATTTTGCTTAATGGACTACCAACGAATTGGCTTAAGCGGCAACAAAGGTACTATTTTTATCGAATTAGCAAAACGGATTTTAAAATTTCTCTCAGCAAAAAGATTTCTTGTAACGATTTTCAGCCTGAGAATCTGTTTTTTCCTATTACTTTTGTTAGCTAGAAGCTGTTCTTTTTTAGCGCTTTCAACTATGAAAAAAATTCTTTTTAAAAACATCAAAGGCCTAGTGCAAGCCGGCGAGGACATTCCAGCCGTTTTACGTGGTGCTGAAATGAAAAATTTACCCATCATCGAAAATGCTTTTTTGGCGCTCGAAGGTGGCGAAGTTGTTGCCTACGGACCGATGGAAGAGTGGGGCGGAATTTACGATTGGCGCGACTTGGAAGTCATTGATGCAACTGGAAAATTTGTGATGCCTGCATTCGTTGATTCGCACACGCATGTTGTGTTTGCTAAAAGCCGAGAAGAAGAATTTGTGGATCGCATTAATGGTTTGTCTTACGAAGAAATTGCACTGAAAGGTGGAGGTATTTTGAACTCCGCAAAGCGCTTGGCTGAAATGTCAGAAGATGCCTTGTTTGCCGATGCCAAATCTCGGATCGAAAAATTAATTCAGTACGGCACAGGCGCATTGGAAATCAAATCGGGCTATGGTCTTTCGGTGGAAGGAGAATTGAAAATGCTTCGCGTGATCAAACGTCTCAAAAGCGAAATGCCTATTGCCATTAAAGCAACGTTTCTTGGTGCGCATGCTTTCCCACCTGAGTTTAAAGAAAATCACAGAGGATATATTGATTTGATTATCAACGAAATGCTTCCAAAGATTCAGGAAGAAAATTTAGCCGATTACATAGATGTGTTTTGCGAACGAAATTATTTCTCCGTAGACGAAATGGAAGAAATTCTCATTGCTGGCGCGAAATGCGGACTCAAACCAAAAGTACATTTAAATCAATTTTCGATTCAAAATAGCATTTCAAAGGCTGTTGAACTTCATGCCGTTTCGGTGGATCATTTGGAAGAAATTTCTCAAGAAGATATCGATGCGCTCAAGGATTCGAATACCATTCCGACTTTGCTTCCAAGTTGTTCGCATTTTCTTTCCATTCCCTTTGCCAATGCGCGCTTGATGATGGAACAAAATTTACCCGTTTCGCTGGCAAGTGATTTTAATCCGGGATCCACACCAAGCGGAAATCTTGGATTCGTTTGGTCGCTGGGCTGTGTGAAAATGAAAATGACACCTGAAGAAGCGTTCAATGCCTTAACCATTAATGCTGCTGCGGCCTTGGAGCTTTCTGAAACGCATGGAAAAATTGCGTTGGGAAGAAAATCTCCAATTATGATGACAAAGGAAATCCCTTCATTAGCTTATATTCCTTATGCTTTTGGAGACCAACATATTGAACGCGTTTTTGCTTAGAAAACCGTATCTTTGCAATTATGAATTTGGTCTGGAAATGTCGCTTTGTATGCCTAATCGTTTTGATTAGCAGCCAAACTTTTGGTCAAAATTCAGACATCGACAATCAGCTTTTGTGGGAAATATCTGGCAATGGACTCAAAAAAAAGAGTTATTTGTTTGGCAGTTTTCACACCAACGACAAACGCGTTTTCATGCTTGGTGATTCAACGTTTATTGCGCTAAATCAAGCAGAAGCCATTGTACTCGAGGCGGATTTAACCGAAATGTTTAATGAACTCGATACACGACAAGAAGATGTAAATGTGCTTTTTGACAACGATGGCTTACCATATTCGGGAACCAAAAAAGCGGGAAAAACCATGTACGGAGACGAAGATGGAATGCCTCAATTTTTGGATGCATTTTTTCAGCAATATTGTTTGAATAGCGGAAAGAAGTTCTACCCTTTAGAATCGATCGAAGACCAAATGAATTTGCTGGATGACAAACCAGAAGCGGATAGTCGTTTTAACGAATTTGAAACGCGACTCATTTCTCAAGAACGCATTTTGAAATTGTATTTAACCGGAGATATCAACGGCTTGGATAAATTCATGAAAACAAGTTTGTCGATTTATCCTGGACTTTACAACGGATTAATCATTGACCGTAATGGAATCATGGCCACTGGAATTGATACTTTGATCAAAAAACAAAGTTGTTTTATTGCCGTTGGAGCTGGACATTTGGCGGGTGACGATGGAATCATCAATTTGCTCAGACGCAAAGGATATCGCTTGCATCTTGTCGGTCATAAAGTAAGTGAAAGTCCGACCGCAGAAAAGAAAAAAATTCTTTCGTATAAAACGTACACCTACATTGATGAAACGTACAAATTGAAAGTCATTTTTCCGGGAAAACCACTCGTGGTCAAAGAGGAAGATCAAGTTGGTCTCAAATTGATTTACCGCGAATACGGACAAGGAAACACATACGAGGTAGAAGTAGTTGAGAAAGGCGCTGGAAATTTGGAATCCTTTGCAACGGATTATATTTTAAACCCAAGATCGGCAAAAACCGCTTTCGAATTATTGGATGACGGAACGTGGATTGCGCAGGGAATTTCTGACACATATCCAGAAGGACTTTCGTGGGTTAGAATCATCGAAGGTGAAACACACATGGTGCTTATTAAAACCTACGGAGGCAATAAATTTATGAATTCAAAAAGACCGATGCACTTTTTTAATAACGTTTGGCTCGATTATGAGAACTAATTTTTAAAAGTGGAATTTCTCTGCTTGAATCCTTTTAATTAAATTTGCGAAATACATCCTATAATATTGTAAACATGAACATGAACCAACTGATTGCCGATTTTCCACAAAACATGGAAGATGCCCTTAAAATAGCTTCAAATGTTACATTGAAATCACCAAAAAATCCAATTCACAACATTCTCATTTGTGGAATGGGTGGTTCTGGAATTGGAGGTAAAATGGTGAGTTTTTGGGTGCAAGATGAAATTAAAGTTCCGATTCAATGTCTCAATGATTATATTGCGCCAGCTTATGTTAATGAAAACACCTTAGTTATTGCTTCTTCTTATTCTGGAAATACGGAAGAAACACTTATTGCTGTGGATCAAGCTCACAAAAAGGGAGCGCAAATCATAGGTGTTTGTTCGGGAGGCGAATTAGAGTCATTTTGCAAGAAAAACAATTTTGATTGCATCGTTGTTCCTGGTGGAAATCCGCCTCGTACAGCCTTGGCTTTTTCGGTTGTTCAAGTGATTAATGTGTTTTTCAAGCTCGGATTGATTGGTGATAGTTGTCTAAAACAAATCGTTTCTTCCAGAGAATTGATTCTTAATAATTTGGATGAAATTAAAAATCAAGCCAAAGAACTTGCAAATTTTGTGGGTAATAAAGTGCCAGTTTTTTATGCCGAAGGAAAATACGAAGGCATTGCGGTTAGAGCGCGTCAACAATTCAATGAAAACTCCAAAGTTATTGGTTGGCAAGGGTTTATTCCTGAAATGAATCACAATGAACTTGTTGGATGGGGTGGAGGTGACACCAGATTTGCTCCTGTATTTTTCACAACAGGTGATCTTTTTCCGAAAAATCAAAAACGGATGGATATTACGATTGAAACAATAGCAAAAAAGACAAGTACTTTTCAGCTCACGCCAAAAGGAGCTAATTTTATTGAACGATCTTTTTACCTGATTCATTTGGTGGATTGGGCTTCTTATTATCATGCTGAAATGAATAATGTTGATTCGATTGAAATTGAAATCATTAATTACTTGAAATCAGAATTAGCCAATTTTAATTGATGTCTAAACCTCAGGTTGTTTTCAAATCGCTTGGACTGATTGATTACCAAGAAGCATGGGATTTTCAAGAGAAACTTTTTAAGGAAACGATTGATCAAAAAATCAAAATTCGCAATGGTGAATTTGATGGAATCACGCAAAATTATTTGTTGTTTTGTGAGCATCCGCATGTTTTTACCCTTGGAAAAAGCGGACAAGAATCGCATTTACTTTTGGATGAAAATCAGCTAGAAGAAAATCATGCAAAATTTTACAAAATAAATCGAGGAGGCGACATCACGTATCACGGTCCTGGACAACTTGTTGGATACCCGATTTTTGACTTAGACCAATTTTTTCCGGACATACACAAATACATGCGTACACTCGAAGAGGCTGTCATTCAAACACTTGCAGAATACGGAATCAAAGGTGAGCGCGTGGCATCCATGACAGGAGTTTGGATTGATGGCGATAAACCAACAGCTCGAAAAATTTGTGCAATGGGTGTTAAAAGTTCTCGTTGGGTGACAATGCATGGTATCGGTTTCAATATTAATTCTGATTTATCCTATTTTTCTCACATCATTCCTTGCGGGATTCAAGATAAAGCCGTAACTTCAATGCAATTAGAATTGGGTTACGAAGTCGATATGACCGAAGTTTCTGATATTCTGAAACAAAAGTTGTCCGATTTATTTGATTTTAGCTATGTCGAATCCACTTCAACGAGTATTTAAACTCCTAAAAAAAACTACTAAGTTTTTACTCTATACCTTATTAGCTATCGTTGTTCTTGCTAATTTATTTATTTTGCTTTCGGGCAGAACGTATTTATACAAAGGAATTGCGAGCACTTATTTAGTCGGTGAATCAGGACCAACCATCTATGATTTGGATAAGTTTCCTTACCGCACAATCGCAAAAAGTAAAAATGTTTCACATTTCTCAATCGGAAAAGAAAACATAATAGTGCCTGAAGGTTTTGAAGCGTATCAATCAAAAAATCAAACGACCGCCTATTTGGTGTTCAAAGGAAACGAGTTGATTTTTGAGAAATATTATGAAGATCATACCAAATCAACCGTCTCGAATTCCTTTTCAGCTGCTAAAACGGTCGTAGCTCTTCTTATTGGTATTGCTATTGAAGATGGAGACATCAATTCCTTGGATGACTCAGTAGGCGATTACATCCCAGAATTTAGCGCAGGCGATAAGGCAAAAATCACGATTCGAAATTTACTTCACATGGCTTCTGGCTTGGATTGGACAGAAAGTGCTGCAAATCCATTATCCAACAATGCCGAATCGTATTATGGAACTGATTTATATGAATTGGTGACTCGTCAAAAAGTTGTAGGAAAACCAGGTCGTGAATTCATTTATCAAAGTGGAAATTCGCAATTGCTTGGATTCATTCTCAAAAATGCAACGGGCAAAGATGTTTCTGATTATTGTGCCGAAAAATTGTGGTCGAAAATAGGAGCTGAAGCAAATGCATATTGGAGTTTGGACGAAGAAAATGGCGATGAGAAATCGTTTTGTTGTTTGTACGCTACCGCCCGTGATTTCGGAAGAATCGGCCAATTAATCATGCATCGGGGAAAATGGAACAAGCAACAAATTGTCCCTGAATGGTACATGAATGAAATGTTTCAACTTCCAACAAACATAAAAACCGATGATGGCGTTGAAAATCATCAATATGGACTGCATATTTGGTTGTACGAAGGACATTCTTCACCTGTTCAATATTGCCGAGGAGTAAAAGGACAATACATTATTTCCATTCCTGATGAAGATCTTGTAATCGTTCGTTTAGGTTCACATCGATTGAAAAATTACGAAGTACCAGAAACCGATGCTGAAATTAAAAAACAACTTCCATTCATTGGTCACCCCAAAGATTTGCCAGCTTATATTAATTTTGCAGAAAAAATCGTTCAGCAAGTTAAAAATCAATGAAAGAAGAATTACTAGGTCCAAAAGTAGAAAATGTTGCAGTTGCTGTTGTTCAACAACGATCTGAAGACAACGAACTTATATATTACGTGTATCTTCTAAACTTGCGCGATGATATCATGGAAGGAATTATCATAACAAGCAAGGGTTACGGAATGAACCAAGAAACCGGCGAAAAAGTGGAAACTTCTACTTTGCGCCATTGCATTGAAGTCATGTTGCCAAATGAAGCTGCGAAAATTGAACCGATCATGGAAGATTTATTCGGACTTTCCAATGAATATTGGGTGAGTTTTTGGGTGAATGATGTGATGTACGACAAAAAATTCGTTTTCGTAGCCGAATCAATTTCGAAAGAAAACATGCGCGAAATTCCAATTCTCGGGGCGAAAGGGGTGATGATCAAGTAAAGCAATTTTCATTTGTCAACGAACAAACCTTTCCGGATACAGATTTCTGCAAATAGTAAGTTTGGAATCCAACTTAAATAGGAAACAATAATATACGTTTCTGTTGGACCAAATGGTAAATTGAAGACATCAAAAAGAAAAGCATATAATCTCAACGTGACAGCTGATAATGTTAATGCGTAACTGCGCAGCATCCATTTACTATGCAACGAATATTCCTTTTTGCGAATTTTCAAATAAGCTAAGAGGGTGAATAGAATCCAAAGCGAAGAAAGAATTGCGAAACTTATTTGAACAGGATATCCTCCATTTGCATACAAACCAATTAGGAATCCAGAGGGGCCTGAAATGAAAACTACAAAAATCAAGTAAATCATTCCTAATCTTCGATGAACGATTTTGTGTTTTCTAAGAATGGTTCTGCTAAATTGAAGTAATCCAGAGAGAATCACAATAGGACTTGAAAATACATGAATGTAGAAACTAATGCGCCACCAATCTAAATGATAAATCAGTTCTTTGGTCCGCAGAAATTCAATGGAAGGCTCAAAACCAATATAGGGCAATGAAAGTTGAATCAATAAATAACTTGCGTAAAGAATCCCGCAAAAAAGTGCAAATTTTAAATACCAAGTCAGTTTAGCCTGCACCGTAGTTTGCATAAAGCGTTCGTCCTTCTCCAATCAATTCAAAATTGTATTCTTCCGTGTCGAAAATCACTTTGAAAGTACTTTTTCGGCTCGGAAAAACAGGGTTTTCAGCCCAATTAATAAGCAAGTTTTTACCTGAAATCGTCCACGAACCTTTTATCTCTTCCAATTGATCCGCGTAGTTGACATTGTCCGTTTTTGGAAAATATTTGTACTTCACAAATCCGCTGTTGTCAAAATAAAAGGAGCCGAGTGAATCAGAAACATAAGAGAAATAGTCAGCAAAATTGGCGTTTGAAAGTTTTTTGTCGTCTTTATCAATGATGATTTTCTCCAAACTAAAAACCTTTTTACCTAAACCTTTCTTAAACGGAACCCAAGTTCCATGCATGGATAAGTCTGATTTTAGGACCACAATTTGAAATGTTCCATCGAATTTATGGTCGCCAGGTTCGTCCATGTGCAGCACAATTGAATCCATCGTTTCGGTCACTTTGCCGGAAATGTTTCGAAACAAGCCTTTGTGAATGTTGTAACCCACCACATTTTTGTTTGAAACATAAGTGATGTTGATTCGAATTTCACTTCCACCAAAATCTCCCAGATATCCTCCTTTTAATGTATCCCAGTCAAATGGTTCAAAGGATAATATCTCATTTACTTCTGTTTCAGCATCTTTCGAGGAAACTGAATCATCGTTATTGCCACCGCATGAAACAATTAGACAGCAAAACAGAAAGAGAACTACAAAATATTTCATGTTACCAAAGTAATAGAAATTTGTTTTTCTAGCTACTTATTCACTTCTTTTTTCGCTTGATCTGAATAATATCCACTCTTTTCAATGATCAATTGATAGATAGATTGCGCTTTTTGTTTTTGTCCATCCGCATGATAGCTTTTAGCTAAAAACCACTCAGCTTCTTCATTGAAATTATCGTACTTAGAGCCTAAGCAATTATAAAATTGTGCAGTCGCTGACTGAAATTGCTGTAAATTGTAGTAACAAAGCCCAGAATAAAACAACGCATTTATGTCATCAGGATACGTCTCGAGAATGATGAGGTAGCGAGTCAGCGCTTTTTTATAATCCTCTTTAGCAAAAATTTCTTGTGTTTTTCGCAAATAATCGATGTATGGCACATTCACTTGTTTCCAAGATTGCTCTATATCATCTTCTAATTGATCGCCTTCTTGGTTGGCTGGTGTTCCATAAAGAGTTACACGTTCACTTTTAATCTCGGGTTTTGATCTATAAGCACGATAGTCAACCAGTTTTAAATCAGACAAGTAGATTTCTTTCGCAGTAATGGACGTTTTAACAGGAGCTTTTTTTGGATTATCCAATTTTAAAAGGGGCAAATCCGCTACTTGCAATGGAGAAATGCTATGATTTTGCGTGCTTTTGATATTTTCGTCCGTTGATATCTTAGCTTCAAATGTTTCCTGAATCAACTTTGCTTTAATTGTCTCGTTCGAAGGTAATTTTACCATCGTATCAATTTTTTCAGGAATATTAAGATCCGTTCGTTCGATGGTAATTTTTTGTTTTTCGGCATGTGATGCGAATTTTTCTTCTCGTAGATTTTCGTTTTTATTAAAATAGTATAATGAGAAAACAATTAAACCAGCTATTCCCAAAACAAGAGCGGTTGGAATTACATAATTCGTTTTTTTGATAAATTTTCGATCCAAGGAGTTTAAGTCACTCATCGAAGCACCACTTTCCGACCATCCATCCAAAGCATCCGATTCAAATGCACTTGATTGGGATTTTTTTTCAATGGCGTTTTTTTCCTGTTCATCAATATTAGATAAATAGTGTTCAATTTCTTTCCGAGATAAATTAAGATCCGAATTGAAGTTTATTTGGGTTTTATTTTTATTGGTTGAATTCATTTTCTTTTTCTAAAAGGATTTTCAAATTCCGTTTTCCATTTTGAATTTCACTTTTCACTTGGTTAATTGAAAAGCCTGTAATGTCACTTATTTCCTTGTAGCTCTTGTTTTGAATGTAAAACAAATCAACACACTGGCGCTGGTTCACTTTTAATTCATTCATTTTTGTAGAAACAAGTGAAATTTTTAAATCCAAATCTGTTTCGTCTTCATTGAGTTCATCGGAAGCACTGGTTTGTTCCATATATGTGATTGTTTTGTTTTGCTTTCTTAAAAACATAAAACATTCATTTCGAGTAACAATATAGAGCCATGATTTAAAATTTGAAACATCGTGATTTTTTAATTTCTCAAACAACGATTCGAACACATGCATGGTCATATCTTTGGATTCTTCCACGTCTTTCAAGTATTTCAAACAAGCTCCCATCACTAAATGGCCATATCTTTCGTATAAAACACTCAAACAATAGGTGTCATTCTTCTTTTGATAAGAAATAACAAGCTCTTCATCGCTCAAAGTTTTATATGTCTTGTGTTTAAATTGAAACATGCTTACATGTTTAGATGACAAAATTGAACAGATTCCATAAAAGGAAATTAAATTGTTATTGTTTTACTTTATTGCTCTGTCAAAAATACACTATCTTTATATAGAATGAATAAACCGCTACTTCAGCTTTGCTTAAAATATGGACAATTTAATTTACATTGAATAAAAAAGATTTTTCACATGAAAAAAATAGCTCTAATCACTTCTGGAGGAGATTCTCCTGGTATGAATGCATGTGTTCGAGCAGTTGTTAAGTATTGCCTTAATAATGACTTGCAATGTTTGGGCATTAGCGATGGTTATCAAGGAATGATTGAAGGACGAGGAAAATGGATGGAATTTTCGGACGTCGATAATATCATTCACACTGGCGGAACAATTTTAGGTACAGCCAGAAGTGAAGCTTTTCGAACGGAAGAAGGTAGGAAATTGGCCATTCAATATTTGAAAAATGAACAGATTGATGGTTTAATTGTGGCTGGCGGAGATGGCTCTTTTCGTGGAGCGCAAATTTTAGGTACTGAAATGGAAATTCCAGTTATTGGAATTCCGTGCACCATTGATAATGATATTTTTGGGACAGATTCTACAATTGGATATGATACAGCATTAAATACAGTTGTTGAGGCCGTTGACAAAATTAGAGACACAGCTAGCAGTCA
>OZ252050.1:635000-937500 GCA_965247975.1 Crocinitomicaceae bacterium
GGAGACTTTGAGGCTGCGTCGCTAGGCGTAGATTAGTCGTCCTTGAAATACAACCCTTGGATTATCTGATGTCTAATCCCGCTCTGCGGGAGACATTGTGTGGTGGGTAGTTTGACTGGGGTGGTCGCCTCCAAAAGAGTAACGGAGGCTCCTAAAGGTACCCTCAACACGGTTGGTAATCGTGTGTAGAGTGTAATGGCATAAGGGTGCTTGACTGAGAGACCGACAAGTCGACCAGGTAGGAAACTAGAGCATAGTGATCCGGTGGTTCCGCATGGAAGGGCCATCGCTCAAAGGATAAAAGGTACTCCGGGGATAACAGGCTGATCACTCCCAAGAGCTCACATCGACGGAGTGGTTTGGCACCTCGATGTCGGCTCGTCACATCCTGGGGCTGGAGAAGGTCCCAAGGGTTGGGCTGTTCGCCCATTAAAGTGGCACGCGAGCTGGGTTCAGAACGTCGTGAGACAGTTCGGTCTCTATCTGTTGTGGGCGTTAGAAATTTGAGAGGACCTGCCTCTAGTACGAGAGGACCGGGGTGGACGAACCTCTGGTGTACCTGTTGTGGCGCCAGCTGCATCGCAGGGTAGCTATGTTCGGATGAGATAAGCGCTGAAAGCATCTAAGCACGAAACTCACCTCAAGATGAGATTTCTTTTAAGGGCCGTGGAAGACTACCACGTTGATAGGCTACAGGTGTAAAGACAGTAATGTCACAGCCGAGTAGTACTAATTACCCGTAGACTTATAATACTATTCTATTCGAAGTTACTACTTCAATCGTCCGATATATTTTGTGAAATACTTAAAATATTATGATAACAACCACAAGGCTGTTGTCGAAGATTTAGGTGTCTATTGCAATGAGGTCCACCTCTTCCCATTCCGAACAGAGAAGTTAAGCCCATTTGCGCTGATGGTACTGCCCTTTTGAGGGTGGGAGAGTAAGTCGATGCCATTTTTAAAAGCCCTCATTCCTTTTTGGAGTGAGGGCTTTTTGTTTTAAACCAACTCAAAACGACCCTTTTGTACCTCGCATTTACTGATTTTTTAAACCAGATGCCCGTCTTCTCGAACTGACGTTCGATCTGGTGAGAGAGCTCCGAAATTAATAAATCTCTGATTTATTCGTTTTTCGTGAGTCCACGATGTTTATGAAAACGAAAAGTTTTCGAACTTCGGGTTAAGTCGATGCCACTTTTAACCCCCACATTCCTTTTTGGAGTAAGGCTTTTTTATTCTTACTATTATCCAACGAAATGTACAAAAGAATGTAACTACCCTTCTGTATCTTGATCTTTTGCCAACCAACCTTTAAAGATCCCTTCTTCGTGCTGTTTGAATGGGACTGAGATACCAATGTGAGTCGATGAGACTATTAGACCTCAATATTCGTTGAAATTATTTGCGGAATTGCTTTTTGTTTATTTGAAAGTTGAGTAATTTAGTGAAGTTGGCGGAAGTTTATTTTAATTTTTTTCTAGCTAGAATTTACTCTTTCTACTTAAAATTTTGAAATTTGAATACGTTTTACTTACTTAGTGATTTATTAACCTAAATTTTTATTTATGAAAGCTTTCGCAATTATAGGGATTGTAGTTTCAGTATTGTTCCCAATTTTAGTGGCAATAGGTCTGAACGAAATTTATTGTTCAAGTAGTTATTCTGATCCATACAGTTATTCTTATATCATGGGTGATGGGGTTGAAATTACGCTACTCATCTCAGTCTTGACATCACTATTTTTTCTGTCTTTTTCAATTGTTGCCTTGGTTTTTGCTAACCGTAAAAAAAGTTCTCAAGCAATTTAAAAGTACGGGTGTAAAAAAAGGTTGCCACTTTTGACAACCTTTTTTAAATGAGGTATTATTTCAATAATTTCTGTTTTTTCTTATCAAGCTTAGCTTGCTGCTCATCAAGCTTTGCATGGGAAACATCTAATTTTTCTTGTTTGGTTTTAAGTTTCGCCAAATCTTTTCCTTTTGCAATATCTTTATCAATTTTAGCTTGTTGATCTTTCAATTTTTCTCTGCTAGAATCAATCTTCTTTTGAGCATCTTCTAACTTCTCAATTTGAGATGCCAACTTATCAGCTTTTTTAGCTTCTTTTTCTGCAGCTTTTTGAGCTTTTTCGGCTTGTTTGGCTGCTTTTTCAGCTTCTTTAGCTTGCTTGTCGGCAGCTTTTTTTGCTTTTTCTGCTTCTTTTTTTGCTCTTTCTTGCTCTTTTTGGATTCGCTCTTGTTCTTTTGCAGCAGCTTTTTCTTCTTTAGCTTTTCTTTCAGCATCTTTTTGCATTTCTTCTGCAGCTTTTTTCTGATCTTTTGCTGCTTGCTCTTGTTCTTTTGCTTTTTGTTCTGCATCTTTAATTTTTTGTTCTTGTTCCTTTTGGGCGGCTTTTGCTTCTTTTTCTGAAGCTTTTGCTTCATTTTTCGCATCGGACAATTGAGCCTCTTCTAATTCTTTTTTCTTAGCAGCCAATTCTGCATCGCGCATTTTTTGTTCTTCCTCGCGTTTTTTCTGATCCGCAGCTAATTGAGCTGTTTGATCTATTTTCTTTTGCTCAGCTTCTTTTTTCGCTTTTTCAGCTTCAGCCAATTTGGCATCGGCCTCTTTTTTCTTTAAATCAGCCTCAGCTTTAATTTGTTCCGCACTTTTATTAATGTCTTCTTTTTCTTGACGAAGCCTCTCTTGTTCTAAACGAGCATCTTCTTGACGTTTTGCATACTCCGCAGCTTCTTTCTCTTTTTCTGCCGTAGTTTTTTCAGCTTTTTCTGTCTTATCATTAATTTTAGTTACAGTCTCATCACTTTCTTTCGTAACTCCATCAGCATCAAGCGATTTTGCTTTTAGGTTAAATGAAAATGTCTTACCATTTTCAAGATAAATTTCAGTTAACTTATCAGACTTGTAAAGAGAATGCGTAACATCAATGCGAACTAATTGTTTGCCATAAGTTGGAATTGAAATAGCAACAACTCCCATGGCGTCAGTAGTACCAGCTCCAATAACCATTTCATTAAAAGAAATTTTGACAAGAGCACCTGCAACAGGCTTTGTATCACTCTTCACCGAAATAGTAATAGAAATTGCGTCTTTGCTTAACTGCTCAATACTCCAATTTTTTATTGGAACATTTGAATGCCCTGCAAAAGAGGCCATTAACATTGACGCAATAATGATTTGTTTTTTCATGTAAAATTTTTTGTTTAAATTAATAATAATTTTGCGAACGACACGCCTTTTGCTCAAAAATAATTCCAAAAATAAATTAACTTTACTTCATGCAATTCAATCAAATCGTTGGGCATAGTCATTTAAAGAATGATTTACGTAAAGCTGTGAATGACAACAAAGTAAGTCATGCCTTATTGTTTTTGGGCAAATTTGGCTATGGATCACTGCCAATGGCTATGGCTTTTACCCAATATTTATTTTGTGAAAATCGGGGTGAAGATAGTTGTGGGACTTGTAGTTCGTGCATTAAAATAAATGATATACAACATCCCGATGTTCATTTTTCATTTCCAACTGTCCTCGCGATTAACAAATTATCAAGTGGTTTTGCGGCAGATTGGCGAAGTCAACTTAAAGAAACAGCCTATTTCGATTTAAATCATTGGACATTATCAATTGATGATAAAGGTAGGAAGCCAATGATCGGGACGGAAGAAAGCCAAGATATTATTAAAAAGCTTTCCCTTAAATCATACGAAGGAAAGCAAAAGGTCATGATCATCTGGTGTGCAAATGAAATGAATCCATCTGCTGCCAATAAGCTTTTGAAAATTTTAGAAGAACCGCCAAAAGATACTGTATTCATTTTGATTAGCGAATCGGATGACAGCATGCTTCAAACCATTTTATCTCGAACGCAAATCGTTAAGATTCCAAAAATTAGTTCGGAAGATTTAAGCGCCTATTTAAGAGAAACAAAAGGAATTGGCAATTCCTTAGCCGATTCAGTTGCAGCGAGATCTGAAGGTGACTTGATCGTTGCATTAGAACACATTGCCGATGCAACGGAAAATGTTGAAAAGGATTTGTTCATTGAACTTATGCGAGTTTGTTACAAAAAGGACGTAATAAAGATGCTCCAATGGTCTGAGAAAATGGGTCTTGAATCGCGTGAAAATCAAAAAACATTTTTGAAATATGGACTTCATATGTTCAGACAAAGCATGCTGAAAAACTATACAGATGATATCTTGATCAAGGTATCACAAGAAGAAAATCAATTTTTGGTGAACTTTTCAAAATTTATAACTGGAAATAATATTATGGATTTTATGAAGACGTTTAATGACGGTCATTATTACGTTGAAAGAAATGCAAATGCAAGATTGCTTTTTACAAATATTTGCTTTCAGGTAATGCGTTTTATTCACATGGCCTAGTTTTTTTAGTTTGAAAAGGGAGAATTATTACTAGTTTTACAAGAAATATATAAAAGAAATATGGGTTGTTCAAGTTGCGGTAGTGGAGGTGGAACTCCCCGCGGGTGTAAAAATAATGGCAACTGTAGTTCTGGTGGATGTAACAAATTGGAGGTCTATGATTGGTTAGCGAATATCGCATTACCGAACGGACAAGCTCCTTATGATATAGTTGAAGTTCGATTCAAAAATAGCCGAAAAGCATTTTATCGAAACGCTCGGAATTTAAGTTTACTCGCGGGAGATGTGGTGATTGTGGAAACAAGTCCAGGATATGATATTGGAGTTGTTTCTGTAGTTGGTGAACTTGCTCGAATTCAAGTTAAGAAAAAAGCAACTGGCTTTAAACCATTAGAAGCTCGTAAAATTGTACGAATTGCCAATCAGGAAGATATTGATAAATGGATGAAGGCCAGAGAATTGGAAAAAGACGTGATGTTTGCTTCGAGAACCTTGGCGCTTAATTTAAATCTACAAATGAAAATTTCAGATGTAGAATATCAAGGAGATTTATCAAAGGCAACTTTTTATTACACAGCCGAAGGACGTGTCGATTTCAGACAGTTAATCAAAGACATGGCAGATGCTTTCAAAATTCGTGTTGAAATGCGTCAAGTTGGATCGCGCCAAGAAGCTTCAAGACTTGGTGGAATTGGGTCTTGTGGAAGAGAACTTTGTTGTTCGACTTGGCTAACTGATTTTAGATCTGTATCAACTTCTGCGGCCAGATATCAACAGTTATCGTTGAATCCACAAAAATTGGCGGGTCAATGCGGAAAACTCAAATGTTGCTTGAATTACGAATTAGATATGTATTTGGAAGCGATGAAAACCTTTCCAAAATCGGATGTTAAACTTCAGTTGGATAAAGGTACAGCAACGCATGTTAAGACAGATGTGTTTAAACGCGAGATGTGGTACTCACTTTATGGAGAAGGGCTTTCGGGTCTTGTTGCATTAACTCCAGAACGAGTTCAGGAAGTGATTCAAATGAATAAGGATGGCAAGAAACCAACACAATTAAAAGAATTTGTGGAGGTGGTGAAAGTTGCTCCTGAGTATTCAAATGTTGTTGGTCAAGATAGTTTAAATCGTTTTGAGCATACCTTTAAAAATAAGAAAAAGAAAAAAGGAAAGCCGAATCCAAACAAGAATCAAGCATCGAGTCAAGATAAGAACTTAGTCAAAACTACTCCAAATATAAAGGTTGACAAACCTGTTCAAAATCCTCTATCTAGTGCAGCATTGCCGAATGGTGAGGCGCCAAAAAAGCGAAAAAGACCGAACAATAAGCGGAGAAAACCAAATAATCAAAATAACGCTGGAGAAAATAAACCCTCGAATGAAAACCCTTAATTATTTAGTTGCGTTAGCAACAGTTGTTTTATTGTTTTCTGCTTGTAGCGAAGCCCCGTTTTACGAGGATGTTCAATCTTTTGACGGAAATGAGTGGAAACAAAGTCAGAAGCCAAAATTTAATGTAGATATTAAGGACACAAATGAACTCTATGATTTTGTTCTAACCGTTAGAACCAGCACAAGTTATAAATTCAACAATTTGTGGATTTTCTGGACAACTAAAACTCCGAAAGGACAGGTTGTTCGCGAACCGTTTGAAATAAAGGTTGCAAATCCTGATGGTTCTTGGATAGGAAACAACTCAGGAACTGTAGTCGAAAATCAACTTCGTTTTAGCCGCAGGAAAATGCCCGAAAAAGGGAAATATAGTTTTACTATAGAACAAGGAATTACTCAACCAACACTTAAAGAGGTTTTGGATATTGGATTTAAAATTGAAAAAGTGAAGTAAAAAGTATTATTCAATTTTATAACTAAAACCAATCGTTAGCACATGACGTTGTTTAGGGTAGTTGTTTTTGTCGAACAACTCACGATCAAATAAATATCCTAGGCTAATTTTTAAGGGATCTGAAACTTCAATGTCTGTGCCAAGAGTAAATCTCATTTTATAGAAATACGGATTGTATCGTTCTAAGCTATAAAAAAGTTCGGCTCCTATGTAAGGTGCAAATGCAGTTTTCTTGATGTCATATTGTAATTCTGGTTTGAATCGCAACGTATTTGACACCGATTGTTGATAGCCATAATCTCTATTCCAAGTTGAAAAATCGTATTGATAGCGCAAACGCACAGCAGCGTCAAGATTTTTGATAAGTTCTTTTTCAAAGTTCGCATTCAGTAAAAACCGATGAGAAGGTTGATAGTTTGTGTATGAATCTTTATCAAGACTGAAGCGATAATCAAAAGACGGTCTAAACCATTTGGTGAGTTTGTATTTTACACCTGCTTGAATATAAAATCGCTCAATATTATTAGGACCAAATCGGTTGGTTACTTCTGCTTGCCAACCCAATTTATCAGTTATTTTCCCTTTAACACCTAGTTCTATCCAAATATTATTTGAAGATTGACCTAACAAGCAAAAGGGAAAAAGAGCAATTAAGAAAATGCCTTTCATCTTAATCGCGCACATTTATTGTTCCAAGGTTTACAGTTCCTTTTTTATCCTTTTTATCAATGGCGATTTGCTTTGTAATCACAGATTTTCCACTAGCCGCAGAAGTGTTTTTTTCATAAAGGAAAACAGTGTAATTTCCAGGTTGTAAATTTCTAAATTCAAATGTTCCATCGTAGCTTGAACTGATTTTGTCATCGTAAAAAGTGCTGTTATTACCATATATGATGTATAAATCCTGATCAAACAATGGATATTCAGTAATTAATACGCCCGCTCCATTGAATTTTTGGCCATTAAGTGTTCCAGATATTGTTGCTCCGCCTCCTTCTCCTTCAACTTTTTTACATGAAACAAAAAAAGAAAGAGCAATGAAAAATAAGAAATAAGAAATTGATTTCATTTTTTTTAATTTTTTTTTGATAAATGTACAACTAAAACTGTTTTCTACTCGTCTTATTGTTAATTATTTATTAATATTACGTCCCGTTATACTTATTTTTTGAAAATACTCGAAGTTATGAAACATTTAGTTATAGCTGCTTTTTTACTTTTTTTCTTTGCTGATGCAAATGCACAGATTGTGATTAACGAATATTCTTGTTCAAACATGAATGGCATCACTGATGCGTATGGTGAAAGAGAAGATTGGGTTGAGTTATACAATGCAACTGCTGCACCAGTGGATCTTACAGGTTGGTATTTGTCTGAGCGATCTGGCAATTTAACTAAATGGCAAATCCCAAGCGGTTCTGTTCCTGCAAATGGTTTTTTGGTGTATTACCCAACTGGAAGAAACACAGTTAATGGAACTGAACTTCATCCAAATTTTAATTTAAAACAAACAAGGGATGATTGGATTATTTTAACCAATGATTTAGGGAATGTAGTTGATTCAATTTTTATTCAGCATCGAACCAAAGCTGACCACTCAGTGGGTAGACAAACAAATGGTTCTGTTACTTGGAAATTATTCACAACTCCAACTCCTGGGGCAAGTAATACAGGGGCTGTAAATTTTTACACACCAAAACCTGTTATGTCTTTAGCTCCTGGTTTCTATGCTGGGAATCAAACGGTAACTATCACTTGCGCTGATCCAACAGCTCAAATAAGATATACAACAAATGGTTCCGTCCCAATTACGACTTCTACATTGTACACTGGACCGATTTCTATTTCGGCAACAACAGTGCTTAGGGCTGTTGCTTTTAGTACAGAACTGCCGAGTTTTACAGAGACAAATACCTATTTCATTAACGTAAATCATACTGTTTCTGTTGTTTCTGTATCTGGAGCAGGAGTGGCTACTTTGCTCAACGGTACTCAAAATAACCCGCAAGGGGCGTTCGAATTATTTGAAGATGATGGAACTTTTATTGATGAAGGTGAAGGCTCATTTAACGAACATGGAAATGATTCTTGGGCCTATGATCAGCGTGGTTTTGACTTTATTATGAGGGATCAATTTGGTTACAATCATGAATTACAACATCAAATTTTCCCAGACAAGGATCGCGAAGATTTTCAGCGTTTAATCCTAAAACCAGGGGCAAGTGATAACTATCCTTTCGAAAGCGATGGTGCGCATATTCGTGATGCATATATTCATACTTTATCGATTCGAGCAGATTTGAAACTGGATGAACGTACTTGGAGACCTTGTGTCGTTTACTTAAATGGTCAATATTGGGGTGTATATGAAATTCGTGAAAAGGCAGATGATCATGATTACACAGACCACTATTTTCAACAAGACAAATATAATTTGCAATATTTGAAAACTTGGGTGGAACATGGCAAGAATATGGTGCTCCAAATGCACAACCAGACTGGAATGCGTTGAGAACTTTTATTCAGAATAACAATATGGGGGTTGCTGCGAATTTTAACTATGTTGATTCCCTGTATAATTGGGAGTCACTTTGTGATTACTTTATGATTAACTCCCATACAGTAAACAAGGATTGGTTAAATTGGAATACTGCATGGTGGAGAGGAATGGATCCGAATGGCGACAAGAAAAAATGGCGCTATACACTATGGGATATGGATGCAACTTTTGGACATTATATAAATTATACTGGTATTCCTGAAATAGGTCCAGATGCTGACCCTTGTAACGCAGAAAACTTGCCAAATCCAGGAGGACAAGGTCATACTCAGATTCTACAAAAATTGATTTTGGAGAATGAACAAGTGAATCAATATTACATTGCTCGATACATCGACTTAATGAATACATATTTTTCTTGTGATTACTTATTGCCTCTACTCGATAGTATGGTTGCAGAAATTCAACCTGAAATGGCTGCACATTGCGCGAAATGGGGAGGTAATGTGGCGCAATGGCAAGGAAATGTTCAAGACATGCGTGACTTTATTGAAGACAGATGTGTGGAATTAACACAAGGTTTGATTGATTGTTACACATTAACAGGTCCTTTTCAAGTAGTGTTCGATGTTTCGCCTGTTTCTAGTGGTGAAATTAAAGTCAATTCGCAATGGGCACCTACATATCCATGGACAACTGAGTATTTTGGTGGCATTAACACGAATGTTATTGCACAAGCATTACCTGGTTTTACTTTTGATCATTGGGAGTATACCATAGGACCAATGTCTAATGCTATTACTGAAGATACCAATAGCATGGATATTAATAATATTGAAAATATCACAGCAGTGTTTTTACCAGACAATCCTGACTTGGATGGTGATGGAATTTTAAATGTGGATGAGGCAACTTATGGAACTGATCCAAATGATGCTGACTCAGACGATGATGGAATAAATGATGGCGTTGAAGTTGCAAATGGATCAGATCCTATGGATCCTTGTGATCCAAATGATGATGATTGTGATGATGATGGTGATGGATTAACGAACCTTCAAGAAGCAAATTTAAATACAGACCCAAATAATCCAGATACAGATGGTGATGGAGTTAATGACGGTGATGAAGTTACCAACGGTTCAGACCCTCTTAATTTCTGTGATCCAGATGACTCGGCTCCTGAATGTAACATTGACACAGATGGTGATGGAGTTTTGGATATTCGTGAAAATTTGGATGGTACTAATCCTAACAATCCATGTTCTTATCTTATTAGTTCGGTTACGGAAACCATTTTATCCGTGGCTGATTGTGATGACGATGGTTATCCTGACGCAACTGAAGTTTCAGTTGGATCTAATCCGTTTGACCCTTGTAGTCCGGTGGCGGCAGGAATTAACTGTACAGTTGGTATGTTTGTTCCAAGTGGATTCTCTCCAGATGGAGATGGTGAAGAGGAAACGCTAAAACTAATTATTGGTACGAATGTATTTTCTTTTGTCTTCACAGTTTATGACCGTTGGGGCAATTTAATGGTGAAAACAACAAATAAAGACTTTGAGTGGAATGGAGATTACAACGGTACGAAAGTGAACACAGGTATTTATGCTTATATTCTTGAAGTAAAATACAACGATGGCTCAGCTGAATTGAAATCTGGTAATATTACTGTTATTCGTTAGAACCATGAATAGATTACTTTATATCGGACTTATATTAAATTGCTTTAGTGGGTTTGCTCAAGACTTGCATTTTACACAGACGGCACAAACACCAACTTTAATCAACCCTGGAGCATGTGCTGTTTTCAATGGTTGGGAACGTTTTATTGTGAATCATCGAAATCAATGGTTGGGCGCAAATACTCAATTCATGACAACTAATATTTCGGCAGAAATGGCGGCATTCAAACCAGATATGAATGATCGAGCTCATTTGGGTATTGGGGTTCAGTTTTTTAACGATGTTGGTGGAGATTCAAAATTTGGTCACAGACAGGGTTCATTAACGTTGAATGCAATTCTACCGATGGGAGGAAATGGTCATACAATTGGTGTTGGGCTTCAAGGTGGTGTAGGAAATCGTTCGGCTAATGCTGCGAGTCTTGATTATAGATCGCAGTGGGATGGTGAGAAGTTTGATAAACTTGTTTTAACTGGTGATATGAATAAGTTAGGTAGTTTCACTTATATTGACGCAAGCACTGGTGTTTATTATGTTTATGATGGATCACAGAGTACTTTTCAAGGTAAAAATAACTTAAAGGTACAAGCTGGTGTATCGGCTTACCATGTAAATGCACCAAAATTTAAATTTTCAAATGGCACTACAGCAGAACAATTACACCGTAAATATGTTGGATTAGTTGGTGTTACGGCAGATATTGGTACTTCAGCATTAACAATTGACGCAAATGCTGTACAAACGATTCAGGGCACTCATTTCCAAACACTTTTTGGCGCAATGCTGCGTTATCGCTTTGAAGAAGGAACGTATGTAACAGGTAACTCGCAAGAATCATTCATTGGACTAGGCTTATACACAAGATGGAAAGATGCAATTATGCCATCCATTCTAATTGATTGGAAGAGTTTTCAATTTGGAATATCCTACGATATTACAATTTCCAAGCTTAGAAATGCTTATAGAGGTGGTTCTTTAGAGTTTTCGCTTTCTTATTCGACTCGAAATACTGCTTTATTTAAGGGGCGTGGTCGGTTTTGATTTTTGCTGAAACAATTGCTTGAACAAACGAACGATCCTCTTTCTGAATAAAAGAAGTATTAAAATGTAAGGAATTGCCATAAGGTATAATATTCCCCCGTTGATTCCTGAGCCAAAAGACCCTTCGTCTAATTCACTTCCCTGTTCTGCAACAAGTTTGCATTGAGAACAGCCTTGTCCATAAAGTTCTAATCCTACGAATAGAACCGCACAAATCAGCAAAAAAATTCTTACTATTTTCATGAAACAAATTTAGTTATTATTATGAAATGTATATTAGGCGATAAGCAAAAGATACATTTTATTAGTTGGTTATCACTCTTTACTCTATCATGAAGCCCTTAGCTCGATTAATTAAAAATTCGTATAAATTTGTACTATGAAATACGTTCGATTTATTTACCCAGTTCTTGTCCTTTTGGTTATTATCAATTCATCTTGCAATGAAAATGAACCTGCAGTAGTCAAAGCAAATGCCAAGAACATTGATAGCCTACTTCAGGTTTATCCAGATAGTGTGCCTTTGCTTTTATTTCGTGGACATTTGAAGCTTGATGACATGAATTTTCAAGACGCCCTTGCGGATGCTGCCAAGGCTTTTAGATTAGATAGCATGAATTTGGATGCACGCTTATTGTACGCACAAGTTCAAAACAATAAACCAGAACGTTCTGTCGCGGATGTTGCTATTGCGCAGCGCCATTTTAAGTACATTGTTTCAAAACAGCCTAAAAATACGGATGCACTCGTTCAACTTGCTACTACTTATGGCTTTCAACGTGATTTTGAAAATGCTTTTCTGTACGTTGACCGTGCTTTGCGCATTGATCCAAGAAAAAGAGATGCATACGTTTTTAAAGGAAGTATGTTTTTAGTAATGGAGCGCGTTGACTTAGCAAAATCTTCCTATGAAACAGCCATACAACAAGATCCAAAGTTTTTTGAAGGATATTTGCGATTAGGCGCTATCTATGAATCTGAGAATGATCCAATTTGTTTAGAGTATTACACCACAGCGCATAAATTGGAGCCGAAAAATCCAGATGGACTTTACGCTCTCGCGTTTGCACATCAGTCTTTGGGAAATTATGCGCAAGCAAAGGAAAATTACCGTAAAATGATTCGTGATGAATCAAATGATTACTATGTTTCAAGGGGACTTTTTCAAATTGGGTATATTCAACAGTTTTTTGATAATAGTCTGGATAGTGCTATTTATTATTACAACAGCGCGACTGAAACGGATGCAGCATATGTCGAGGCATTTCACAATTTGGGATTGTGCTTTGAAGAAAAAGGAAATAAGGAATCTGCTTTAAAATATTATTCTAAAGCGCTCAAATTAAATCCTGATTTTCAGTTGTCCAGAGATGCTGTTGAAAAATACAGACCAAAGTATGACCTTTAACCAAAGGCAGAATTTTAAAAGTATAGCAGATGCTGTGATTCCATTGTTGGGATTTTTTGCATGGAATTGGAGTATTTATTTTATTTTTCTTTTTTACATTTTAGATTTAATTACGCGCGAGGTAATTTTCCATCTCAAAGCAAGAAAAATCAATGATTTTCAAAAAACACCAAGAATTGAATATGGAAAACAAAAATCATTTGGCCTGGCTTTGATGATAATCATAATTTTAATGATGCATCTTGTTTCTTGGTTACTCAATCCAAAAATTGAATTTGTACACGAAATTATTTCATTTTTGACATACACAGAGATGGGAATTCCTCAAGGTTTTATTTTAGTTCCGCTAGTAGCACTAGCTGGTTATATGCAGTTTAAAACTGAATTTGTTCTTCCTGAGATGTTTAAAAAAATGACAATTCAGAATTTACTAACACAACATGTTCGCAGTTCTTTATACTTGGTTTTACTTGGATTATTTATTTTGGTAATTTCATTTTTTGTGAAAAACAATCAATGGTTGATACTCGTATTAATCGTGTTTTCACAAATGATTTTTCAGTTTTTCGCAAATACCAAGAAGAATCATTGAGTTTTTTCAATGCTAAACCAAACGATGGGTAACGCTTTAGTAGGATCAGTTACAATTAAATCAGGATATTCAAGTATCCAAGTTCCTTTGCGGCTACTTTTAAAGGTAGATTTGCTTATTTCCTTGCCATTTGATAACCAGGTTACCGTGTAACTTTCTTTGCGCTGCAATCCTTCAATTGATAGGCGATCTTTTTTAGAACCATCGGTCCATTTAAAATTGACTTTGGATTTAAATGCCATGTTATTAGGAACATAATAGGGATCGTTACAAACACTATCAATTTTGCTTGTAAAATAATTTTCTGTCAAATTCCGAACATAGCCCACAGCTTTGGATTGATTGCTTGCAATGTAATACTGTGTTTCCTTAATTGCTGTATCGTCTGATCGATTTAATTTGGATTTTTGACGGCCTTGGACCCATTTACCATCTCCTTGAGAAAATACAGGAATTAAATAATTTTGTGACAATTTCAAGGATGAAAGGATGGATGTCCAGAGTTTAATTTCATGCGGACGAAAGCCATTCCATAAGTGATAACCAGCAAACCCCATCATTTGTATAGATTGATTATCAATCATTATGTCTGAATAATCACTGCAAACTAAAAAATTCTCAGATGGTCCTCCTTCTGATATGATGATTGGTTTATTGAATAGCACAAAATAGTCGTTGATCATTTTTGCATAGCTATTTTCGCCATCATCGAAGCCGTTATTGCCTTTTTTTTGGGATTTCGAAATGATATAACGATTTGGTGCGCTCGAATAAGGGTTCATTCCGATAATATCAACGTAAGGAGAATAGAGGCTGCTGTCTAGCACAATGAATCCATCTGGTCTCCATGCAGGACCTGTTGTATTTATCCCGACTAACTGATTTTTATGGTCTAAATCAACTTTTATGTACTTGCTGATTCGGTTTTGGTAATTATTTAAAGCACGTACAACTTCGTTGTGTAAAGGGTGATCTGGAAATAAATAGGGTTCTTGTGAATTTGTTTCACTCCAAAATTGATCCAAATGATACGGTTCACTTAATATTTCAAATTCGTAAATACTAGTCGAATATCCATAACGAGCAACATAATAGCGTGTTCGTTGTTCATGATGTTTTAGATCATCTTCAATTAAAAACATTTCGTGCGGTTGTTTTTTTCCTGGTCGATCGTTGTAACCGTAAACTGGATAACGGTCGTTTTTGTCCCATTCCTTGAAGTAATTGTAATGATCCCAATCCCAATCGTAAAAATAATAGTCACCAAAATTCATGAATGCCTCTTGCATCATAAAATTAAATAGAATTAATCCATCGTATTTTTCAGAAAGCTCTATTAATCGGTCTTGCTCCCATGCATAATGCAGACGATTGAAATAGTTGCCTTTTTCTTCGAATTCTATTGCATTGGACCAAGGAGTTTGAATGGTTCTTATATATTTCCCACCTTCTTTATAATAATCTTCAATCCTATCTAAATATATTTGCCATGAATTTGGAGTAGCTGCCTTGTTTAATTTATCAGGTTCTAATTCTGGATTTTTTAAATTGTGGTATGCTACTACTTCATCATCAGGAGCACAAAAGTTGTTTCCAACAGGGAAAATAATTTCGCCAGCCCTTTGTAAATTCCTTTTATTTGAGTGCACAGAGACAAACCCTTTCGAATTGCTTTCTACAACGTTAAATGTTATGTTCTCAGACTTATTCAAAAGTGATTGTCGCACCTTTAACGTAACTTCACAATTCCATTTACCGGATTTTGTAGGTGCAAATCTTATGCGCATTGGGTAGTTCGTCTTCTTGAAATCCCAATCATTGGTTTTTTGGTTAATCGTGTAATCAGCATAATAAAATCCTTCTACTCTTTGCTTTTCGCCAGATGCTTCATGAGTAAAATGTGCTTCCACATCAAGTTGCCATTCTAAAAAAGGATTTAATTTTTGATTTCCAGGTACCTTTTCTTTGTTTAAAAACGCGTTTACCGCTTTTAAAGTGCTCTCTGGAAGTTCAACACCAAGCTCTAATTTATTGAATTTCGCAATTTCATTCGTCGAACCATCATTCAAGATAGATACTTTTAAAATATTTTGATTCTCTACGACAGTATTTAAGGATGAGAATTGACCAAAACAGCTGAATGAAATAAGGGAAATTAAAATTGAAATTCGCATGAATAAAAAGTATTATATAATAAACTTAAAAGCATAAATGGCTCTGAAAGATGAAATTAAGAATTAATTGAATGAGTAAGGCCTATGTTTTCAATTATTTTTTTCTAAGCCATTTCGGTAAAATGATGGCACCAATGAATAAATAAGGGAAGTAGGAGATTAACCTCCAGATAATTGCAAGTCCAGCCAATAAAACAGCAGATGATGCATATGGAGCAAGTAATTCACTAAATGCATATTCAGCAACACCACTTCCGCCGGGTGTAGGACTGATTAACATAAAAAGCCAAAGCACTAATTGTTTTCCAAGCAATTGCATGTGCTCAAGCAGATTGAAACCAATAAAAGCCTGTAAAAGCGCATTGATAACCAAATACCTCGAAATCCAACTCATCAAGGTTGCGCCAAAAACCTTTAACCAGTAAATGATAGGCTCTTTGCGCATAACGGCAGAAGTCACTTCAATGTCAGCACCTGTTTGAATGGCTCCATTTTTCCACCTTCTTAAAATAGGTAAGGAGAAAATAGCTTTGAGAAATTTAGAAGCAAGTTTTGGCCAAACGAAAATGGACAGAAATAAAAATAAACATGCTGCAAAAATAATGCTGAATCCAAGCCAAAAGAACCAATAAAGCCCTTCCTGGTTGTCCATCGACTTTGGAAATAAATCGTTCGTGGAAATGAAAATAAAAACAATTGGGATCAAAACAATGTAAAACAAATTGTCCATCATTGCTGTAATAAATACGATAGCGGTCGATCGACCTAATGGAATTTTTTCTTTGTTTAAGATGAACATGGCAACGGTCGCTCCACCGACAACACCTGGTGTTAATGCAGACGCAAACTCCCAAATTAAAATCACATATGTGCTTGCTTTCCAACTAAGTTCGTTTTTTGTCAATAAGCGAATTCGTAGGATGTAGAAAAAATCACGACTTACCATTAATAAAATTGCCAAAAGGAAATAGAAATAGGATTTGGCTGACCAATTTATTTCATTGATTGCATCGTATAGATTTAATTGACGATAATCTCCTTTGGCGACTTTTTGAAATTCAATGGATAAATTTGTATCAACTTTACCATTTTTATTTGTGTCCATCCATTCGTAAGTTCCAGTGCCGTCATTTACTCTTACAAATTGTGTTTCACTAAGCGCTGAATAAAGCAAATAACTGGCAATTGAAATACTGATAAAAATCGCTAATCCGATTTTCCAACCACTTAAATTTTTGGATATGACGGAATCATTCTCCATCGTTGGTTTTGTTAGGAGCTAGTGACACATTTATTTCCCAATTCGCACGGACTTTTGTGGGTTCATTAAAGATAAAGATTTTTTCTGGCATTAGTTTCGTGTAAAAATCTCCTGTATCCCATATTCCATTGCTATTCACATCATCAATTACTTTGAAGGTATAATCTCCAGGAAGTAAATTGTCAAGAAGCGAAATCTTACTATCAACAATTGACAAAGTGCGTACTTTTTTATCTGCCAAATAAACTTCAAGGATAATGGAATGGTTAAATTTTGAATGATCTAACACAATGCTCCCCACTTCTTTTTGTTTGGTCACACCAATAGAAAAGTTGGTTTTAGGATGCGTTGCCTGAGATGAACCAACGAGTGCACCATTTTCAAATTGTATGATTAAATTATCTATGTTGGATTTATCTAAGTTAATTTTTAACGAATTGCCAATTGTTTGAAAAGAATAATTCGTTAAGCGAGAAGAATCTTTCTGATTCAAGAGTTTAATCAATGAGGTATCTAATTTAGCGATTTGATCCAGACAAGTAAACTCAAGAGCTTCATTGTAAAGGACTTTATTGTTTGTAGGCCCTTGAATTTTTAGGACTTTGGCTTTGGATAATGGCATTCTTAAGTTAACAGTATCGTTTATTTCACTTCCTTTTGCTACTAATTCAATCGTTTTAGCGTCATTAGGGTTGAAATAAATGAAAATGCTATCTTGCGTAATACGATGAATAGTTGACTCTGAAATCAGTGTTTTATTCATTTCAAAGGTGACATTGTTTAGCGATCTATTTGCTCCAATAGAAAAAGCACCTGGTGCTTGGAATTGAAAAGTGGTAATTTTTGGCTTGAGTTTTGGCTGAAACAATGGAATGGGAATCGAATCAACAACGCTACTTAAAAGTTCTATCGGAATCGCTTTGAATCCAATAGGTTCATTTTTAGTTATTTGTAGGTTGTTGTCTTTGTCGTTAAATGCGCGAACAAAATAAGTTCCTTGTTTAAGGTAATTGAACGTTGCTTCTCCTAGTTCATTGGTTTGAGAATAGTAGGTTGGTCGCAAACTATCTGCAGATGAAAACAAACCGACGATGACCTTTTTTGCTGGAGTTTGCAAAAATGCATCTTTTACAAAACAAGTATATGTCAACGAATCAATTTGATCACCTGTTGAGAATACCAATTGCATAATTGAATCATTGGATTCAGTAATATCTTGTATGGTTTTGTTCAAAAAGATAGAATAGGTTGTATTACTCTGCATAGGCTCCGACCAATTCAATGTTACTATCTTTCCTTTGGCTGTTGCATTGACTTTAAAGTCAGGCGGGACAACTTGAATTGTTTGAGCTGGATTATTTAATTTGATGAAATCGTCAAATTCAATGATTATCTCATTTGTCGTGACGTTTGTCCCTTTGTTTTCAGGAGTCATTTTTTTTATTTCAGGCGCTTTTTCATCTTGAGGTCCACCCGAAATGGTTCCAACTTGAGCACATGAGCTCAATAGAATCGCAGAAAGTAAGTATATTAATATTCTGCCAACCATTGTGCTATTTCGTTTAAATACAGCGCATCGATAGAATCAAAGTTATTTAAATGGTCACTGTCAACATCTAAAACTCCAATTACATTCCCCGTTTTGTTGATAATTGGAACAACAATTTCACTTTTCGAATCCGAACTACATGCAATGTGTCCAGGAAAAGCTTCAACATTTGGTACGATGATCGTTTCTTTGGTTGACCATGATTTACCACAAACACCTTTGTCGAATTTAATCCGTGTACAAGCAATTGGACCTTGAAATGGACCAAGCACTAATTCATCGTTTTTTACCAAGTAGAAACCAATCCATAAAAAGCCAAAGGTTTGTTTAAGAGCTGCAGAAATGTTTGCTAAATTGGCAATTTCATCCTTTTCTCCATCAATTAAAGCGGCAATTTGAGGCAGTAGGTTTTTATACTGCTCTTCTTTCGATCCTTGAATATGAATAAGATTTTCTGCCATGTTAAAATGCTAGAACAAAGTTGTTGTTTTTAAACGGAATAAACAAATATGAGCGCTTCCCGCTTAGCGAAAAAAGAAGTAAAGAAACAAATACCTTGAAAATTTACCAAAGAGCATCAATAAACTGAATGAGATAAATTTTACACGAAAATATCCGCACGCAACTGCAAGTGGGTCACCAACAAAGGGTAACCAAGTTATAAGTCCAATCCAAATGCCATATTTTTGAATGCGCTCCCTAAATGAATCAATTTTTTGTTCATTCATTCCTAATTTATTAAGCCATTTGGGATTACCTAAATATCCTAAGCCGTAGTTGGTCATTCCACCAAAAAAATTTCCAATTGTTGCTACGGAGATTACTATTGCGGGTTGATAATCTGCCAACAAAAAACCGACAAATAGTAGTTCTGAACTAAAAGGTAAAATGGTTGCGGCAAGAAAGCTTCCTATAAACAATCCAATATAGCCAAGTTCGATATAATTCATAAAAAAAGGGGCTGTCTAAAAAGTGCCAAAATTTCGTTATACTTGATTCAAAAATGCTCTTTTACTTGAGTAAACTCCGCTTTTTTCATCTTCGAAAGCCTCATTTTCGCACTTTTTAGTTCAGCCTCCGAAAAATTAAAAGGGCTGTCTAATTTTGAGACAGCCCTTCAAAGATATAAGAGGATTAGAAATGAATTATCTAATTACAACTCTTTCTGTTTTTTTATTGTTGTCATTTGTAATTTCAACTACATAAACACCAGCACCAAATGAACTTAAATCTAATGTTGTTGCCGTATTTGATGTTTTGGAAGTGATTTGTTTTCCGCTAATATCGAAAACAGTAATTGTATTTTCCGTTCCATTATCATTCGAAATAGTAACATTTCCTGTTGACGGATTTGGGTAAACATTTACGTTATCTAACATAGAAATATTTTCAACTGCTAACGATGGATCAAAATTCAAACGAACATATGGAGACCATCCCCAACCATTGAACCAGTTTTCAGCATCAGCTGCACCAAAAGGACCATAACATGCCGTTGAAAAGTCATCGTCACCAGCTGTTGATCCTGTCACATTTAATTTTTTCGCAAGAGGTCCAGCAAATTTTTCTACAAAGGCAATGTAACTTGTGCCGGCCGTCAATGTGACAGGTGCTGGTAATTCAATCAAAGAAAATGGTGATGATAAATCAGCACCTGTTACAGTATAATATTGTTCTGTGATGAAATTAAGATCATCTTGAATACTTTCTGACGTCATTTCATAAATCGCAACTCTTACTTCTTGACCACCATTACTAACTGTTGTTCCAGTTGCGAATTTCACATTAATTGCACTAACATCTTGGGTATTCACCATACGGTAAACATTACCGATTGATGTTGCTACACTGTCATTTGGAAATCCTCTTGCTACTGTTCCGCCATAATCATGTCCAAAAACCCAATTTGTCAGTTCAAGGGCATTTGTTCCGGTGTTGTTCGTTAAATCATCATCTGCAGGAATAGAAATGTCTACAACATAATTACCGATTGCATTTGGAGTATACGAAGTAGTTTGCCAAATTGTGTCTGAAGCAGCACTTATAAGTGAAACTGTAACATTTTCGTTGTGCACTTCTCCACCATTTAATTTGATAGAAATATTAACTGGTTGTGCAACGAAATCATTAAGTCCAGCATTTTCTAATGCTATACCAATTATCATAGGTGCTGCTTGTCCTAAAGGAATCATCGAATAATTATAATCATTCACTAAATCTCCAACAAAAACTTCTTCAACACTCACATCATTGTCTGCAGGAGTGAAGATTTTTACATCATCTACACACCATCCATATCCTGATCCGAAAGAATCATCTCCTGATGGACTTGCCCAACGGAAACGCACCATGACAGAAGCTTCTCCACCGATGAATGGAGTTGCATCTAATTCAATAGTGTTTTGTACTGCAGGGTCGTTTGTTACTTCTGCTGTATTTACTTGCACTCCAGACCAAGTAGTTCCACCATCTGTTGAAAATTCTATCCAAGTTTCGTCTGTATTAAAGGCACGATATCTTTGCTCAAATGAAATTCTCAAACTAGGATAAGCTGTGAAATCTTGTGCTGTGTTGAAAGTCAACGTTGCGTTTTGCGCATCTACTGGCGGAGCAAGTAAAAATTGTACTCCATTAAAAACACCAAATCCGTTTGCTGCAGTTGAGGTCGTATTTGCTCCCATGTATTGCGTTACTTGTGCAGGTGTTGTTGAAACAATCTGCCATTGACCTTGAATGTTTGCTGCGCCAATTGTCCAATCAGCTGCTGTAGAAAAATCATCCTCCCAAACAATTACACCTAATGCTTTTTCAGCTTTAGAAGGTTTCATAGGTTTGGTGCTATTATTTTCCGAGATCTCCAATAACGGACCGCTCATTTGTGCCATTGTAAATAGACTATAAGTCAATGCAAATGCACTTAAGTAAATTTTTTTCATAGTTCTTTTCGATTTTAATGTCAGCTAAAATACAACATTTCATTAACAATTGAAAACATCAACCCACCATTGTCAAATTTTAACATTTCGGTCTTTTAAAAATGGTAATTTCAAACGTGTTTCTGCTAAATATTCTGCTTGTAACTTAGTCGCAAATACAATCTCTTTATCACCAACACTGTTAACATTTCCTAAAGCATCAATTAGTTGACTTTGACCATTGTACCTTAGTTCTGTCTGGTCAACGCCAACACGGTTTACAGCCACAACATAACTCTGATTTTCGATGGCACGAGCTGGCAATAAATTATTCCAATGCGAAATGCGCCTTTCGGGCCAATTGGCAACATACAATGACAAATCATAATTCGCTGCTCCATCGTTCATATAATTCAACGAAATTTCCGGAAATCGCAAATCGTAACAAATTTGAAGGTTGATTTTCCAACCCAAGTAATTCACAATTGTATTCGATTTCCCAGCTTCAAAAATTTTATCTTCTCCAGCTAAGCCAAATGTTTTTCGTTTGTCATAACAAACTAAATCACCAGATGGAAATACAAAAACTCCTCGGTTGAAATAGTGATTTTCTTCTTTGATAATAAGTGAAGTGTAAATCGCTGCGTTTTTCTCAAAAGCCATTTTTTCTAACCAGTCAATGGATTTGGAATTTGAATATGATTCAGCCAAAGATTCTGCATTCATAGAAAAACCAGTATTAAACATTTCTGGCAACAAAATCAAATCGGTTGGTTCTGAATTGGTCAGAAGTCGCTCGTAGTTTTGGAAATTGGCTTCTTTGTCTTCCCAGATTTGATCTGCTTGAACCAATGTTACTCTTAAATCTTGCATAATTTTTCAGCGGCTTGAATGAGTGTTTCGTCTGTCTTTGCATAGCAAAAACGGATGTGTTTTATGTCTTTGGCAGATTGATTGAAAACAGAGATCGGAATGGTCGCCACACCAAATTCTTTGACCAATCGTTGTGTAAAATCGACATCTGTTTCTTGTGAAATTTCAGCATAACTAGCTACTTGAAAATAAGTACCTTCGCTCGGTAAAAGCTGAAAGCGACTTTTAGCAAGTAAATTGCGAAACAAATCCCGTTTTTCTTGATAAAATGATCCCAATTGATTCACATCAACCACTTCGAGGTATCTGGCAAGTGTTTCTTGCGCCACGCTGTTCACGCTAAAAACCAAAAATTGATGCACTTTTTTAATTTCAACCATGTATTGTTCAGGAGCCACCAAATATCCCATTTTCCAACCTGTAATGTGAAAAGTCTTGCCGAAAGAACTCACAATAATCGTTCGATCAGCAATTTTTGAACGTCCATGAACCGAAATGTGTTTTTGCTCAAACGTAATGAATTCATAGACTTCATCAGACAATAAAATCAGTTTTGGATAGCGTTCCATGATCGACTCCAATGCTTGAAAATCTGACTCTTGCCAAATTCTCCCGGATGGATTGTGGGGATTGTTGATAATCAACATCTTGGTTTTATCCGAAATGGTGTCGTCGATTTTCTGCCAATCAGGCAAGTATTCATTTGTCAAGGAAATATGAATTGGTTTTCCACCTGCCAAAACGATCGCCGGATCATAACAATCATAACACGGATCCAAAACCACCACTTCATCGTTGTGTTCAACCAACGCTTGTATCACAGAAAAAATCCCTTGGGTAGCGCCAGCAGTAACCAAAATTTGAGACTCGAAATTTACCGTTCGCTGGTATTGACGCTGAATTAATTGAGCAATTTGAAACAATAATTTTTGATTTCCTGGCATTGGAGCGTATTGATGCACATCCAAATCAATCGTTTCTTGATAGATTTTTTTGAGCGTGGCATCAATCGGGAAATTTGGGAATCCTTGTGACAAATTAATGGCTTTGTGTTCCAAAGCCAACTTGGACATGACACTAAAAATGGTTGTTCCGACCGCGGGTAATTTTGACATGTAAGATTTTTTGATTTAAAGATATATTGAATTTTTGTTTTTGTGGTATTTTCTTAAATTTCGTTAAATCCCATCCAACGCAAAATAAATCGCTTATAAGTTTGTTTTGAATGGAATAAGCAATATTTTTGTTTCTTATTATACAACACTCAATGTCAGAATACAAAGCGGGTCCATTTTTGGATCAAATTGATATACCAAAAGATTTACGCGAAAAATTTTCGGTAGATGACTTACCTCAGGTTTCTGAAGAACTTCGTCAGTATATTGTGGATGTCATATCGTCTATAGGAAATTCGCATTTTGGTGCTAGTCTTGGTGTTGTTGAGTTGACCGTTGCCTTGCATTATGTGTTTGACACGCCTTTTGATCAATTGGTTTGGGATGTTGGACACCAGGCGTATGGACACAAAATCTTGACAGGAAGAAAAGACGTTTTTCATACGAATCGTTTAAAAGGCGGAATTTCTGGATTTCCAAAACGATCAGAAAGTGAGTACGATACATTTGGTGTTGGACACTCTTCAACTTCTATTTCTGCTGCGTTAGGAATGGCTGTTGCGAACAAATACAAAGGAGAAAAAAACAGGCAACACATCGCTGTAATCGGAGATGGCGCCATGACTGCTGGTTTGGCTTTTGAAGGCATGAACCATGCTGGTTTTGAAAAGGATGCGAATTTGTTGGTTGTATTGAACGACAATTGCATGTCCATCGATCCGAATGTAGGAGCCTTGAAAGAATATTTGACTGATATTACCACTTCGCATACTTACAACAAAGTCAAAGATGAGGTGTGGAAATTACTTGGGAAAGTTTCCAAATTTGGTCCTGATGCTCAAGCTGTTGCTTCCAAAATTTCGACTGCGTTGAAAGGTTCATTGTTGAAGCAAAGCAATTTATTTGAATCATTAAACTTTCGCTATTTTGGTCCTGTTGATGGTCACGATGTAATTGCATTGGCGAAGATCATGGAAGATTTGAAAGACATTCCTGGTCCAAAAATTTTGCATTGCATTACCCGCAAAGGTGCTGGTTATAAATTTTCTGAAGAAGGAAATCCAACAAAATGGCATGCACCTGGAGTATTCAATAAAGACACTGGAGAAATTGTAAAAATTATTCCAAAATCACCACAACCACCAAAATATCAAGATGTTTTTGGTCATACAATCGTTGAATTGGCGGAGAAAAATGACAAAATTATGGGTGTTACACCTGCAATGCCTTCAGGATGTTCGCTAAATATAATGATGGAAGCAATGCCCGATCGTTCGTTTGATGTTGGAATTGCGGAGCAACATGCAGTTACATTTTCAGCTGGCTTAGCTACTCAAGGAATGGTTCCATTTTGCAATATTTATTCTTCATTCATGCAACGTGCTTACGACCAAGTTTTGCATGATGTTGCTATCCAAAAATTGAATGTTGTGTTTTGTTTGGATCGTGGTGGTTTGGTTGGTGCCGATGGGGCAACGCATCATGGTGCTTATGATTTGGCTTACATGCGAAGCATTCCACACATGACGGTTGCAGCTCCTATGAATGAAGCAGAATTGCGGAATTTAATGTACACCGCACAATTGGAAAACAAAGGACCTTTTTCCATTCGGTATCCGCGTGGAAATGGTGTGATGCTTGACTGGAAAACGCCGTTCAAGGAAATCAAAGTTGGAACAGGTCGCAAACTCACAAACGGAGAAGATATTGCCATTTTGACCATTGGTCACCCAGGAAACTTTGCGCAAGATGCCATCGAAGAATTGAAAGAACTTGGAGCATCTGTTGCACATTACGATATGCGTTTTGTGAAGCCTATTGATGAAATCATGTTGCATGAGGTTTTTGCGAAATTCAAAAAAATCATCACGATTGAAGATGGTTGTTTGATGGGTGGATTTGGTTCGGCAGTAATCGAATTTATGGCTGACAATAACTACACAGCGCATGTATTGAGATTAGGAGTTCCTGATAAATTCATTCATCACGGAACACAAGAAGAATTGTGGGAAGAATGCGGATACGACAAAAAAGCGATAGTTGTAACTGTGTGCAAGGCTTTGGGTATTTCGCAAAATGAAATTCTAACAAAAACCAACGCACAGGTAGGTTAATTCAGTCTCATTTATTGAAATTGTTTTGAAGGAGAAGCAAAAATAACTTTTGCGAATTACTTGAGTTTTTTTCTAGTTGCTACTTTTTAGTCTCTTAAAAATTTTTCGAAAACATTTTTTCCAATTCAAAATTATTTACTAATTTAAAGTTCGATTAGATGAATTACTTCCTCTTTTCGAGAAAAGTTAACAGTGTTACAAAAACATTGTTTGAGAATAACCTATTAGTATACTTACCTTTTAATGAATTAAAATTTTGGAAAAAAATCAATCAATTATTGAGCGCTTAGAAAAGCCTTTAAGAAGCGAAACTTTTGTTGTGGATGGCGTTCCGATGGATTTTATTATCATCGAAAATTTCACTTTTAGTGCATTGGATGAAGATTTCATCGCACGATTATCGGATTTGAACCCAAGGCAATTTATGTATCCAGGCACCTGTCATGTGCGCGAAGCAAAAATCAATGATGCTTCCATGCATGTTGCGAGTAATCCGAGGTATCAACATATGGTCACGATGAACTATTCAACGTCGGATCAAAAGTTAACAACATCCTGCGACTGTCAAATCGAAACAAAAAAAATATGTATTCATCAGGCGATTGCTTTGTATTGCATTTTGGCTTACGATGAATTGCACATGTATTTTTATCCAGAAAAAAGAAACGTTCTTCTCAAAGCCACGGCCACGAAATATGGAATGGAATCGGTTGATAACCTAGAAGATTACTTTGATTTGGATTTACGCTACGGTCAGCCTCATGTTGTTCCAAAAATGAAAGAATTATTGCCTTTAGACGAACGAGGTCAGCAGAAGTTAAACCAATTGCTTCCAACGCCAAAAGCTGTTTTTTCTGAAAAACGCATCAAAAGGAATGAAGTTGAAACGTTTAAAGGTTTGTCGTTTTCTTTTAATCCATATTACAGTGAATTAAAATTGAATTTGTTCGAATACGTTTGCACAAAAGATGGTCGCCCCAAAAATCCATTCAATACCATTGACCCAAATTTAGCCATTCAGAATTGTTCGGACGGAGAAAGTATCAAAGTGTATGCAGCCATTCTTTTTTTCAAAGGAGTTTATCACAGAGAAAAGGAAATTGAACCTCAATTGAAGGCGCTTCGGACTATTTTGGAAGGAAATCTAAATGTGTCTTATTTTTTTTCAAATCATGAACACGGCACAATTACATCTGCAAAATACTTAACACTAGCTCAAATTCGGATTACGGATAATGCTTACATCGAGTTGGAAATCAATCAGAAGAAAGATTTTTTTGAAATTCTACCATTTTTGGTGATCAACGACAAACCCATTGCTTTTCAATTCACGAAAATACATCAACGTTTTTTCATTGAAGCGGAAGGTGAAGTACATTTATTTTCAGGTGCTGAAAAGTATCAACTCTTGCATTTTTTTAAGGAACACAATAACCGACTGCTCATTCCAGCAGCGCAATACGAAGCATTTCAGCAAACGTATTTGGCGCCTTTGGAACAGGAAGTTAAAATCAAATACTCATTTGTAAAACAGCCGACACCAAAACAGATTGCTTTTTTCTCTGGCGTTAAGAACATTGAAAAAACAATTTATCTTTCGGAGTCCGAGAATTACATTCTAATTACACCAGCTGTTCGATATGGAAAAGTAGAAGTGCCTATTTTGGTCAACAAGCAGATCATTGCCTTGGATGAAATTGGTGAAAGTTATCATTTGCCGCGCGATAAGGATTTGGAAAATCAGTTTTTGAGTGTCTTGTTGCGTCAGCACGATCATTTTGAAGAACAATTGAATGAATTCGAGCATTTTTACCTTCATAAGCAAACATTTTACAGCGAAGGCTGGTTCGTTCAAGCATTTGCAGAGTGGAATGACCTAGGTATTCAAGTTCTTGGATTCAAAGAATTGAAGGGAAACAAATGGAATAGCAATAAAATTGCGGTAAAAATTAATGTCAGCAGTGGCATCGATTGGTTTGATACGCAAATAAAAATGAAGTTTGGAAACGAAGAAGTTTCGTTATTGCAAGTCCAAAAGGCGATTAAAAACCAACGGAATTATGTCGTTTTAGGAGATGGAACGCATGGTTTGCTTCCTGAAGAATGGATTCAAAAGTTCAACAATTATTTCCGTTCGGGCGATTTGGTTGACGATAGCATTCGCATTTCAAAGGTAAATTATGGCTTGATTAACGAATTGTTTGTGCAGGAGGAATTGGACAAACAAGTGATGAAAGATATTGAACATTTGAAAAATCGCATCCGTGACTTTAGAGAAATCAAGCATGTTTCAACGCCAGCTTTGTTGCAAGCCGAACTTCGTGGATATCAAAAAGAAGGATTGAATTGGATGCACTTTTTGGATGAATTTAACTTTGGTGGTTGTTTGGCCGACGACATGGGATTGGGAAAAACCATCCAAGTGATTTCGTTTATGTTGTCGCTAAAAGAAAAACGTGATACAGGAACACACTTAGTTGTATTGCCAACAACCTTGTTGTTTAATTGGACAAGAGAATTGGAAAAGTTTGCTCCTTCTTTGCGTGTGCATGTGAATTACGGACAGACAAGAGCAAAGAAAATCAATCACTTTGCTGATTACGATGTCGTTTTGACGACCTATGGCGTTTTGATTTCAGACATTGGTCAATTGAAAAAATTTGCATTTGATTATGTGTTTTTGGATGAATCTCAAGCGATTAAGAATCCAGAATCATTACGTTACAAAGCTGCTCGCTTATTGCAGGCGAGGAATAGAATGGTGCTCACAGGAACACCTATAGAGAATAATACCTTTGATTTGTTTGCTCAATTTTCGTTTGCGGTACCAGGAATTTTTGGTTCGATGAAAAATTTTCGTGATCAGTATTCCACACCAATTGATAAATTCAAGGACATTGGTCGCGCAAAAGAACTTCAAAACAAGATCAATCCTTTTTTATTGCGTCGCACAAAGAAACAAGTCGCTACTGAATTGCCTGACAAAACAGAAATGATTCTTCATTGCGAAATGGGCGATGAACAGCGAAAAATTTACGATGCGCATCGACTAAAAATTAGAGAACAATTGCTAGAAGAATCAGGGATTCAGCGTAACATGGCGCTTTTAGCTGGATTGACCAAACTCCGCCAAATTTGCGATTCGCCAAAAATCATTCCCGATGATGCTGATTACGGAAGCGAATCTGCGAAATTGAATGTATTGATGGAGGAGATTCATAACAAACATCGAAATCACAAAATTCTGGTTTTTTCACAATTCGTTTCCATGCTCGATTTAATTCAAGAAGAGTTGGACAAGGCAGAAATTTCGCATGAATACTTGACAGGAAAATCTCGAAATCGCGAAGAAATTGTACACCGCTTTCAAAACGATGAGGAAGTTCGTGTCTTTTTAATTAGTCTCAAAGCGGGAGGAGTAGGATTAAATTTAACCGAAGCTGATTACGTGTATATCGTTGATCCATGGTGGAATCCAGCGGTAGAAAATCAAGCCATTGACAGAAGTTACCGCATTGGACAGAAGAAAAATGTGGTGGCCATTCGTTTGATTTGTCCGAATACCATCGAAGACAAGATTTTGAATTTACAAGCTTCCAAAAAAGAACTAGCCGAAGATTTGGTGCGCACGGATGCTTCTGTGTTGAAAGTACTTAGTCAAGAAAATTTGTTGGAGTTATTTGATTAATGAAATGATAGAACGTATTAGATTGTTTTTACAATTGCTAAATAAGTTACCTATTTTTGTTTCTTACACTAAGAGAATTTCATTTGGAAAAGTGTTTATGGAGTAGTAGATTTTAGCGGATGAAGAATTTTTTGCAGCACAAATTTGGTTTATTTCTCGTTTTTTTTCTGGGGAGCATTTCTGCATTCATTTTGCCTTTAGTAAAATTTTCATCACATATTTTAACGAGAGATTGGGGTTTATTCGATGCAAACAGTTTGTTCATTCATTCTTGCGCACATCATTACGGTAAATTGCCCTTGCACAACCCTTATTTGTTTGGAGGAATGGATGTTGCTGCAAATCCACAATCAAGGGTTTTTAGTCCAATGGTACTTTTCGATCTATTGTTTAGTGCGCCTTTTGCAAATTTATTTTCATTGATATTTTTAGCATTTGTAGGTAGTTACGGTTTTTTCTACCTGTTGAAATATTTAAAAGTGAATCATTTTGTGAGTGTTGTCGTCGCTGTTCTGTTTGTGCATGCATCTTGGTTTCATTTGCATTATTCGGAAGGACACATCATTTTCGGATCCTTTTTACTTTTTGGATGGGTGATTTATTTTATACTTCGATTGGAAGATGCGCGGTTTAAAGTTTGGTATGCTGTACTTTGTGCTTTCATGCTTTTGGACGGCGGAATTTATGCTTTTATTTATGCTCAGCTTTTAATGTTTTTCATGTTGGTATTTCAAGTGAATGGAATTTCCTTTGGTAAGTTGTTTCGATCGATGATTCATGATAAACGAAGTTTTATAGTAAGCATTATCGTTTTTATTGGGCTTTCATCGTTTAAGTTGATTCCGCTTTTAATGAGTCACATGAATCGCACTCCGGTCCTTGAAAATATTGCATTAGATATTAAATCTGTTCTGAGTAGTTTTTTTAATCCAATGGCTTTTGTGCGTTTGGAAATTCAAGGGGCAAACTTTTCAAATTATATGAATTACTTGGAGCTTGGAGCCTATATTGGTTTGGTCGCTTTTGGTGTCATCGTTTTTTTCTTGGTAAAGCATTGGCGACGATCATTCGTGCCTTATTTGTTGGTAATTCTTATGTTTTTATGGATTGGTTCGGGATGGTTCGACCCAATAAATCCTTGGCGTTTGTTCCAAAAACTTCCTATCGTTAACAATGCGCATATTCAAACCAGAGGACTATTCATCGTGTATTGTTTTTTGTTGATTCTATTGGCTTTTGGGTTAAATTCGATTTTACAAAAGAGAAGGTCAGTTTTCTTGATTTTGATTGCATTTTTACTAGTTGAATCACAATGGACAGCAACCCATCCCTACATAAAAGTGTTTGAAATGGCTGATTGTAGTTTGCCAACGAGCGAATTTCCTACAATGGTCACTCATTCAACGATTGAGAAAACGATAGATTCTCCACAATCTAAAGGTTGGGGATTTGATTTCCAACATTATCAAGTGAAAAATCTTGCTACAAAGGGGTTCATGGATCCAACAGCAGAAAACACCAATGGTTTCATAAAAACAGTCAACGATAAAGGCTATCGAGGGGAAGTTTATGTGTTGGATGGAAGCGGGAGTGTGTCCTTGAAAGAATTTATCCCAAGTCAAGCTGAGGTGCAGATTGATGTGAAAAAAGGCGCAATCATTCAATTAAATTCAAATTTTCTTCATGGCTGGAATTCAAACAATCAATTATGTACTGTTTTTGAAAAAAATGGTCTCCTAACCATGAAAGTAAATTCTGATTTTAAGGGAAAAATTAAGTTGTTTTATACACCTTCTTATTTTTGGTGGTGCGTTGGGTTGACGTTTTTTGGATTAATCTTTTTGCTTTTGTTTTTAATGCGGTTAATTAGATAAATTTTTTAAATCCGGTGAAATAAAAATCTTTTAAAACGTACTATTTTTTTCTTATTTTTGAATGGCATGAGTCAGTTTTTCATGGAATCTTAATTGAACGACAACCTCGCTTTAATTATTTGGTTTTTATGAAAACAAATTTTTTCAACAAGTATGACTTTTTTAAGTCAGGCTTTAATGGTTACACAGGTTACAATAATCTCTTTAGTTTATGGTGGTAGTGATAATTCGATTTATAATTCTTTTGAGTCTTTCTGCTTTATCATCATGTTCTTGGTATTGTAATAGAGTGCCTAGAGTAGTTAAAAAAACATTCAATTATGAAAAAATTGAGGGTTTTAGTGGGGTGTATCTTGTTCAGCCGAGTGATACAACATATAAACCTAATTTTTACGTTTTTTTTGAGGATGGTACATTTGTCTCAGAGATTTATCTGACAGAACTAAAAAATTATTTTGGGATTTCATCAGTTCAAGAATTATTAGAATCGAATAATGATGGTGTAAAATATAAATTAAATCGTGGACTGAGATGGGGTTACTATTATTTCCAAAATGAGAGCTTAATACTTAAAAGAACAGAAGGTAAACTATATCCGTGTCATCCTTTACCTGCTAACTACTATGAATATGAAAAGATTGGGAATAATTTCAGGTGTACTTTTTCGAAAGATATTGCTAACTTAAAGGAGTCAGATAGAAGTTATGAAGATAGGTTGGATAGAAATCCATCGATAAAACACCATCAAATTGAATTCGTTGATTCTTGTAATTGTAAAACATCAGATACATGGCTCAAGTATGAAGAGTGGTTCTGGAAAAATGAAGAGGACTATCTAAAATGGCTTCATGAGTCTGGAGGAACAAAAGAGAAATATCATTAGGGTTTAAAATTTAATAGTAAGAAATTATTATCAGATGGAAAGCAAATATAAGAATGGAAAATTGTCCGAGAGTGATGAAATTGGTGATGCTCTAACAACGTTTTTTTCAAACGTGGTTTGATTAAAATAAGGTTTTGGATTAACCAAACCAATAAAATCTTATTTTAGCTCATTGTATTTATAAATTTATGAGCGACTCTTCAACGATTTCTAAAAAGCCAACCAATTATGGTGCACTTTCAACGTTAACCACTGTTTTTTTCTTTTGGGGATTTATCGCAGCTGGAAATAGCGTTTTCATTCCTTTTTGTAGAAGTTATTTTCATTTAGATCAGTTTCAAAGTCAGTTGGTTGACTTTGCGTTTTATGGTGCTTATTATCTTGGAGCTCTTGCACTCTTTCTAGTAGGTTCTATTGGTGGTCGCGATATCGTTGGCTCGTGGGGATACAAAAAGAGTATTGTTTATGGATTGTTGTTTTCTGCCATTGGAGCAGGAGCGATGATTATTTCAGTTTCCTTAAATGTATTCTCAGGAATGCTTTTTGGACTTTTTATCGTTGCTTTAGGATTTTCCTTACAACAAACTTCTGCAAATCCATTCATGATTTCGCTCGGAGATGAATCTACAGGAAGCAGTCGGATTAATTTAGGAGGAGGAATCAACAGTTTGGGAACGACAATAGGTCCATTAATTGTTTCCCTAGCATTGTTTGGATCATCTGCTGCTCTGGATGAAAAGGCAATCGCCAGTTTAAGTTTGGATAAAGTAGTTATTCTTTATGGATGCGTCGGATTGTTATTCCTTGGGATTGCAGCTTTGTTTGGTTTTTCAAAGAAAGTTCCAGATGGTAAAATTGCTACTACTGAGCAAGAAGATGGTAATTTGATAGACTCAAAATTAGCTCAAGTTGATAACTCAGAAAAAACAGCCAAGCGTGCAATTGTAACGCTTTTGGTTATCACAGGTCTTTTAATTGCTTGTTTTGCACCTGTATTTAGCAGTTACAAAAGTGATGCTGCCAAGGACTTAGTGCAATTGCAACAGGATCTAGAAACGGTGAAATTGGATGAACAAGGGATTGAAATGAAAGTGTTATCATCAACACAGCTTGAAACAAAAAAAATAATTGAAGCAGAAATAGACGTAATTCGTAAACCTCTTGAACGTCAACGAATGTATTGGTTAACTGGAGGGTTATTTGTGGTTCTTGCAGGGTTAACTTTTGCACACTTCAAAGGAAAATCTCAAAAAGTAGGTTGGGGAGCAATGCAATATCCACAACTCACAATGGGAATGCTAGCCATATTTGTGTATGTAGGTGTTGAAGTGGCGGTTGGTAGTAATTTGGGTGAATTACTCAAATTAAAATCAATGGGAGGATATGAATCTTCTGAAATTGCGCCATTCATTGCGATGTATTGGGGTAGTTTGATGATTGGACGATGGACGGGTGCTGTGAGTGCTTTCAATCTGAACCAATCAACCAAACAAATCTTACGATTTATTGCACCTTTGCTTGCTTTTGTTGTGGTACTTCTTGTTTCTTGGGCGTCTGGCTATGATATAAAACCTTTGTATTGGTATATTATCTGTGTCGTGATTCAAATCGTGGCATTTTACTTTACGCAAGATAAACCTGCATTTACTTTAGGTGTTTTTGGTATTCTCGGTGCGCTTGCAATGATTGTTGGATTAAATACAGAAGGTGAAATTGCGATTTATGCATTTCTTAGTGGAGGTTTATTTTGCTCTATCATGTGGCCAAGTATTTTTTCGTTGGCGCTTGGTGGATTAGGTAAATACCAAACTCAAGGTTCAGCATTCTTAGTCATGATGATTTTGGGTGGAGGAATTATCCCACCAATTCAAGGAAAATTATCAGATGTTATTGGAATTCAGCCTTCATTTGTTGTTGCAGTAGCTTGCTTTGCATTCCTTGCATTTTTTGCCTTCTATGCAAATCGACTTTTGAAAGCGCAAGGAGTGAATTTTGATAACTAATGAATCAATTTGTCATTGAGTGTGAATTAGTTGTATCTTTAGTCAAACAATTTTATGAGCTCGATTACGATCAATCTTATTGAAGAAATAAATCACTTGTCCCAGGCGCATTCGCTGGATAGAGGAGATATTAGTGGATTGATGTTTGAATTTGCGAAGCGAATCACCCCAATTTTAAAGATTGAAAAATTGAGTGTTTGGCTCATGAATGAAGAAGTTGACAAACTGATTTCTATCGGTGAATTTGATTCGCGAGATGGATCGTTTAAATTCGACAACATTATTTCTAAAGCTATCAGCCCGGCATATTTTAAGGCGCTTTTAGAAAACAAAATTCTTCTTGTTGAAAATGTGCTAAAAGATCCTCAAACATCTGAATTATCCGAAAGTTATTTGATTCCTCAAGATGTTATTTCGCTTATGGACATTCCCATGCGTATGGACGGAAAGATGATTGGTGTTGTTTGTTTTGAAAAAACAGGAAAAATTGAGCGTACATTTTCCGAAGATGATCAAATTTTTGGTTTGACTTTAGCCGTTATTCTTTCGTCAACCATGGAAGCTAGATTCCGAAGAGCCTTGCAGGCCAAGTTGGACAAAGAGTTGCATGAAAAAGAAGTTTTGATCAAAGAAATTCATCATCGTGTGAAGAATAATCTGAGTGTGGTCAATAGCCTTATTAATTTACAAGCTGAAAAAGCGAAAGATCAATACCACAAGCAGCTGTTGGATGAATGCCAAATTAAAATCAATTCTATTGCGCATATTCACAACATCGTGTATCAAAATAAGTCATTTTCTGAAATCAATGTGAAAACCTATTTCAATACGCTTTTGGAACATATGAATGATTTCTTTCAAAATGAATCAATCAAAATATCTATCAATTCAGATAAAGTAGCCAATTTTGAGTTGCCATTGGAAACGATAATGCCACTTGCTTTGATTGTGAATGAAGTAATGATGAATTGCTTTAAACACGCTTTTAGCAATACTTCATTAGGTACGATTCAATTGAAATTGACGAAGGTCAAAAATCAAATAAATTTATCCATTTCTGACAACGGAATCGGTTTTGATTGTTCCAAAAAGTATGATAGTTTGGGAATGGAAATCATAAATGGCTTAGCAGATCAATTGGATGCAACATACACTTATTGTGGCAAACAGGGAGCTAAATTCAACTTGGATTTTACATTATAAAAAATACCAATCGGGATCTTTACCTTTTGAAGTTTATATTGAAATCTAGATGATTTTAGAAAAAAGCGAGGATTTTTAAAAATTTCTTTGTCGTTGGCACTGTCGCCTTAAATCAAGTTGAAGTGAAGTGAACAGAATCTTGGGTACCACAAGGAAGCTGGAGTTTTTGTTAGCGAAGCGTGAAAATGTAAGCTCGCCGACGTGGTCAAGATTCGGAAGTGGAATGCACAACTTGATTTACAGCGACGAGTTTTTCTTTTGTTACTTTTCTTTTTGCGGAAAAAAGAAAAGTAAAAGACTTTTAAAATCAAATTTTGGCTAAGTTCCTGATAGGCATATTATAAAATAGTTTAATAATTCCTTGACGCTTTATCCAACGTAAAAATAAATGTACTCCCAACATTTTCAGTACTTCTCACTGAAATAGTGTGGCCGTGAGCTTCAATGATGTGTTTCGCAATGGATAAACCAAGTCCGGAACCACCATCATGGCGATTTCTACTTTTTTCAACTCTGTAAAATCGTTCGAATAAACGAGGAATGGATGCTTCAGAAATACCAGGACCATTGTCTGAAACTTCGATGGTAATGATGTCATCCAAACTGTAGAGACGAATTGTTGTGATGCCTCCTTCATTTCCGTACGCAATGGAATTGCCAATGAGATTGGTGAAAACTTGACCTAATTTCGCTCGATCTCCAAACGCATAAATGGGTTCGTAATGTTTGGCGTATTTCAATGTCATATTCTTCTCTTTGACAGTAATTTCAAAGGAGTCAAAAATTTCTTTGATGAGGTCATTGAGCACAAAAGGCTTTTGCTCGATGGATAATCCATCTACTTCTAATTTGGTAATTTGATCCAAATCTTCGAGAAGGTTGGTCATACGATCTGTTGCTTTGGAAGCGCGTTCCAAAAACATGCGGTTCACTTTTTCATCTTCGAGTCCACCTTCCAACAATGTTAACAAATAGCCTTGAATTGAAAAGACCGGAGTTTTTAATTCATGCGCCAAATTCCCTAGAAATTCACGCCTAAATTCTTCTTGATCTTTTAGTTTGGAAATCTCCTCTTGACGTTCCTCTAACCAAATTTTTGTTTCAATTTCTGCTTCTTTGATGAGGTCTTTTTTGAAGGAATAGTCAATTTCATTCTCTTTCGTGAATTTCCCTTTGCGAATCGATCGATAAACCAACTTCAATCGCTCGTTAATGAATTGTTTAATGAGAAAATAAAATATTCCAAATGCGGAAAAAGAGGCAATAATTGGAACATAAAGAATGGTTTCAAATGCAATTCCAACACCTATAAAATAAAGGAGTAAAATGAAAAGCAGCGTGAGAACATAAATTCCAAAACTGCCAATAAGAATTAAATGTAATGCCTTAAGATTTTTCAATTTTCTTCAAATGTATATCCAACACCTTTTATAGTGCGAATATAATCATTCCCAAGCTTTTCGCGAAGTTTACGTATATGAACATCAATCGTCCGCTCGCCAACGATTGCATCATTCCCCCAAACTTGAGCAAGAATTTTTTCTCGTGAAAATACTTTTCCTGGACTGTTAGCTAAAATTTCTAGAAGTTCAAATTCCTTTTTTGGTAAAATCAACTTTTCACCATTCAATTCGATGTAAAATTTATCGCGATTGATCACTAAATTACTCGTAATCGCTTTTTCATCGGTCGCTTTGGAATCATATCGACGTAACAAAGATTCTATTTTACTTATCAGCAAACGTGGTCTTATAGGTTTCGTAATGTAATCATCACCGCCCGCATTAAAACCAGCAATTTGAGAGTAATCTTCTGAACGTGAAGTTAAAAAAGAAATCAAAGGTTGATCGATGTCTTTCAGTTCACGGATTTGCTGACAAGCTTCAATGCCATCCATGTTTGGCATCATGACATCTAATAAAATAAGAGAAGGGTAATGTTGCTTCGTTTTTGCGACAGCTTCTTCGCCATCTTTTGCACAAACAACCTTATAACCTTCGCGTTCTAAGTTGTATGAAATAAGTTGAAGAATGTCTGGATCATCATCTACAAGTAATATGGTATGTTTTTTCGAAGTCATTAAAGCAACTTATTTTCGTTGATTCAAAGATACTCGAACCTAGAGCGCGCATTGGTTAAGAGAATTTTATCCTTAAGTTAAATCTATTAGCGATTTGTTAATGTGGATTTAACATGAGCAGAAGTTTTAACAAGTGAGAGTGTATTATTTTTCAAACAGAAACTTAGTGTTTTTTTTGTGTCAATAATAGCAACCATCTTTCATTATAGTTCGTCAATTATTTTAGAAAAGAAAGTTAAATCAAGAACAGTTTTTAATGAAATTATTGCTCTCCTTATTTTTTAGTCTCATACTTATTTTGCAAATCAATGCTCAACTTTGTGGAAATGCTGTTAACGCACCTGCAACAATAAATGGAGTCAATGTCACAGGAAGTGGAACTGGAAGTGTTGATGTATTTCCATCTGCATTTTCATCTTGTAGTCCTGCAATTACAACACCATCTAACTCTTTATGGTTGGGATCAACAGGTTCATTTTCGTACACCTACAATTTCAGCGCTCCTGTAAATAACCTTATTTTTATTATTACAGCAACTGGAACAGGTTCGGATGAGAATTTTATTATTACTACAAACGTAGGAGTGCCAACAATTAATTCACCACAGAATTGCTTTACAACGATTAACGGAAACGAAATATTAAGTGGTTTTAATGGAGGTGCTTTTGGTGGCGGCGGAATTTTCGAAGTTGCAAGTGGTGCGCCTTATACATCCATCACAATTTCTGGTTCGGGCGGCGAAGCTGGATCCTTATTCGCCCTTTGTGAAACTTCTGTTGTACCAGATGTTTGTGCAAATCCATCAGCAGATTTGGTCTTAGATCTCAATGTGAATAACGCTGCACCGAGCCTAGGCTGTGAAGTTATTTATACGATTACGCTCACAAATAATGGCCCATGCACTGCAAATTTAACCACGGTGCAAAATGCTTTACCTGCAGGCTTAACGCTGGTGAGTTCTAATCCCTCGGTTGGAACAATCACAGGAAATACTTGGAATGTCGGAGATTTAACAAATGGATCAACTGCAACACTAGAATTAGTTGCAACAGTAAATTCTATTGCTTCTCTCGTTACCACAGCAACCGCTTCTACAACTAGTTTAGACCCTAATGTTGTTAATAATTTCGAAAGTTTGAGTATTTCTCCATTTAATGGCGTTCCAAATGCAGGTCAAGATGCATCCATAGATTTATGTCAATCGGCTACAAACACATATAGTATACCAACAATGCTTTCTGTTGATGCCGAAATGAATGGATTGTGGTCTGAAACTTCGGTGAATCCATCTGGTCAATTTAATAATGTATCAGGTAATTTTAATTTAGCTAATTTGAATCCGGGTGAATATACATTTCAGTATTCGGTTAACAATGGTTGTTTAGACGATATTGCTGAAATGACTGTGAATGTTATTGGACAGCCAGATATAACAGATCTTGCAGATCAAAATGTTTGTGTATCCTATACTTTACCAGCTATCTCAGGAGCAAATTTATCAGGAAATCAAGCTTATTTCACAGGACCTAACGGAACTGGTATTCAGTATAACGCAGGTTCAATTATTTCTGATCCGATGGATCTTTATATATATGATGTAAATCCTATTGCAAATCAATGTGCCGACGAAACTATTTTTTCGATTGATATTTTAACTGAAATTCAACCTGAATTTGTAGCGGATGTTTTAGAAGGTTGCTCTCCGTTGAGTGTGAATTTTAGCAATTTGACTTTAAATGCTCAACAATGCTTATGGAATTTTGGTGATGGTTCAATTTCTAATGATTGTGGTATAGTAAACCATGTATATGAAGATCCAGGATTGTATGATGTTACTTTAAATGTAACAATTGCAAATGGATGCACTGGAACATTAAATATACCACAATACATACAAGTAAATCAAAGTCCAACAGCGCAATTTACCTATTCGCCAATTGATTTGAGTTTATTAAATACAGAAGTAGAATTTATAAATCAAAGCGTTGGAGCTGATTCTTACGAATGGGAGTTTGGAGATGGACAATCATCTTCAGTTATTTCGCCCATTCATGAATTTCCAGAGACTGTAAATGAAAGTTATACGGTTTTATTAATTGCAGGAAATCAAGGAATTTGTTTTGATACGGCCATGATTTCCATAAACATTGAAGACATTTTATTGTTTTATGTTCCAAATACTTTTACGCCGGATGGTGATGAGCACAATCAAGTTTTTAAACCAATTTTAACTTCGGGCTTCGATGCGTCAAATTATCTGCTTCAAATTTTCAATCGTTGGGGAGAGTTATTGTACGAATCAAAAAATGCTGAAATTGGTTGGGATGGAACCTATAATGGCAAGTTAGTTCAAGACGGCACGTATAGCTGGAAAATCAGTGTTGGTGCTTCAAATAATGATAATAAATACATCAGAAAAGGTAGCGTGTTAAAGATGCAATAAGCTTATTTAACAAATTATTCAAGGTTTCTTAAACGATTCGGATTTAAATCTTCCCAACAATCGCTTCTGTTACATTAATGATATGGTCACCAACTTTCTCTAGTGAAGAGAATAAGTCATTGTAAATCATTCCTGATCTGAAATTTGATACAGAAATATCGGTCAATCCATTTAAATGTTCGTTGCGCAATTCGTCTCGCTTTTCATTAATTCTTTTTTCGGCTAACTTGGCTTTATCAAGAACAACTGTGTCATGGTGCGCCGAAAGATTTGCATTCATGACATCAAAAGCTTCATCAACAAGGACAAACATCTCCTTCAATCGATTTCGCTGTTCAGGAGTGAACCAAGCTTTTTCGATGTTTTTTCGCTCTAATGCTTTAGACATTTGATAGAAAATATCGCCAATTCGCTCTAAATCGTTGACAATGCTATTCATTCCTCGAATGCGTCCTGCAATTTCTTCTGATAATTCACCTTCTGATATTTTATTTAAATAGTTGGCAACTTCGATTTCAACACGATCCGTAATCTCTTCGTATTTTTTGATTTTTGCGTGTAAATCGGTAATGGAACTTGCATTTTTTTCAAAAAGTAAAGATTGGGTGTATTTTGACATTCTACTCGTTAGTATCCCAAACTTGGCAATTTCTTTTTTAGCTTCCAAAATGGACAAATCTGGAGTTGCCATGATTCCTGTACCAATGTAATCTAAATGAAATTCTTCATCCGCAGCTCCGCGTGATTTCACTGTTAATTCGGCTAATCGAATAAGTTGAGGGACAAACCAAATCAGTAATAGAACATTCAAGGTGTTAAATGTTGTGTGAAATAAAGCCAATCCTGTATTTGCACTTATTTCGTTATCGGTAAATGGATTTCCGGCACCAAATAATTCCATAGCCCAAGCTATTCCATCAAGGAAAAATGGAAAAAGTAAAATAGCCCAACAAACTCCTATTACATTGAATAGTGTATGTATTCTTGCAGATCGTTTTGCATAAACATTTCCAATGCTCGATGCCAATTCAGCAGTAATCGTTGTTCCTATGTTCTCACCTAAAATCATGGCTGCAGCAACATCAAACGGAATGATTCCGCCAGCAACCATGGTCATTGTAAGTGCCATCGCCGCTGACGAAGATTGAATGATCATTGTGATTACTGTTCCCAATAGGACGAAGAGCAAATTACTAACCACAGGAATGTCTTTGTAATTTACAAAAAACCGAACCAAGGCAGAATCGGCTCCTAAATCAGAAACACCATCTTTTAAGAATTCTAATCCAAGAAACAAAAGCGCAAATCCAACAATCGCCTGTCCCCAAGCTTTCATTTTGATTTTACCAACAAATAACAAGGGTGTTCCAATAGCAATTAGTATGAGTGCATGTGGCGCAATACTAATTTTAAAACCAAAGAAATTGATGATCCAACCTGTTATCGTGGTTCCAATGTTTGCTCCCATCATCACACCAGCAGATTGCACCAAAGTCATCAGTCCTGCGTTGACAAAAGAAACGGTCATGACAGTCGTTACAGAAGAAGATTGAATAATGGATGTTATTCCAAAACCTGTCAGTACTCCTTTTACGCGATTAGATGTAAGTGAACTTAATAAATTTCTCAGTTTTGCGCCAGCAGCTTGTTGCAATCCCTCGCTCATGATTTTCATTCCGTACAGGAACATACCTAAAGCTCCAATTAGAATAAAAATCTGCCAAAATCCTCTTGAACCTTCGGTTAAACCAAAAGCAGGCTCAGACCAAACTGTATTTTTCCCTTTTGAAATCCCAACTTTGATGACATACTTTGTGTCAGCACTTAAATTTTTAATAGTTGCGTGCGTTGAATCAATGGAAATATTTCGAATTTCTTTCCAATCTGTTCCTAAGTAATCACTTACTTGATGCGTTCCAAATGTCTTGGCATATTTTACGGAAATGGTATAGCCTTCTTTTTTTAACCTAGGAATAACTTGGTAATTGATTGACCAAAACGCTTGCAATCCACCATCGATTTCTTGAACAAGAACTTTATTGATGTCTTTTGGATAAATATTGGAATTTTCAAGCGTAGGATTTTCGGCACTTCGCAATGGCAAGACAGCTAAGAACAATGCAAAAAATAAACGATATCTTAAAAAAGAACCAATCATGAATCTATTACCGAGAATTTAAAATAGGCATCAAAAGTAAGGTGGATTCAATGTATTCGTTTTTTTCCAATGTTAAATAAACATTAAGTTTATGAAAGCCTTTGAATTAGTGGACTTTTCCAAAGGTTTTTCCAAATTTTTTGGCTGAAAATAGTTAATACAAACTTCACTTAAAGATAAATTTCTGACAATACCTTTTCAGTTTTGTTGCTTCACCTTTGTATCGTAAAAAAAAATAGAAAGATGAAAACAAAAATGAAACTTGGTTTATTGCTTTTAACAGCTAGTGTTGGATTGACAACAGTATCCTGTAAGAAAGAAGGTTGTACTGATTCTACAGCAACAAATTACAATTCGGAAGCGAAAAAGGATGATGGTTCTTGTACGTATGAAACGGCAGATGAAACTGTAATTAACGTATCAGCTAACATTACATCAAACACAACTTGGACAACAGGTAAAGTGTATGTGTTAACAACAAGAGTTGCTGTATTGAGCGGTGTTACTTTAACAATTGAACCAGGTGTAATTATAAAAGGTCAAGCTGGTTCTGGTGCAAATGCAACAGCATTGATTATTGCTAGAGGAGCTAAAATCATGGCAGAAGGAACGGCTTCTCAACCAATTATCTTTACTTCAGTTGCAGATGAAATTCAACCAGGTCAAATTGCAAGTCCAAACTTAGACCCGACATTGAATGGTCTTTGGGGTGGTTTAATTGTTCTTGGAAATGCACCAATTTCTGCAGATGCTCAAGCGGTGCAAATTGAAGGAATTCCAGCTTCTGATCAAAATGGTTTATTTGGTGGAACAAGTGCAACTGATAACTCAGGTGTTTTAAAATACATTTCAATTCGCCACGGTGGAGCTAACATCGGAGAAGGAAACGAAATTAATGGATTGACACTAGGTGGTGTTGGTTCAGGAACAGTTATTGAAAACATTGAGGTTGTAGCTAATCAAGATGATGGAATCGAATTTTTTGGAGGTTCTGTAAGTGCAACGAATGTAGTGATTTGGAATGCAGGTGATGATGCTATTGACACTGATCAGGCTTGGTCAGGAACACTTTCAAATTTCATTATTGTTTGTGGTTCAGAAACGGATCATGCAATGGAAATTGACGGTCCAGAAGGAGCAATGTTGGCTGGAAACAATTTAATTAATGGATCAATTAAAGGAAGTTCTGTTGCTGAAATCGCTGACTTCAGATCTGGAGCAAGAGGATCATTCACAAATATTTATGCTTTTGGTTTTTCAGACCCAGCAACTGGAGGAAGAGGTGACTTTTCTTTAGCTGATGCAGGTTCTCAAGCAAATTTTGGAAGCAGTATTTTGACATTTGGTAGTTTGCAAGCTACTCCACCAGCAGGTGTTGCATTGACTGCAATCTTCTTAAATGGAACGGATGTTCACGCAACTTCAGTTGTTGAAGGTGCAAATACAGTTGGTGCAAATGCATCAGGTTTCGCATGGACATGGGCATCTTTAGATGGAGCATTGGCAGGATTTTAAAAAAAAGGAATAATTAATAATTCGGTTAAAACTCGCAGATTTTTCTGCGGGTTTTAATGCGTTTAAAACGTTAAAAAACAAAACATGTTTAAAGTAATTCTTACTATTAGTTTAATGACACTTGGGTTTCAGGCTTTTGCACAAAATGGAACTATTCGCGGATCCGTTATTGACGAAACAACAGGTGAAACTTTCCCAGGAGTGCGTGTTATGGTCGTAGGGCCGAGAGTTGGAGGTGTTTCAGATTTAGAAGGTAAATTCGATATCACGTGTCCCGCCGGAATACAACGCCTTATGTTTACAGCAATGACATTTGATACGATCTACGTGAACGATGTCTTAGTAAAGGAAAATGATGTGACAGTGTTGGATGTTGTGAAAATGACCGTTCCAGTGAAAAAAGTGGACGAAGTAATTATTGTTGGTACAAAAAAGAACGATTCTGATTTAGCAGTAAGTACTTTGAAACGTAAATCTGCGAATTTAGTTGATGGAATTTCCGCAGCGAGTTTTAGAAAAATAGGTGACTCGGATGCAGCCTCAGCTATGACTAGAGTACCAGGAATTTCATTGGCAGGAGGAAAGTACGTTTTCGTAAGAGGTTTGGGTGATAGATACAATAAAACATTATTGAACGGATTGGATATTCCAGGATTAGATCCAGATAGAAATACCTTGCAAATGGATATTTTCCCGACAAGTATCATTGAAAACATGATGGTACACAAATCTTTTGTTGCTGATTTACCAGCTGACTTTGCAGGTGGAATTATTGATATAGGTTTGAAGAGTTTTCCAGATAAAAAACAACGAAATATTGTTGTTAGTGCAGGATTTAATCCGAATTATCACTTTAATTCAAACTACTTAACCTATGAAAGAGGAAAAACTGATTTTTTAGGTTTTGATAATGGGTCTAGAGATATTCCAGCCGAAAACAACATTCCATTTTTTGCGCAAGTTGTTGGAAATCCAAATGGCACAAGTGCTGAAAGATATAAAGATATTTTACGTTCTTTTAATCCAAACATGGCGGCAATTCGTCAAACAAGCGGAATGGATTTTGGTTTAGGATTTTCATTAGGGAATCAAACTAAAATGAAAAAAGGATCTTTAGGTTACAATGTCTTATTTTCTTATGGAAATTCAACAGAGTTTTATAAAAATGCTGAATATGGAAGATATGGGATGAAAGCAGATCCTTCAATCATTGAATTGGAACAACGCGAAAAACAAGTTGGTGAGTACGGTGTGAATAATGTTTTCATGAGTGGAATGGCTGGAATTGGTTACAAATCACAATTTTCTAAAATTACATTTAATGTATTACACCTTCAAAATGGCGAATCTAAAGCAGGTATTTTTGATTACGACAAAAGCGATCAAGGTACTACATTCAGTGGTTTTCAACACAATATTGAATACAGTGAAAGAAGGTTGACGAATGCACAATTGATAGGAAATCATAGTTTCAAAGAGTCAAAATGGTCTTTGGAATGGAAGGCATCGCCAACATTTTCTGCCATCACAGATCCAGATGTGCGCTTTACAAGATACGAAGACCGAGTTTCTTTCTTATTGATTAGTACTGAATCAGGTTTCCCTCAACGTATTTGGAGAGACTTGAAAGAATACAATGTTTCTGGTTTGGCAAACGCTACGCGTGAATTTACATGGAATGGTAATAAAAATGAATTGAAATTTGGCGGTTCATATATTTATAAAGAACGTGAATTTAACATTCGTACATTTATGATCAATGTTAGAAATGTTGATTTAACAGGAAATCCAGATGAGTTATTCGCTGAAGAAAATTTATGGCCGTACAACAATAACCCTTCCGAAGGCGTTACTTACGAAGCTTCTTTCTTTCCTAATAATCCAAATGAGTTTTCATCAAACATTAGCAACGGAGCTGGATTTGTGTCGGCATTGTTAAGTCCTCATAAAAAATTCAAAGCCACCATCGGATTAAGATCTGAGTATTATACACAACGTTATACAGGTCAAGATCAATTAGGCTACAACGTACTTAATAATGATATCGTATTGCAAGAATTGGGATTATTCCCGTCTGCGAATTTCGTTTTTGCTGTAAGCGAAAAACAGAACATCCGCCTTTCTTATGGAAAAACAATTGCACGTCCTTCATTTAAAGAAATGTCTTATGCAGAAATTGCAGATCCTTTAACTGGTAGAACATACATTGGTGGACTTTTCCGTGATGCAGATGATGGAGCAGGAATTGAATATTGGGATGGAAATCTGCGTACAACAGATATTCATAATTTAGATTTGAGATGGGAAATTTACCCAACGAATAATCAAATTATATCCGTAAGTGCGTTCTACAAAAAATTCATTAATCCAATCGAAATCATTCAATTCGCATCGCAAATTGGCGCTTTCCAACCGCGAAATGTAGGAGATGGACAAATTTTAGGAGCTGAGATGGAACTTCGTTTATCATTAGATTTTATTTCTGAGAAGTTGAAAAATTATTCGTTTGTGTCGAATGTAACGGTAACTGATTCACGCATTGAATTAAGTAAAACGGAATATGACAGCCGTGTTTTGAATGCACGTGAAGGTCAAACCGTAAAAAAATTCAGAGCTATGGCAGGACAATCACCGTACATCGTAAATGCTGGATTTGCATACAATGGTGGGGAGAATGGATTCTGGAAAGGGTTTGAAGTTGGAGCATATTACAACGTGCAAGGACAAACGTTAATTTATGCTGGAATTGCCGATCGTCCAGATATTTACACGGTTCCTTTTCACAGTTTAAATGTTACTTTCAATAAAAAATTCGGGAAAGAAAGTCGCATGAATCTTGCGCTCAAAGTAACGAACTTGTTGAATGACAAAAAAGAAGAAGTATACAAATCATACAATGCGGAAGATCAATACTTTTCACGTTTAACGATTGGAACAACAACATCTTTGAAATTCAGTTACTCGTTTTAATGAGGGAAGACTGAGGTCTGCTGAAAATATTTATTTTTTTACAAAGTTAGAGCGGTTTTTGAAAAAGAACCGCTCTAATTTGTTGGAGAAAATCGATATCCAACTCCCTTTACAGTTTGGATGAGATCCGCACCAAATTTCTCACGCAATTTGCGAATATGCACGTCAATAGTTCTGTCTCCTACAACAATGTCCGATCCCCAAACTGTACTCAAAATAAAATCTCTTTCCAGAACACAATCAGGTTTGGAAACAAGCAACGCTAAAAGCTCAAATTCTTTACGTGGAAGATTGATAGATTCTCCATTCAATTCAACCACGTACTTTTCACGGTTAATAACTATGCCTAGAGTAGATTGTGGATTCAAATAATCCCTTCTGCGAAGAATAGCATTGATGCGACTGATCAGCACTTTTGGTTTGATTGGCTTTGCTACGTAATCATCCGCTCCGGCGTCAAGACCAGCAATTTGACTGTAATCTTCTCCTCTGGCTGTGAGAAAGCAAATGAGTGTATTTTCAAAACCACTTGTTTTTCTAAGTGTTTCGCAAACTTCAATTCCATCCATGCCTGGCATCATAACGTCCAATAAAATCAAATCTGGATTTGAATTGATAGCCATTTGTATTCCATCTTCCCCATTCGAAGCGATAAAGGTTTCAAACCCTTCCTTTTGCAAATTATAAGAAAGGATTTCACGAATATCTTCTTCGTCGTCAATAATTAAAATCTTCTGCATAGTCTAGCGAATTAAATCAAATCCTACCTATTTTTAAAACAAAAATGCATCATTATTGTAATCCTAAAATTTATATCTTTTGATTTTAGGATTCCAAAGAAAGGAGGTTTGGGTGCTTATTTGATTTTTTTGTTCGACAAAATACTTGATAATCAAGTCCAATAAAATCCACGGATTTAATAAAGTTGATATCCTAAAAATTATTTGTGCATAAAAATACCATGGTAAATACTTGTGCGTTTTCAAAAAGTCCGTATCTTTGTACCAGTAGTAGTAGGTTAGGTTGATTAGTGTAATGAGAGCTCCAAACGCCTGTTTGGGGCTCTTGTTTTTTAAGGACAAAATCCGCTTCCTATCTGCATTAATTCCAAATAGTTATCAAGATATTCAAGCACTTTCCATAGTCAATGTAAAGCGTGCTTCTATTTTCTTAGTATCGCATTGACTCGAACTGAGTCCTAAGAATCCAGTTAAATTTTTAGTGTTTAGACATTGTTTTAAGAATCAACTTAGGTTTATGTTATTTTTCCGTTAAACTCAGTATTTTTAAATATCATGGGTTTTTAGAACAAGCATTTCCTTAACTTTAGCTCGAATTAATTACGTTTTGTGATGAAAGCAAAAATTTTATTGGTAGAAGATGACACAAATCTTGGTTTTGTGATTGCTGATCAATTAAAATCAGATGGATACAGTGTAGCCTTATGTTCTGACGGTGCGGAAGGTTTTAAAAGATTCAATGATGAGAAATTTAATATGTGCATTTTTGATGTAATGATGCCAAAAAAAGATGGTTTCTCTTTAGCTAAAGACATTCGTAAAATTGATAAGGATATTCCAATTTTGTTTCTTTCTGCAAAATCGATGACGGAAGATAAAATTGAAGGATTTAAAGCGGGTGGTGATGATTATTTGACCAAACCATTTTCCGTTGAAGAACTTCAAGTAAGGGTGATTTCACTTCTTAAACGTGTGAACATTCATGTCGAAGAGGAAGAACAGGCAATTCTTACCATTGGAAAATACCTTTTTGATACCGTAAATTATACCTTGAAGCATGCGAGTTTTGAAAAAGTGCTAACTAAAAAAGAAGCTCAGATTTTGAAAATGCTTTGCAAATTCAATAATCAAGTTGTAGCACGTGATGTTATTCTCAATGCTGTCTGGGGACAAGATGATTATTTTGTTGGAAGAAGTTTGGATGTATTCATTACTAAGTTAAGAAAGTACTTGAAAGAAGATCCTGCCATTTCGATTTCGAACATTCATGGAATCGGTTTTAAATTGGAAGTTGCGTAAATTCCATTGATAATATGTGTCTCATTCTGCATATCGAATCTTCAACAAAAGTGTGTTCTGTAGCCATATCACGCAATGGAAATGTTATTTCTTTGGTTGAATCGCAAGATGATAATTATGCACATGGCGAACAATTGACGCTCTTTATTGAACGAGCACTAGAAGAAGCAAACATTTCGATAAATGACTTAAATGCTGTTTCTGTTACATCTGGGCCTGGCTCCTACACCGGACTTCGAATTGGTGTTTCAACAGCCAAAGGACTTTGTTACGCATTAGGTTTACCGCTGATTTCCGTAAATTCGTTATTGAATCTTGCAATGCTAGCTAATGAGTTTTATCCGAATTCATCAATTTGTAGTATGATTGACGCTAGAAGAATGGAAGTGTTTAGTGGTATTTACAATGCTGAATTAATTCCAATCAAAGAAATTTCGGCAGATATCTTGGATGAAATGAGCTATGTTGAATTCGAGCCTTTTGTTTGTGTCGGCGATGGTGCATCGAAAATGGAGTCGCTTTGGAAGAATAGAAACATTTCCTTCGACGAGCGCGTTTTTAGTTCCGCTAAAGGTCATGCAAAATATGCCTACGATTGTTTTTTGAATAAACAATTTGAAGACGTAGCTTATTTTGAACCTTATTATTTAAAAGATTTTGTCTTCAATTCAGGCAAACAAATTGGATGAAATGAAGTTTACAGATAAAATTAAAAACTCGAAAAGACCATTTGTCATTGCAGGACCTTGCAGTGCTGAAACGTACGATCAAGTCATGCTGATTTCAAAAGAAATAGCTGAAAAAAATATTGCAAGTGTTTTGAGAGCGGGCATTTGGAAACCACGTACACGTCCAGATTCATTCGAAGGAGTGGGCGAGGAAGCTTTGCCTTGGCTGGCGGAAGCAGGAAAAGAAACAGGTTTGCTGACTGCTACAGAGGTCGCAAATTCAACCCATGTGGCGCTTGCGCTAAAAGCCGGAATCGATATTTTATGGATCGGTGCAAGAACTACCGTGAATCCGTTTGCTGTGCAAGAAATTGCAGATGCATTGCAAGGAGTCCAAATGCCAATCATGGTAAAAAATCCGGTGAATCCAGATGTTGATTTGTGGATAGGCGCTTTTGAACGATTAGAAAAAGCTGGCATTACGGATTTGACAGCCATTCATCGTGGTTTTTCTGTGTATAAACCTCAAAAATACCGCAACACACCAAATTGGGAACTTCCAATTGCTTTTACGGAACGATGTCCGGGAATTCCAATTATTTGCGATCCAAGTCATATCACTGGTAATCGTGCCTATCTGCTGGATGTAGCTCAGAAGGCAATGGACTTGAACTTTGATGGATTGATGATAGAAACGCATAGCACTCCAGATCAAGCTTGGTCAGATGCTGCGCAACAAGTTACGGCTGACGGACTGGAATCGATCATCAAACGACTTATTTTGCGGTCTCGCATTGTGCAAACAGATGTTGCTTCGGAATTGGATTCAATGCGTTTGAAAACAGGTGATTTAGATGATCAAATTTTTGAATTGCTATCAGAACGAATGAAAATTAGCGAAGAAGTAGGTGAATTTAAACGCGCAAATAATATTACCATTTTGCAACAAGAACATTGGGAAAAAATTATTGCAAGCCGATTGAATAGCGCCGAAGATTTTAATTTGACGAAGCTATTTATTCGCCAATTAATGGATGCCATTCATCAAGAATCCATCCGTCATCAAGTTAAAGTGATGAAAAAGTGATTCAAAAAATCCTTCGAAATAATTATCAAGGAATTATCGAAATTCCACCATCCAAAAGTGATTCTCAACGTGCAATTTTGTGCGCTGGTTTAGCGTTTGGAAATTCAATTTTGAGTAACGTTGGAGATAGTGATGATGAAAAAGCAATGATATCAACCATTCGTTCTTTTGGTGCGCGCTTGCAAATTTTGGACGAAAAAAAAATTGAAATTAGAGGTGTAGGTGGTTTAAATTTGAATTCTATCCAATACATCAATCTCGGAGAAAGCGGTTTGGGCGCTCGTTTGCTTACTTCCATAGCTGCGACGGCAAATCATCCGATAGAATTAACAGGAAAAGGAAGTCTCATGAATCGAAATATGTCCTTTTTTGGAGAAAATCTTCCGAAAATGGGTGTAAAGACCGAGCTAAATGATCAGAAATTGCCCATCACTGTGCAAGGACCTCTACTTGCTGGAAATTATGAAGTGGATGGAAGTGAAAGTTCTCAATATATTTCTGGATTATTGATGGCATTGCCGTTGGCTCAAGGAAATAGTATTTTGTCGGTCCAGAATTTAAAGAGTCGCCCGTATGTACAAATGACCTTGAAAACATTGAAACATTTTGGCATTGAAATCGATGATATTGGAGATGATACTTTTTCCATGAAAGGAGATCAAACTTTCAGTGGTACCAATTATACCATTGACGGTGATTGGAGTTCGGCTTCCTATTGGTTGGTTGCTTCTGCTATAGGTGCGAATATCAAGGTAAAAGGTCTTTCCATGCAAAGCTTGCAAGCAGATCGCGCCATGTTGGATGCGCTGTTAGTTGCCGGATGTCGAATCACGCATGAAACAGAAGCAATTTTCATTGATGGGCAACATCGTAAACCGTTTACGTTCAATGCAACGGATTGTCCAGATTTGTTTCCAGCACTCGTTTCTTTGGCTTGCTTAACACCAGGTGTTTCGATTTTGAAAGGAACGCATCGACTTCAAAACAAAGAAAGCAACCGAGCTTTTACCTTGAAATCAGAATTTGAAAAACTAGGTGTTCGTATCGATTTGATCAATGATGAAATGCACATTTTTGGAGTTGATAAAGTAAAAGGCGGAAATTGTTCTAGTCATCATGATCACCGAATTGCAATGTGCTTGGCCATTGTTGGAATTTTTTCAGACGAAGGAATTGAAATCGAAGGAGCTGAAGCCGTTGCAAAAAGCTACCCACGTTTTTGGGATGATTTGTACAAGCTCATTTCATAAATATTGATAGAAGTTTTCAATCAAATGTGATTAATTTCAGGGCAAACGCATTTAAAAAACTAAGTTGTTGACCAAGAAATGTAACAGCACGCTATAGCGTGCTGTTAAAGTATATGACAAGAGATTGTTTTATCTTCGATGCTACTCCGTGGTGGAATGAGTTTTTGGTAAAAACCATGCCGAAACATGTTTTCAACTTTAAAAGCGAATGCCCTTCGATTAATTTTCGATTTTGGTTACATTTGAAAAAATTTGATTCATGAAATTTCAAGAAATAATTAATCACGTCGAAAAATTCCACGACGCTTTTGGAATTGAAAATAACAACGAGCCGACTGTAGATTTGACCGAGGAACAACTTCACCTGCGTCACCGATTGATGCAGGAGGAAAACGAAGAATACCTCGAAGCAGCGCTAAAAGGCGATTTAGTTGAAGTAGCCGATGCTTTGGGTGATATGTTGTACATTCTTTGTGGTACCATCTTGAAACATGGGTTGCAACATAAAATTGAAGAAGTGTTCGAAGAAATTCAACGCTCAAATATGTCGAAATTGGATGCCAACGGAAAGCCGATTTACCGCGAAGATGGAAAAGTGATGAAATCTGACCTCTACTTTCGACCAAATATTCAAGGAATTCTCGAAAAATAAATGTCGAAGAAATTCAACATTCGGGTGTATGGCATTTTAAGAAATGATGCACATCAAATTCTCATTTCAGACGAACGCCGACACGGCATTGAATTCACAAAATTTCCTGGTGGCGGATTGGAATGGGGCGAAGGATTCGTGGAATGTTTGAAGCGCGAATTTCGAGAAGAATTGCAAGTAGAAATTCAAGTAAACGACCTCTTTTATGCCACCGATTTTTTTGTTCCATCAGCCTTTAATCCCAACGATCAACTGATTAGTTTTTACTACAACGTGTCCTTAATTGATAAAAATCAGTTGAATATTGCGAAAATAAATGAAAATTCGTTAAATTCAAAAAACGAATATGAAACGTTTCGTTGGATTCATCCACATGAAATTTCAGCCGAGACTTTTACCTTTCCAATTGATAAATTGGTGGGGGAGAAGCTTTATAAAGGTTATGGGGACTTCTAAACGTTGTCATGCTTTAATACCGATTATGATTTCAAATGTCGTATTCCATACTCCATTAAATCTATATCGGCATTATACCTCGGAATTAAAATATACGGCATTATAGATATTAAATGGTATAACTAGATAATCTAGAAACCAAAAAACACGTTTCGTATCATAATTGGATCAAATCGTATCAAATCGTATCATTTGGAGTTTCCTAACCCTTTCTCAACATCATCAAAAATTCTTTATTCCCATCGCTGACTAAGATTGGAGAATAATTGTTTTGCATTTAGAACTTTGTTTTCAAAAGAATTTTTACGGTTTTTTTAGGTCGATATAAATTTCTATATTTGACTATGCGCAACTTACATACATTTGATTTCAATGAGTTACAATTGTTTGCTTTCGGATTATTAATTGGTAACCAGAGGATTGAACTTTGATGGGTTCAGTGTAGTTGAAAATTAGATTGGTAAGGAGTTGCTTGTATTAATGCGTTATGTGTAATTCAAAATCACTATGTTAAAATCATTTTTCGCTATATTTCTAATCCTAATTGCTTTGGGTTGCTCAGAAAATTCAATAACTGATTTATCTGGTGACTTATCTGACTCCGTGTATATTTTACATGACTTACGTGATACTTCTTTGCATTCCTATTATGAGGAAATAATGGAGTCTGATGAATTTATTAATTGGAGATTCAACTCGAATAATCCTGATACTTCCAAGACTGTTGGTTTTTTTAGGTTGCAGAATCGAACACTTAAAATTCAAGACAAGATTTATTTCGAAGCGGACCTAATTAGTTATACTTCGGTTCCTCCGCAAGTATCCACTATTCCGATTAAACACGTTTGTACATTTAGATTTGACTTGAAGCAAAAAAATATCAAGATATTTAATCAATTGACTGAAAAATTTATTGATTACAGAACATTAGAAGGCAAGAAATATTTTAAAACTTGTCTAGACAAATGATACACATAACAGCAAAAAAACAAAAGCGCCAAAACGATTATATTTAAAAGACGCCTTTGCCTATTTGCAAAACGTCATGTGTAATAAACCATGTCCGAGTTATTCGTAGAAAATAGAATGGAGTAAAATTGAATTAAAAAGCCATATGTTATCCTATTACGAGATATTGCAAATCAATGAGAATGCGTCTGACGCTGAAATTAAAAGGGCTTACAGAAAGCTATGCAAAATTCTCCACCCAGATTTACATAATAACAATCGAGAAGCAAATGTGATATTTAATCTTTTGCATGAGGCGTATGAAACTTTATCTGATCCAGTTAAAAAAAGAAACTATAATCCTACGAATCAAAATAAAACCAATTCGTTTGATATTTCATTTGAAAAATATGATGAAATAATAAGTGGCTACAAGAAAATTGTAAAGGATTACGAAAGGATTATCAAATCCAAAAATCAAAGAGAAATGGAATTACTAGAGGAAATTCGCAATCTCAAAGAAGGTACTACGAATCAATCAGTAAGAGATGATGAAATTGAGCTAGAGGAGGCAGAGGAGCAGACTTTAAATAACAAACCAAATCAGGATGAAGGTTGGAGCATATGGGGGATTATTTTACTAATTGTCTTTATCCTCGCTGTAATAGGTGTTATTATTCTCATCGCTATGGTGCCCGTTGAATGGTGGATTCTCATTGGAATAGTAGCACTTCCCATATGGCTCTTTATTTCTGCGTTTAAATAACACAAAACAAAATACACATAACATCCAATAAAAAAGATAGGGCTAACAATCATACCCGAGATAAAGCCCTACCTTTCCTATTCGCAAAGCGTTCAACTAACCCTACCCCTTCCTCAACAACATCAAAAATTCTTTATTCCCATCGCCGCCCAAGATTGGAGAATCGATGTGCGCTTCATACATTACACCTCTTTTTTATCCATAAAAATAATTTCATATATTTGGTTTGTGCAACTAGCTCATTTTTTAAATTCATCGTATGAAAACAGTTAGCGGCTTTGCTTTAATTGGCCGGCTTTGCAAAAATTATCTATGACTAACGTTGGGAAAATTTTAATGGTTTTGATTTCTTTAGCGAGTCTATCGACTTCGAAGACGCCTGAAACATTTCACAGGAAATCAAGTAAGAATAAGTTACACAAACATATTATTGTTCCTGGTTTGGGCGTTCCTGGATTAATTGAGATTGGTAAAACCGTCAAAGAGAATCATGCTACGATTGGAAAAGGAACAAAGGGAAAAGAATATAATTGGGGCGGATGCGTCAGAATAAAAGGACATAAATGGGACCGCTATATTGCCTATTCAAACTATGGAATCAGGGCCTATATTGATCGTTATGACTTCTCAAAGGGCAAAAAGCATCTAGTGAATTGGATTGATTTCGACTCAACCTTTGTTGGAGAATTATCAAATGGAATTAAAATTGGGAAGACTACAAGGAAAGAAGTATATAGGTTCTATGGAGAAAATGAAGCTCATAATTCAAACATTGAACATTATGATTCTATTGGTTTGAGCTTCGAATTCGATAGCCATTCGATTCCTGGAAATATTGATGATAAGCTCATTAAAATTTCAGTGTTTCCGCTCAAAAAAATCGAGGAATAAATTTCGAAGCAGGCAGTTCAAAACAAGTCCTTGTATTTAACATATCCACGTTTCGTATCACAATTAGATCAAATCGTATCAAAACGAATTCCCTACCCCTTCCTCAACAACATCAAAAATTCCTTATTCCCATCGCCACCTAAGATTGGTGAATCGATGTGCGCTTCATACACCATATTATTCTCAAGCGCCGAAGTTTTTATTTTTTCAATGACCTCTGTGAAAAGCTCTTTCTTTTTCACGATGCCGCCCTTGCCAACGTTTTCCTTGCCCACTTCAAATTGTGGTTTTACCAAAGCAATGATGAAGGCGTCTTTGACCAAAAAGGAATGAATGAAAGGAAACACTTTTGTGAGCGAAATAAAGGAAACATCGATGACGCATCCTTCACATTGTTCGGGGATGAGTTTTGAAGTCAATTCACGAATATGTGTCTTTTCCAGATTGACTACGTGTTCGTTTTCGCGCAATTTTGGGTGCAGTTGGTCTTGCCCCACATCTACACAATACACTTTTTTAGCTCCTTTGGATAACAAAACTTCAGTAAATCCACCGGTTGATGCTCCAATGTCCATAAAGGTTTTACCATCAATTTTTGGTTGCCAATGATTTATTGCCTCCAACAATTTTAACGCCCCACGGGAAACCCACGGAATTTCCTCAGCAATCATATCGATGTCGCAATCAATCGGAAATTTTTTTCCTTGTTTTGTGATGAGTTTGCCATTCACCTTCACACCAACTTCTCGAATCAGCTGTTCTGCTCTTACACGCGAACTAACCAATCCGCGTTGCAATAAAATTTTATCGAGACGTTCGTCTGACATATCGTTGTTGATTTAAGGTGTGCTTAATGAAACAGGAATGATTTTGCCATTCATCCATTCTTGCGCAGTGAGTGCAAAATGCACGATGTAATTTGCCATTTTTTCGGCATTCATCGGAGCCACATAACCCGGAAAAGCTTCTTCCAACATTTCTGTCTGAACCGCTCCAAGGCACAAACAATTCATTTTTATTCCAGTTTCTTTGAATTCTTCTGCAAACAATTCCGTGAAACTACAAAGCGCCGCTTTCGAGGTGGAATAAGCTGTCAACCCTTGGAATTTAGCGCTTCCTTGAAATCCGCCCATGGAACTAATATTCACAATGTGTGCGCCCGCTTTCATTTTCGGAAGAATGGCTTGAACAGATTCAATCGCCGAAATGACATTCACTTGGTACGAATCCACCAAATCTTCATGCGTGATGGAAGCAAAAGGTTTGTTTACAAGATAACCAGCATTGTTGATCAAAATATCAACCTGTGAAAAGGATTCAGAAATCGAAGCCAAATCTTCTTTTACTGTTGATTTTTTTAGGTCGATGGCAAAGCATTTTACATTTGAAAATCCAGCGAATTGATTTTCCATTTCAGCTAGATTTCGAGCAAGCGCAATTACTTGATGTGCTGATGTTGCAGCAAATTGCTTCACTAACTCCAAGCCAATTCCGCGCGAAGCTCCAATGACAACGATCGTTTTAGATATCATAAGTCACAATTAGTTCTTCGCTAGCCGGATGCGCCTGACAAGTTAAAATGTATCCTTCTTCTACTTCTTTATCGGTCAAGGAATAATTTAATTTCATGGTCGCCTGACCTTTCAATACTTTTGCTTTGCATGTTGAACACACACCTCCACGACATGAATAAGGCGCATCTGCTCCTTCCATATCTACTTTTTCAAGGATGGTTCGACCTTTGGCATCAAGCTCAAAATCAAACGATTCTCCTTCCAAAATGACTTGTACTTTGCTCGTCCCAGTAAAATTAGAAACAACCGTTTTTGACTCGTCATGTTGTTTGGTTGGAGTGGTGAACAGTTCGTAGTGAATTTTTGATCCATCAACGCCAAATTCAGTTAAGGCTTCTTTTACTGAAAAAATCATGTCTTCAGGTCCGCAAATAAAAAATCCGTCAGCTTTCAGCAGGGCTAAACTTTGTTTTATTTCTGCAATGAAAGATTCTTTGGTAATTCTTCCAAAACCAAAATTTGCTTTTTCTTCTTGCGATAAATAGTACCTTGTCGTAACACGATTAAATCCATCAATGACAGACTTGTACGGAATATTTTTTTCGTTTTTATTTCCAAAAAAGAGGTGCATAGTTTTGGACGAAGTTGCTTCAATCGCTTTAGCAAATGCTAGAATGGGCGTAATTCCGCTTCCGGCAGCTATTCCTACAATTGTTTGTTCGTCTTTTAAGGTAAAATTTCCAGACGGAGGAGCCACGAATAATGCATCTCCAGCCTTCACGTCATGGTTGAACCAATGTGAAACTTTCCCGTTTTCAATTTCTTTCACAGCAACAGCTAGCGTTTCGTTTTTACCACTGCAAATGGAATACGATCGTCTTTCTTCTTTGCCATTAATTTGAACCGAAAAGTTCAAATACTGACCAGGAGTGAATTGAAAAGAACTGGTTAGTTCGGTTGGAACTTCCAATTGCACTTCAACAGTGTCTTCTGTGATTTTTGAAATGGCAGCAACTGTTAAGGAGTGAAATCCTTTTGGAGTTTTTGGCTCATTTTCTTTACTTCCAAATAGTTTTTTAAAAATGCTCATAATGTTTAATCGTCAAATGAAATAACAAGATTTTCAGTAGTTGGGTGAGTTTGACAGGTTAAAACGTAACCCGCTTCAACTTCATCCGGTTCGAGGGAGTAGTTTACGGTCATTTTTGCTTTTCCTTCAATTATTTTTGCTTTGCACGTGCAACAAACTCCGCCTTTACAGGCAAAAGGCAAGTCAGCGCCAACTCGGTGAGCTGCATCGAGAACACTTTCTCCGTCTGAATTTAAAAGCAAATCAATTTCATCGCCGTCTATGATGATTTTCACATTCGATTTCACAGCATTTTCGTCAGAAAGCGATTCTGAAACTGGTTTAGGAGCGCTAGAAGAAGCAGTAAAGAGTTCAAAATGAATTTTACTCGAATCAACTCCTTTTTCAGTCATTTTATCTTTTACGGCAAAAATCATTTCCTCAGGTCCACAGACGTAAACACCAGAAATGAGGGTGTCTTTCAAAAATGCATTATACAAATTTTCACACTTTTCTGAGTCAATTCTTCCTTTTTGAATTTTATTCCCTAAACTTTCGCGCGACAAAATATGAACAACCCGTAGGGCATCCATGTATTCATTTTTCAAAGCTTCAATTTCCTCTCGAAAAATAATGCTGCCAAAATTTTTATTTCCATAAAACAAGGTCACATCACTTTTTGGTTCTTCGTGCAAAATGCTTTTGATCATAGATAGAATCGGAGTTATTCCTGATCCAGCAGCAAAGAATACGTATGAATTTTCATGTTCTATGTTTGTTGAAATGGCAAAATTCCCCATCGGGGTCATTACATCCAAAACACTTCCTTTTTTTAATTCTTTGTTCGCGTAGGTCGAAAATTTTCCGTTTTCAACTTGCTTCACGGCAACGCGCCACTCATTTTCAAAAGGAGCCGAACACAAAGAATAAGAGCGTCGCACATCTTCACCTTGAATGTCAGCACGCAACGTCAAATATTGTCCAGACAAGAATTTATAGTCGTTCGCATATTCTTTTGGAATTTCAAAAGCAATTGAAACCGTATCATCAGTCTCTTGTTTTATTTCCGAGATGTGTAAAGAATGAAATTTTGGTGACATGGATTTTTTATTTGCATGCGAAGTTAATCAATTCATTTTATTCGATTCGTTCAAATCATTCAGAATCTCGCAAGAAATCTAATTCAGAATGATTTTAATCTAGATTTATTTATCATACAAAAAGTCAAATTTTATTCTAATCAATTTCGTAAATTTGTGCAACAAAGCATTTTTTTATGAAGGAAATAGATTTGGTTGAACTCGAACGTCAATTTAACGAGAAAATCGACAACGATATTAAGATTGAACCAAGAGATTGGATGCCTGAAAATTACCGCGAAACATTGATTCGTCAAATTTCACAACATGCTCATTCCGAAGTGGTTGGAATGCTTCCAGAAGGAAATTGGATTACTAGAGCACCAAACTTACGTCGAAAAGCGGTGTTACTCGCTAAAGTGCAAGACGAAGCGGGTCATGGATTGTATTTATATAGCGCGGCTGAAACGTTAGGAGCAGATCGCGAGGAAACGATTGATGATTTGCATTCTGGAAAAGCAAAATATTCTTCCATTTTTAATTACCCAACATTGACTTGGGCAGATATGGGTGCGATAGGTTGGTTGGTTGATGGTGCTGCGATCATGAATCAAGTTCCACTTTGCCGTTGTTCTTACGGTCCGTACGCTCGTGCAATGGTGCGTGTGTGCAAGGAAGAATCCTTTCATCAGCGTCAAGGTTTCGAAATCATGGCAACACTTGCTGCTGGATCTCCTGAGCAAAAGGCGATGGCTCAAGATGCTTTAAACCGATTTTGGTGGCCAGCCTTGATGATGTTTGGTCCAAATGATGCGGATTCAAAACACACAGCTCAATCTATGCGTTGGAAAATTAAGCGATTCACAAATGATGAATTGCGCCAGCAAATGGTGGATGTGACTGTTGCTCAAGCTGAAATGATTGGTTTGACCGTTCCAGATCCAGATTTAAAATGGAATGAAGAATCAGGTCATTACGATTATGGAAAAATTAATTGGGATGAATTTTGGCAAGTTGTCAAAGGCAATGGTCCATGCAACAAAGATCGTATCGACACGAGACGAAAAGCAAAAGAGAACGGCGAATGGGTGCGCGAAGCAGCAATGGCTTATGCCGAAAAGCAACAAATGAAGAAAAAAGCGAGTTGATATTAATTTGAAGATTTGAAAATTCGAAGATTTATAAAAACAAGTCTTTCGTATTTGGTCTTAAAGTCTAAGAAAAATGACAAAAAATAATTGGCCTCTGTGGGAGGTTTTCATACGAAGCAAACAAGGTTTAAATCACAAGCATGTGGGTAGCTTACGTGCCGCAGATGCTGAAATGGCTGTTGAGAATGCACGTGATGTTTACACGCGACGTTCTGAAGGAATCAGCATTTGGGTTGTGGAGTCAAAAAATGTGTTTGCATCAGATCCATCAGAAGCTGAATCCTTATTTGAACCAGCAGATTCTAAAGTGTATCGTCACCCAACTTTTTACGATGTTCCAGATGGAATTTCACACATGTGATGCTGTCTTGGCACAAGTCGATAAAAAGACAATAATGAATGTATCATGCCGATGTATATTTTAAGGAGCGATATCGCGACATTAAAATAACAATCGGTATAATTTGATAAAATACTGATGGAGAAATATCTTTTCGAATACTTGCTAAGATTAGGAGACGATAGTTTAATCTTAGGACATCGCATGTCGGAATGGTGCGGTCATGGACCAATCTTGGAGGAAGACATCGCTATGACGAACATTGCACTTGATTTGGTAGGTCAAGCCACTTCACTGTTGGCGTATGCAGGAAAAATGGAGAATCAAGGACGCGATGAAGATGCATTGGCTTTTTTGCGATTTGACAAGGACTATCGGAATTTGCTATTAGTCGAACAACCAAATGGAGATTTTGGAATGACGATAATGCGACAGTTTTTGTTTGATGCGTATCGAAAATCATTGTTTGAAAAATTGCAACAAAGCACTGACACCCAGTTGGCGGCTATCGCAGAAAAATCCTTGAAAGAAACCAAATATCACTTGAAACATTCAGCTGAATGGGTAATCCGATTGGGCGATGGAACAGAGGAATCGAACCGAAGAATTCAAGATTCACTCAATACTTTATGGCGTTATACAGCTGAACTATTTTACACCGATGAGATTGAAAACCAGTTAACTGTAGAAGGAATTTTGCCTGATTTATCAGGTGTTAAAAAAGAATGGGAAACAACTGTAAATGAAGTGTTAAATCAAGCGACGCTCATGATTCCAGAAAATGGTTGGGAGCAAATTGGAGGTCGCACAGGCAAACATTCAGAGCACTTGGGTTATATTTTGGCAGAATTACAATACATGCAAAGAGCCTATCCAGGTCAAAAGTGGTAAGCGAAACTCAAATATGGCAATGGCTGGAAGAAGTTTCAGACCCCGAAGTCCCCGTTTTGACTGTTGTAGATTTAGGAGTAATTAGAGAAGTCAAAATACTAGCTGAAAAGGTTCATGTTGTAATCACTCCAACGTATTCGGGATGCCCTGCAATGAAAGTCATTGAAGAAGATATCATTTCAAAATTAAATGAAAAAGGAATCAAGGACGTTGAAGTATCGCTCACCCTTTCCCCAGCTTGGACAACAGATTGGCTCTCAGAAAATGGTCGATTAAAGCTAAAAGAATACGGAATTGCTCCTCCGGCCGACGAAGTTGACAAGAGCGTTTTGTTTGCCGAACCACCAGTTATTGCATGTCCGCTGTGCAATTCAAAAAACACCAAAATGGTTTCTCAATTCGGAAGCACAGCATGTAAAGCTCATTATCAATGCAAGGATTGCTTGGAGCCGTTTGATTATTTTAAGTGTTTAAAGTAAAGCTACTGAAATCCAAAAATTAGTGGACTAAAACTTTCCAATTTTCCGCTGTTGTAAATGGATAGTTGATACAAATTTAGCAGGGTTAGCAAAATTCCAAGAATTCCAAAAATCAATCCGATAGCTATCGGATTTCGTTTTCCAACCCATTGTTTTTCAAAAAAGGCAGCCAAAGCCAAAGCAATGACTGGATAACTTTGTGTTAATGCTCGGGTCGAATAACTTGCACCGTATTTCCAATCAGACCAAGAAATGACAATCCAAATATTTAGCAAAACAAAGGTCAACACAGCTTTTCGAAAGGGTTTTCCTTTAAGATAAAAGAGTCCGATAATCATTAAAATAGCCACTGGCGTATACAAGAACCATCCTTTTTCTGTTCCAAAAAGCACGCGCCACCAGGGATTCAGGAAGAACCATTTGCTACCAACATCATAAATCCATGAACCCGTAGCATATTTCCAATAAATCAATTGAGGCGCAATTCCAAGCAAACCACCAAAAAAGCAAAGAGTCAGTTGAGTTCGATGTTTACCGACCATTGCCCATTTTGATTTCAACGAACCGTTTTTTTCAAGCGACCATAAAATAGGGATGAAAATCATGATTAACTCTGTTGGTCTAGAAATGGTTGCCAAACCGATAACCAATCCAATTCCAAATGCATGTTTCCACTGAAAAGATTCGTGCCAGCGAATTGTGAACCACAGAAGCAATGCATATAGTGGAAAAATAAAACTATGACTCATGGCTCCATCAATACTAATGTATTGAATTAAATTGGATGTAAAAACCAGAAATAGTAGCGTGAGAGCAGTGGTAGATTCTGAGTAATATTTCAAAAGAACTTTTCGCATAAATAGCAACCCGATAAGAAACCAAAAGATTGCTCCCCACATGATTGCATATTGATAGGGCCACGAAAAACCGTCGGTTGGCTCACTAGTCAAATTTGCCAAACCATGTCCAATTGCGAAAAAAGGAATTTGCATAATTGCAACGCCTCCCAAGTATTTGAAAGCGTAATTTCCATTTTCTAGCACATTGGCTTGATATAAATGGCCACCAGTTACATGATACGTACTATCAATTTTGGGTAACCATTCCAATGATTTAACATCTTTGTAAATGAATGTACTGGGTAAATACATGTAATACCCAAATGCATCCCAAGTGGTGGCGTTGTAACCGTTTTTGTCGTTGTTTTTGAAATAGTTGAAACGAATAACAATTGACAATAGCAAACATAGAAGAATGGCAATTTTGGAATATTTTATGCTTTCCGACTTCATAACATGCTGTTATCCAATAAGTTTTGTTGCTTTTGTAATTTTAAATGTTTGGAAATTTTTAGTGCTTTAAAAAAACCAATATTCATAAGAATAAAATAAAGAAATATTAAGCTAGTACCAAAAGAAATCGTTTGAGTCATAAAAATTATGCTAAGAACATTGGCTAAAACCAGAAGTAGCATATATCCGTAACCCAGCCAAAAGCCCAAGATTTTTCGATTCCTCAATAGAATGAACGAGGTAATAAAAATAATTATGGGTAAAGTCGCGAATAATGCCATTATAATGAACGTCGTAGAACTGTAATCCTCATTAAAAACGAAAATTCCGAATAGCGAAAGAACGAAGAGAATGAAAGGTAAATAGAACCATGCGCTAAGCGAACTCATAGACTTTGTTGGATGGAGTGCATTAATAGGAGAATGATAACCATCTACGGTCACATTCGCAATAATAGGTTTTTCAGAAAGCCAAACCTTTACTTTTCCTAAGCGTTCATTATTAAATTCGACTCCTTTGAGTAACCTATTAACGCCACCAGTCTCTCCAATGAGTTCATCATTAAACCAAAGTTCAAGAGCTCGATATCCTTTATCCCACTTTACTAAAATTTTCTCTGCGTTGTTTTTAGGCAAAGGGTATGAGCGTTCAAAATCCATCTAGTTTATCCTTATGCTGAATTACCCCAAAAATGGATATTTGTAATCAATTGGCGTTACAAATGTTTCCTTGATAGTTCTGGCTGATGTCCAACGAAGTAAATTCATGGCTGCTCCAGCTTTGTCGTTGGTTCCAGAGCCACGTGCGCCACCAAAAGGTTGTTGTCCCACAACAGCTCCAGTCGGCTTGTCGTTGATGTAAAAATTTCCGGCAGCATTTCTTAGGATTTCGGTAGCTAATTGAACCGCATAACGATCTTTTGCCATGATTGATCCAGTTAACGCATAATCCGAAGTGGAATCAACTAATTTGAGTGTTTCTTCGTATTTATCAGCTTCATAAACATATACAGTTAGCACTGGTCCGAAAATTTCTTCACAAATGGTTCTGAATTTTGGATTGGTTGTCACAACGACTGTTGGTTCAATAAAATAACCAACCGACTTATCATAATTTCCACCTACAATAATTTCCGCATCTGTTTGTGCTTTGATATAATCAATGTATCCAGCAATTTTTGTGAACGCTCGTTCATCGATTACCGCATTTACAAAGTTTGAAGTGTCTTCAGGAGTTCCCATTTTCATGCTTGATACTTGTGAAACCAAAATAGATTTCACTTCTGGCCATAAATTATCAGGGATGTATGCGCGTGAGGCTGCTGAACATTTTTGCCCTTGGTATTCGAAAGCACCTCGAGACATAGATGTTGCTACTTCTGCTGCGTTTGCAGATTTGTGAACCATAATGAAATCTTTACCACCCGTTTCTCCAACAATGCGCGGATAAGTTCTATAATTTTCAATGTTTGCACCAATTTCTTTCCATAAATGTCTGAAAACTCCTGTTGAACCTGTGAAATGAAGTCCAGCAAAATCTTTGTGCTTGAACACAACATCGCCAGCAGTTGGTCCATCAACAGATACAAGGTTAATTACGCCATCTGGAACGCCCGCTTCTTTGAATAATTCCATGATTACTTGAGCAGAATACATTTGTGATTCAGCTGGTTTCCAAACTACAACGTTACCCATCATGGCTGGCGCAGCGCAAAGATTCGCACAAATGGAAGTAAAATTGAACGGTGTAATGGCAAAAACAAATCCTTCCAAAGCTCTGTATTCCAAACGATTCCACATGCCAGGCAACGATTCAGGCTGGTCTATGTAAATTTGAGTCATGAACTGTACATTGAATCGGAAAAAATCGATCAACTCACAGGCTGCATCAATTTCTGCTTGCATCACATTTTTTGATTGACAAATCATGGTGGCGGCATTCATTTTATCACGAAAAGGACCTGCCAATAAATCAGCCGCTCTTAAAAACACAGATGCACGCTGTTCCCAAGGCAAATTTGCCCATGCTTCACGTGCATGCAAAGCTGCTTGGATGGCATCTTCCACATGTTGCGCCGTACCGAGATTGTAATACCCAACCACTTTTTGGTGATCATGTGGCGGACGAATTTCCTTTTTCGAAGCCGTAGTCACTTCTTTTCCATCAATGTACATAGGCACATCAATGGGGTTTTGGTTCATTAATTCCTTGTACTTTGAAATTAATTTTGTATGTTCGCTTGTGTTTGGAGCGTATGGTTTTACGGGTTCATTAATCGCTTTTGGAACCGTGAAAAATGCGTTTGACATAGTTTTGAATTTTGGTAGGACAAAAGTAATCAATAGTAATAAGAGATGCAACGTACGTTTTTAACAAATAAATCAAGAATTGGGTGCTTATTTAGTAGTTTTTTGATCACTACGTTTCTCTTTTTGGCTTTAGTTCAAAGTGCGTTAGGACAAACATTTGAAGATTTTGAAAGAGCGAAGGATTTGGATGAGAAATCAATAGTTGGTTTCAAGTTGGGACTAAAATACATGACAAATGATTTGGACTCACTTAAAATTTTAGGTAATATACTTATAAACGAATCAACTAAATCTAATTCTCCTCAAGGAAAGGCCTACGCCAAATTTCTAATAGGTTCTTACTTTATTAAAACAGATTTAGTCTTGAAAGGAATGTATTACCTCCGTGACTCTAGAAATTACTTCGCTGAAACAGAAGACTTGAACATGGTGACCGAATTGTCAAATCAAATAGGGAATGGATATCAATACATGGGGAAGTACGATATGGCCATGAAATGGTATAGAGAATCACTGCTTTATGGTTACAGCAGTTCAAATCTGAAAACTCAGAACATTGCCAGAGTGAATTTGGCCTTGGCCTGTGCTGAACAAAGGGATTTTAATTTAGCAATACAAATGGCGCAGCAATATACTGATTGGGCTTATGAAATAAAATCTGAAACGGCTATCGCAAATGCTTATGCTGCGATGGGAAAAATATGTTTAAAACAGGAAAATCTTGAAGCAGCAATCCAAAATTTTGAACTGAGTATGGCATACGCGCGAAAATCGTCATCAACGGCCCAATTAGCACATGGCTATACGAATACTGGGATTGTGAAATTTTTAAAAGATCAAAAGGAAGCAAGCTTGTTCTATTTCAAAAGGGCGCTGAATCTTCACAAAAAAGTTAAAACATTGAATTCGATTCTTGATGCGTATCTAAATTTGGGCGGCGCATATTTCGAATTGAATGACTATGAGAATGCAAGGAAACAATATCAAATCGGTTTGGATTTGGCAATTGAAAGTGAAAAGTATAATAATCAAGTAGAATTCTACAATGCATTGATTGAATTAGGTTATGCTGCAAGATTTGAAACAAAAGATCTTAAAAGTCTTAGGGATTTAGCGGAAAAGAAACATGAAGCATTTATTTTGAAAACGAACAAAATAGATGAATTATTAAATGCAGACTTAATTAAAAAACGTCCAGATAGCGTCATTCTGACGAATAAGTCAAAACACTATAATGATAAATTAGTATTGCCATTGTTCCTTGTATTTGTGATCGTCATTCTGGGACAATGGTACAAAGGTCACTTAATTTAACTTCGGCGGATAAAACAAATGAAAAGGGGGAATTTCCACCCGAAATGGTTTGTTGGTTTGTAAATTCAGGAAGGTATAAAATCCATTCATAAATCCAATTTCACTTTGGAGTTCGCAACCGCTGGTGTAACTAAACGTTTCCATAGGCGCTAAAACAGGTTGTTCGCCAATCACTCCAGGACCGTGTACGTAATTTGCCTCGTCCAAAGAATCGAAAATGAACCAATCACGGTGTATCAATTGCACGGAAAAGCTATTTCTGTTTTCCATGAAAATATGGTAATTGAAAAAGAAACTTCCACCGTTGACCTCCGACAAATCATCTCTGAAATTCGATTCTACTGAAATTTTAATTCCTTCTGTTATGGCTGTTTCCATGTTCAAACCAATTAAGTTGCACTAAAATTAATTCTTTGAATTGGATTTTCAAAATGGTTAAGATATTTTATGAAGATGACTTTGTCTTGATACGCATTTTTAAAATTATTTAGAATCAATCTAAATTAGAAAGATGATTCATCTTAAACCCGTTTTCTGTTTCAAGCGTATACAAATTTTATATTTTTACACCGTTATTTTAAAATGCTTTTAAACATGTCCAAGACAGTAAAGCTTAGAAAAGGCCTAGATATTCGATTGTTAGGTGAATCACAGCGGGTGATACATGAATTAAAATTACCATCCCAGGTTGCAGTGAAACCTTCTGATTTTCATGGGTTAACCCCTAAAATGCTTGTCAAAGCAGGTGATCGCGTGAAAGCGGGGTCGGCAGTTTTTTGTGATAAATATAATCCACAAGTAAACTACGTAAGTCCTGTTAGTGGGGTAATCAATGAAGTTGTTCGAGGTGAAAAACGCAAAATTTTATCCGTATTAATTGATGTTGATGCAACCCAAGAATCGGTTGATCATGGATCATTGAATGTCGACACGCTGGAAGGAGAAGCTGTTAAGGCAAAAATGTTAGAAGCTGGACTTTGGATGTTTATCAAACAACGGCCTCTCGATGTTGTTGCAAATCCGGCGAATGAACCAAAGGCAATTTTCATCTCTTCCTTTGACAGTGCTCCACTTGCTCCAGATTTGGGATTTATCCTCGAAAATTCAGCGGAGGAGTTTCAGCTTGGACTAAATGCATTAGCCAAATTAGCAAAAGGAAAAGTTTACCTTGGTTTGAATGGAAAGGGACAAAATAGTGCCGTTTTCACACAAGCAAAAAATGTAGAGTTAAATACGTTCTCAGGGAAACACCCTGCGGGAAATGTGGGAACTCAAATTCATCACATAAGTCCGATAAATAAAGGTGAGTTCGTTTGGACAGTGAATGCACAAGATGTTGCAATTATCGGTCGATTTTTCAAAACGGGTAAGTTTGATGCATCAAAAGTAATTGCGCTTACAGGTTCAGAAGCTCAAAATCCAGCATATTATCGCACAATCATCGGTGCGAATGTTTCAAGCATTCTTGAAAATAATATGAAAAAGGACAGTGAAGTTCGTGTTATTAGCGGAAATGCATTGACTGGTGATCAAATTGCATCAGATGGATTTTTAGGAACTTATCACAATCAAATTACGCTGTTGCCGGAAGGAAATCAACTTAAATTTTTGTTGACAAAAGGCTGGTTAGGACCAGGATTTGATAAATTCTCAAATTCACGTTTGTTTCCAACATTTTTAATGCCGGGCAAGAAATTTAGATTAGATACAAATACCAATGGTGAGGAAAGAGCTTTTGTTGTCACAGGAGAATTAGAGCGCGTTTTCCCGTTTGATATTTTACCGATGCAACTTGTTAAAGCTGCAATTACAAAGGATATTGATGGCATGGAAAATTTAGGAATCTACGAAGTCGCTCCAGAAGATTTTGCACTTTGTGAATACGTTTGTACCTCCAAAATCAATATTCAGGATGAGATTCGAAAAGGTCTTGATATTATCGCAGAAGAATGTATGTAACTTTTAATCAATAGAAAAAGTGAAGTTTTTAGAGAATATAGTCCATAAAATGGAACCAAAGTTTGCCAAAGGAGGTAAGCTTGAAAAATGGAATCCGCTTTTTGAGTCATTTGCAACATTGGCATTTACGCCAGCGCTTGTTACAAAAAAGGGATCTCATATTCGGGATGGGGTTGATTTGAAACGTACCATGATGACCGTAATCATCGCAATGATTCCATGTTTGATTTTCGGGATATACAATACTGGTCACTGGGCTGAGGTTGCTGCCGCTGGGGACCGATCTTTAGATTACTGGGCAAACGGTGGCGCAAAAATGTGGACAGGTTTGAAGGTGGTTTTACCTTTAATTATTGTGTCTTACGGTGTTGGTCTAACCGTTGAGTTTATTTTTGGAATCATCAGAGGACATTCTTTACATGAGGGATTCTTAGTTTCAGGATTGTTAATTCCTTTGGTAATGCCTGCTGATGTGCCGCTTTGGATGGTAGGTGTGGCAACTGCTTTCGCAGTCCTTATTGGAAAGGAAGTTTTTGGTGGTACAGGTATGAATATTGTCAATATCGCTTTGACTTCACGAGCATTCTTGTTTTTTGCATATCCAACTTCCATGTCTGGTGACAAAGTTTGGATGGCTGGTGAAGAACTAAATGGTTTTACAGGTTCAACAGCATTGAGTGATGCGGCTAGTTGGATGACTGATAAGTCGATGGTTGCAGGAAAGGAAGTTATTGGTGATGTTATGCAGCCCTTTAACGAACATTATTCCTTGCTTGATTCATTCTTCGGAATGATCCCTGGTTCTATTGGAGAAACATCTGTTTTGGCTATATTGATTGGAGCTGGAATTTTAATTTTTACAGGTGTTGGTTCATTGAGAATCATTGCTTCGTTTTTTGCAGGTGGTTACTTAATGGGAGTTTTATTGAATTTGATATCTGGAAACCCTTATTTTGATTTACCAGCTGAATATCATCTTGTGCTTGGAGGTTTTGCGTTCGGTGCTGTTTTTATGGCTACGGATCCAGTAACTGCGGCTCAAACGGCTACAGGCAAGATTATTTACGGACTTCTTGGAGGTATGATGGCTATCTTAATTAGGGTATTGAATCCTGCGTATCCTGAAGGAGTTATGTTAGCAATTTTGTTTATGAATGTGACCGCACCTATTATTGATCACATCGTAATTCAAGGAAATATTAAACGAAGATTAAAACGTCTTAAAACAGCATAATCATGGCGATAAATAAAGATAGCAACGGATATACATTCGGTTTTGCCATAGCAATGGTAGTGGTTGTAGGTACCATTTTGTCTTTGCTTGCAATCGGTTTGAAACCCTACAGAGATGCAAATGGAGTGCAAAAAAAGCAACTGGAAATTTTGTCAGCTTTTATTGATTTAGATGCTAATAAAATATCTAGAAAAAATGTCAAAGATGAATTTGCTAAATATGTGAATTTGGATGATGCTGTTGTATTAAATTCGAATGGACAAGTGATTGATGGTGTGTTTGATCAAAAAGGCAACGTCATTAAAGGATCAGCTTTCGATGTTGATATTCAAACTGAATACAAGGATAAAAAGCGTCAAGATAAACATAAAAACTACCCACTTTTTGTAGCGAATGTTGATGGTAAAAAACAATACATCATTCCTGTAGTAGGTAAAGGGCTTTGGGGGCCAATTTGGGGAAATATTTGTTTAGGTGAAGATTTAAATACAATTAAAGGGGCTTCGTTTGGACACAAAGGCGAGACTCCTGGATTGGGTGCCGAAATAACACAGAAATTTTTTATTGATCGTTGGATAGGCGAGAAATTGATGGATGAATCAGGTGCTTTTACAAAATTTGAAATCGTAAAGGATGGTTCGGGAAATAAACTAGAGAAGAAAATTGATGGACTGACAGGAGGTACCATTACATCAAAAGGAGTTGAAGAAATGGCGAATCGCTGTTTAGGTGCTTATGCAACTTATTTGAACTCACTAAAAAACGCGAAGAAATGAGTGAAGTAGAAAAAAAATCAAAAGCTCCTAGTGAGCCATTGTTTTCTAAGAAAAATAGAAAATTAATTACAGATCCATTAACGAATGACAACCCAGTAACTGTTCAAGTACTTGGAATTTGTTCGGCGTTGGCTATTACTGTGCAAGTAAGTCAAGCGGTTGTGATGGGCTTATCGGTAATCTTTGTTACGATGATGGGTAATTATGTAATTTCTGCCATGCGAAATCTTATTCCACCAAAAATTCGAATTATTGTTCAATTGGTTGTAGCGGCTGCACTTGTGATTATTGTTGATCAAATATTGGCCGCATTTTTACCTGATCTTTCAGCGAAGCTATCGGTGTTCGTTGGTTTGATTATCACCAACTGTATCATTATGGGACGATTGGAGGCTTTTGCTATGGCAAATAAACCTTGGCCATCATTATTAGATGGATTTGGAAATGGATTAGGGTATGCAATACTTTTAGTTATAGTTGCTGTGGTTCGTGAGTTATTTGGTTCTGGATCTTTATGGGGCTTTCCGATTTTTGGAAGCCCAATTCCGACGGCAGATGCTCCACTAGGAACTGGACTTTATGCATTAGGATACATGAATAACAACATGATGGTGCTTCCTCCAATGGCTTTAATCCTTGTAGGAATTGTTATCTGGATTCAACGTTCTAAAAATAAGTCATTACAAGAAACACATTAATATAAAGCATTTTTTCAATTATGGAAAGTACATTAGATATTCTAATAAAATCAATTTTCTCAGAAAATATGATTTTTGCCTTCTTCTTAGGCATGTGTTCTTATTTAGCAGTATCAAAAACTGTTAAAACTGCTGTAGGTTTAGGTGCGGCAGTGATTTTTGTATTGACGGTTACAGTTCCAGTAAACTGGCTTTTGGAGAATTATATTTTGAAAGCTGGAGCCTTGGAATGGTTAGGGCCTGAATACGCAGAACTTGATTTAAGTTTCTTAGCATTTATCATGTTTATTGCGGTTGTTGCATCTATCGTTCAGTTGGTAGAAATGCTCGTAGAAAAATTTGCACCATCGCTTTATGGAGCTTTGGGAATCTTTTTGCCTTTGATCGCTGTGAACTGTTCCATTTTAGGAGGTGCGCTTTTCATGCAAGAAAGACAATATTCTACCATTCTAGATGCCACTGCATTTGCGTTTGGATCAGGAGTTGGTTGGTTTTTAGCAATCGTTGCAATTGCTGCAATTCGCGAAAAAATGAGGTATTCTCATGTACCTGCGCCTCTAAAAGGATTGGGAATTACATTTATCGTTACAGGTTTAATGGGTATGGCTTTTATGAGTTTTATGGGAATTAAATATGGAAAAGAAGTGAAAAAGGAAACAAAAACAGCAACGGTTACCTCTTCAGTCCAAAAAACTCAAATTACAAATCGCACTAATAGTCAAAAATAATGGGACAAGTATTATTAATTACCTTAATTGCATTTTTAGCAGTCTTATTATTGCTAACAGCAATGCTCGTTTTTGTAAAAGCGAAAATTACTCCAAAAGGAAAAATTAAAATTGACATCAACGATGGTGAACGTATCATCGAAGTTGATGGTGGAGGAACTTTATTGAGCACTTTGAGTAATGCCGGTATTTTCTTGCCTTCAGCGTGTGGTGGTGGTGGAACATGTATTCAATGTACTTGCCATGTACTTGAAGGTGGCGGTGGAATTCTGCCCACAGAAGAACCACATTTCTCTCGTAAAGAAATTGCAGAGCATAAACGCCTTGGTTGCCAGGTGAAAGTAAAGGAAAACATGAAAATTCATGTTGAAGAAGAGGTGCTTGGAATCAAAGAATGGGAAGCGACTGTTGTTTCAAATTACAACGTAGCAACATTTATTAAAGAATTTATTGTGGAGCTACCGGAAGACATGGATTACAAAGCTGGTGGTTATATTCAAATTAAAATACCAGTGTGTGAAGTAAAATATTCAGAAATGGATATTGCAGCGCATCCACAAGATCATCCAGGTGAACCAGATAAATTCCGTAAACATTGGGATAAATTTGGCATGTGGACCTTGGTAATGAAAAATGAAGAGGAAGTAGTTCGTGCATATTCCATGGCTTCTTACCCTGCGGAAGGTCGACGCGTAATGTTAAATGTACGTATTGCCACTCCACCTTGGGATAGAAATAGAAACGGCTGGATGCAAGTAAATCCTGGAATCGCTTCGTCTTATATCTTTAATTTAAAAGAAGGCGATAAAGCGATTATTTCTGGACCTTATGGAGAATTTTTCATCAACCACTCAGATGCAGAAATGCTTTACATCGGTGGTGGTGCTGGAATGGCTCCAATGCGATCTCATTTATATGAATTGTTTAAAACGATCAAGACGAATCGTAAGGTAACTTATTGGTATGGTGGTCGTTCGAAAGAAGAGCTTTTCTATATTCACTACTTTAGAGATTTGGAAAAAGATTTCCCGAATTTCAAGTTTTACATGGTGCTTTCTGAACCATTAGAAGAAGACAATTGGAAAGTGAAAGCGGATATGGAATCGGATGGAGATGGTTTTGTTGGATTTGTGCATCAAGCTGTAATTGATCAATATTTATCAAAACATGAAGCTCCTGAAGATATCGAATTTTATTTCTGTGGACCTCCAATGATGAACAATGCCGTTACTAAAATGTGCGACGAGTGGGGAGTACCTGCTGAAAATGTTCGTTTTGACGATTTTGGAGGGTAGTTTTATCTGATTCTTTGATTCTTTAGAATAGGATTAAGTATATTAAAGACTTGATTTTGGGTGAATAAATGTTCATTCGAAATCAAGTTTTTTTATTTAACCTAATTCAGTTTATATTGGTCTACCATTTGTTTTCCATCTTAAATCCTCCTTAAGATGTGTTAAAGTTCTGTTAGTAAATTTGTTCCACAACTTTTTTTGTCTTAAATTTCCATTACAAACGTTTTGATGGCATACGTTTTGATAGTTGTTTTAAAAAAATTAGTACCATGAAATTAATTTACTCCATTTTCGCAGTTTTGTTTTGCTCTTTGTTTTCTTTTGGTCAAGTGGCGCAAGATGAGCAAATTCTTAAAGAATTAACTGATTGGGATCCCGTTCGAGGAGCTTGGCTCGCTGAAAGCATGGATGCCATTGTGAATGATAAACCAATTCCAGACCGCACATTTCCGGAGCAATTTACACCTGCTGAAATGTTCGCTACGGTTCCGCCTAGCCGACAACAGAATATTCGTGGGCGAATTGAACAAAATCGTCAGAATGCACCAACGCAAAATAGACTGTCTTGGGACAGAGCAAATAATTTTGTTTCTAGACCAAATTGTCAATTGACTTCAGCTAGAACCTATGGAGATCCACATATCACAACATTTGATGGAAAAAGCTTTTCGTTTCAAACAGTTGGTGAATTTGTTTTGGCAAAATCTTCTGACGGAAAGTTTGAAGTTCAATCACGTCAACGAGCACAATCTGATCAAATTTCGGTTAATACTGCTGTTGCGATGAATGTTCATGGCGATCGTGTTGCGATTTACGCAATGAATCATCCTGACAATAACACAGCTACTCCTGTTCGATTCAACGGAATGCCAGTTTATTTGAACAACGATTTTTACTATTTGCCAAACGGCGGAACCATTGAAAACTCTGGCAGATCATACATTGTAACTTGGCCAACTGGCGAAAAGGTGCAAGCAAGAATGACAAATTCTGGAAGAATGAGTTTCATGGATTTATCGGTTAATGTTTTTCCTTGTTCGTCTTCATTTGATGGAGTAATGGGAAATGCAAATGGAAATTCCATGGATGATTTTGGTGATCGTGGAGATATGTTGGCATCCTCAACAATTTTTGAACCTTTTGGAAACCAAACTTTTGGACGAAGCAATGCAAATCTGCAACGCGAACATTTATCGTTCTTAGCAAATGACTTTGGACGCAGATACCGAGTTACCCAAACAAGTTCTTTATTTGATTATGGTTTTGGTGAAAGCACTTGGACATACACGGATGAATCTTTTCCGAGAGTTCATTTGACCTTAGATGATTTAAATCAAAATGATCGTGACAACGCACGTCGCATCTGCGAGCAACAAGGAATTTCTCGCGAAGAAATGGCTGGATGTGTTTTCGATGTTGGTCACGCAAATATTCAACCAACTCCAAGACCGGTGATCGTGGATCGTACCAATGGACGTGAATTGAAACCTGTTGTTGAACCTCGACCAAATGTTAATCGTCCGACCGATTCAAATGGCAGACCTATTATTCAAGATGGAGGCTCAAGACCTATCGTCGTTGGAGAGCCTGTTCCTGGTTCACGTCCAAATCCTGTTGTTGATCCATCGATGCGTCAAAATCCAGATAAAGGTGATGGACAAGTTATCATCAATGGAAGACCTGTTGCGGAGCCAACGGACAAACCAATTGTAAAACCTCAACCAGAGCGTGGTGTGCATCCAAATGCTGGAAAAGAGGAAAAACCAGCTCCACAACCAATTTTTAAACCGTCTCAAAACGAAGAAGTTGTGCCGGAAAGAAAACCAGAGCCAGTGCGCCAAACGGAGGATAGGACTCCAAAACCAGTTCCAGCTCCTCAACCAGCTCCAAGACCCGCACCCGCACCTGCTCCAAAACCTGCACCAGCGCCAGCACCAAAAGTGGAAGTAAAGCCAGCTCCAGCTCCTGCGAAGGCTCCATCTCCGGCTCCAGCGCCATCTCCTTCAAAAGGCAAAAGATAAATTTTTAAATCTATAAATACGTTTGATTTCCCTCTTCAATTCGAAGAGGGATTTTTTTGTGCGTAATTTAAAATTCATTGAACTAAGTCAAGTACCAAAGCAAAACTAATTTCATTTTTGACTCGTCGCATACTTACCACATGTATCAAGTAGTTACAGTCAAAAAATTTGATAATCAAGTGATTAATTAAAACATTAAGAAGTGAAGGGAAATAAGGGTATTTGATTGATTTGTCTCTATGCTTCATGCGAGATCATTAAGAACGCCGGCGGCGTTGTGAGAAAGACATTCGATGCGCGAAATGCTACAAGTATTTTTCAGGCAAATCTTAAAAAACCGCGAGGTTGGTCCTTAATTTTACAACGACTGCGCAACTAGAAATTCAAATCCATAGTTGAATAATTACATTGGGTTATTAGTTTAAATCTCTTTATGTCCTAAACGCCTTAATGTTTAAAATTCAAATTAATCAGCTAGGGAATGATTTAGTGGTAAATTTGCGACGATTCAATTTCATTTTCTTTTTTTGCTAAACCAGATCAATCTGTTGTTTTTTTGACCCATAATAAACGCGAATGTTACATTTGTGGAACTTTTTGTTGCGTAAAAAGACGAGAATTTATTTAAGTATTAAAAAAAATTAAATTCCAAGTAGGGGTCATTTACTTTTCAATTGTCTATAAGAAAAACAGAAGCATATAGAGAGACATAATGGGTTTACAAATTGCATTGAATTATGAACAAATTGATCAGACTTTCCGCGAGCAGTATGAAGGTTTGGGAAGATATGCCTATTCAATTCTCAAAAACCAAGATGCAGCCGAAGATGTAGTTCAAAAGTTATTTACGACCATCTGGGAAAAGCGAAATGAATTGGAAATCTATGATTTAAATGCGTATTTGTATCGGTCAGTGTACAATTTGAGTTTGAATGAGCTTAAAAGTTTAAAAAGAACCCAATTTAGCGATTCGATTTCTGAAAAGGCAGATCTTCAGCACAGCGACAAAACCAATCATTCTTTATTGCGCGAAGAATTGGAACACCAAATTGAAGATGCCATGGATAAATTGCCCGAAAAATGTGGAGAAGTGTTTCGCCTGAGCAGGTTGGAAGAATTGTCGTATCGTGAAATTTCGGACAGATTGAATATTTCAATTAAAACAGTCGAAAACCACATGGGTAAAGCATTAAAAATGATGCGAAACGAATTAAAAGACTATGTAGCTGACATTTTATTAATTCTATTATTTCTCAAAGGATGGTAACTCAAAATAACGACATAGAAGCATTGATCGCTGTCTTTTTAAGTGGAGAAGCAACGCCTGAACAAGCAATCGAAGTACAGGAATTCATTCAAAAATCTCCAGAAAATAAAAAGTACTTTTTGGAACTTGAAAAAACGTATTCCTTAACACATTCAAAGGACACATTTGACCCAAAATCAAAAAATAAAGTTTGGAACGCTATCACTAATTCAACGGATATTAGAAAAGCAAAAGTGATTCGATTTCCACGGATGAAATGGATTTATGCGGCTGCTTCGCTATTGATTTTTGGAACTGTAGCAACCTATTTCTTGATCACAAATCATGGAATAAAACCAAAAATAAGCAAGAGAAATAATGCAAAAGGTGTCATTGAAAATCAGGTAATATTGGCGAAAAAACATGATAAAAATGTAACTCTTTTGGACAAATCCATTGTGAAACTAGCCAAAGGAAGTGAACTTCATTTAGACAAAGATTTTGATGTGAAAAATCGTCATTTGAGTTTAACAGGAAGCGCCGAATTTAAAGTAGTTCATAATGAAAAGAAGCCTTTTGTTGTTTCGGTTGGAAAGTTGAAAATTGTGGATATTGGAACCATCTTTCGGGTTGAATCAAATGCTGATACTGTGAAAATTGTGGTGGATGAAGGCAAAGTGGAACTACGTTTGAATAATTCAATCATAAACATGTCAGCTGGAGATAGTGCATTTTATGTGATTAAATCAGATTTTATTGGACGCTATGAAACCAAAAAACAACGCAAGGACAAAGTGTTTGAATTTGATGGGACAAGTTTGAAAGAAGTAACTGAAATTTTAAGCGATTTTTTTGAAAAGGAAATTATAATTAAAAACAAAGAAATTGAAGATTGCCCTTTGACAGTGAGGTTTAAAAATGAAGACCTTATTACGATTCTTGATTTGATCAAAGAATTGATGGATATCAAAGTTGTTAAAAATAATCATGTAATTGAATTGTATGGGAAAGGGTGCAACTAATCTTCTTTTGTGTTTTTTATTCTTAATAATGAACGGTTATGTTGCTCATGGTCAGCAAGTAATACCTCCGTTGGAACGCAAAGTTACATTGTCTTTTAATGCCATTCCTTTGAAAGAGGCGCTTGGTCAAATCGAAACGATTGGCAATTTTTCATTCGCCTATAAAACTGGAATTTTTGATGAAAAAATGGTTGTCAATCGTTCTTACTTGGACAAAACAGTACGCGAAGTGCTTGATGATATTTTTCAGGGTTCCATTCTATTAACGGGCAAAGGGAATTACATTTTACTAAAAGCGAATCCTAAAAAAGAAAGTAACGAATTGATCATCGAAGGATACGTGATTAATGCTATAACCAATGAGAAAATTTCATTTGCAACCATTTATGAAACACAAACATTATCCTCAGCAGTCTCGGATGAATATGGTCACTACATCCTGAAATTAGAAGCGAAGCATCAGTCTTTTATTCAAGTGAAAAAGGCCGATTTTTTAGATACAAATTTTGTTTTCATTCCAAGTGAATCTAGGGTTGTTAATGTTTTTCTGAAACCAAAACAAATCGAAAAGGATACTGTTGTGCCTTCAACAACGATAGATTCCATAAATTATAAAGATAGATTTGCACGTTTAAAATGGTTGAAATTTTCGCCAGAAAGAAAGGCTAACTTGTCTAATTTCAGGGAATTGATGCGTCAAAAAGCACAATTTTCGGTGGTGCCAACAATTGGTACACATGGACGATTGAGCAACGCAACATCCGTAAATTATTCAATAAATTTATTTGGAGGAGTTGTTGGAGCTGTTCGAACTTTTGAATTTGCGAGTCTGTTCAATATCGATGTAGATTCGGTGAAATATGCCCAAATTGCTGGGTTATTCAATGTTGTTGGAGGCAATCAAAAAGGCGTGCAAATTGGTGGTTTGTTTAATTCTAACTTATCAAATTTTAAAGGTGTTCAGCTAGGCGGTGTTTCAAATTGGGTGGCAAAATCATTCTATGGTGTTCAAATTGGTGGAGTACTTAATGTGAATCAAGCAAAATCGGAAGGTGTTCAACTTGCTGGAATAACCAATTTGACAAGGGAATCGTCCAAAGTTGTGCAAATAGGGGGAATTTACAATCAGGTAGGACGAAATAGTTCAGGTGTTCAAATTTCTGGTCTTGCGAATTATGCACCTTCGCATTTTAAAGGAATTCAATTATCAGGCTTAATAAATGTGGCCGATACCATGAAGGGAGTACAGCTTGGATTCATTAATTATTCAAAACACTTGCAAGGAATTCCTATAGGATTTCTTTCCGTTTCAAAGTCAGGAATTCATCAGCTAGAAATTGCGACAACAGAGTCTTTTCCAATTCAAGTCGGATTTAGAACGGGTGTCAATGCATTTTATAACAATTTGTTTATTAGCGGTAAGTTCACGTCCAATCAATCCATCGTTGGTTTAGGTTATGGCATTGGAAGTTCGTTTCGACTGAAGAATGATCGAAATCGCATTTGTTTTGACTTACAAAGCATTTATCTAGCGAATTCAAGTAATTTCAATGAAAACTACTTGCACAAAATGATGGTAACGTATCATTTTCAATGGAAAAAGAACTTGGGAATTGCCATTGGCCCAAGCTTTAATTTCTTAGAAATCAAAGATCTTCAGGCAAATTCATCCGAAAATTTAAGAAGTATTTCACCGTATTCCATTTACGAAAAAACGTCAAATGCAGGTCGATTCAGCCAGTTTTGGATTGGTGGATTTTTAGCTTTGCGATTGTTTTAGTTCATTTTTTTTGATTATCCGCATGTTTACCTCTTTTCAGCAAAACGCGAAATCCAAGTGAATTTAACGTAAAAAATGAGGGTTTTTGACTTCAAAATCGCGCAAAAATTGGTGTAGGGTACAGAAGCGGATAATCAAAAAAGAATTTTTAACTCGTCTCTAACTTACCACAAGATTCAAGTTTAAATAAATGCACATTAAAATCAACGAATTATTTAAAACATTAAGTAATGAAGGGAAATAAGGGGTTGTGTTTGACATGGTGTGGATAATTTAGGTCACCTGCGGTGTTAAGAGAAAGCTGTTTTTAGCTAACTTAAATAGAAAAATAACCGAAATGACTATTTAACCTGTATGAGCTTCTTAAAAAACCGCAAGTTTTGCCCTTCATTTTTGCACGGACAACATTGTTGGAAGTTTAAAACCTTTGGTGAATTATTATTTGGGGTTATTAAGATAAATCTCTTTATAATCTTCACTTAATGTTAAAAATTCAAATATATCAAGATTGTACGTTGTTTGTTGTTACCTCTATTTTTTTTCAAACACTAGGGAGTGTGAAAATCAGGTTTTATTGTATCTGTTGTTGTTATAAGTTCAACGATAATTTCGAATGAAACGGATCTAGGTAAAATTGGTGGTAAATGAGCAACGATTCAAAAATATTTTTTTCAAAGAATAGGGGTAAGGTGAGTTTGAATTGTCTTTCAATAAAGTATTTATTAAAGGACAATGATTATGAAAAACACACAATTAGTTATCGCTTTTGTTTTACTCACATGTTCAGCGATGAGTCAGAATTTTACGCAATCCGTTCGTGGAACTTTGGTTGATTTTGACACCAAAACACCGATTGCATTTGCTAAAATTATGCTTTTGGAGAGCAATCCAATAAAAGGAAGAGTGGCAAACGAGCTTGGAGAATTTCGTTTAGACAGTATTCCTTTGGGAAGAATATCGCTGAAATTTGTGGCTTTTGGCTATCAAGAGCTTGTTGTTCCAAACATATTGCTCGAATCTGGCAAAGAGAAAATTCTGAACCTCGAACTAATTAGTGATGTCAAGCGCATGGATGAAGTTGTGGTAAAGGCTCACAATGATAAGTCTGAATCGATAAATAAAATGGCATTGTTGAGCGGCAAAACATTTACCGTTGAAGAAACAAATCGATATGCGGGTTCCATCAACGATCCAGCTCGAATGGTTTCAAGTTTCGCAGGCGTAGTTGGTGATGCCGAAGGAAATAACGACATAGTTGTTCGAGGAAATTCTTCTCGCGGAATTTTGTGGCGATTGGAAGGAATTGATATTCCAAATCCAAATCACTTTGCAAACAATGGATCTACAGGTGGACCCGTGAATATGCTTAATGGCGCAATGTTGGCAAATTCAGATTTTTTCTCGGGCGCTTTTGCACCAGAATATGGAAATGCGCTTTCGGGTGTTTTTGATGTAAAATTTCGTCAGGGAAATAACGAAAAGCGTGAATATTCACTTTCTGCTGGGGTTATTGGCCTGGATGGATCGCTCGAAGGTCCGTTTAAAAAAGGATACCGAGGATCTTATTTGGTCAATTACAGGTATTCAAGTATTGCGCTGCTCGATGGATTGGGAATTTTGGATTATAACGGAATTCCGAAATACCAAGATGCTTCGTTTAATATCAAACTTCCAACAAAACGATTTGGAAATTTCTCTTTTGTTGGACTGGGTGGAATTAGCAGCATTGTCCAAACGGATAAAAATGATAGTTCAGATTATGTTTATGCGGTTTATGATTTCAAGGCAAATATGGGAATTGTTGCTTTGAAACATGAAAAAATTATTAATTCAAAATGGTATATAAAAAGTTATTTGTCAACGTCATCCGCTTCGAACGGTGGGGATGCAACCGAGCGTGATACCTTGGAGCAATTGTATCATTCCGCCAATGAGAAATTTACTGAAAGCAATATCAAGTTTCAATCCATCGCGAATTATCAATGGAACAAAAAGAACACATTTCAGATAGGTGGAACCTATACCCATTTAATGTATAATTTTCTTTACAGGGAGGATGAGTTTCATTCTGGCGAGCTCATTTCTACCTCAAAAGCCAAAGGTTCAAGCGATTTGATTCAAACATTTATTTCTTGGAAATTGCGAATCAACAATGATTTCACACTGGTTTCTGGGATCAATCACACCAGTTTTTTACTTAACGGAAATTCGGTGGTTGAGCCCCGCATTGCCTTAAAATGGCAACAATCCGCTAAAAATGATTTTTCGGCTGGTTTTGGAATGCACAGTAAATTGGAAAGTTTGTCTGCTTACCTTGATAATCAATTAGATGCGAACGGAAATTACATTTACCCAAACAAAGAACTAGATTTCACGAAAAGCATGCACTACGTCTTGGGTTATGGCAGAAGACTGACTGAAAATCTGCGTTTGAAGTCTGAAATTTATTACCAATATATGTACAACATTCCCATTGAGAATGATCCCAACAGTTCCTATTCCATTCTGAATTCTGGATCTGGAATGAATTCAAAATCTTTGGTTAACAAAGGTACAGGTCAAAATTATGGTTTGGAATTAACCGTGGAACGAAATTTTGAGCGGAATTACTACTTCTTAATCACAGGATCGGTGTACAATGCAACCTACAAAACATTGGAAAATAAAGTGCGAAACTCTCGTTACAACGGAAATTTTGCATTTAATGTTGTTGGAGGGAAAGAATTCATTGTTGGAAATAAAAAGAACAAAACAATTGGACTAAACGCAAAAATTGCCATCATCGGAGGTGGGAGATATACGCCAATTGATCTTGCCGCATCGATAGCAAGTAACAATGCTGTTTATGACGAAAACAGAGCGTGGGAGGAGAAGTCGGATGTTGTGATCATACCAAATTTTGGGATTACTTATCGCGTTAACAAGCGCCGGGTCAGTCACTCGATAAAAATTGATGTGCAAAATATCACAAACAATCAAGCAAAACTTAATCCATACTATAATCAGCATAAAAAAGAAATTGAATGGTCAACGCAATTATCCTTGGTGCCAAATATCATTTATGCGATAAAGTTTTAGGATGAGATTGAAAATCTTTTAGTTTGACTGGGTTTATTCTTTGATATGTCATGCTGTTAAGGGTTCATTTTCATAGTTAGACGGAAATTTTGTGATTATTTAATTTACTTTAACATTCAAAATCAGCGCTGTGTAAAATACTCGCTTACTTTTAGCAAACATTAAATTCCAATGCTATGAGTAAGTTTTTCATTTTAATTTCGACTTTTTCAATTTTTCTTTCTTCGGCTCAAAATTCCCAAGGTAGATTTATCAGCGACGTGTCTAGTGGATGTCAAGTTTGGAGTGAAAATTTTTCTCCAGATGATTCAGTAAGTTGGAGCGGCGCTTGTGAAGCAAACTTTGCACAAGGTTTCGGTACTTTGAACTGGTATCAAAAGCAAAAAATTGTCGCTACCTATGTTGGAGAAATGAATCAAGGCAATCCGAATGGCAAAGGAAAATATACCATAGATGGCTTTGCGATTTTAGAAGGGAATTTTGTGGATGGCAACTTAAACGGATTGGGTAAAGCTGATTATTCGGCAAGTTTTGGTCAAATACACCTTGGTCATTTTCGAAACGGGATGCTAAATGGAAAAGGAGAAATTAAGTTTAAAGATGGAACGCGAAATAAAGGATATTTTATTGATGGCAATCGTCTGGATCTTGATAAGTCTTATTTGACATCTTTGACGAAGAATCAATCTTCAATCATTGATAAAACGAATATTTATTTGGGAGATGGAGAAAGCAACGCACTTTTCTACTATACAATTGCTCCGCAACATACCGAGGCAGTTTTAGTACTTTTTCCTTCGGCATTCGAAAGTGCCGAAAACGTTATAAATTGTAACAAAGATTTGATTCAAAAAGCACATGACAATAAAATAATGACGGTTGTTGTTTCTGCTAATTTTAATGCTTCTCTGAGTAAAGATCCTTTGGCGCTTGAATTTGTCAACACCACATTTCTTGAACTTACGAAGAAGTATCAAGTTCCGTCGGAAAAATTTATTCTAAGCGGATTTTCATTAGGAGGAATGAATGCTATTCGTTATACTGAAATGTCTAGGGATGAAAAGTTTACTACATCGATTAAGCCATTGGCAGTTATTGGAGTTGATCCGCCTGTAGATGAAATTGGTCTTTATTACCGAGCATCAGATGAAATCAAGTCCTATGAATCTGACAGTTTGAATTTAGATCAAGGAAGAAAGAATGCATTGGAGGAGGCGAGAATGATTGTTGACCATTGGCAAGAATTGTATGGCGGTTCACCTGATCAAGTGAGGAAGCAATTCGTTACTAATTCACCGTTTACGCGAACCGAGTTAGATGGCGGAAATGCCAAATTTTTGGTAGATACACCGATTCGAATTTATTCAGATCCAGACATAGAATGGCATTTGAAAAACCGGAATCGAGATTATTATCACATCAACGCTGCGGATCAATCGGCAATGATAAATTTTCTTCAATCAAAAGGAAATGTGAATGCCGCTTTTGTTTCAGCCCTCGGAAAGGGTTTTCGTCTTGATGGTAGTCGCCATCCACACGCATGGTCAATTGTCGATGCAGCCGAATGTATCGCTTGGATAAAGAGTTTGCTATAATATAAAGGGCTATATTTGAAATGAAATCTCGATCAAATGAGTCATTTTCTTTTAAGATTTCTTTTTGCTTTTCTTGCATTGTTGTTTACTCAATGCACTGGAAATAATTCTGCGGCTCTTCCAGAGTTTACGTCTGAAGACAGTTTGCAAATCATTGATGTCATTCTTGATTCCATGAAAGTAGAGATGGATGAAAAAATCTATTATCCGGATGATGGATCAATCATCGTTTGTTTTCCAAGATCATATTTGGATGTAATTATCAATCAATCGAATCAAATTACTGTAAGAGGAGAAATTAGGCCTTACAATATATCAGATAGAATTGTAAAGTTTTACAGTACAAACCTTTTTAAAAACGATTGGTCGTCTAATGATGTAATTTATACACGTTTGACACGGAATCAAGTGGAGCAAGAACTAGCTAAAATTAAAAGTATTATTGATCATTTTGAATTAAAAATCAAAAAAGATTCGATTGAAAAGCAAGATTTAGAAATTCTCAATTATCAAAAAGAAAACCTCAAAGATTGGCAACAAATTCATGAGGTGTTTGGAATTTTGAAGGTTGATACATTTGCCCAAACAGATATGGGTGCAAGAATAAATTTGTATTATCCTAAAAAATGCAAGATTAAAAATCAAATCTTGGAAAGTCTATTTCTGGGTTATTACAAAGTAAGAGAGCTGGATGCTAAAATTTATTTTAAGGAATCCTATGCCGAAATTTTTTGGAAAGCCACAAAATACAATGATTCCATTTCCCTTCAAAGACTCAAAGCTTTGAAAGTGCTGCACCCGATCCAAATTGTGGACAAGAATAAATATCCTGATGCTCCGGGGATACCACCCAAGAAACTAAATTAATTTTGAGTCAGAAACTCTAAATTTGAGTTATTTCAAATTTATGATAATTGGAATCTGAACTTTTGAGTTTACAGTTTTTCCGTGAATTTCAGCCGGTATCCACTGGGGCATTTTAAGAAATAGGTTCCGATTCAATTTTTCGCATTCTTCATTGATTCCCTTAAAATCAAAGTTAACAATTGATCCATCCGACTTTACAATAAACGTAATATGAACTTTGCTCTCATATGCATCATTGAAATCATTCGGATATACAATATTGCTCAAAAGGAATTTTTGTAACTCGATGAAACCACCTGGATACGTTGCTTCAACTTCTGGAAACTCAACGAATTCAATGCTCGAGGTGTCCTTTTGGTTTTGGGCAATCACATGGTCGAGCGGAAGAATTAAAAAGATCAAAACTAATATACGCATTCCCAAATTTCGGAATAATCCAATTATTAATAAAAACAATTTGACTTAAATTCTATTTTTACAACTTAAGCTGTTTTGCAAACATCTAAAATCTATGTCTTATATTTACCTAAAATAATTGCCATGAAATTTTTAATCCCCTTTCTCTTTTTTGTTCCCTTTGCCTTTGGTCAAGGCGTGAAAATCTCGCAAAAAACACAATTTGATGTCAGTCGCTTGATTGCATTGACGCCAGAAATCAAAAAGGAAAACAAAACGGTGTTGGAGCTTTATCCCATCATGAAAATGAATGGAACGCACTATGTTTCGTTTTTGGGCAAGAAAGGAACGGGAGTTTTGGCGCAACAAGATGGAATTGTGTTCGGAAGACAAACAGGATCGGTTGTCAGTGTAAGGGTTGCTTTGGAAAAATTACCTCAGATACAAGCTATACAAGGAATTGAATTCTTGGAATTGGCAGGAAAAATCAAGCCAACGCTAGACAAAGTAGTTTTCGATACACGTGTGGATAGTGTGCACGCAGGAATTGGTTTACCAGAAATTTATTCAGGAAAAGATGTTTTTATTGGAATTACGGATTGGGGTTTTGATTATTCTTCGCCCATGTTTTACGATACTTTACTTCAAGAAACGCGCATTTTTGCTGCTTGGGATCAATTCAAAACAAGCGGACCAGCACCAGCAGGTTATGGGTATGGAACAGTTTACGATTCGCCAAATGAGTTTGTTGCGGCGGGAGCAGATACTGCAAATATTTACAGCTATGCTACGCATGGAACGCATGTAGCAGGAATTGCGGGCGGCAGTGGTGTAGGTTTGCCATACCGCGGAATGGCTTTTGAATCTCAGTTTCTTTTCACCACTTTTTTAGTCGATGAAGCCGCTGTTTTAGATGCTTGGGATTGGATGTTCACACTTGCTTCAGCCGAAGGGAAAAGATTGGTTATGAACATGAGCTGGGGCTTGTATCACTTTGGAACAAATGATGGAAATTCGCTCTTGAGTCAAGCAATTACGGATTGGACAGATTTGGGTGTAGTGTTCTCAACCTCGGGTGGAAACAATGGAAACGTAAATTTCCACATCGATAAAACATTTAATAATGATGAAATCAAGTCCTTGGTTTATTTCTACGATTATTCTTTCAATGAATTTATGTGGGGACAAAGTTTGCATTTTTGGGGCGAACAAGGAAATGACTTCGAAGTGAAAATCGAACTGTTAACTTCGAGCAATACACCTTTGGTGGAAAGCGAGTGGATTCCTGCTTCGCTAAACGGATATTTGGATACGTTTTTGGTGACGGGACTTGACACTATTTGGTATAATGTTGCAGCAGAATCTTCGCATCCATTGAACAATCGTCCTACAATGCGTTTGCGTGCAAAGAAAACGAACACAAGTCTGAAATTGATTATGCATGCGAAAGCGACAACTGGCAAGGTACATATTTGGAATGTCACGGAGTTGACCACAGATGTAGGAAATTGGGGAATGTCCTTTGGTCTCAACGGACCTTCCTATGTGGCTGGAAATGCAAATTATGGTATAGGTGAACCTGCGGCTTCAGATGATGTTATTGCTGTAGCAGCGCATGCTTCTGAATACATGAGTGGAGCTACTCTGGTTGGAGGGAACAGAGCTACTTTTTCAAGCAAAGGACCTCGTTATGATGAGGTGTTGAAACCTGATATTTCAGCTCCAGGATCGAATGTTGCTTCTTCAATTTCATCTTATACCGACAATGATTTTACGCCGCTGACAACGGTAGAATTCAATGGAAGAACGTATCCATTTTCTAAGTTTTCTGGAACTTCCATGTCGTCGCCAGCAGTAACAGGAATTTGTGCATTGATGTTAGATGCGAATCCTTATTTGTCTGCACGTCAAGTAAAAGAAATTATCATTGCAACGGCACGATTGGATCAACATACTGGAGTAATTGGTCCAGAAGGAAGTCCACTTTGGGGACATGGAAAAATTAACGCCTACGCAGCGATTCAATTGGCTTTAATAACGGTTGGTACACAAGAAATAGTGGATGAATTGAGATGGAATGTGTATCCAAATCCTTCATCAAGTACTTTCACTTTAGAAGGAATTTCAACGATTGAATCGGTGCAAGTGATTGATATGCTTGGTAAGGAAACGACTTTAGAAATTTCGAATAATCAGTTAAACGTTTCAAATTTATCAGCTGGTTCTTATGTTTTGAGAATTGTTTCTGGTGGAAAGGTGTTTCAAAAGAAAGTGCAGGTAATTCGGTAATATTTGATGATTTGATGAGCGACATAAGAGAAATTTCAATTGATCAAGTTCATGTGGTTCGTGATTTAGCTGAGCGGATTTGGCCAAGTACTTTCAAAGAAATTTTGAGTGGTGAGCAAATCACATATATGCTTCAATGGATGTACAACGAAAAAACCTTAGCTGACCAGATTTCCAGCGGGCATCACTTTTTTGTGTTGGAAGAAAATCAAGAAGTAATTGGGTTTCTAGGTCTTGAACCAAATTATCCGGCACAGAATGCTTTGCGCATTCACAAAATTTATCTTTTGCCTGAAAAGCAAGGATTAGGACTCGGAAAGAAACTGATTGAATTCGCTCAGCAAAAAGCGAAGAAGATGAATTGTACTCGTTTACACTTGAATGTAAATCGCTTCAACCCAGCAGTAGATTTTTATAAAAGAATCGGTTTTGTTGTCTTAAAAGAAGAAGATATTGACATTGGCAAAGGTTACTTGATGGAGGATTTTGTGATGGAGCTTACGGTTGATTAAAAATCTAAAGTCGTTTTGGTTCTCGCTCTCATTCTGTTTTTCGCTCTCCTAATCCATCCATTTCTCCCACCACATCTGAAACATCAATAAATACCACATTTTCAGTTCGTATTCTTTTTTGCCATTGAGAAAAGCAGTTTTCATGGCGTTCACTTCAGCCCATTCAAACAAACCTTGTGATTTAATCCGCGATTCTGACATAAATTCTTCGACCAAGTGTTTTAGTTCTTTTTGCATCCATTGACCGATTGGAATGGCAAATCCCATTTTTGGTCGATCTAGCAATTCTTTTGGAATGTACTGATGGGCAATTTCACGAAGCATGTATTTTTTAATTCCGTTGTGATATTTGTAATCATCAGGAAGTTGAGCAGCCCATTCTATCACGCGATGATCCAACAAAGGTTCTCGACCCTCAAGACTCACAGTCATTGTTGCTCGATCTACTTTTTGTAGTATGTCATCAACCAAATACGTTTGATAATCAACAGCCATCATAAATGCTAAAGGCGAATAAAATTCAGATTTAAGTTCTTTACTCAAATACATCGTATCGAGTTGTTTAAAATCAAAGTCCATGATTTTTTTTAACTGATCATCGGAATATTGCTGACTCAAACTCATCATAATGCGCTCATTCGACGGGTCTTTGAGGATGCTTTTTAATTTTTCGTAGCGGTTGTGAAAATTGTATTTGTTCTTCAGAATAGGAATTTTATCGGCAGGAATCATGTTCATCATTCCACTGATTCCTTTGCGCGCAAATCCTGGGATTTTATTGATTTTTTGACCATAACGGATCAAATAATCATATCGGTTGTAGCCAGCAAAAACTTCATCGCCTGCATCGGCACTCAGAGCAACGGTTACTTCTTTGCGTGCCATTTTACTCACTAACGTTGTCGGAATGGCACTACTATCACCAAATGGCTCATCGTAATGAAATGGTAATTCGCTGATGAGGTCAATCGCTTCTTTGTCCGTACAGTTATATTCTGTGTGATCAGTTCCTAAATGTTTTGCAATGTCTTTGGCGTATGGAGCTTCATTCAAACCGATATCGGGAACACCAATCGTAAATGTTTTTAGCTTTTCAGTTCTATCTTTTTGCAACAAAGCCGTAACGGTGGAACTGTCATAACCACCACTGAGAAAAACACCAACGGGAACATCAGCTACCATTCTGTAATCGCATGCAGATTGAATAATTTTTTCTGTTTCTATCCGTGCTTCTTCAAAAGGCAAGGTAAATTTAGGCTTATTGTACGCATCGTAAACATTCCAATATTGTTGCGTTGATAGGACTTTTTTGGTTAAGTCAATTTTTAAAAAATGACCAGGTTTTAATTTGAAGCAATCTTCGAAAATGCAGTGCGGAGTTGGCACATTTCCATATTGCATAAATGCGGCAACTGCGTCTTTGTTGATTTTTTTGTCAAAATCTGGGTGCTCGTGAAACGATTTTAGTTCGGAGGAAAATAAAAACACATCATTTTTCCAGTAATAAAAAAATGGTTTAACTCCAGCGCGATCACGTACAGCAAAAACTTCATTTTTTGTTGGGTCGTAAAGCACAAACGCAAACATTCCGATGAATTTATCAATGCATTTTTCGCCCCATTGCTGGTAAGCGTGTAAAATCATTTCGGTGTCCGAACCTCCACTGAATGTGTGTCCAAGCGCTGAAAGTTCATCCTTGATTTCTTGAAAATTGTAAATTTCGCCATTGAAACAAATCCACAAGCCATTGAATTCCATGGGTTGTTTTCCATGTTCACTCAAATCAATGATGGCAAGTCGTCGGTGACCGAAACCAATGGTAGCCGAGTTCGCTTCAATGATTTCATACCCACTTCCATCGGGACCTCGATGAAGCATAGTGTCGGTCATTTTGTGCAAGACATCAATTGATCCGCCACGTTTAAAGTCAATATAACCAGTAATTCCACACATATTACAATATCGTTTTCTTTTAACCTGAGTTCGATTCTAAATTACAATTCAGATTTCAATTAAAATTTGAAAGAGAAGGCGGTTTTAGGAGGGATAGCTAGCTATCGCGATTAAAAACAACGAACACCGCGCAAGCAGCAACGAAGTTAATTTCAAAGAATTAATTGAAAAGCAAATTGAACTTCACCTATAAAAACTTGATTTTTTCGTCAAAACTTCTCGAAATAGCACGCTATTACTTCGTCGCTTTTCCTTAAACTCAAGTGTTTCTAGGCGATCTGAATGAAATTTATTATCGAACTCAGGTTTTTATATTTAATTGAAAAGCGCTAAATACTTTTCTTGAAATGCTAGAACAGAATATTTTTCAATGATTGTATTTCTTCCTTCAGATCCTATTTTTTTTCTCAGGGCTTTGTCTTCTAACAATTGAACCAACGCATCTTTCCATTCTGTTGGTGTTACACATAGATAACCATTCACTTCATTTGTCACAATTTGGATATTTACTCCAACGGGAGACAAAACAGTTGGAATGCCGAGAGACATGTATTGAAGTGCTTTGAAGCCACATTTCCCTTGTGACCATTCATCTTCCACAAGAGGCATTACACCAATACTAAATTTGGCTAAATCTTCAATTTCGGTTTCCTTTTTCCAATCTAAATAATCCAATGATTTTAATTTATAATCAGGTTTTTTATTGGAAATAATTCTAAAAATGAAATCGTATGTTTTTTCAAGCTCCTGGATTACAGGCACAAGTGCATCCAAATAATGCACCGTAGAATGAGTTCCTGTCCATCCAATTACTATGGGAGATGAATCGTAATTTGTTGTTTGATTATGATGGTTTTCAGTGTCAATGGTTGTTGGAATGACGGTCACATTGGTATTGTATTGCAAAGAGAAATTTTTCAAATAGTCATTTCCGACAGTGATTCTGTCAGCCCACTTAATGATGTATTTCACTTTCCAGTAAGCTTTTAAGCGCTGAAATAGCGCGTTTGATTTGCTGTAATTTGGTAGCCAAATAGCATCGTCAAAATCGTATATGAACTTTTTTCGGAAAATTTTCGCCAAAATCCATTCAAAAATGGGCGGACCAATATGCGCCATTTCGCGATGCATGAAAATATGTTTGGCTCGAATCAGTTTGAAGAGAAGGACTTTTCGCCGTGCAAAATTTAAAAGAACATCTAGTATTTTGAGCCCAAATTTCCCTTTTTGATAAAGCCGATTCCAACTTTTTACCGTATGAAATGAATGAAAGCAAATTTCAAATCCGTTTGCTTCTATAAAATCCAAATACTGTTCGAAACGAAACCGCTGCGATGGTGCTTCGCCTCGTGGGTAAGGAGCAATGATGTGGATTTTGTTTTGCTGAGCCATTTTGAATAACAAAGTGATTTATTTCACAATTCGCTTGTAAATACCTAGAAATCGATCTACACCAGTTTCCAAACCAAAAAACTCCTGAGCACCTGCGAAATAATGGTTTGTATCTTTTGGAATTAGCGATGAAATTGAATTTTCATATGCTTCATGGTTCATTTTTTCGATGACCGTTCCTGAGTTGTATTTCTCAACAATAAAATCGGTATCTCCAACTCCGGCGTTGCATATTAATGGAATTCCCATAGCCATAATCTCACCTTGTTTTGTTGGTGACGATGCTTTTTTGGAATAACTTGGACGAATAAAGAATATGGAAGCATTAAAAATTGATATATGCAAGGGAACGCCTTTGTGCATAGTGGATGTAATGATAATATCTGTTAAGGAGATTTCTTTTTCCTTAACTTTCGCTAGAATAGTAGCAGGTTGCTCTCCGGTAACAAATAGAAATTTTGCATTTGCTTTTTTATTCTTAAGGACTTTAAAATAGTCTAACATTTCGTCGAGCAGATACCAAGTCCCAATAGATCCAACGTATCCAAGGACAAAATCACTTTCTTGAATGCCCAACGATCGACGTAATTCTGTTTTTTGATCTAAGCTGATTGTGCTTGGGTTAAATAATTCTAAATCAACGCAACATGGAATGACTTCTATTTTTGGTGGATTTGATTTCAATTTGTCCCAACTCAAAATTTCATTTTTCCCATTATGAGTCAGCGATACAACTTCGTCAGCCTCTAGAAAAAACTGTATTTCTTTCTTTTTAAAATATTTGTAAACACGTTTAAAAATGGGATTGGACAAACTCCAAATTCCACCGTCAATGCGCTCATCCGCCCACAAGCCGCGCATATCAAAGAGGAAAGGAATGTTGAATTTGCGTTTCATTTTTTGGCCAATCAACGCAGCAATGTAGCTACGGCAATGAACGAGTGAAAAATGGTGTTCTTTGTGAAGCTGTAATGCCAACTGTTTCATTCTATTCACATCTTTGATGGTTGATAAAAGCGGTGGTTTTTTCGTGTAGCTCAATGGATACCAGTTAATTCCTGCTTCATCACAAATGGCTTGGATTGTTGCTTTGTTTTGTTCAAAACGTTCTTGCTTTTCAAAACTGATTAAATGAAATGAATAACCATTTTTGGAAAGTCCTTTGATGTAAGGCAACACTTGTGATTGACCCAGAGGATCGGTCATGCCATCGTAGGAAAGATAGAGGATGTTTTGATTTTTCATAGTGATTTTTGTAACTTATTCATCATTCAAAAACAACAATATGTTACAAAATGAATTATTATGGATAAGTAAATTTCTATTTCTTTAAAACCACAAACGTTCTTTTCGAGGTTTGATCATGAATTTTCTTTGCCACAAATTTTTCAAACTTTTTTGGAAGTTTTGCATGAGGTGACAATAAAAGGAATTGAATTTTATTTTGAATGACAAATTGAAAAATTAACTCATCTTCGTTAGAAATTTGGTTGGGATAATTCATTTTTATTCCAAAGTTATAAAGGGCACTATGCTCAATATTCTTTTTAACGGTTCTTTTTTCTGAGAAACTTAAATTTTTGATCGGAGTATGAAATCCATTTAAATTAACACCATAAATTCCACTCGTCAACATTCTTAACGGCGCTTCAACATTAGCTGTAGAAAGCGAGTTCCAATATCCAATAATATCTTCGGGAGCTGCGAGGTATCCATAAAAAACAGGTGAAGTAGATTTTTTTAACTCTTTATCAACCGAAGATTTTAGTTCTTTCAGAAATTGAGAAGAATAAGTCTTGGTCAAAGGATTGAATCGATAAAACGGTGTTTCTCTTAATGTGACAAGATTATACACTATTAAGCCAATTACTAGAAATAACGAAATGGAATAGGACTTAACTGAATGTCTTTGAACAATGCTTAGCAACACATTCGTTTTTAACAAAATAATGATATTCAAAAGTATAATTCCCGGAAGATAAAAGAATTGCATGGAATCGTGAATAGCATGCGTAATAGCCCAAGTAGCTAAACCGATTGTGAAAAATAGTATAAAAAGTGTAGTAATTACTCGGTGGTTCTTGGATTCATTGCGGTACTCGCTTCGAATTTCTTTTTTAACTAGAAAAACAAACGGCAAAGTATAAAAGATATATAGAGCAATGACAATAAAAATAGCACCTATTCCAATTTTGAATGCTTTGGTCCAATCATTTGACCAACCTGCCATAATACTTGATGGTTCAAAATCACCAGATGATCCAGAACCCGACAAAAGCAGGTAGAAGCTAACTATACCAATAGCTACAAAAAAGGAATCAACAATCAAAGATTTCCAAATATCAATTGGTTTTGAAAGGACTTTGGAAGCAAGAGCAAAGATTACCAAACCGCTAAAGATCGCAGGCGCAAGACCAATGTTTATGATTGGAAGCATTAGTAGAGGGAAATAGTAAAATTTCTTTTTATTAAATACCATTATTACAAACCAAATAAAGAACAAAGCAACAATAATAAACTTTGGATTCCAACCAAGCGCATATTTGAAAGATTCGCTTTGAGGAAGAAATTGAAAAACGGTAATTCCAGATGCAAACATGAATAAGAGTGAGAGTAGTTGATGGATGACATTTTTATTTATCGTTCTACTCAATGAAATTAAACCTAATCCAAGGATTGCAGAAAGATATGCATGCGTAGCAACTGTAAAGGATTCAACCGAAAGGGCATTTGAAAATTTAGATAACAGCGCTGAAATCCAGAATTCGCCATAATGGTATGGTGTTGGAGTGTCTTCGTTTTGAATGATTCCGAATAGCGCTTTATTCCTGCTTTCTACACCGTAATAGTTCAAATAATCAATGACTTTCGTATAATAGGCCGTAATATCTCCATGTGGAACGTTATTAAAAGGTTTATTATAGAATAAAAAACTTTGAATAAAATAGAAAACCAAAAACAAAGTGATACCAATGCCTAATCCTTTTATTTCATCAATTGACAGATTCGCTTTGAAATATGGTTTTTGTCTTTCGCTTTTCAATCTAAATAAAGTGAGTAACCCGATGATTGGAATGAGAATAAAAATACTTTTTCCTGATGCTAAGACTAAAGAATAAATGACAATAATCCCTAGCAATCCAATCATTGTTGAAGTAAAGGCATCCACCAAAAAGTCTTTGTTCTTTGGAATTCCAGCAAATGATTGGATTGTGTGCCCAAGTATATGCGTACAAATGTACAGAGTTAAACAAACAAGAAAAAGTGTCATAATTTTAGGATTTTAATTTTTTGTAAATGAGCATAATTGAAACGCCAAAGGGAAATCTTAGGAATTTTAAGAGTGTTTTTTCAACTAAAAATATCCGATACATGATTGCGTTAACAAATTTGTTTTGCACTAAATCAAAGTCAGATTTTGCGACCTCTTTTTTCTTGGATTTGAACATGTTTCCGACCATCCGAATCAGATAAATTGGAAGGAATAAAATACTATTGAAATAGGACTTAAAAACAATATCCTTTTGATTCGGGAAGAGCGGCACTAGATTTTTCATGACGTATCTTCTTTTGTGAAAATTTGTTACATCATGATCACTCCAAAGTTGCATGTACGCTGGAACGGTAACAAAAACATGACCTTCATTCTTAGCAACTCGAATCATTTCTTGAACCCCAAGTTTGTCTTCATCCACATGCTCAATGACGTCAAATGCGCATACTAAATCAAACTGTGAATCGTCAAATGGCAGTTCTGTGATAGAACCATTGATTACTTCCATTTTAAGGGTGTTTCTTAAGAATTCGCAACAATCTTTGTCATATTCAAGCGAAACCACTGTACCAAATTTTTGAAGCATTTCAGTAGTTTGTCCGGTAGCAACCCCAACATTTAGAATTTTTAAATCCCTTTTTCCGTTCGAGATTTTTTCAATTTTTGATTCTAATATTTTTGCTCGTGCGATAAACCACCAGTGATTGCGCTCGAAATCGTAATATTTTTTATAGTATTCCTTTTCCATTGACTTTTTTGTCTTTTATTTGAGTCTTAATTATATACAACGGACGTTCCTTTGCTTGAAAAAAAATTCTTGTAACATATTCGCCAATAATTCCAATGGCAAGTAATTGAATACTTCCAAAGAGCGTTACAGCTAAAATTAATGCTGTAAAACCCTGAGGGACATCGTTATAAACAATTTTCATGATTATCGCGTAAATACTATACATTATGGAAATTGCGAACGCCCAAAAACCTATTTTTGAAATCATTTTAATTGGAAATTCACTAAAATTAAAAATCCCATTGTAGGCTAGATTGAATAGCTCCTTGAACGAGTATTTTGATTCTCCGGCAAAGCGCTCACTACGTTCGTAGGTAATTCCGATTTGTTTAAAACCTATCCAAGCCCTTAATCCACGAATGTATCTGCTCTCTTCAGGCATTTGATTCATGATATCAACGACTCTTCTGCTCACCATCGAAAAATCACCACTATCCAAAGGCATATTGATCATAGATATCTTTTTTAGGAATCTATAAAACAAGTGATAGCTCATTCTTTTAAACCAACTCTCTTTTCTTTTTTGTCGTACGGCATAAATCACATCATTGCCGTTCAATAATTCTTTATAGAATTCATCGAAAAGCTCTGGAGGGTCTTGCAAATCCCCATCCATAACCATTACTGCTTCCGTTGCTAGCGCATAAAACAAACCTGCACTTACGGCACGTTGGTGACCGAAATTACGCGAAAGTGATAATACATGATAACGTGCATCAGTTAACCCAAGTGCAAACATTAATTCTTCTGTTTTATCCCTACTTCCATCATTTACTAATACGACTTCAAATGAAATTTCCGGCCGATTGTCCATTACTTCATTTAAGCGATTGACAAGGGTTTGAAAAGTTTCTTCCTCATTGTATAATGGGACAATAAACGAAATTTGTGGCAGTTTTTCCATGGTAATTTCTGTTTTACATTTAATAGCTCAAATCTAAATGCGATTCGGATACATCTTATTTCGCAATTTTAGAAAATATGCTTCAATATAGCTGGTCATAAAAACCCCTACAATCACGCTTGCCGTCGAAGCAACTACGAAAAATAAGAATTTGTTATCTAAATGCACATACGCGAAAAGATAGTGTAGCAAAGTAATGACAAGCGTATGGATCACGTAAATCGAAAAAGAAGCGTATCCAATTTTGCTGATGATCGAAACTACTGGTGCACTAAAAATTGATTTCAAAGTGTCTGCGATGTTTTGCTTCACCAGAAAGAGAATTAGTAGAGCTCCGAAAGAAAAATAAAGAACCGAGAATCCGAAGGTAACAACATTTGCATGAAATAATGAAACGAATGGAGTCCATGAAATGCCTAAGATAAAAATGATTAACAACAAACCTTTTAGTTTCGCGAAAAAGTTGTGAAAGCGTTCAGAATCAAAATAGAACATGTAGGCGATTAAGACACCAAAGAGCAGCGAATCAATCCGCAAATGGGTCATTGTTATTGCTTTTGCAGGAAGTGCGCCTGAAAATTGATGATGGAGAATTCGCATAGCGAGTATTACGAGAAGCAATAAAACGATAGAAATTACCACCTTGTTTTTGAGTATGGAAATCGAGTTATTCATGTTCAGAAATGTTGGTTTAATTTTAATAACGAACAAAATTGCAAAGACCAACCCAAAATAAAAATGTTCTTCAATCGCCAAAGACCAGGTTGCAGGATAAGCATACCCCCAACCCGATGTATAGTTTTGAATAAAAAAGATTTCGGGAAACACTTGTGACCAACTAAAATTTCCATTCATTGCTTTTGGAATTAAATAAAGCGGTAAGGACAAATAATAAATAGGATAAATTTTAAAACCTCTTCGAATTAAAAAAAGTTTCGCATTAATATTTCCATATTTTAAAAATTCTTTAAAAAGCAAACCTGAAACTAAAAATCCACTCAGCACAAAAAATAAATCAACACCAATCCACCCCATATTTTGTGTGTAGGGCGTTAAAGGAATATGTCGAAATAAAACCAAAATGATTGCAATTCCTCTTAAAAAATCAAGTTCTATGAGCCTTTTCATATCATTTAAATTTGTTGAAATACTTCATTTCTAAGAGGAAATTATTTTTTATTTTTCAATTGACAAATTTTAGTTAGCAATTTGAAAATTTGAGGAGTCAATTTCAAATTCATCACTTCATAAAAGAAGGGACTTTACGTCAATCACTAATTTGTATAGATTACAATAATCCATGTATTTTATTTGCAAATAATTCAGTTTGCTTTTTTCTTGAAATTGAATTAATTTGATCTTTTGAAAGGAAGTTTGATTTTAAAGTTTTGTTTTCCCACTTCACATAAAGATCTAAGAGTTTTTCGTAACATGTTTCCTTAGAAAAAGCAAAGGTTTGAATTTGCTCATTGACAAAAAAATCAGTAGTGGCATGTGTTTCGTTTTTGACAATATTTAAAATTGTTTTATTCATGCATGCATATTCATACAATTTAGCACCATAAAATCCTTTTATTACTTTATTTGAACTAAACTTTAGAAGTACTGCCGCGTTTTTTTGAATTTGTAGTGCATCTTTTTTTGGAATTCGCGAAGTTAAAAGAACATTTTCCGGGTATTTTTCAGACATTTCTTTTATTTTCTGAACATTTTTATTTCTTGCATAGTAATCGGCACCGATGAATTTTACGATAGCTTGTTTTTCTGAAATTAATTTCTCAAATGCATCTAAAAAGTCTAACACATTATGTGTGTCATAAATTGTACCCGTAAAAACAAGTGTGAAATTTGAATCAGGATTTGGTATGATTTCATCAATTGATTCCAAATCTGCACCATTTTCAATAACGGAAATGTTTTTGAATTGAAACTTGTTCGAAATTTCAGAAAGCAATAATTCCGATGCTATCGTAACATGCTTTGCTTGTTGCAAGAATTTTTTTTCAAAATGAGCTTCAATTTTATTTAAAGATGATTTTATTCCTGTTTGCGTTGTAATATTTGTAGACCAACCATCTCTGTAATCTAGGATATAAGGAGTTTTGAATTTTTTATGGTAGTGAAAGGCGTATTTAAATAATATAAAGGGTTCGCCTGAAGCTATAAGGATATCTGGATTGAATGTTGATTGAATTTGATTAAAATGTTTCCGATAAATGTTTTTTTCGATATTGAAACCTGGTAAAAACCTTGCCAATAACATCAATAAGGTATTTATTTTTCGCAATCTTATCCAGTTCAAAGAGGTAAGTTTGGCATTTATTTTTTCCAGAGTTGACAATTTATTGGGTATCCGAAATTCGGCGAATTTTTCGTTTTCAATAATTTCTATCTCTCCATTTTCTTCAACATAATAATCTTTAAAATTGCTAATTGGTGTATTCCATTTTCGAGTTACGATAATTGGATAAACTCCAAACTCATTAAAATTTTTTGCCCACTCACTAATTCTATTTACAGCCACCGTATTTAGAGGATGATAGTCATAACAAAAGATTAGGGCTTTTTTACGATTCATTTAATTTTTTTCTAATGCGAATTCAAATGATTTATCAATTTAAATCAAAAATTCAAGTTTTGTGCAGGATTACCAACCCAAGTCTCATTATCTGGAATATTTTTTACAACAACGGATCCAATTCCTGTTGTTACATTGCATCCAGTTTTTATGCCATGTTTAAGCAAAGTTCCAACTCCAAGGAAGTTTTTTTCACCAATTATGGACGAACCTGAAATTATTACATTACATGTCAAAATGCAATTTGCACCAATAATACAGTTGTGTCCAATGTTACATAATGAGCCAATTTTTGTCCCTTGATGAATTATTGTATTACCGAGAGCGGATCTTCTGACTGTAGAGTTTGGCCCGATTTCAACATTATCATGAAGAATGACACCACCGATTTGTGGGAATTTAATGTATGACTTTGTTTCAGGATCCATCTCTAAACCAAGTCCTTCAGTTCCTAATGATGCATGGTCTGAAATTATGCAATTTTCACCTATGACCGTGTTTGAGTGAATGACAACATTGTGGAGGATAATTGTACCCGAACCAATGGTCACATTTTTGCCAATAAAAACATTCTCACCAATTTTTATATCTGAGCGTTTTCTAAATTCGGCAATTTGGTTGTCAAAATTTTCATTGGGATCAATTGGAAAGAAATGATGGACAATTTTGGCAAAGAATAAGCGTGGATTCGAACAAAGTAGATAATTAACCCCTTGGCTAGGATTGATTTCTTCAAAGTGTTCTGGTTGACATAAAACTGTACCCGATGTTACTTTCGCTAGGTTTGCTGCATTTTTTGACCAATACAAACAGTTTTGTTTCCATTCACCGACTTTTCCTATTCGTTCGATGATGCTATTACTTGAACCAACTAACGTAACAGGATAATTCTTAGAAATTTCATGAATGTTTACTGTCATGTTTTTAAGTTTTTGATTGTTTTATTTTTAATGGTTTGAGAATCAAATAGGATGATATAATTCCTGTTAAACCTTTTTCTGAGCTGGAATACCAATGTAAACTGAGTTCGCATCGCAATCTTTGTTTACAAATGCCATAGAACCAATGGTAACATTATCACCCAAAACAATTCCATGCTGTAAAACCGCATTTGTGCCAATAAAACAATTTTGTCCAATTTTTGCACCTCCAATTTGCGCATGTTTTGTGTTTAAATTATTTGTCATCACACGTGGACAAACATAAGTGTTATCACCAATTTCAACTCCTCGCGCAATAATTGTATCGTATCGAAGCGTTACATTGTTGCCTATTTTACAATTTCCAGATGAAGAAACACGCGAATCAATTACACAAGATTCACCAATGACTGTGTTCTCTCGAAGTTCAACAAAATTTTTGATGATCGTATTTGCACCAATGCTAACATTTTTTTTAATGATGCAATGATGCTCAATCACGACATTATCACCGATCGTGACATCGTCTTCAATAATGGTAAACATGCCAATTTTAACATTTGCACCAATGTTTGCCTTGTCTGATATAGAGTTCATAAATAGAATAATTAACTGTTAATATTTTGTATTGAATTATGATTTGTTGTGGAATAGGTGCTAAGTTTTACGATATCTTCTTTTATCATCTAAATTTATTCGTTTATCAATTCCAAATTATATTCTCTTTGTAAAAGAAGCGATTATTTGCATATAACTAGCTAATGTTTTTGGTACAAATTTGTAGAGTAAAACGATATAAATTGCAATCGCTCCTGTTATTCCAATGGCTTTGGCTGCGTAACTATGCAATGGAATGAAATGTATTGAAATAAAGATGAATCCAGCCATAATTGATGTAAATAGAGCTGCTAAAAGAAAATCAGGAACATAATCTATTAGTCTTGTACTAATTTTTCGAGAGGTATATAAAACATCAAATAACAAACCAACAAATGATAGGATCACCATCGATGTTAAGTAAGGAATTAACCCCCAATAAATTGCAATTGGAATATTTATTATCCCAAGCATTCTGCGAAGCATGTTGAGTTTCATAAAAAGCTTGGAATCACCAAAACTCAATAAGGTTTGGTTAAATAACATACCTAAAAAATATGGAATCGTGATGAAAGAAATTATTTTGAGATATGGAACAGCACCGAGCCATTTTTTGCCATATAAGATATCAACAATCTCGTAGCTTGTAAAAAACAAAAGTGTGACAAGAGGAAACACAAAGAAAGAACCCATCTTGAAAAACATGAGATGCTTTTGAACAAATTCTTCCTTGTTGTCATTGAGTTTCGTAAGAATTGGAAAAATAGCCGTTTGAAAACTTTGAGAAAAGATATTTTCAGGAATGGCTTTTGTGCTTTTTGCTCGAATAAACAAACCAAGTGTAAATGGTGAAAAAACTTTTCCAATGATTAAGTTGTCAATGTTTGTTATTAACTGCGTAAATAAGTTGGAAAAAAGGATATTCGAACCATATTTCCATAGTTTTTTAAATGAAACCATACTAAATTTCCCAACAGGTCGCCATGAAGATAGAATCCAATAGAGCGTACTATTAACGGCAGCTTGAACAATCACCTGGCCAACAATGCTGTAAACACCATATTCGTTTATAGCCATGATAATCGATACAATCACAGAAATAATTAGACCAGAAATTCTAATTAAACTCTGTTTTTTGAAATTAAGGTCAATAACAAGCAGTGTATCTTGAATTAAACTAAATGAGTTGATTACAAATACCAATGAGATCCATCTAGCTAGTGATACTAATTCTGGTTGATTGTAAAATTTGGCGATTAGTGGCGCACAAAAAAACATAATTGCATATAGTGAGCAGCTTACAAAAATGTTAAAGTAAAATACAGTACTATAGTCGTCTTCATTGGTTGATTTTTCAAAAACCAGCGCAGAACCTAATCCAGAACTCATCATAACAGCAGCTAATGCGATGAATATGGATAACATTCCAGTCAAACCAAATTCAACGGGACTGATCATTCTTGATAAGACAATGGATAAAAAAAACGTAATGAAATACTGACTAAACATGAGTATGAAACTCCATTTAGCTGAGGAAACTGATTTCGTTTTTAAATTTGTCAATGCAGAAACTTAAAGTGCAGAATTAGCAGATGATTTATTTTTAAATATCCCAACGAATCAGCTCAAACGCTTCAGCATATTCACTTCCGCATTGAACTCCTCTCACTCTTGCTAAACCAAATAGAAACTCATCATCAAAATATCCACGAAAAGATTGGGATTTAAATTCTTTGAGCGCTCTTTTTTTCGTTTCAATTTGTTCTTTTGTGAGTTTGATAAAAAAATTACTTCGAAAATTGTCGTTGTTCCAAAGTAATTCATATCCAAGAATTTTTTTTCGTTTAAATGCGCGCATTCCTTCTTCAAAAATTGTTTTATGATCTTGATGCAAGTCATTGGAATTTGGTAAAAACACCAAATCAGGATTTAAGTTTCGACCAATTTTTACAAGTTCTTCCAGAATTTCTTGTCTATATCTTGGAAATTCTCGAACAGGAAAATTGAACTTTATGATATTTTGAGAAGGAATTCCAATTACCTTCGCTGCATTCTCCAATTCAGTATATAGTGTATTCTCTTCGAATCCTTCAGGTAAAGAAACCAAACAAGGTGAAAAAACAACATAATAAACTTCATTGCCTTCTGAAATTAATTTATTAAGTGATGCCCCACACGATAATTCAATGTCGTCGGGATGAGGTGCTAAAGCAAGTATTTTCATTTTTTTTGGTTTTCTTTTGTGATGAATCTATTTTTTAACAATCGCGTTTAATGCGAATTTAAGTTGTTTTGCTTTTGAAATTTTTTTCGAAATACTAAAATATGGTACCTGTGTTGTTCCAAATTGTCTAAATGAATTTTCTATTCCCTTTTCCATACTTCCTTCGAAATCAAATATTTTCGTCTTATTTGACATGTATTTAATTGCCTCCCAAACAACGTAGGTAGAAGCGCCAGAAGATTTGTGGTCTGGATCTATGGAAGAAATTAAATTATAAGTTGACATTTCATCATAAATCAAAAATAGAGAAGCGTGAATTGTGTCGTTCTCATCAGTTACTGTGATAATTGTACCTTGGTCATGAAGAATAACCGCATCATAAAGGCGTAAAAAACTAGCTCTATTGAAGAATAAATCCAGATTTCGTTTACCATAGGTCAATTTCAGATTGTCGTAAAATTCAGATCCACTTAAATCAACGCGAATTTTTAGATTTTTCTCAGCTTTTTTGATTTGTTTTTTTTTAGCATAGTTAAACTGTTCATAACATTTTTCAGGGAAAGAGATATCTTTTATTTGGTAGGTGTATCTGGTAGTTTGAGAAAACCCTCTCCAAAAAAAAGGTAACCAATTCGTTTTTGAAAAATGCCAATTTTGTTCAAAATAAGCGAATTTTGGCAATTGATTAATTAGCTCATCGAAATGAACCATTTCTTGGCTTATTTTTTTGAATTCTGATGTGTTATCGTATCGGGTCCAAGGACCTAGTGTCTGAGTAAATTGCGGTCGCGATATTACTTTTAGCCCAAGTTTATTCTTTTTCACAAGATAGGGCATACTTGCAACGATTTGGCCGTCTGCCTCTATTAAACAAACTTCCCAAGCGTCTCCACAAGTTGCGTCAAGGTACCAATCACGCGAAAAAATCGGGATGGTTGGTTCGTTTTCGCACAAATGGCGATATTTATCTTTATTTGTCATAAAAGTCAAGCGAATTTTGGTGAAAAATTCAATTTATACTTCGTGTTTAATCGTTTAAAATCTGATTTAACTTTTCAAAAACTTTGATTTGAGTAATCTCATTAATTTAAATTTCGGTCTCAATAATTCTATCTTAGCCTCTTTTGACTTAACAAAATATTTACCATTTTCTTTAAAAATTTTCCCTGGGCGATTTTTTGATTCATCCGCAAAAAAGTCTCCAATCGACCACCTCGATCCTGCGTAGATCCCTGTTGGTTGTGGGAGTGCATTTAACCAATCTTCTGTTCCTCTCAAAAAATGCCAAACGCGTTCTACATGCCAATTTTCCCAGTCAATGATTGATTCGTGTTCTTCCTCCTTAATTAGTCGGGAACGTCTTGTCGGTGAATCTTTTGGCTGAACAATTCGTGAAACTTCTCCACGTGCTATCAAGTCCAAAGTCTTGGATAGTAATTTTACGCCAACAACACCTATGATTTGATGAATGCGTTCTTTATTCCTTTGTCCCAAAGAAATTGAAACCCTTTCTTGCAAAATAATGTCTCCCGTATCTTCTCCTTTATCAATGTAATGAACAGTAACCCCCGAATTCAGTATTGTATCGTGATACTGCCAAAAGCATGGTTTTGGACCTCTATATTCAGGTAAATAAGAAGGATGGATATTAATAGTGCCATATTTTGGGATTTCAAATAATTCAGGTTTAAGAAGGCTCGACATACTATAAACTACAATTAAGTCTGGCTTTAAATCGTTTATCCACTCTTTTAATCCAGGATCATCACTCCGATTCATAAAGCAATATGGAATTTTTTTTCTCTCACATAATTCTTTTAGCGAGGAAGTATTTCTGCTCGTTGCGCTCTTAATCTTATCAATACACCACCGCGAAATGCTTTTTTTTGTATCAATTTTACTTTTTCGTGGCCCATTTTCAATGAGTCCGATCACTTCATATTTAGAAGCGAAAACCGCATTTACGATTGGATTAATACTTTGGGTAATTATTATAATTGTCAAAGTGCTACTTTTTTAGCGTTTCAATTACTTGAAAAATTTCATTTTCGAATCCATTTACCCAATTACCCTCAATTCCAAAACCCTTTTTAAATTCGACCACTTCATAACCTCCTTTTTCAACATCTTCGGAAGTAGGAAGATAACCAAAACAATTGCCGCTATATCCAACTCCAAAAATTTGTTTATCGAAAAGTTTTTCTATTTTTTGCTGGTATCCAGATAATACTTCACCAGAAATGAAAATTATACAGAAAGCCTCAAAATCTAGCAATTTTATTACTAGGTCTGGTGCTGTACTGCTTATTAAGCCCATCTTCTCAACTAGTAATTTACTTTGCTGAAAATAGAATTTAGGATTTTTTTCACTCTTAGAAAAAACAAGATTTTTAATATCAATTGAATCTGATAATTTCGATAGCCAATTCTCATATTGATCTTTATCGAAACGATAATATTTTAAAGGATAACTTCTACTTAATAGATTGTAGAATAATCTATGAAATCGATATTTTTTCGGTGGATAAGCACGTATATCACCTGAAAATCCTTGTAAAAATAACACTGGTTCATTGTTGGTTTTTAACTTAGTTCTAACAACATCTATATATTCAGCACTAATAGCATCTTTTGTATACAAATTGGTTGGATGACACGCAAAAATAGCCAACTTGACGACAACTTTGTTTTCATTACGAAAACTCAGAACAGATAAGACGTCATTTGGTCTATTCGATTCAACCGGTTCCATGACGGTTTTTGCACCAGAAAACCAAGGTTTAATTTGTCTTCTCCGGTTTGCAATTATGCGATCAAATTGAAATTTTTCTACATGACTTTCACATTCAATGAAATCTAATTTGTAAAGTGTTGAAATAGATTCTTTTATCTTTTGCTTCAAAAAAGACACATAATCTAAATCTTTGGTGCCTAGGTTGATCCTGTTTTCAATACACGGTGCGTAATGGGTATGAGTAGCTGTGAGGATGATATTTTTTGGAGCATCAAGAGTATAAATTTCCGACACTACTTTTTGGAAAAAATCTTCTAAATCGTCCGTAATAAAAAGTAAATCAAAAGAAGCGATTATTAGGTTGCTTTCATCGCTTTTGAGCTGACAAATACTCAATTCTAAGTCTGTATGAATTGTATCAATCTTTTCTTGTTTCCTAGTAAATCCAGCTAAATAAACTGGAAATGTAGGAGTAATAGAAATGGAAGTACTTTTTAGATACATGTTAGATTTCTTTTATTTTGTTTAAAAGCTTATCGATTTGGTTTTCCCAGAGAAAAACTTCTTGCGCTGATTTCATATGCGTTTTGTATACTTCTTTGTTGATACCACGCATATATCTCATTTTTTCGGCTATTGCCATTGGATCTAATTCTACAAGTTCACCTATTTTAAATTGTTTAAGGACACTTTCATTTTCTACTCCATAAGATAGGAGTACTGGAATTTCAGCAAAAATATATTGAAACACTTTATTTGGTGAAGCCATGCTCTTACTTAAATTGATGTTTTCAGTAAAATTAACTCCAAGATCAAAAACCTTTGTATAATAATTTTCAGTTGACTCTCCTATGAAGAAAATCCTATCATTTAATCCTTTATCGCTTATTCTCTGCTTTAATTCAGCCATCATAGATCCAGAACCAACCATGAAGAGCTTAAAGGTATTATCCAAATAAATAAAAGAATCAATAAGATGTCGAATTCCTCTTCCTTCATTAAAAATACTTTGATAAATGACTAAATAATCATCTGGATTTGTTTGAATTGGCAAATTTAAACGATCAGTAATCCCTTGGTTGTTGAAAATTCGTTTTGAAGGGTAATTATATAAAACATATCGGTTTACATCTTTCAAAGAATATTGACTTTCAAAATACTTCATCAAAGAATGATTCACCGTAATGAATAAATCAACATTATTTTTTATAGCCCTTCGTTCATAATTTTTGCCGTGGAGCTTCATGAGTTTTGCGACAAAACTAAAAACAGTGGATTTTAATTTGTTTGATTTTATTGGAAAAAACTGATTTATGGTTTCAGTGTAAATTTCATGTGAATCGTAAATTAATTTAGCTTTAAGTGTTTTTGAGAGCGCGCATCCAGGCCTTAATGTCGTTAGGTCATTTGACCAAATAATGTCATACTGTGTTTTGGAGGCAAGCACATGTTTCATTATATACATAAACTTAAATGTAAAAAAGGAATGTTCGATGACTTTCACACGAAACCCTCCTCTTTTATGCAAAGGATATGTTCTAACATTTTCAAAACCGTAAAAGTGATCAATAACATCCTCCTTGTTTCCGATATAAAAGAGATCTATTTCAAAATCTTGAGAAAGACTTCGAATCGTTTTTGAAACACGATAATCTGTTTTTATACTATTTGCAAGAAGTACAGCTATTTTTTTCATGTTACGATTTTAATTTTTGTAACAATGCATAAAAGTAACCATGAATCTTTCCTCCTTTATTGTTAAGTCTTGAAACCCAATGATATGCATAATAGTGTTCAAATTTACCCTGAGTCGTTTTTTCAAAGGTGCCTGCAACTTGAATGGTATCGTATCCCCAATCAAAATCAAAACAATATTTTAAGTTTTGTGAACACATAACAATATCGGCTTGCTCCTTTTTAATCTGATTGTTTATTCTTAAACCATTCTTAAAACAAAAGGTATGTGTTGCTTCGTAATCTTTAACGAAGATATTCATTGGCTTTATTCTTTTTAATCGAAATGAGTTATTGTTAATCTTAGCTCGTTCAATATATTTTATAGCCGAAATTTGAAGATCTTCGTAGCTTATCGTTTCAAATTCGGTTAACTTCCTTTCTGGTAGATTGCGCACATCATTTTGATACGATTCAAGTGCAATTTGGTGGTTATGCGGTTCTCCTACAATCCATTCGTCATTTGGATATAGCACAACAGGATTAAAATTATTTTCAAGGATAAAATTGCAGATTTCACCAATTTTATTTGCTTCATTGTTCATGTGAAAATTATCTTCTGAACAAAACCAAACATAACTTGCGAAAGGTATAATGTGTTTTGGTTGAAAAGAATTCGCATAAAATATCATTTCATTTCGTTTGTGCTCAGCACTTTTTTGCTTCTTTTCGGTTTGATCAGGATTCCCTACCCATCCTGCATAAGAAAATTGAGTTAAGAGGAGGTCAAGATTTTTATATAAATTCCTGATTTTCTTAATTTCCATTTCATCTCGAATAACACAATCATTCAAATTCAATATTATCTTATTACCAACCTCTAAAAGCAACCATGAATCTGTATCATTTGCCACTGTTCCGTTTGTAATGAAGAAATCTTCGCAAAGTTTATATTTTTGAAAAGGATTCAGTTCAATTATCTCCTTAAAGCCCTTTTTTCTGCAGAAATCAATTACTTTTTTATCATCTGTGTATTGAAATAAAACTGTTATTTTATTTCTGAGTATTTCTGGAATTTGATTGATATTAGGGGGAAAGAAATGGTCAGGGTGCTCATGTGAAAACCAAATATGCGTTACGTCATTAAAATCTTCATAGCTAAATTTTGTTTTAGCTAATAATTCCCAACTATTATTAAAAACTCGTCCTTCTAACCATGGATCGGAAACTAATTTTATTTCTCCATAATCTAAGAGGAATGAGGCATGATTAATCCATTTAATTTTTGGCGTGGAGCTGTTCATAAATACATATTATTAAATTAAAATCTTGCTAATCAGCGAATTGATCCATTTTACAATTTACCCATTTTCACACAATCATTTTGGGATTAATAGCATTCATTATTCAAAATTATTGCCGAAAAATTTTTAGTACAGAACGGATATCCAAATGAAATTTCTACAATAACCTCCAAATCAAAAAAGCACATTTAATTCACGAAAAGTCTTGCTAAATTCCTTTGCTTCTAACATTATTACTTTATAAATTAATTTTAGTATGTGTAAAATTCTTAGAACTCCAAAAAGTATTTGCTTACTGTTCGGTTAAAACCGTTTTTAATTTTTGATACTGATTTTCATATAGATAGTACTCATTAAACAAGATCTTCGAATTTTTGCCCAATTTTTCACGAAGTTCTTTTTTTAATATGAGAGTCTCTATGCGATCCGACCAATCATCTTTGTTTTCAGCAATAAGAACGTGTTCGTTATTAACTACGAATTCTGATATTGCGACGTTTGAGCATACTTGAGGAATCCCCATTAATAAAAACTCCTGATGTTTCATTGCAATTTTACCTTTAGATCGCAAATCAAATTTTAAAAATGGTGAAATCCCAATGTCAAAAGTTCCAAGAATTTTATAATAGTCATCATCAAAATAGTGATGTTCAATATTAATTCCAACAAATTGGTCGTCATAATTTTCACGACAAATATATCTTAAGACAAAATTATGTTTTAGAGCTAATTTTTGCAATTCAGGAATTATTTCTAGCACATATTTGAAATTTCCTGGTGATCCCATCCATCCAATAACAATAGGAGATTTAAGATCATAATCCTCTTTAATTATATATTGATTTGTTGGAATTGTATAGAAAACTTGAGTAACTTTAAATCTATCGGAATACATTTCCTTCAAATATTTATAACCAACTGTTATTTCATGTGCTTGTTTTAGTGTATCTTCCATTAGTTCTGGATTGGCCATGTAATCTCCACCATCTGTAGTATCTACTACCAATTTTTGAACTATTTTTCTCATTTGCTTTTCGAGAAACGCATTCTTTTTTGGGTAAAATGGAATAATACCCCGATCAATCCAAATGCAGTCATACCTATGGGATTTGAGTATTTGAGGTAAGCGTCTAATTAGGCAAAGGGAAAAGTATAAATAACGTTTTGTCGGAGTGCCCTTATCTACATATTTTACATACTCAGACAACTTATTGATACTATAGTTTTCATAAACAAAACCGTCGGCATTAAAATAAAATTGCCAACCTCCCATTCTTAAGTTTGATCCAGGTTGATCAACAGTACCATACCAATATGTGCCTATTTTTTTTATGGGTGTTTGTCGTCTTTTTCTGAAAATGGATGCGTATACAAAAACGATAAAATTCACGGTTTGCTCCACGGAGACTAACCAAATATAAGCAAATTTCCTTGTAAACCAATCCATATTATAAGTGTTTAGGGGGCAATGAATTGATAGCGTTCTCGTTCTCTAAATACCATTCAATTGTTTCCTTTATGCCTTGTTCAAAGGATACATTGGGCGTAAAATTGAGGTGAGTTTTAGCTTTCGAAATATCTAATAATCGTTTTGGTTGACCGTTCGGATACGAAGCATCCCAAAATACATCACCCGTGTAGTTTAAATAATCACAGAGTAATTCGTACAATTCTTTAATCGAAACCTCCTGACCACTTCCTAAATTTATTGGATAAATGTAATCACATTCTATTGCATTTACAATGCCTCGAGCTGCATCTTTGACATGCATAAAATCACGAGTCGGCGACCCATCACCCCAAGCAGTAATTTTGTTTATACCTTGTCTTTTGGCATCAAGAATTTTTTTTATAAGAGCTGGAATGACATGTGATGTTTGCTCCCGAAAATCGTCTCCTGGTCCGTAGAGATTGGTTAAGAGTAAGTTTACAACATTTAAGCCATATTGCTGGTTTACAGCAAGAGCGTATTCACCTACGGCCTTCTTTGAAATGCCATAAGCGCCATTTGTTGCTTCTGGGTAACCATTCCATAAATCTTCTTCTTTAAACGGTACAGGAGTAAATTTAGGATAACTGCAAACTGTACCAATTAGAATTAATTTATTTACTTCAATTTTTTGTGACGCATTTATTGTATTTAGGCCAATCATAATATTGTCATAAAAGTAGTGCGCAGGATTAACTCTATTATCACCAATTCCACCAAGTCTTGCTGCAATTCCGATTACGATATTTGGCTTTTTTTCGTTAAAATAGTCCATTGATTCTGTTTTATCTCTTAAGTCAACTTCTGTTGATCTAGAAACAATTATTTCAGCTTGTGGATATTTTGTTTTTAGCTCTTCAACAACATGCTGACCTAAAAATCCAGCACCTCCTGTAACAAGAATTTTCATTTGATTTTCAATTTTATTCATATTTAGTCAAAGCATCACGATCCTTAAATCTAACTACATAATTCAAATCGTGTTTCATCATAATTTTAACTAATTCTTCGATCGAGGTTCGGCTTGGTTCCCATCCTAATTGTGTTCGTGCTTTGGTTGGGTCACCTAGTAGACTTTCCACTTCTGCAGGTCTGTAGTAATTGGCGTCTACTTCAATCAACACTTTGCCAGTTTCCTTGCAAATTCCTTTCTCATTTTCATTTTCTCCTTGCCAGATTAATTCAATGCCAGCCTCTTTGAATGCCAGTTCACAGAAATACCTAACGGAATATTGTAAGCCGGTTGCTATTACAAAATCCTCTGGTTTTTCCTGCTGTAACATAAGCCACATGCATTCTACATAATCTTTTGCATATCCCCAATCGCGCAGTGCATTTAGGTTTCCTAAGTACAATTTTTCCTGAAGGCCATGCTTAATTCTTGAGGCTGAAAGTGTAATTTTTCTAGTAACAAATGTCTCCCCGCGTCTTTCAGATTCGTGGTTGAACAGAATTCCATTTACAGCAAACATCCCGTAAGATTCTCGATAGTTTTTGGTTATCCAATAAGCGTATATTTTTGCAACACCGTATGGCGATCGAGGATAAAACGGAGTTGTTTCTTTTTGAGGAACTTCTTGCACTTTACCATACAGTTCAGAGGTTGAGGCTTGATAAATTTTTGTTTTAGTGGTAAGTCCACAAATTCTAACAGCTTCTAACAATCTTAAGGTTCCAACTGCATCTGTTTCTGCTGTGTATTCAGGCATATCAAACGAAACTTTCACATGAGATTGTGCTGCTAGATTATAAATCTCATCAGGTTGAATACTTTGAACCAATCGCACCAAACTCGTCGAATCAGTCATGTCACCATAATGCAAGTGAATCTTTTTTTCTTTATGCAAATCTTGAATCAACGAATCAATATAAAGATGCTCAATTCGCTCTGTATTAAATGTGGAACTGCGCCGAATGATGCCATGAACTTCGTAGCCTTTCTCTAAAAGTAACTCAGCCAAATAGGATCCATCTTGTCCATTAACTCCAGTTATAATCGCTTTTTTCATTGTAATTCAATACTGATTTTTAATTTTTGTGTAGAACGAGCCTAACACTTAAACTCGGAAGATAAATAATTAATTTATTTTTTTCTATTTTTAGAATCTCTCCTTTAGAACCTTTGAAAGCTCCAGAATTAATTTCAAGCATGTCGCCTTCGGAGTAGTTTTCTTGTGATGTTATCTTATGTGCCTCCTTTAACGCAAGAATTTCATCATCCTTAATTTTGACAGGTTGACCTAGCCAAAAAACAAAATTTAGAACACTTGGGTCATTAAGAACAATGTGCCTTTTTAGTTCATCTATTCTTACAAATACATAAGATGGTAGTAACGGAAGTTCCACTTTTTTTTTTCTGTCGCTCCACTGTTTCAATGTAATAAAAGTTGGACAATATGCTTCAAGTCCTTGATCTATAAGCCTTTTTTCAACTTTTTTTTCTGATCTAGGCTTGGTGTATATTGCCATCCATTTTTTTTCTATTTCAACCATTCAGAGTTGTTCTCAATAAAGAAATCATTCGTTTATTTTTCGTAGATTAGTAAAAAATCAGATGAATTGAAATTCAATTTTGTAGCATCAACAGAAGAATAAACTAAATTCTTAATTTTTTTGCCAAGTCCTTTTTCAATTTTTTGAATCGTCTCAGCTAAATATGAATTGTTCACTTCGCCAACTAAAACAATATCAATGATATCTGTTTCTAATCCATTAGCCAAAGATCCTGTTAGGTAAACTTTCTCAACTTCACCTAGCCCTTTTATAACATTTAATATGATGTGATCAACACCTGCATATTGTTTTATCATAGAATTTATAGGGTCATACAATGGATGCGATTTATTGACGTGATACATTTTTTTGTTTCCCACTTTTGAATTGGTCAGCATTCCCGCTTTTTCAAGTCTATTTAACTCAATTCTAACTGCATTTGTAGACTCATTTAAATCAGCAGCCAATGCACGCATATGTGCAGTTGTTTCTGGATTTAAAAAAAATTTCAACAGAATCTTGATTCTTGTTTTTGAAGTAATTAGGGTCTCGATCAATGTGTTGTTTTTTTGACAATTAGGCAAAGCTTCGCCATGTCAGTCACATCACAAAAGTAAAAGAAATTTTAAAATGAGTACTTTTTTTACTCATTATTTTAAGTAGATGAAGTTACTTTTTTAATAGGGATTTTAATAAATTTATTCTAATGCGTTAATTATTGACATTAAGTAGTTTATTATTATTTTCTGCTTTTCTGAGGAAATAGTGGTAATTTTCACGTTGAAAAACAAAAAGATTCAAGGTGATCAAAAATACTATGTTATCAAAGATGCGCCATTTAACGATTTTATGCTCATTCTTGTTCGTGATAATGGGCAATTTCGGGTATTCGCAAAATACACTCATCGCCCCAAGTCAAGGTTTTACTTTTTTGGAGGACAGTGTTTTCTTTTCTTGGAATGAAGTTGGAGAAGAACAATTTTTTGAATTATCATTGGACGATGATATTGGCTTTGTTTCTCCCACAAATTACACTGTTTTCAGTTCCGATACATTGATCTCAGGGATACAGGTTGACCAATATTTTTGGCGCGTTAGATCATTCAGCAATGGTGTTTTTGGCAATTGGTCAGGAGTTCGGAACTTTACGCGGATTAATTTATCAGATTTCGGAACGATCGGTTTGTGGCTGGATGCAAATGATTTGACTGGATTACAAAATGGTAATTATGTAAGCAATTGGGAAGATAAATCAATGAACAATTATGATTTAGCCCAAAGTAGCAGTGCATTACAGCCGATATTCTCTGAAAATGCTTTTGGTGATAAGCACGCTGTATATTTTGATGGCACGGACCAACTATCAAATCTAAGCTCAAATGTGTTGGGCACTCATTTTGCTTTTTTTCAACATTCAAACTCACCTCAAGCGGCCGTTTTTGGCTTAAATGCTGCTACTGGAAATCCACGTTTTTTTATTTCTCTTTTAACACAAAGTATTTCTACGGGGTTTTCAACCGCATTTCCAATTGGTAGTGTAAGACGTAATTTGACCACAACTTTAAGTTCTCCATTAAATTCGTTCAATTTAACTTCAGGAGTGAGAACTGCACCAACTAACATCGCAAATTATTGTATCGCACCTAATCATGGTGCCTATGTTAGATTGATAGGTTCTGTTTATGAAATTATTGCTTTTCAAAATGCTTTATCCTCCGCTAACATTTCTTTGGTTGAGAATTATTTAAGATATAAGTACTCACCGCCAATAAATTTAGGTAAGGATAAAATCGTTGAATATGGTTTTTGTGAAGTTAATTTAGATTCTAATCTACCTTATAGCTCATATCTCTGGTCAACAGGAGATACGACCTCCAGCATAAATGTTAATCAATCAGGAACTTATTGGTTGCAAACTACCGATGTTTTAGGTCTTATTTCTGTGGATACAATCCTAGTGAAATACAAAGAGGTAGCCTTGCCTTTGTCCACACTGTTTTGTCCAGGAGATGTCGTTTCATGGAATGCCGGTCTTGGAGTTGATTATGATTATTCTTGGAGTGTGGGCGAGACAACCGAAACGATAAGTATCAATTCTTCAGGAGCCGTGAATGTCGTGGTAACTGACTCCTTGGGGTGTCAATTAATTTCGGATCCAATTTTGTTTGAAGAAGATAATTATGCAAGTTTTGTTAGTTTGGGTGCTGATACTAGTTTATGTGCGGGTAATACAATTAACCTTTTGAGTGGTGATTTAGAAACGGTTAGTTATTTGTGGAGTGATTTTTCAACTAATAATCTGTTTAGCGTGATATCTACAGGCAATGTATTTGTGCAAACAATGAATTCCAATGGATGTATCGCCAATGATACAATTTTTGTAACCGTTACAGGACAAGCTCCAAATATTGATTTTAATGCCCCCAACCAATGTTCAAATTTGTCAGTTAATTTTACCGATTTAAGTACGAATATTATCTCAGATCCAGTTAATTTATGGTATTGGAGTTTTGGTGATGGCAATTTTTCTTCTGATCAAAATCCAAATCATTTCTATTCATCAGCGGGGTCATTTAGTGTTAATCTTATCGTTGAATCTCAGGGTGGTTGCAGTTCTCAGTTAACAAAAAATGTTTTGGTTAGACAAATCCCAAATGCTAATTTTAACAGTGTTGGTCAATGCTCGAATGGAAATGTTCAATTTACAAATTCAAGTTCAAATGGTAGCGGGTCGAATCTCTCGTTCGAATGGGAATTTGGTATGTTGGGAGCTGGGAGCAATAACTTTTCTACCGAAATAAACCCCTTAAGAATTTATCAAGATGCTGGTTCATATAATGTTACATTAATTGCGACTGACGAGTTTGGTTGTAAAGACACTAATTATCAAACAAAAGTTATCTTGCAAAGTCCTAGCGCTAGTTTTGACATTGAAGATAATTGTGTTGAAGCTCCTTTTGAATGTATCAATACTAGTGTTGTAGAACCATTTGCGACCTATTTATGGAATTTTGATGATTTTACAAGTTCGATTTTGGCAAATCCTTATAAAGTTTTTTCAATGCCTGGCGCTCATGAAATTAGTCTGTTAATAACGGCGGAAAATGGTTGTGTGGATGAATTTATTGATACCATTTTTATTCATCCAAATCCAATTGCGAGTTACGATATTGGACCTCATTGTTTTGGAACTTATATGAATCTTTATTCCAGTTCAACTATTTCGTCAGGAACGATTGCAACTAATCAATGGTCCATAAATAGTGGAAATCAGCTCTTAGGGGATACCATAACTCATTTTGTTGATTTAATGGGGCAAAATCAAGTAGTCCTTACGAGTATTTCTGACCAAGGATGTCAAAATGTTTTTGATCAGTTTTTTAATGTTTCTGAATCTTTTAATGCGGCATTTTCAACAGTTGGAAGTGTTGTTTCTCAAGGCGATGATTTTCTTTTTACGAACACTACCCAAAATTCGTCTAGTTCAAATTGGGATTTTGGAGATGGTCAATCTTCTTTGGAATTTTCACCGATTCATAATTATAGTTCTGATTACATTGATTCAACGTTAGAAGTTTTACTTATCTCTCAGAACTCAAGTGGTTGTGTTGATTCTGTAAAAAGTACAATTCAAATATTAAGTCCACAATTGGATTTGGAATTACAAAATTTGTATGTGCAAAGTGAAAGTGGTTTTTATGATATAGGGGTAAGAATGAAAAATTTGGGAAGTAAACGGATCGAAAAAGTTGACTTCTTTTTATCCTCTCAAAGAGGTGATTTATTCAGCGAACGGTGGGAAGGAACTTTGCTACCTCTTGAATCAATTGTTTATTTATTTTCAGCAAAACCAGCAGTGAACATAAGTGACCAAGATGATTTGGAGTCGTTCGTATGCGTAAGAAGCGTTGGGTATGACAATGAAAATCTGCCAGAAACATACCTGGATAACAATAGGTTATGTAAGAATTTGGAAAGTGAATCTATATTATTAATGCCAATTTACCCTAATCCTGTTGTTGATCACTTGACGATTGAATTTTTAATAACCTTAAGCACTAATGTTGAAATTGAAATGCTAGACATGTTTGGTAGAAAAGTCAAAAATATACTTGTAAATCAGTTTTTGGAACCAGGATTGAGAACTATTGTTCTTAGCACATCAGAATTAGTATCTGGTAATTACTATATCAGACTGAAATCAGATGAAACTCAAATTTTGAGGAGCCTTATCATTTTGCGTTAGTTAATTATATTATCGCTGGATTTAGTTTTTATTTGGGAATTTAAATCAACTATCAAAAGAGCAAACCAGAAAGGAAGAAGGGGAGCTCGAATGCGCACAAGCACGCCATAAATGATTGCAGTAAATCCTGAAATGAAGGCCATCATAATAACGAAAGTTAGACAGAATATTAGCCACGGATTTTCATTTATTTTTTGAGCCCATTTTATTGCTTTTCCTGATAAAATTATTTGAAAAGATAAGATCAATAAGACTAAACTTTCTAACGCATTAAATATAAGTGATAATGAGAGTCCGTTCCAAGGGAAAGGCTGATAAATCCCCGTTATTATAGAAATAGGCATAGCTTTAACAATTCCAAATGGAGAGTAATCAATCTGCCCTAAGGAATATTTGTTCGAGCCATATGTTGTATTTGATTCAAAATCATTTTGTACGAGAAGTGCTTCTTGCATTGATTCATTTTTCATTATTATCTCTGAGCCTTGATTGGATGACATGAACGCTACAGAGATACCTATAGTAATGAGTAGCATGAGGACATTGAAAGGCACTTTTAGAACGGGTGCAAGTTGCATTCTTGATGCAGTTCTTTTAATGATCATGACAAAAATAGGCACAAGAATCGCCACCATCATAAATCCTCTAATATTATAAACGAAATAGAAATAAACTAGAAGAATTGCCCAACTTCGTATAGAATTATATTTTTTTTCAAACATAATTGAATACAAATGATAAAATATATAAAAAAAGGAAATGATCATTATGGTGTCTTTAGTTACACCAGAGCACCAGAAAGACACTGAAGGAATAAACAAAATTGCAAAGTGAAGGTATTGTGATTTAAAAAGTTTCGTTTTTAAAAATAACTCGTATATCTTCCAATTGGCATGAGCAAATAAAAATGCAAAAATAAAAGTTGTAGCAAAAAAACTCTTCAAGCTTAAAGCCCCGATAACGGCAACCATCTTGGATACAAAATGACTTGACTCTTCAAGATATACAGAACGAACAGGCCAGCCAGTCTCATCATTAAAATAATAGGTATAATTGGATGGTGTAGGTTTAACATAGAAAACTTCAGCTCCTTTAGTAGGGTCTGATAATAGCAAATTTTGTATACATTCTCCATTATGCCAATAAGCCAAAGTATCCCCTCCTCCTACAATTAAGATATAATAAATTACAAAAACAAAGGCAAATAGTACCTTGAAATAAAAATTACGCCTGTATAATTTGGCCAATTCTTCTGTCTTTAATGTTGTACTAACATAATAAGTAATTATGATCAATATTACCAACCAAGAAAATCCAGCAAGCAAATCAGTGATTCGAAAATATTTATAGATGTCAATCATAACTGAAACTTACTTAATTCGAGTTCTTGATAATTTCTTGTATTATTACTCATGATGATATGGTTCCCCCTTCAATATTGTAAATGCTCTATACAACTGCTCAAAAAATATCATGCGAATCATTTGATGCGAAAATGTCATCTGCGACAAACTTAATTTTCCCATCGCTTTTGCATAAACTTCTTCTGAAAAACCATAAGCTCCTCCAACCACAAATGTAATCCCTTTGCCACCTTGATTGAATTTCTTTTGCAAAAAGTTTGAAAATTCAAGGGAAGTAAAATGCTTCCCCTGTTCATCCAACAAGTATAAATCATCTGAAAAATTTACTTTTTGAAGAATTTCTTCACCTTCTATTTTTTTGATTTGATCTATGGTCAATTTTTTGGCATTCTTAATGTCTGGAATTTCGATGCGTTCCAGTTTTACATAGTGTTTTAGTCTGTTTAAATATTCATTCTCACCTTGTTCTAAAAAGGATTTACCTGTTTTGCCAATGCAGATGAACGAAATTTTCATAAAACGAAGATAGCACTTGATTTTGATTATAGCAGACATTGGATTTAAAATTACAATTACTGAAATGTGTCTATCTACTTCGAAGTTGAATTTTTTTCTTAGGATAAAGCAATTCAAAATCTTTATATATTCCATTCAATTTTTATTTATCTTCGCAAAATACACCCAATTAAATTGTAAAAAATCGGCATTGTTTTTGCTACGATTCGATGAAATAAAATTTTATGAGCTTATTATATACTTTTTTAACGTCCATATTATTGTCGCTAACACCAGCACAATCTGTTCCGTATGCAAAAATTGAGACAGCGTTCAGTCAAAATGATGCTTCTGGAATAGTCGCTTTGGCAAAAGAAAAAGTACTCATCAATATATTAGGAACCGAAGGAGCTTACTCAAAGTCGCAAGCAATTTTAGTAGTCAAAGATTTTTTCACTAAAAAACCAGGTAATTCATTCGATTTCATCTTTAAAGGTGCCGAATCTGCTGAAGGTTGTTTTGCTATAGGAACGTATACGAGCAAAAGTGAAAAATTTCGAGTGACTTTGCACTTCAAAAAAACTGGCGGAGATTACCGCATCGAAAGTTTATCGATCGAGAAATCTTAATTCGTTTTCTCCTTTTCAACGACCCATTTTCCATAGATTCGCTTATTTTTGTGAAAAACAATTCCATGTTAGAAGCAATTATTCAAAATGCCCTGAACGAAGATATCGGAGAAGGAGATCACTCAACTTTAGCGTGTGTGCCTGAAAATGCGACAGGAAAAGCAAAACTGTTGGTAAAAGATACAGGCATCATTGCAGGCGTGGAATTGGCAGAAAAAATCTTTCACACCTTCGATCCTGAACTTAAAATTACGGTTTTCATCAAGGATGGAACTGCAGTAAAACCAGGTGATGTTGCTTTTGAAATTGAAGGGAAATCACGCTCAATTTTATCCACCGAAAGATTGGTGCTTAATTTTATGCAACGCATGAGCGGAATAGCAACGCAAACAAATCAGATTACAAAACTTATCGAGGGACTTGATACAAAATTGCTCGACACCCGAAAAACAACTCCAGGCATTCGTTTGCTCGAAAAATGGGCGGTAAAAATTGGTGGTGGTCACAATCATCGCTTTGCACTTTACGATATGATTATGCTGAAAGACAATCACGTTGACTACGCGGGTGGAATTGAACATGCGATCCTGAGAACACAAGAATATCTTAAAACAACTGGCAAAAAACTAAAAGTGGAAATAGAAGTTCGAAACGAAGACGAATTAAAACAAGTTTTGGCTGTTGGACAGGTGGACCGCATTATGCTTGATAATTTCACCCCAGAAAGGATCAAAGCTGTATTACCTTTAATTCCAAAGCAATACGAAGTGGAAGCTTCTGGAGGGATTACCTTGGAAACGATCCGTTCTTTTGCAGAAACTGGAGTAGATTTTATCTCTGTTGGAGCTTTAACCCACAGTTTCAAAAGCTTGGATATGAGTTTAAAGGCTGATTTTACGATCTAAAATTGATTTAGCAATAATTTCGATTCAATCAAAATTATCCAACAATTCCTCATCCTTTTCTAGCGTCTCAGTTCTTTTTGAAGGAATAAAAAATGTTGATCCTAACATAACCATTCCAACAATTAAAATGTACGTTGAAAAAGGCCAATGCTGAATTCGGAACACCAAGCCGATGAAAAGCACGATGCTTGAACCCCAATACAACAAAGAATACATAGGAGCGTGCTTACCCTGCTGAAATGAAACAAGATTTAATAAAATTCCGATTGCGCCTGCTCCAATAAATACATTTTGAGCAATCGTTAAGGAAATGTATTTTGTTCCATACCCCGTAAACAAAACAATTGCCGCCATAAATGCTATGGCAAAAGCAACACTTGAAATTCTTTTAACTATCATAGATTGAATGTAAGATTATTCGTCAAAAACTACATTAATTTCTGTTTATTCTTTGTTCTTTGAATCAATAATTATAGTAACAGGTCCATCGTTAATCAAGGAGACTTTCATGTCAGCACCGAATTTACCAGTTTCAACTTTCAAACCAGAGATTTCTTTTAACTGTTCAATAAAAAAATCATACAATGGAACCGCAATTTCAGGTTTTGCTGCACGAATATAGCTTGGTCTGTTTCCTTTTTTCGTGGAAGCGTGCAAGGTAAATTGACTAATCACTAAAAATGCTCCTTGAATGTCTTGAATACTTAAATTCATTTTTCCAGCCTCATCATTGAAAATACGAAGCGCATTTAGTTTTCCAATCAGCCAAAGTGCATCATCTTTCGAATCTAGTTCCTCAATACCAACAAGAATTACCAATCCATGATTAATTTCGCCATGAATTGCACCCTCAATTTCTACAGATGCTTGCGTTGTTCGTTGAACTACAATTCTCATGGGTGACTGCTTTTTCGATACGTTTCCGTTGGATCTTCCGTCATCAATTGCACGTAAGTTTGATACCTCGATTCAAAAATCACTCCCTCTTCAATGGCTTTTTTCACAGCACAATTTGGTTCGTTCAAATGCTTGCAATTGTAAAATTTACAGGTATTCAAAAGCTCGCGCATTTCGGGGAAATAATGTGAAATTACATCTTTCTCAATCTCAATGATTCCAAAGGCACGAATTCCAGGTGTGTCTATGATGTAACCTCCACTGCTTAATTTATGCATTTCAGCAAATGTTGTTGTGTGTTTTCCTTGCGCATGTGCAACCGAAATAGCGCCTGTACGCAGATCTAAATTCGAATCAAGCGCATTCACTAAAGTACTTTTCCCAGCGCCAGAATGACCGGAAATCATGACTTGTTTACCTTTAATTTCTTCTCGAAGATGAATCACACTTTTCGAATCCTCAGCAGAGATTAATTCCACAGGATAACCAATTTCACTATACATAAAAGCGAGTGCTTTGGCATAATCCAATTCGTCTTCGGAGTACAAATCAATTTTATTAATCAAAATCGTGGTCGGTATGCGAAATGATTCGGCTGAAACCAAAAACCGATCGATAAATGCCAAATGTGTAACTGGATTTTTTAAGGTGACCAAAAGAAAAGCTCTGTCCACATTGGCTGCTAAAATTTGCATTTGCTTGCTCAAATTCGTGGATTTGCGAACAATGTAATTCTCGCGTTTTTCAAAATCTAAAATCATTCGCTTGCCTTCGTCATCAACATCATCCGAGAGAAGCACAATATCTCCAACAGCAATTGGATTTGTAGTTCTCAAACCATCCATGCGGATTTTTCCACGAATTCTACAATCAACCACCGTTGAATCTTCCAACTCAACAATGTACCATTTCCCCGTCGATTTAAGTACTTTTCCTTTTGGCATCGAACAAAGATAGAAATTTGAGACGATTGTTCGTTTTCTGTTAATAGAATCACTTACGATTCAGCGTTTAATTCAAATCAATAAACAACTGAACATTCTGAGTCAATTCTTTTAGCTCATCGCCATTATCGGATGACTCATATCTCATAAATACTTATCTTCGTGCCTCAATTTATAGAGTATGTCAATTGAAGTTAAAAATCTTTTTAAATATTACGGAGAACAAGCGGCTGTAAAAGACGTTTCCTTCAACGTAAATTCTGGAGAAATTGTCGGTTTTCTTGGACCAAATGGAGCAGGGAAATCTACAACGATGAAAATTCTTACAGGATTCATTTCTGCTTCTGCTGGAGAAGTCAAAGTGTGTGGAATGCCTGTGGATGTTGATTCTTTGAATACCCGACAAATCATTGGTTACTTGCCGGAACACAATCCACTTTATTTGGATATGTATGTGAAAGAATACCTTGAGTTCGTTGGCAAAATTTATAAAGTGGACAATGTGAAAGACCGCGTAACCGATATGGTTAAAAAAGTTGGTCTTGAAGTAGAACAAAAAAAATTAATTGGCGCTTTATCCAAAGGATACAGACAACGTGTTGGATTGGCAGCAGCAATTATTCATGATCCGCAGGTGTTGATTTTAGACGAACCAACCTCTGGATTGGATCCAAATCAATTGGTAGAAATTCGAGAATTGATCAAAACAATTGGAAGAGAAAAAACAGTAATGCTTTCTACACATATCATGCAAGAAGTGGAAGCAATTTGTAATCGGGTGGTAATTATAAACAAAGGAGTAATCGTTGCCGATGATAGCGCTTATGATTTGCAACACGATACCAAATTGCAAACAGTTTACGTTGAATTTGATAATGACGTGAATAAACAACAGCTCGGTAAGATAAAACACGTGAAGAAAGTAGAACAAGTTCAAAAAGGTTGGTTGCTCGAAACTTCGGATGATGTTGATTTGCGAAAAGTGGTTGCACAGCACGCAAGCAAAGAAGGTTGGTTAACGCTAACTTTGAAAACAGAAGAAAAATCACTCGAAGAAGTGTTTAAAGAATTGACTAAATAGACGAAAAAGTGACCAAAGATAGAAGACGAAAGGCGAGAGAATCAAAATGATCTAGTCTCAATTCTAAAGTATCCAGTCTTGTGTCTTTAATATCAAAAACATGAAATTTAACCCTTGGCACCACGTTTCATTCGGAGAAAATGCTCCTGAAATCGTAAGTGGAATAATAGAAATCCCTAAAAATAGTAGGGCAAAATATGAATTGGACAAAGATTCAGGGATGCTAAAACTTGATCGCGTTTTGTATTCGTCTATAAATTATCCTGCAAACTATGGTTTTATACCAAAAACCTATTGTGATGATAATGACCCATTGGATATTTTGGTGCTTTCTCAAATTGATATTGTGCCAATGTGTTTGGTCGAAGCAAAAGTAATTGGGGTAATGCGCATGCTTGACGGCGGAGAAATGGACGATAAAATCATTGCCGTTGCTGCGAATGACATGAGTGTAAATCACATCAATGATATTTCTGAATTGCCGCCTCATTCGTTGTTGGAATTGCGCAGTTTTTTTGAAGATTATAAAAAATTGGAAAACAAGGAAGTCATAGTGGAAGACTTTCAAAACCGCGATGTAGCCATGGAGATTATTCGAAAAAGCATTTTGGATTACGACGAAAAGTTTACAAAACCAAAATTGGCAAGAAAGGCAGCGCTTAAATAGAAAGAAAACTTTGTTTGATAACTAAATCCGATAACTTTCGGATTTGAAGATGAGAATCTGAAAATCTAAAAATATGGTAAAAGATTTTATAGAAGAAATGAAATGGCGTGGAATGATTCACGACATGATGCCTGGAACGGATGTTGCATTAAATAAAGGCATTTCTGCAGGATACATCGGTTTTGATCCAACTGCTGATTCGTTGCATGTCGGTAATTTGGTGCAAATTATGACACTTATGCATTTTCAAAAAGCTGGACATAAACCATACGCATTAGTTGGTGGTGCCACAGGAATGGTAGGCGATCCATCAGGGAAATCACAAGAACGAAATTTGTTGGATGAAGAAACGTTGAATCACAATGTGGCGTGCGTAAAAAAACAACTTGAAAAATTCTTGGATTTTACAGGCGATAATGCAGCGGAAATGGTCAACAATTATGATTGGTTCAAAGGAATGTCCTTTTTGGATTTTATTCGTGACGCTGGAAAACATATAACTGTAAACTATATGATGGCGAAAGATTCTGTAAAATCTCGCCTTGAAACAGGTTTGAGTTTTACCGAGTTTTCATATCAATTGGTGCAAGGCTACGATTTTTATTATTTGAATAAAAACAAAAAGTGCATCGTTCAATTGGGAGGTTCTGACCAATGGGGAAATATCGTAACCGGAACAGAACTCATTCGCCGGATGGGTGGGGGAGAAGCTTATGCCGTTACAACTCCGCTAATCAAAAAAGCCGACGGGACAAAATTTGGTAAAACAGAAAGTGGCAGCGTGTGGCTTGATGCTGAAAAAACATCTCCGTATGAATTTTATCAATTTTGGTTTAATGCAAGCGATTCTGATGCAGCAAATTACATTCGTATTTTTACCTTGAAATCAAAAGATGAAATCGAAGCGTTGGAAAGAGAACACGCTGAAGCTCCACATTTACGTATTCTTCAAAAAGCACTTGCTGATGAGGTTACTGCACGCGTGCACAGTGAAGAAGCACTGAAAACAGCCGTTGCAGCATCAAATATTTTATTTGGAAAATCGACTTCGGAAGATTTGAAATCGCTTTCGGAAAAGGATTTCTTTGCCATTTTTGAAGGCGTCCCTCAAGCTACTATTTCGAAAGAAGAATTTCAATCCATCGGAATTTTAGATGCTTTGGCGGGCAAAACAGGATTTTTAGCTTCGAACGGAGAAGCGAGACGTGAATTGACCGCAAATGCCATTTCAGTGAACAAAGAGAAAGTAGGCCTTGATTTTCAGTTTTCGCAAGAACATTTGATCAATGGAAAATACATCTTGCTTGGAAAAGGGAAGAAGAATAATTATATTTTAATCGTAGAATAAGTTGTGATTTGCAATTTGATTGATGATTAATAAATACTGTTGTTCGTTAACAATTAATTTGTCTTTCAAAATCGTTAATTAACCTATAACAGGAAGCTGTTAGTAAAATTGTGACTTAATTATAATTAAGTCAAAAGTTCGTTAAAAGATATTCGTCGTTGGTAGCAATCCGTCTAGATTTCGAGAAGTTCGGAAAAAGAAAATTCCTTTTGGATTTATGATTCAAAAAAGGCGCTTGACGTCTGAATTCTTTCCTTTTCGGGAAGAATTCACTACTTTTTTAGAATCATTCCAAATGGAATTTTCTCCGAACGGCTTAAATCTAGACTAGACTTTTTTGGTACTTTTTTTGGCGATGAAAAAAAGTACGAAAACTTTATCGGATAATATTGATCAATAATAAACACCCCACAAAAATAAACCCTCAGCAGGAGCAGATGCCGACGATTTTCTTCTGTCTTTGTAATTTAAAAACAATTTGAATTCTTCTGGTGTTATTTTGCCGTACCCAACATCGAGAAGTGTTCCAACTGTTGCACGAACCATATTTCTCAAAAATCGGTTAGCCGTTATTTCAAAATAGACTTCGTCATTACCATCAGTTATCCATTTTGCATTTTTTACTTCACAATCGTGCGATTTCACGTCAGAATTTACTTTTGAAAAAGTCGTAAAATCATGATTGCCAATGAGAAATTCACAAGCTAAATTCATTTTGACAAAATCTGGTTGTTGGTGTAAATAAGTAGAATGCCGAACTTTAAACGGGTCTTTTTTCAAATGAATGAAATAACGATATGTACGCCGGCGTGCACTGTAACGCGCATGGAAATCATCACCAACTTGTTTGATTTCATTGATTACAATCGAACTAGGAAGCATTTTATTCATCTTGTGCTTCAATTGTTCCAAGGATGTTACTTCGGATAATTGGGCATGAAATACGTACGATTTGGCATGAACTCCTGTGTCTGTTCTTCCGCAACCAACAATTTTAATTTCTTGATTGCCATGGAGTTTACTTAAAACTTTCTCAATGGTTTCTTGTACCGAAATTTGCTTCGGTTGATTTTGCCATCCAAAAAAATCGGTACCATCAAATGCAACTTCAAAGTAATACGTAAACATGAGTTAAGCACCAATTAGTTTTTTCTTAATACCAATTAAGGCACAAAATATCGCGTAAAAAATCCTTAGGGAATAATGCCGATATAGATTGAAAGGAGTATGAAATACGACATTTGAAATCATAATCGGTATTATTTTACGAGCGCATCTAAGGTCGTTGACAACTCATAAATATCCATACTTGCTTTGTCGCCAACGATTTCCAATCCTGAATAATAAGCTTTTTTCAAATTTTCATACAATTTGAAGTGAGTATCATTATTAACTGTGTTAATGGTCGCCCCTAAGTTTTTTGGAGCGCTCCATGATCCACCGCCTAGATTTTCAGAAACATAAATGTCATATTCACCCATTCCAACGAATCCGTTCGAACTGAAAAACAAATATTTACCATCCGCAGAAATGAATGGCGTTGTTTCTCTTTCTTTAGAGTTAATCACATCTGGTAATCGTGTTGCTTCTCCCCATTTTTTACCAATGCGATTAACTACATAAATATCACTTTTAGATTTATCTGCATTTTTTTCTGACACAAAATACATCGTATTTCCATCAGCGGTCAATGTAGCTCCGCTATCAAAAAAAGATGTGTTGATGGATTTGTTTTTAATGATTTTAGGTGCTGACCAACGTTCTTGTGTGGTCCAATTGACTTCAGCCACGTCAGAACTCTTTGTTTTGATTTTTTCTTTGCTCGCTGCCTCCATGTTTAGGGTAATGAAAGCAACCAATCCGTCGTCAGAAATATGAGAAATAGATTCAAAACCAGTAGAGTTGATTTTCCCTAGTTCGTTCGTAATACTATCCCATTCATTCATTTCCGCATCCCACGTTGCACGGTAAATGTCTTCAAAAAATTGTTGATCAGAAGGGTTTTGTCCACCACCCGTCGTATTTTCTCTACGGGACGTAAAATACATCGATTTTCCGCCATTGTAAATAACCGCACCATAATCGTTATATCCAGTATTGACAGAACCTGTAAGTCTTTTTCGAATTGTTTTTTTGCCTGCAATCATTTCCGCTTTCGCAAATTGGCATTGCTCCAATTTTAAAGGTAAATTTAATTCTGCAGCTCTGGTCTTGCTTAGCTTAGTCATCGATGTTTCATAATAAACAATCGCAGAATCGATCATCCCTAAACGGTGGAATGAGTTAGCTAACAAATTGTATACATCTTTTTCGATTTCATTATCGTTTAAAACAATTGCTTCTTTCGCATATTTAAGCGCATAGCCGTAATTATCCATTTCATAATGACAACGACTTACCCAATATGGAGCTTTCCAAGAGCTTGGATCTTTGATACTCGCTTGACGAAATTTAATCAAGGCATCTTTAAATTTTCCTTGTGCAAACAACGATCTTCCTTCTTCAACAAGATACGCAGCAGAAGTTCTGTTTACCACAGAAACCGAAGAATCTGGCGGAATTGGATTACTAGATGCAAAGCCAAGATTTGTAACAAGCGAAAGAACAATTAGAATAAAGATTTTTTGAATCATTTTTAGGTGTTTGAATTAAATAATGTAACTACAAAAAAAGCACTTTTTTTCAAGTGAATAGTTTCTTCTTACAAAACTTATGCGCTTTTTTTATGTGAATAAATATTTGTACCCAAATCGACAACTTTATGCATCGAAATTGTGGCTGCAACAATTGCTAAAATAGGTGCAACAGAAGCGCACATCCATAAAAATAAATGTAGTAAAAATTGAAGCATTTCCGACCCTCGATTTGCTGATATCTCATGAATCAAAAACAATTTTCCTAAATCTACTGGAACTAAAATGAGTAGAGAATATACACCACCAATCGCAACTGCCAAACCGCGATGGGCACGAACGAAAATAATACTTTCATCCATGCTTAATCGCCTTCTTTCGTTGATGTAATCAATAAAACTAAAACCGTAATAAAAAAATCCGATCACAAATGTCAAGTAGAATACCGGCGAAGATCGTGGATTTTCCCAGCCAAATTTTGCTACGATAAAAATAATGAGGAAGAAAAAATATTCCCACATCAAGTTTCTTAATACAATTTTTATTCCACGCTTCACATCATCTACCAACAAATTAAAGTTGAACGCATATGCTTTTCCCGTTAGCACTTTTTCGCATTTTTGACTTAAATGAGATAGCAAAGGCGAGAGCATCACAACCACCAAATATTTTGCGAACTTCATTAACAGCAATGCAACCATTAATTCAAGCATCATTTGGATTAAATACCAAACAATTCCGTTCATATTGTCTAATTGCGGCGTGGTTTCGTGCATTCTTAACATATCGCCTAGTTTGTAAATCACCAACATGAGCGCGGCAGGAATCAGAAAATACCAATACCAGCGATTTACATGAATGAAGACAATCGCTTCTTTATACGATTTGAGGCCAAGCCAAAAATGACGAATGAAATTCATACTCCAAAAGTAAGGAATCCTTTCAAGGAACGTTTTCTTTGAGGAGAAAGCAGTGGAAAATTTTAAGGCGTTAATGCTATAAATAAGGCTGCGAAGTTAATTTCTTGCATCTTTTGGATTTATGTATCTTTGCTATTTCGATTTAGTGCCGAATCAATCAATTTGAAAGACAGAAACAATAACAAAATGAATTTTAATAGCTTGACAGCGATCTCTCCCATTGATGGTAGATATCAAAGTAAAACCAAAGAACTGCAAAAATATTTTTCCGAATTCGGATTAATAAAATACCGCGTCATTGTTGAAGTAGAATATTTTATTGCTTTGGTAGAAGCAGGAATTGAACCACTGAAATATTTTCCGAAGGATCGATTCGGAGCACTACGTGATTTATGTACAAATTTTTCAGAGGAAGACGCACTTTGGATTAAAAACACCGAGCGAACAACAAATCATGACGTAAAAGCTGTTGAGTATTTTTTGAAAGAGAAAATGACCAACTTGGGCCTAGAAGAATATTTGGAATTTGTTCACTTTGGTTTGACATCGCAAGACATTAACAATACATCTATTCCAATGTCTTTGAAAGACGCCTTGCACGAACAATATCTTCCGTTGCTTGAGCAATTGGTTAGTAAATTGAACCAATTAAAAACAGATTGGAAAGACATTCCGATGTTGGCTCGTACTCATGGTCAACCGGCTTCTCCAACCAGATTGGGGAAAGAAATTCAAGTATATTCTGAACGCATCGAAAAACAACTTGAACTCTTAAAGGCGGTGCCGAATTCAGCTAAATTTGGTGGTGCAACAGGCAATTTTAACGCTCATTTTGTCGCTTTCCCGAACATGGATTGGGTACATTTTGCGAATCACTTTGTCAACAATGTTCTTGGTTTAAATCGCTCGCAAACAACAACGCAAATTGAACATTACGACAATATGGCGGCGCTTTTCGATAATCTAAAACGGATTAATACCATTATTTTGGATTTGAATCGCGATATGTGGACCTATATTTCGATGGAATATTTCAAACAGCAACTCAAAGAAGGAGAAGTTGGTTCTTCGGCAATGCCACACAAAGTAAATCCAATTGATTTTGAAAATTCAGAGGGAAATATTGGTATTGCAAACGCTCTTTTTGAACATTTGGCGGCAAAATTGCCCGTTTCTAGATTACAAAGAGATTTGACGGATTCAACTGTTTTGAGAACGATTGGTATGCCATTTGCTCATACATTTATTGCTTTAAAATCAACATTGGTTGGACTTGAAAAACTTTTATTAAACGAAAGTGCTTTTGAAGCTGATTTGGAGCAAAATTGGGCAGTTGTGGCAGAAGCGATTCAAACAATTTTACGCAGAGAAGGTTTTCCAAAACCGTATGAAGCGTTGAAAGGACTTACACGCAAAAATGTGCACATCACCAGAGAAATTGTACATGAATTTGTTGAATCTTTGACAATTTCAGATGCTTTGAAACTTGAATTAAAGAAAATCACGCCTCAGAATTACACAGGCATTCAATTGGTTAACTAATGAAACAAATAAAATATTTCTTCGTCGGACTTTTTCTTTTGGCAATAAATTCTGTTAGCGCACAAGAGACAGAAGTAAAATGGGGACCATTGGAAGGGAAATCGGGTTTGCTATCAGAGCTTCTTCCTTTTCAAGGTGCTGATTTCTATTCGCTTCGCTGGAAGGGAGGAAATGTTCTTGGTGCCTTTTACCTTACGAAGCATTTAGATTTCAAGATGGTGCAAACCGAGAAAGTGGTGAAGTCTGTGAATAACAGCATCGTCAATTTTCAAATGGCAGCCATAATTGATGATCATGCTAGTTTCTTTCTTTCGGATAGAAAAGAAGGAAAAGAATTACTTTACCTCCAACAATATGGTTATGATTTGAAACCACGTGGGGAAGCAAAACTCATCACGGAAGTGGAACTAAGCAAAGGTCAAACGAATACAGGTTACGATATTATTCAGTCCAAGGACAAAAAGTATTTTGCCGTTTTTTGGCTCATTGAAGAAAAGAAAGTAGACAAGGATAGTTACGGTTATTGCGTGTATAATGACAAATTGGAGAAAGTGAATGAAGGAAAATATGAAATTCCTTTCGCCGCTGATTATTCAGAAGTAAGCACACATCTTTTAACCAACTCAGGTGATTATTTTATTGCCATAAAGGAATTTGAACCTTCACCAGAGAAAAAAGTGTTTCGTAACTATTTGCAATACAAAGCGATGCATATTTTTCAAGTAGAACCTGATCAATTGCATGATTACACCATGGATATGCGAGGCAATAGGGTGGAGGCAATTTCCATTAATACGGATGAAGCACAACATTTTATTATTACGGGAGTTTATGGTCAAAATCAAGTGGAGGGTGTAAAAGGATTGTTCTTTTTAAAATTGGATTACAAAAACCAACTCGTGCTCGATCAAGGATTTGAAGAATTTGAGAAAGATTTTATTACAGAAAGCTGGACTGAAAGAGAGCTAGAACGTGCAGAAAGACGGGAAGAAAAAGGTAAAGGCGCACCTTCATTGTATGACTACAAAATGAGAGACATTCACATCTTACCTGACGGAAGCATTGTTGGTTCTATTGAACAAAACTATGTGATGGCTCGCTCATTTTCCGACACAAGAGGTGTTATTTCAACAACTTATACCTATTATTACAACGATATTATCGCTTTCAAAATTGGAACAAAAGGTGGATTTGAATGGTTGCAAAAAATTAAAAAATTACAAGTTTCAACCAATGATGGCGGACCATTTAGTTCATACTCTAGCTTTATTGCTGATAATAAATTGAAATTTATTTTCAACGATAGTAGAGCAAATTACGATGAAAATGGCAACTACGTGCAAGGATTGGCATACTTGTCAAAATTCACGAAGCGCGATAATGTTGTGAGTTATACAGAAGTTGATTTGTCAAATGGAATCGCAAGCCGTCGTTCACTTTTTAGTCGCAAGGAAATTGGAACATTGGCTTTGCCTAAAATGTTTGTAACAGATTTTAAACGCAATGAAATGTTGCTTTATACCACTTTCAAAGGAAAAGAAAGATATGGTCTACTTAATTTCGGCCCGACAAAATAGTTGATACGTTTTTTATGAACGAAGCGGTTTGTCTTTCGGTTTGATTTTACGAACAATTGCCAGTAAGAATAAAAGTCCAGAAGTGAAGGCAAAAACTCTTCCAATTCCATCTCCTTGGAGCGAGTAAAAGGTTTGTTCATTATTCAACGAAATATCTGATTTTAATGCTGTTTGAACCCACCAGTCAGTCTGCTGAATCACATCACCGCGCTGATTTATAAAACAACTCGTTCCGGTATTTGCCGATCGAGCCACACAGCGACGGTTTTCAATGGCTCTTAGTCGAGCAAAACTCATGTGTTGCTTGTATCCTGGTGTATCTCCCCACCATCCGTCATTTGTGATAATAAAAATCGCTTGAGCTCCTTTTTTACATTGTTGACCAACAAATTCTCCATAAACGGATTCATAACAGACAACAGGGGCAAAGGAAAATGTTGGCGATGAGAAAATCTTTGGTTCTTTCTCAATTCCCAATGTTCCGGTTGTTCCTCCGAGGTCTAAGGATAATTCTTCTAATGCTGGAAACCAATTGGCGAAAGGTACAATTTCCGCTCCAAGAACTAGTTTAGATTTATGAATGAAAGCTACTTGTCCTGATGTATCCATCAATGCGGAAGTGTTGTAATATTCAATAAAACCTTCCCCATATTCATTCTTTTTAGATGCACGCGATTGCTTTTTTGGAAATGTTTTCAACGTGGATGCGCCAATAAGCAAAACAGGGTTTCCCCATTTTTTCATGCGCGATTGCAAATAGAAATAGGGTGAAGTTTCCTTGAAAATCGCTTCATCAATGTTATACGGAATTGCTGTTTCTGGTGCAAGAACAATCGCTGTCTTGGAAGAAATTTTCTTATCCACTTCGTCGGCCATGCGCTTTAGCTGATTCGTTGGATCTAAACCTCCAAATTTATCATTATACGGGTCAATATTAGGTTGAGAAACAATCACTTCTATTTTCTTTCCTTGGTCTTCGTAATTGAAATAAGTATACAATGAACTGATTAGTGGAATTGCTAATCCTAAGGCGATTAAGATGAAAAAGGGTGTTTGAATGTTCCATGTTTCTTTTTTCAAAAATCGATTTTCGACAATTCTAAAAATCAAGAGATTTATCACTAAAATCCACAATGTTCCTCCGAGAGCGCCTGTGTATGAATACCATTGCACCCATGATGGATGAATGGAAAATACATTTCCAAATGTTAACCAAGGCCAAGATAGTTCCCAATGGTAATGCAAATATTCAAAACCAATCCAAATCAATAAAAAACCAATGTACCCTTCTTTTCTACCGATGTGTTTTTTACAAAAATGAAAGAGCTGAAACGCCACTGCCATGAGAAATGAATTGAAGAAAAAGGCCATCATTGCTCCCGATTCATCTGCGTTCCAAATCCACCAAGTCGTTCCAAAATTATAGATTAAAAACGTTAAGTAGCTATGAACAAAAACCTTACGAGATCTGTAATTCGCGCTAGAAATTGAATGTTCGACAAACAATAATGGAACCCAAGCAATAAATACCAAAGGAGTTAAGCTTCCGGTATACGGAAAGGCAATCACCATTAAAATTCCAGAAAGAATACTTAAGAGGTAACGATGGGAGCGTTTTAAATTTTTCACGGAGTAAAAATAGAATTTTAAACCAAGAAATTAAAATTCGCAGAATTAGTTCTCGTTATACGTAACAATTAATTTATCGACGATAGTGATCACTTTAAATGATGCTCCTCCGCTCTCAAAAAATGTCGCCTTTTTGCTTCCTTCCCAATTTTTAGATTTCCATTTTTTACCACTTGAAGTGTACAAGTGCACATTGTTCTCTAAACCATCAACAGCGGAAATGATCAAGTTGCCGTTGCTCAAACTGTGAGTAGAAACGGCATCGATTTCAGAAAATGGCAATTGAACCGTTCCCCATTCAATTCCTTTGGTGTTGAATAACTGAATCTTACTATTGGTTTTTACTATAATAGTTGGGTTATTCGCTTGTTGAAAAATCGAATGAATTTCACCATTTCCAATGGCGCCATAAATTGTTTTGGAACCTTTTTGGTTGTATGAAATGAGCTGATTATTTTCTGTTCCAAACAAGATTACTTCGTTTGTGATTTTAGCAAAATGGCTGACGTTTGGCGCATTAAACTGTCTGAATGATTTGCGATTTAACAAATTAATCATTTCAAATTTGGCACCATCGTAAATTCCTAAATAAGGCGTATTTGCACTAACCCAAATAACTGGAGTTGCTGCCATTTTTTTCAATTTCGGTTGAATTGGATTTAATTCTCTTCCTCCTGTGTCATATTGCATCAGTTTTCCACTAGATAGTGGAACGACAAAAAATCCTGCTCCTTGCCAACGATAAAATAATGGAGCTTTGGTGCATTTTTCATTCTCCAAATCGATCGGAAAACCTGAAACTTCATTTCCGTTTACATCCAACAAGTGAATTTTTTTATCAGTCGCTATGAGTAATTGGTGCTTGTCATTTGCGAATAAATCTATGATTTCACCACTTTCAATGATGTTTCCTTCCAATTGGACATCCCATTTTTTGGCTCCATCTTCAATAAAAACAATTTTTTTAGAGGCTGTTTCCACAAAAAGTTTTTGCTCATTAATGGCATAAAAATCCTTTATGGCTTCTGAAATATCAACGCCTTTATTGGAAATATTTTGAGTTGGGATGGTTGTTTCTGCCTGAGCCATTCCGATGGAGGAAGTCAGTAATGTGCTTTTAAAAACCGAGCTCGCTTGTTTGATTTTACCTTTCACCAATCGGTGATTTACTTTTTTTGGCAGACCATCGTAGATAGCCGATCGTTTGGAAGCGTTGTGAGAAATGGTATTTCCTAATTTATAGTCAGCCAAAATATTTTCACACGTGGTTTTATCTTCACTAATCACAACATAATCATCCAATTGGAACACGTAAAATCCATTGGTCACTTTAAACGAATTCGTAAACGGAATGCTTTCAAAATATTCATTGTCCTCATTTTGTGGCTCCCGTTGCAAGGCGTCGCACAACACGTTAATTGGATATTGTCCTTCTTGTTGGTCTGTAATTAAGGCTGTTTTGCCATCTAGTGTTACTTTAACAATTCCGTATTTTACCCAATCGTTCATGATGCTTGACGCAAAAACAGGATCAGTAGATCTTAAATAATCAACTTCGAAAAATTCATAGGATGAAATTCTGGACGAAATCACAGAAGAAAACAGTGCTCCATCGTTCACTTTTCCTCCAAATATTGTTCCGTTGAAACGAGATTTAAAGACTAAAAGGCCATTTGCTTTGATGTACAAATCCGTCGTTGAATAACTTTTCTTATCCAATTGAAAAATGGAACCTGCACTGTTTTTGTCAAAAACCAAAACATCATATTTTGGTGCGTTTGGGGTGAATTTTTGCTTCGTTAAATAACAAGCATTTTTATAGTATTCTCCTTTGTATCCATTGATTTCAAATGAATGAGCTCCAACTTCTTTCAAGTTTGAATGGTTTCGAAATAAGTTCTTTAGCATGGAAGGATTCAAAACTTTTTTGGAATTCAAAAGTAAATGATCCCTTTTTTCGCTGACGAAAGAAGATGTAATGAATTGTTCGTCAATGATTTCAATGATTTCTCTGTTGCTTGCTGTTGTTTGAAAATGAGCAAGTAAATCACTGGTTTTTGAATGATCATTAATGACTAAAACTGTTCCGTCCGTTTTACTGAAAAGCATTGTTGGATTAAACCGATCGTCGCGATTAACAAGGTCTATACTAACGTAACCAATCCAAATTAGACTGACTAATCCAATAACTGCGAATAGTATTCTCCCAAACATGCCTCAAAAATACTCGGAATACTCGCTTGCAATTCGAATTGGTTGAAATAGAAATGAACAATTTGTTATTCAAAAAGACTTAGTTGTGAAGTGCCAAGAAGGCTAAAACTTAAACGATGGTATTTGCATGATCCACTAGTTTGAATTCCCACACGATGAGCTTTGGTTGGATAGCCTTTGTTTTTATTCCATTGATAAATAGGGAATTCGGTGTGTATTTTATCCATAAAGTCATCACGATACGTTTTTGCAAGAATGGATGCGGCGGCAATATTCATGTATTTTCCGTCACCTTTGATGATACAAGCATGCGGAATTTCTGGATAAGCCGTGAATCGATTGCCGTCGATGATTAGGTGTTCTGGTCGAATTGAAAGTTGATCAATGGCTCGATGCATTGCTAAAAAACTCGCATTGAGAATGTTAATTTCGTCAATTTCTTTTTCATCCACAAAGCCAACTCCCCAGGAAATTGCTGATTCCTCAATGATTGGTCTCAATTGATAGCGTTGTTTTTCTGTAAGTTTTTTGGAGTCGTTCAACAGTTCGTTCTGAAAATCTAATGGTAAAATGACTGCTGCAGCAACAACTGGTCCTGCAAGACAGCCACGACCAGCTTCATCGCAACCAGCTTCTATTTTAGTTTTATGATAATTTAGTTCTAACACAATAAAAATTCCCTTTCTTAGTGCTTCATTTCAAATTAATTTGTAATTTGGTACAACTTTTGAATCTGTGAATACGTCTAAAAACAAAAACTTAAAAAGATGAAAACAATTTTGACAACAATGTTAGTGCTTTTTGCTTTAAATTTCACATTTGCGCAAAATACAGCAATTGCAAAAAACAAGTCTGATATTACTTCAATCAAGGAATCTGGAGTGGGTTCGCTTGTTTTGCCAACGAAGATGACGAAGTCTGAAGTGGAAGCTAAGTCAAAATATTATACGCAGTATTTCACTGTTGCTTATGACGAAGCTTCGCAAAAAGTGACATTCACAATGGTTGAAAACGACGAAAAAGGACGCGCAGTAATCATGCGTTTCTTATCTGGTTGCGATGTACAAGAAGTTCGTGTCGGTGAAGAGATTTTGTCAGTGAACGATATGTACATGAAATATTTGAAATAGGATTAACGACATAAAATTAAAAAGAGGAGTTTTTGACTCCTCTTTTTTTTGCTTTAGATTTTTGAATGTATAGTTGTTTAGAAACAATATTCATTGGATTCAATTAACTTTTGAGCGATTATTTGACGTGCTTCTTTTGGATTGAAATCGGATGTTTTTGTAAATCGTTTTACGCCCATTTGCATCATTTTGAGTTCATCGCCAGAAGCAAATGAATTGATTGCATCTTTTGCAAACTTAGCCATCCGATCAGCGGAATCGTAGAAAAAGGTTTTTACAATCGCAATTTCCACCGCACATTCAGCTTCGGATTTTGACAGTAATTGTTTTTCAACCCGTAAAAGTGCTGACTCAGCTTGATACGTTATGATTGACATATCCGCAATATTCATCAACACTTCTTGTTCTTTGGATAGCGTTTGCATCAATTTTTGAACCGCTGATCCTGCCACCATCAAGATGGTCTTTTTAAATCCTGCAAGTGCTTTTCGTTCGTTGCTAAGAATATTGTCATCGCTTTCATCCATCGATGGGATGCTCATTAATTCATTGGCAACCGCCATAGCAGGTCCCATCAAATCGAGTTCACCTTTCATGGCGCGACGAAGTACCATGTCTACAATCAACATGCGATTGATTTCGTTCGTTCCCTCAAAAATGCGGTTGATACGAGAATCTCTGTATGCGCGTTCAACGGATGATTCTGCTGAATATCCCATTCCACCAAAAATTTGAACAGCTTCGTCAGCTACATAATCCAAGCATTCTGAGCCTGCCACTTTTAAAATGGCGCATTCTGGAGCAAATAATTCAATGGCTTTTAATGTTGCTTCACCTTTTGCAATTCCTGTAGCAATAAGTGCTTTGGTAGCATCGTCAATGTTTTGTCCCGCACGATACGTTGCAGATTCCACAACGAATGTGCGAATTACCTGTTCCGCTAATTTAAATCGAATTGCCCCATATTTTGAAATAGATCGACCAAATTGTTCACGTTCGTTGGCATATTTCACAGAGTTTGAAATGGTGTCTTTTGCTCCGCCCATCACTCCAGCCGCTAATTTAATCCGACCAATATTGAGAATATTTAAAGCGATTTTAAATCCATTTTCTCTTGTCGATAATAGGTTTTCTATCGGAACTTTTACATTATTGAAAAAAACTTGGCGTGTAGATGAACCTTTAATCCCCATTTTCTTCTCTTCTGGGTTTAATGAAATTCCTTCACTATCCGCTTCTACTAAAAAAGCGCTTAATTTTTCATCGTTGTCGATTTTTGCAAAAACAGTAAAAATATTTGCAAAACCTCCATTTGTGATCCACATTTTTTGCCCATTAATAATGTATGATTTACCGTCTTCGGAAAGAACTGCTTTCGTTTTTCCTGAGTTTGCATCAGATCCTGAACTTGGTTCGGTCAAGCAATAAGCTGCTTTCCATTCTCCCGATGCAAGTTTTGGAATGTATTTCGATTTTTGTTCTTCGGTTCCATAATAAAGTAATGGAAGTGTTCCAATTCCTGTATGTGCGCCGTAAGCAACTGAAAATGAATAGCCTTTTCCTAATCTTTCTGTGGCCAAAAGTGAAGTTTTGAAATCAAGACCAAGTCCACCAAGTTCTTCGGGAATAGAAATTCCTAAAAGACCAAGTTCACCTGCTTTTTCCATGATGGAAGGCATTAAGCCTTCTTCCATTTTGTCAATGCGATCTAAATTTGGATGAATTTCTTTGTAAATAAAGTCGTCGCACATCGAGGCGATCATTCGTTGTTCTTCTGACCATTCCTCTGGTGTAAATATTTCTGATGCTGAAGTATTTCGAATTAAAAATTCACCGCCAGTAATTGCTTTTGTATCGGACATTGTAGTTTATATTAATTTTATCATTCATAAAAATAATTAAATTTATTTATTATGCATGCATATATAAAAACAATTTTTGTTAATACGAAATTTCAATTTTAAGTTTTTGACCTTTTACTTTGAATTCACGCAATTTGGAGATCAATTCATGAATGTCTGGTGCGGTTACTGAAACATAAGAAGTAAAATCTAATACAGAAATCATTCCGATTTGTTCTTTTGTTAAATCACCTTTTTGGCAAATAAAACCGAGCAAGTCAATTTTGTTTATTTTATTTTTTTTGCCTCCACTGAAATATAATGTGCTATAGTTTGGTTTTTCATAGCTTAGATTTTGGTCAATTTCAAAAAGCTTGGTTTTTGGTAAATCAAATTTTGCTGTTTTTCGATCAATTTCAAAAAAATAGACTTGACCATTTGCCATCATTCGCGCTGTTCGACCATTTCGGTGAATAAATGCATCCTCTTTGTCGGGCAACATGTAGTGTACAATGTGTTTCACTTCGGGTATATCTAACCCACGTGCGCCCAGATCTGTGCAAACCAAAACAGGACACGTTTTATTTCGGAATTTTATAAGCGCTCGTTCGCGGACGTCTTGGTCGAGACCACCGTGATATGGTGTTATAGCCATTTCATTGTCAGCGAAGTAGTCGGCAATTCCATCTACATCTTCTCGGAAATTACAGAAAATAATTGTTGGTTCATTGTTAAATTGAATGATTAGATGCTTTAGCGTTTCCAGCGAATCATTGATCATTTTTAATGAATGAAAAGTAATGTCTGGTTGGTCTTCCACTCGAATTTCATCTATATAAATTGGTTTTTTAAGTCGAATGAAGATGGGAAATTCATCAATTTTGGTCGCTGAGCCAAAGATTGATTTTTGAATGTTGTCACAATTTCCATAAATGTGTTCTATTTCGTTATGAAATCCGAGTTCTAAGCACTTGTCGAATTCATCAACGATGAAATATGCTGTGTTCTTTATCTTGAGATTTTTACGATACCAATGATCTGATATCCTCCCGGGAGTACCAACAACAACGGTTGGATTGGCTGATAAATTATTTTCTTCAGTCTTTAAATTATGTCCACCGTAGCAAGCAGTGATCGAAAATTCGGTGCGTAGCGATTTAAAAACACTTTCTATTTGAAGCGCTAATTCTCTCGTTGGACTTAATATTAATGCTCGAGTTCCTTTTTTGGTTGGTTCTTCGCGTAATAGATTTATTAAAGGCAATAAGAAAGCGAGTGTTTTTCCAGATCCTGTTGGTGCGTAGAGAATTAATTCCTCGCAAGCTTCATAGTTCTCGAGTGCTTTTTTTTGTATTTCTGTTAGTTCTGTAATGCCAATGGTCGACACCAGTTCTTTTATTTCTTTTTGCATACAGCAAAAGTACATTAAAAGGCACAAAAAAGGGGTAAAGTTGATTTTACCCCTTATTTTGGACGATGAAGTTTTTTATTCAGCAGTGCAAAACACCCAGTAATATTCGTAAGGGCTTCCAGGAACTTGACAGAATCCAATTCCAACAAAACGACTATTAGAATTAAACATGTTTTTATTGTGTCCTTCGCTATTGTACCATTGGATGTAGGTTTGATTAGGAGACTCATGTCCCGCAGCGATGTTCTCTGAATTCACATGTGTTTTGTTGTAGAATTTTTTAATGCGTTCAAAGGTTGATCCCACAGACACCAATTCACCATCAATTCGGTCGTATGTGTTGTGATCGAAATAGGATTGCGTGCCTAAATCGTTTGCATGATACCTTGCCGCCTTCGCTAGATCTTCGTTCCACACCAATGGTGGGAGGTTTTTTGAGATTCGAGCCTTGTTGATGATTGCTAAAAGTTCTTTTTCGCTTTCGATGTTTCCAGAAGGTATGAGTTCAAGACCTGATGGCATACCGTAAAATTCATTTTCATTTTTGATGAATGTTGATTTTGTTGGCGATGCTGGTGCTATTGGAGTGGATGATATCTCAATTTCTTCAAAAGTTTCAGGTCGTTTTAATTCTTCAATACTTTCCAGTTTGTTGAGGTTTGCAATGAGTTCTTGGCTTAAATCAACTTGATCTGTTTTGTCCAATTCAAACACAATGGAACTAGTTTTTTGTTTCAATTCAGAAACTCTTTCATTCCAATTTACCTTTTCTTTAAGTTCGTCATCACTGAATTTTTCAAATTGTCGCGCATAATTTAGCGAACGTCTCATTTGTAAATACCGCCCACGTGCGGTTGAGGATTTTTCAGTTTTATCTAAATAGATGCTAGACGCGAAGTAATAAGGACTTGCTTCCGATGGTTTTTTTGAGATGTATTTTTTTGCTTTTTCAAGACACAGTTCAGAATCCGTTGCATACAATTTATTCAGTTTTTTGTAGATTCTTTCATTGGCATTAACAGCCGTGCATATAGCAATCACGAGGATTGTTAGACTTATGTTTCGCATAACAGTTCAATTTAGAGATAGTATAATAACTTATGTATGCATAATATTATTGCATGATATAGAAAAAATAGTTTCTGATTCAAATTTGTTTTTGAGAATCTCACTAAAAGGAAAGTTACTAAATAGTAAGTTACTAAAAGGTAACATGTTTTGTTTATTACTAAAAAGTAAGTTACTAAATAGTAAGTTACTAATTAGTGATTTTTGTATATTTGTGGTGTGCAAAAATTGAGAGTCATGATGAATGAAGAACTTGGACCATTTATTTATGGTAAAACCGTAACTAAATTTTCATTTACAAATCGGGAATTGGAAAGCGAGAAGTTGACCTCTAACTTGATTCATGGTGTAAACACGATGCTTATTTCGCCGAGAAGATGGGGCAAATCTTCGCTTGTTGAAAAAACGATGAATGAGATTAAAGCCAATCATAAGAACCATAAAGTGGTGATGATTGATTTGTTCTCAACAGCAAATCAACAAGAGTTTTTACAATTGTTCGCACGTGAAGTGATCAAAGCATCTTCATCAAAATGGGAGGATTGGATGACAATTGGTAAAACATTTTTCAAGCAAATTGTGCCCACATTAAGCATAGGAATTGATCCGATTACTGATTTTTCAATTGGATTTGATTGGAAAGAACTCCAAAAATATCCGGATGAAGTGCTTTCTTTGCCAGAACGAATTGGCACGGCTAAGAATTGTCGCTTTATAATTTGTTTGGATGAATTTCAAAATTTGGCAGAATATGACAATTATGTTCCTTTTGAGAAAAAGATGCGTGCAGTTTGGCAAACGCAAAAACTGACAACGTACTGTTTGTATGGCAGTAAGCGCCACATGATGACAGAAATATTTAACAAGCCATCGAAACCTTTTTACCGATTCGGTGATATTATTTTGTTAGAAAAAATTAAACGTGATCGATGGGTTTCGTTTATTTCGAAAAATTTTACGAGAACCAAAAAGAAAATATCAAAGGCAAATGCAGAATTGATTCCAACACTTATGAAGGATCATTCCTGGTATGTACAACAATTATCACATTATGTGTGGCAAAAAACAGCAGATGTTTGTTCAGAAGAGATAATCCTCAAAGGACTCATGGAGTTGATTTACGCCAATTCTCCGCTTTATCACAGAGAAATTGAAATTTTCAGCAAGAAACAGCTCAATTTGTTAAAAGCGATTGCTGCTGGTGAAAGTCAGCTGTCAAGCGCAAAAACGCTTGCCGAGTATGACCTGGGGACATCAGCAACAGTCAATAAAAACAAGAAAATTTTGATTGTCACGGACGTCATCCACGAACAAAACGGGAAAATTGAGTTTTTGGATCCAGCCTTTGAAATATGGTTCAAGAATATGTTTTTCGGGGAGAAAATTGGTTCAAGTATTAAAGCATCTCAATAACCCCAGCAGCACCTTGCCCAGTTCCAACACACATGGTCACAATTCCATATTTTTGATTACGTCGCTTTAATTCGTTCATGATTTGAACCGTTAACTTAGCACCCGTGCAACCCAATGGATGTCCCATAGCTATCGCTCCGCCATTTACATTCACAAGATCTGGGTTTAATCCCGCTTCGCGAATTACAGCAATAGATTGAGATGCAAAGGCTTCGTTTAATTCAAATAGGTGAATGTCGTTTAATTTTAATCCTGCCATTTCAATCGCTTTCGGAATTGCTTTTATTGGACCAACGCCCATGATTCTTGGTTCTATTCCAACAGTAGCGTATGAAACAAGGCGCGCAATTGGTTCTAATTTTAATTCTTTGACCATTTTTTCTGACATCACAAGTACAAATGCTGCACCGTCTGATGTTTGAGAAGAATTTCCTGCAGTCACGGAGCCACCTTGAGCAAATACAGGCTTTAAACGCGCTAGACCTTCCAAATTACTTGGCCGAGGACCTTCATCCGTATCAACGATGAATGATTTTACTTGTCTTTTTTCGTGCTCGTCAAGGAAAATATTTTCCACGGTAATTGGGACGATGTCATCCACGAATCGACCAGATTTAATGGCTTCAATGGCTTTTTCATGCGAATTCAATGCAAACAAATCTTGTTCTTCGCGCGACACATTGAATTGTTTAGCAACTGCTTCGGCGGTTAATCCCATGCCCCAATACCAATCTGGATTTTCTTTTCCAACTTTGGGATTCGGAACAATTCTCCAACCACCCATCGCCATGGTTGACATAGATTCTACGCCTCCAGCAATGATGCAATCAGCCATGCCTGCATTAATTTTCGCAGTGGCAATGGCAATGGTTTCTAAACCAGAGGAACAATACCGATTAACGGTCATTCCTGGAACTTGAACTGTATCTAATCCCATCAACGATACCATTCGCCCGATGTTTAAACCTTGCTCTGCTTCAGGAGTTGCATTTCCGGCAATGACATCATCTACGCGATTTTTGTCGAGTTCTGGTACAGATGCCATAAGATGTTTTATCACGTCAGCAGCTAAATCATCTGGTCGGTAAAACCTAAATCCACCTTTTCCTGCTTTTCCAACCGCTGAGCGGAATCCTTTGATTATGTATGCGTTATTTGACATTTGTTTAATTTTTTTATTCTCCCCCTTTGAAGGGGGAAAAAGGGGGATGATTTTTAATTTCTTTTTTTTCTAGATACAATTTTATATGTTGAGTCTCAATTCCTCAGAATCTTTCCACTCTTCACCAAACTTTCCAAACGCTCCAAAGTCTTGCGCTGCCCGCACAATTCGATAAATGCTTTTCGTTCCATGTCAAGTAAATATTGCTCACTTACTAAAGTGTTTTCTGATAGGTCTCCACCGCAAAGGACAAATCCAAGTTTTTCGGAAATAACTCCATCATGTTCAGACATGTAATTTCCTGAAATCATAGAATTCGAGCCAACGTAAACGATTCCTAAACCTTCTTGTCCGAGAACTGTAATGTTTTTTGAACGCTTTGGAGCCACATAACCTTTATCTGCGAGTTCCAGGCAAGCATTTTTTGCACGAAGTAATTGGTATTCTCGACTCACAACCACTTCGTCAATTCCTTCTCTCAAATAGCCTAAATCAAAAGCTTCATAAGCCGAAGTTGAAACCTTTGCTTGACCAATGGTTAAAAATCGATCTCTCAATCTGTTGATTTTTATATCGCCTGATTTTAATTCGTCTGATAGTCGTTTGGCAAATTCTTTTGAACCGCCACCACCTGGAATTAATCCAACACCAAACTCTACCAAGCCCATGTATAATTCGGCATGCGCAACAACTTTGTCAGCGTGCATTGATAATTCACATCCTCCGCCCAAGGCCATATTGTGTGGCGCAACAATGACAGGAATGTTTGAGTAGCGAGCACGCATCATGGTATCTTGAAAGGCTTTAACCGCAAAATTTAGTTCATCAAAATCTTGTTCAGCAGCCATCATTAAAATCATTCCAACATTAGCTCCCGCTGAAAAGTTTTGACCTGTATTTGAAATGACTAATCCTTTGAATTCTTTTTCTGCAAAATCAATGGCTTTGTTGATTCCTTCAATGACTCCTCCACCGATAGTATTCATTTTTGTATGGAATTCTAAGTTTAAAATACCATCTCCTAAATCTACAAGGGTTGAGTCTGCATTGCCCCAAATTTTGTTTTCGGCACGAAGGGCTTCTAAATTCAAGAGATGTTCAGTTCCTGGAATGACTTTGTAAGCATTTGAACGAATATCATAATAGTACGTTTTGCCACTTTCTTTTTTGTAAAAAGATGTTATTCCTTTGGATTTCATTTCGTGAACCCAAGCTGCTGCTTTTTTGTTTTCATCTGAAATGTACTTTAGTCCTTTCTCAAATCCAATTAAATCCCATGTTTCAAAAGGTCCCAATTCCCAACCAAAACCAGCTTTAATCGCATCGTCAATTTTATATAAGTCTTCTGAAATTTCAGGAATTCGATTGGTAACATAAGCAAAAAGTCCACCGAATAGTTTTCTGTAAAATTGACCCGCTTTATCCATTCCCATGAACAACATTTTGGTACGTTGATGCAAATCATCAATGGGTTTCGTCATTTCCAAGGTAGGGAATTTCACTTTTTCTTGCGAACGATATTCAAGGGTCTTTAAGTCAAGCACTACAATTTCGCTTTCTCCAGTGGCGGATTTCACTTTTTTGTAGAAACCTTGTTCTGTTTTTGAGCCAAGCCATTTGTTGTCAATCATGTGCGCAATGTAGCTCGGTAAATTGAAGAGTTCATTTTCTTCATCATTCGGACAATTTCCTTTCAATCCATTAGCTACATGCACCAATGTATCGAGTCCAACAACGTCACAAGTTCGAAAAGTTGCAGATTTCGCACGACCCAAAACTGGGCCTGTTAATTTATCTACTTCTTCAACCGTCATGTCTAACTCAGTCACCACATGGAATAAAGACATGATTGAATAGACGCCAATGCGGTTTGCAATGAAACCAGGAGTGTCTTTACAGAGAACGGTTTTTTTACCTAAAAATCTTTTTCCATAATCAAGCAAAAAATCCACTATTTCTGGATCCGTAGAAGGAGTTGGAATGAGCTCCAACAATTCAAGATAGCGAGGTGGATTGAAAAAATGTGTTCCACAAAAGTGTTTTTTAAAATCATCGCTTCTGCTGTCAAGCATCAGGTGAATTGGGATTCCAGAAGTGTTCGAAGAAATGAGTGTACCTTGTGTTCTAAACGCCTCAATTTTTCCGAAAAGTTCCTTTTTAATATCTAATCGCTCTATAACAACTTCTATAATCCAGTCACAGGAGGCAATTTTTGCTAAATCATCAACAAAATTTCCTGTTTGAATGTGATCAGCAAAAGATTTGCGGTAAATGGGGGACGGGTTGCTTGCTAAAGCACTTTGCAACGAATCATTCACAATTCGGTTTCGAACATTTTTGGATTCAAGATTGAGTCCTTTTTGGATTTCAGATTCGTTTAATTCTCGTGGAATGATATCCAACAAAAGGACTTCACAACCAATATTTGCGAAGTGGCAAGCTATGCGTGAGCCCATTACCCCAGAGCCTAGAACAGCTACTTTTTTTATAATTCGTTTCATGCTATTGTGTCTTGTTGAACGTTCATTTCTTTTAATTCTTGTTCGATGGTGTCATCGATTTTAATCATTACTTCCATAAAAGCTTTCACTTTTGAAGCTGGCATTTGTGCAAATAATTTATCGTTGAATGCCACCAAAAAATCGCGGACTAGGCGCCTTTGGTCAACACCAGATTGTGTTAGGAAGATTTTTACTTTGCGTTTATCCTGTTGATTTTCTTCTCTACGAATCAACCCTTTGTCTTCCATGTTTTTTAGAATGCGTGACAAAGAAGTCGGCTCCATTCCCATGCGAGGACCTAATTGTGTGCTCGGTGTTCCTTCCTTATCGACATTCATCAAAATAAATCCCATGGACATGGTAATGCCAATTTCGGAAGCTTTTTGGTTATACATTCTAGAGATTCTGTGCCATACGTGACGAATGTAAAAATCAAATAACATTTCAGGTTTTTCAGCCATGTTCAATTTTAAAATTTAGGCTAAATATAACAAGAAATTTATATGCAAGCATAATAAAATAATCTTTTTATCCTTTAATAAATTTTTGAAATGAACGGATTTGAAAATTAACCGTTTACCAAATTTCGGCAGAAATATATACAGTCCCCTTCAAAACTGCCACAAGTTTTTGTTCTTGATTTTTTATAGTTATTTGATAGATGGCAGTTGTTTTTCCGCGATAAATTTCTTCGGAGGTAGCAATTAGTTCATCTCCGACCTTACAAGGTCGCGTGTGTGAAATAGACGTTTCGATAGAAACACATTTTTGACCATAGGAGTTTGCTGCAAAAGCCAACGCGGAATCGGCCATGGAGTAGGTGATTCCGCCATGTGCAATGTCAAAACCATTGAGCATTTCGCTCGACACTCTTAAAGTAAGTTGACAAAAACCTTTTGAAATTTTTAGGATGGAAATTGAAAGCCACTTACTGAAAGCATCCTTTTCAAGCATCAGCGAAACAATTTCTTCTGGCGTTTTCATTTATTCTTTGATTGAACGAGCCATTAAACCAATCATCGCTGTTGTAACGATAAAAAGTTGCGTAGCTGTTTCGTCATCTAAAGCTGTGCCATCGATGTCTGGAGTTGAAACTTCCATGGCCATAAATTGTGTTAAGTGTGGTTGATCGCAAAATTCTTCCAACGGATCTTCGTCTTCATTTTCGAAATATGCATCAAGCATTTCAAAAAATGGTTCTTCAAAACCGTCAATTAATTCTTCGGATACTTCGGCCGTTAAGACTCCTTCTTGAGCAAAACACTCCGATAGCAAGCAAAAGTAATAAATGAGTAAACCTTCCAATTGCTCATTGTCATACTCTTCAGCAGCAGACATAACATAACCCAACAGTATTGGTTGAGCAAGTGCATAGGTTTCAGACAATTTTTCTAATGCATCATCATCTAAATTGTCTACTTTTTTAATGGCATTTTCTATGCTTGCTAATTGAACGTGCTTCATGATTTAATTTTTTGTAAAAGTACTGTTTTGAAGTTTATTTTGGGCTTTTTAATTGGCAAACTAATTCTCGTAATTCTTAAAATTGTTGCTTTGACTAAAATTTTTAACTTCGTCTTCGATAACTTCGATTCTTAATCTAGGTGCGGAATTGAATGTTCAATCGAATAAACAAGTGAATAATATGGCTCATTTTAAAAAGGATTTTTTGCAATTTTTCATGGAATTAGCTGCAAATAACAACAAAGATTGGTTTGATGTAAATCGCGGTCGATATGAGGAAAACGTGAGAGAACCGTTTAAAAAATTTGTCCAACATATCATTTCTAAAATTGCTGAAAAGGATAGTAGTTTTGCTGATTTAGAAGCAAAGGATTGCATTTTTAGAATTAATAGAGACATTCGTTTTTCGAAAGACAAAACGCCATATAAACTAAATGTTTCAGCAGTTGTTGCCCCAGGTGGAAAGAAAAGTAAAGCAATCAATGGAGTTTATTTTGAGTTTTCTCCAGAACATGTGAGAGCTTACGGTGGCATTTATGAAATAGAGAAAGATGAACTTTATGATGTGCGTGAAGGCATTGCAAACAATTTGAACGAATTTAAGAAACTATATACAGATCCAAATTTTAAGAAAGTTTTCGGTTCGATTCTTGGAGAAAAAAATAAAGTGTTGCCGAATGAATTTAGGGAAGCAGCAGCTAAAGAAGAGTTGATGTTTAACAAACAATGGTATTTTTATGCTGAATTTGAGCCTGAACTTGTTTTAAGTGACGCCCTTGAAGAGACAATATTAACGTGTTACAATGCTGGAAGACCGTTGGAAGCATTTTTTAACAAACATATAAAAAGATAACAATGAAGATTTTAAACATTTTAGTTCTATTATTTTTAGTAAGCCCAATAATTGCTCAAAAACCCTTGACGCTTGAAGATGCAGTATTGCAACAATATCGTAAATTCTTGCCAGAGCAACCTGTAATGTTTAATTGGATTCCTGGAACAACGGATTACGCTTACTTGAAAGGATATACAAAAATTGTAAAGGGTTCTGCGACAGGAAAGTCGGATACTGATTTGTTATCTATTGAAGAATTCAATAAAGCGTTAAATGCTGAAATGTCTTGGTTTTCTGACTTAGTTTGGAAAAATTCAAATGAATTTTGGATCAATGATGGAGCAAAATTTTATACGTTTAACCTAACTACAAAAACAGGTAATTTGATACACGATTTAAAAGATGCAGAAAATACTGTCTTTTCGAAAGTTGGTCAGCACGTTGCTTATACACGCGAGAATAATGTTTATCTCACTAAAGTTGACAAAAATGCAACAGGAGGATTGGGTATCGAATATGCTATTACAAATAACAAAGACAAAAACATTGTTTCAGGTCAGGCAATTGCGCGCAGTGAATTTGGAATTACAAATGGTCTTTTTTGGGCGAATGATGGATCAAAGTTGGCATTTTACCAAAAAGACGAAACAGATGTGCACGATTATCCTCTTCTCGATATAACGGAAACGCCAGGAAAATTAAACTCAATAAAGTACCCAATGGCTGGTCAGAAATCGGAAAAACCTAAAGTTGGAATTTATGATTTAGCAAGTGGTAAAACTGTTTTTATACAACCAAAAGGTGCTCAGGATGATTATTTAACGAATTTGACCTTTACTCCAGATAACAAGTTTGTAGTAATTGCCGAAGTAAATCGCGATCAAAATCATTTTTGGTTGAATGTCTACGATGCCAATTCTGGAGCTTTTGTCAAAACATTGTTGGAAGAAACAAATAGTAAGTGGGTTGAACCTGAGCATCCTGCATTCTTTCCGATGGTCAATTCGAACAATTTCATTTGGATTTCTGAACGGGATGGCTTTAATAATTTGTATTACTATGACTTTGAAGGCAAGTTGATTAAGCAACTTACAGCCAATAAATTTGTGGTTAAAGACATTTTGACGTTCAACGGAGGAAAAGTTTATTTTTCTGCGACTGGAGAAAGTCCGCTGAATACAATGGTTTATGCAGTGGATTTGAAAGGAAAGCAAACTTTAGTAACCCAAACTCAGGGAACACATAATTTTTCAATTTCGGACAATGGAAAATTCTTTTACGATGGCTATTCAAATCATGCAACACCGCATGTTTCCGAAATTTATCATGCCACAGGCAAGTTAGCTAAACAACTCACTAAAGCGTCCAATCCTTTAACTGAATACGTTTATGGCTCCGCTGATATTGGCTCAATTGTGGGTAAAGATGGTTCAACTTTACATACACGATTGATAAAACCAAGTAATTTCGATCCTGCTAAAAAATATCCTGTGTTGGTTTATGTTTATGGTGGGCCGCATGCACAAATGATTACTAATTCTTGGTTGGATGGAGCAAATTTATGGATGTATTACCTTGCTGAGCAAGGATATTTGGTATTCACATTAGACAATCGAGGTTCTGGAGAAAGAGGATTTGGATTTGAATCTCAAATTCATCGTCAACTAGGAAAAGTAGAAATGGAAGATCAATTGGCTGGTGTTGAATACTTGAAAACATTAAAATATGTGGATGGCAATAGATTGGCGGTGCATGGTTGGTCATATGGCGGATTTATGACGACTTCTTTAATGTTGCATCATCCAGGAGTTTTCAATGCCGGAATTGCAGGTGGACCTGTTACCGATTGGAAGTATTATGAAATTATGTATGGAGAACGATACATGGATAGACCTGAGCAAAATCCAGCAGGTTACGAGCAAACAAGCTTGTTGACACATGCTAAGAATTTGGATGGTAAATTGTTATTAATCCACGGAACTGCTGATGATGTTGTTGTGATGCAACATAACCTAGCATTAGTCAAAAAATTTGTAGAGTTAGGCAAACAAATGGATTTCTTTCCTTATCCAATGCATAAACACAATGTGTCAGGCAAAGACCGCGTGCATTTGATTCGAAAAGTATTGGATTACGTCATTGAAAATAACAAGTAAAATAAACTTTTACCCATGGAAGAAATAAATGCATTACCCATTTTAACTCCAGAAGAAATTCGTGTTCTTGGTTCACTGATTGAAAAAAGTAAAACAACACCAGAGTATTATCCGCTTACGTTAAATTCGCTTGTTACGGCTTGCAATCAGAAGTCGGCTCGAAATCCAGTAGTTGAATACGATGAAACAATTGTTGCAATGACGCTTGATTCGCTGAAGAAGAAACAACTTTCAGGTTCGGTTATTGGAGCTGGAAGCCGAGCGGTAAAATACCGCCAAAATTTAGCTGTAACTTATCCGCTTGATCCAGCCGAGTTAGCATTGCTTTGTTTGTTGTTTTTGAGAGGTCCTCTGACCGCTGGAGAAATGAATTCGAACGCTGGACGTTTACATGAGTTTGATGATTTAGCAGAAGTTCAACAGACTTTAGAAAACCTTTCAACATATAATCCGCCTTTTGTTACACAATTACCTAGAAAACCTGGTCAAAAGGAAAGTAGGTATTGTCATCTTTTTGAGCCAGTTCCGGACTTTGATGAAAGTTTTTTCGAGCAAGATGTGCCGGTGCGCAAGAATGTATCAGAATTGGAACAACGCTTAGAACGGGTTGAAAGCGAGCTGGCTGAGCTCAAAGACCGCTTCGAAAGATTAATGGAAGAACTTTCCTGAAAATTTAAAAAATTGGGGTTTGTTTTTTATTGTCAAAAAAATGACTAAATTTGACATGTCAATAAATGTCATTTGATGAAAACACTCATTCGTAATCGCAGAAAAGAAAAAAAATTGCTTATTCGTGAAGTTGCCAATTTCTTGGAAGTTGATGCTGCGCTCGTTAGTCGTTTTGAATCTGGCGAAAGATTGCCTTCAGAAACGCAAGTACTTTTGCTTGCCCGTTTTTTGGATTTGAATCAAGAGCAATTGATTACCTTGTGGTTAAAGGAAAAAATTTTAACTCAGTTTAAAACCTATCCTATGATTCCTCAAGCATTAAAATTAGTTCAAGAAGAGTTACAAAGCTATTCTCCTGTCAAAATAGTGCTTAGTCCTGCCATTGAAGGAAAATTACAAGAAGCCGATAAATTGAAACATCGTTTAAACGCTATTCGCCAAAATTCAAATTTTAGAATTATTGAAGCGCTGGAAATGGAGTATACATTCGAAAGCAATCGTATTGAAGGAAATACGTTGTCTTTAATGGAAACTGATTTTGTAGTTAACAAAGGGCTCACCATTTCTGGAAAATCCATGCAAGAACATCTTGAAGCAATTAATCATAAAGAAGCCATTAACTATGTAAAACAACTTGTGGAGCAGAATAGTACACTTCGGAAAACAGATGTTTTGGCGATTCATAATTTGATTTTGCGCGGAATAAGATCTGACGAAGCAGGCAAATACCGTACAATGAATGTTTCAATTAGCGGCACTGATGTTGTATTGCCGGAACCATTTCGCTTGCATGAATTAATGGAAAATTACTTCGAATGGTATAACAGCAATCGCACTTTTTTACACCCTATTGTTTTGGCAGCAGAAATGCACGAAAGATTGGTTACAATTCATCCTTTTATTGATGGAAATGGAAGGACAGCACGTTTGATTATGAATATGATTTTGCTTCAAAATGGTTACGCAATTGCCAACATTAAAGGTGATAATGAAACACGCATGAAGTATTATTCTGCACTTCAAAAAGTACAAACCGGTGGTTCAAAAGATGAATTCGTGAATTTCATTGCATATACGGCTATTGACAGCTTGAAAAGATATTTGAAGCTCATCGGAGAAAAGTAAATCGTTTTGTATATTTGAAACTTCAAAATTAAAGATTCGTCAAATGAGCAACGCAATAGCAGAATCAATGAAAAATACGATAAAGACTGACAAAAAAATAGTATTTAAGGCTTTTGAATTGATGTGTACTGCGAAAACGCTCGCTGAAAAATATGAAGCAAACAAAGAAATCACTTCGAAATATGTTCACGCCACTTCGCGAGGACATGAAGCGATTCAGTTGGCAGTTGGTCTGCAATTAAAGCCACAAGATTGGGTTTCACCCTATTACCGAGACGATAGCATTTTGTTAGGCATTGGAATTACCCCAAAAGAGTTGATGCTTCAAGTATTCGCTAAAAAGGACGACCCGTTTTCAGGTGGAAGAACTTATTATTGTCATCCATCCTTAAAGCGTGATGACATGCCAAAAATCATTCATCAATCTTCTGCCACTGGCATGCAAGCGATTCCAACAACTGGAATTGCCATGGGTGTTCAATACAAAGAAAAACAAGGATTATCGGAAGATTATAAGGGAGAAAATCCAGTTGTTGTTTGTTCATTGGGAGATGCATCTTGTACAGAAGGAGAAGTTTCTGAAGCACTTCAAATGGCCGCTTTGAAGCAATATCCGATTGTTTTTCTTGTTCAAGATAATGGGTGGGATATTTCAGCAAATGCTACAGAAACGAGAGCGCAAGATATTTCGAAGTATGCCCAGGGATTCAATGGAATTGAGGTCCGAACAATAGATGGGTCTGATTTTGATCTTTCGTATCAAACAGTCAATGAAGTCTTTGGATTAGTGCGTAAGGAGCGTCGACCTTTTATTATACATGCCAAAGTTCCGTTGTTGGGTCACCATACATCTGGCGTTCGAAAAGAATGGTATCGGGATGATTTGGAGGAAGCTGCTAAAAATGATCCTTATCCAAAATTAATGTCCGTAGTTCGAGATTTAGGTTTTGACGATCAAATCATTGATGCACTAGAATCGAACGTAAAAAATCTTGTAGATATTGAATATGATAAGGCGCTCAATGCTCCTGATCCAGATACTTCGTCGATACAGGATTTCATTTTTGCGCCAACGGAAATTACAACAGAAAAAGGGGATCGTGAGCCAAAAGGAAAAAAGAAAACCGTAATGGTTGATTCCGCTTTGTTTGCGGTGAGAGAATTGATGTCGAAACATCCAGAAGCACTTTTGTACGGACAAGATGTAGGTGGAAGATTAGGAGGAGTTTTTCGTGAAGCTGCTACTTTGGCTCAACATTTTGGAGATGAGCGCGTTTTTAACACACCAATCCAAGAAGCATTTATCATAGGTTCAACCGTTGGTATGTCGGCAGTTGGACTTAAGCCAATCGTCGAAGTTCAATTTGCAGATTACATTTGGCCAGGATTGAATCAATTGTTTACAGAAGTTTCTCGCTCTTACTATTTATCCAATGGAAAATGGCCCGTGAGTTGTGTGATTCGTGTTCCAATCGGAGCTTATGGTTCCGGCGGACCTTATCATTCATCGAGTGTTGAATCTGTTTTGACAAATATTCGAGGCATTAAAACGGTGTATCCATCCAATGGTGCAGATCTCAAAGGTTTAATGAAAGCAGCATTTTACGATCCAAATCCAGTGGTTTTATTAGAGCATAAAGGCTTGTATTGGTCTAAAATTAAGGGAACTGAAGGTGCAATGTCCGTTGAACCTGATGAAGACTACATCGTTCCTATCGGAAAAGGACGAATTGTTCAAGAAGCAAGAGAAGAAAATGTTTCAAACGGGACTTCCTGTGTTATAATCACTTATGGAAGAGGTGTGTATTGGTCTCTCGAAGCATCATCACATTTTGAGGGTCAGGTGGAAATTGTCGATCTACGAACGCTAAATCCACTCGATTTTGAATTAATCGATGAAGTTGTTGCCAAGCACGGTAAAGTAATTTTAGTTACCGAAGAATCCGTTGAAGCATCATTTACACTTGGTTTAGCAGGACGTATTCAACGCGATAATTTTAAGAAGTTAGATGCACCGATTTCGATAGTTGGTTCTGTGGATACCCCCGCAATTCCGCTAAATTCAAGTTTAGAATCGGAGTTATTGCCCAATGCTGAAAAAGTTCTGAAGGCAATTCAAGATCTTCTAAGATTCTAATTATCATAATTATAGTTTAAATCGGCTAATTTTTTAACAATACGTTTTTTTGAATATTCGATGAGAATTTGCTTTTCGTCGATAAAATAGGTCGTTTGTCTATTTGTTCCAAATTCTAGGGTAAACCCTTGGTGTTGGATAGAAGAATTATCCGAAATTAGCTGTAGAAAAGCATGGGTCTTTTCCATTTTATTTACGAATTATTTAATTACTATTTATTTTACCAAAATAACTGAAAGCTAATTTGAACTGTATTTAATGTTAAAATATAAGCCGAAGGGTTGATTTTATTTCAAATTGAATCGCTTTATTTTTGTTTTCAACAATGTCAAACAACTAAAAATGTAAGCTTATGAATTTAAAAAAATCGGTCATGACGTTTTCGATCATTATTCTGGGGTTGGGAGCTGCTTTCGCTCAGCAATCAGTGAATGCATCTGGTGGAAACGCAACAGGATCTGGAGGAACAGTCAGTTATTCTGTGGGCCAAATTGATTACAAATCCTATTCTGGAACGAATGGCACTTCGTCAGAAGGAGTTCAACAACCTTTCGAATTTTATACTGTTGGGATTTTTGAAGCCTATACTTCGTTTGAAGTGAATCTATTCCCAAACCCTTCAAGTTCTTTCATTAATTTATCAATTGCCAATTGGACAACGGATCAAACAATCTCGTTTCAATTGTGTGATTTAAATGGAAAGGTACTTAGTTCTGATGTTGTTAAAGAGTCAACAACAATTATCGATGTGCAGCAATTTGCAGATGCAAGTTATTTTCTGAATGTACTTGTGAATGGAGAATTTGCTCGAACATTTAAATTAATTAAAACCAACTAAAATCAAAAACGAAAAATTATGAAAAAGAAATTATTACTTATCGGAGCTCTTGTTTTCAGCGGATTTACCTTCGCCCAAGCTCCACAAAAAATGAGTTATCAATCAGTCATTCGAAATGGTGCTAATGCTTTGGTAACAAGTTCACCAGTGGGTGTACGAATTAGTATTTTGCAAGGATCAGCATCTGGAACAGCACAATACGTGGAAACTCATACAGTTACTACAAATGCAAATGGTTTAGCAACATTTCAAATTGGTGGAGGAACAGTTGTTTCAGGTTCAATGGCTGGAATTGATTGGTCAGCAGGTCCTTATTTTGTAAAAACTGAAACTGATCCAACAGGAGGATCAACGTATACAATTTCAGGTACATCTGAGTTACTAAGTGTTCCTTATGCATTGTTTTCAGCGAATGGAGGTGTTGCAGGTCCGGTAGGTCCACAAGGTCCTGCAGGTGCAACAGGCCCCGCTGGCCCCACTGGTCCAGCAGGTGCTGATGGTGCTGACGGTGCAACAGGTCCTCAAGGCCCAATAGGATTAACAGGTCCAGCAGGAGCAACGGGAGCAACAGGAGCAACAGGTCCCGTAGGACCAACTGGCGCAACTGGTCCAACAGGTCCTGCAGGAGCAACAGGCCCTATCGGTCCAACAGGGTTAACTGGAGCAACAGGCCCAACTGGAGCAACTGGTTTACAAGGTCCAATCGGTTTAACAGGTCCAACTGGTCCAGCTGGGCCAACAGGTCCTGCAGGTGCAACAGGAGCAACGGGATTAACTGGTCCTGCAGGAGCTACAGGTCCAGCGGGTGCGACGGGATTAACAGGAGCAACAGGAGCAACAGGTCCAGCGGGTCCAGCGGGTCCGACTGGGGCAACAGGATTAACAGGAGCTACAGGTCCAGCGGGTCCAATTGGTGCAACTGGTGCAACAGGAGCAACTGGCGCAACAGGTCCAGCAGGTGCTGATGGAGCTACTGGTCCAGCTGGCCCCGCAGGTTCCGCGAATATGTCAGGTACAACTAACTATTTGGTTAAGTTTACTGCTGCTACAACAGGTGGAAACTCGCTTCTCCAAGATAACGGAACAAGCATGTCGGTGAACACGACACCTTCTGTTGCAAGTACTATGTATATTTACAAAAATCAATTAACTGTAAATGCTGACGGACAAACAACTTTATATGGTTACCGCACACGTGATTCGCAAAATGACGGGACTGCTTATGGCGTGAATACAACTAACCGAGCTGTAAATGGTTATAATTTCTGGGGTGATGTCTATACATTCGGAGTAACTGGTTACAGCTATAATGATTACAATCGTACAGGTGGAGTTCTTGGAGCTGAACAAGGTGGTACGTATTGGGGATCATTAGGATATAAAAGCTCGGCATCTGCACCATATGGAGTTTATGGTACTGCTGGATATGCTAGTGGTACAGGATTTTTACCAACCACAGATGCAAGTGGTATTGGTGGTGGATTTTTTGGAACTATTGGTTCAATTTCAAAAGGTAGCGTTGTTGGTCAACTAAATTCAGGTGATTTATTTGCTTCTTATAATTCAGGAAATACATATTCAACGGGTAAGAACATTGAATTGGTTGGCAACGAAGGAGAAGTTAAAACGCCAGTATATTCTGTAACCAGCATTGACGCAACTATTTATTCGAAAGGAACTTCTCAATTAATGAATGGTGAAGTATTTGTTTCTTTTGATTCGCAATACAAATCGCTGTTGGGAGAAAATCCTGTAGTAACTGTTACACCTAACGGAAATTGCAATGGTGTTTATATTACTTCAGTTACCAAAGAAGGTTTCACAGTGCGCGAATTAAACAATGGGTCAAGCAATGCGCCAATCTCTTGGATAGCTGTTGGAAATAGAATTGATAATAGACTTGATGAAGCAACGAAAATGGTTTCAGCTCCTTCATTCAATCGAAATATTCAACAAGTGTTGTTTGATGATGCTAATTTGGATTCCAAAGGTTCTGGTATTTGGTGGGATGGTCAAACTATCCGTTTCGGAGAAATACCAGCTCATTTGACAAAAGTAAATCGTCCGGAAGAAAAAAGATAATCTCTAATTCTTAACTGAAAAATTAAAGAGGTTCTAAATGCTAGGACCTCTTTTTTACTCCTGAATTTTTACGAACCCTATTTGTAATTGAAATTATTGTCAATTAAAATACTCATATCCACCCCAACTCATAAAATTTGTTGGTCACATATTGCTTTCGTCTCAAATTTCTGTCGTTTATCTAATAAATTCATTTTTAGGGAAAACCCTAATTGCATGTATATTTTTTTAGTCGAAATTTGACTTAAGAAAAGCACGGGACTTTTCATAGAGTATTAATCAATTAAATCATAATTAACTATTATTATTTATAAGTGATCAACTGAAGAAAAATTGTCATCTCTAAGTATATTCAATGTAAATGAACCAAAAGGTTGATTTTTTGGAAAAACAGGATGTCATAATTTTGTTTCAGAATTATCAATCAACTAAAAAATCAAAAGTATGAAGTCAAAAAAAATGGTGATAGTATTTTCGATGATTCTACTGGGATTTGGAGCTACATTTGCTCAACAATCTGTCAATGCTTCTGGAGGTAATGCTACAGGTGCAGGAGGAACAGTAAGTTACTCAGTAGGACAAATCGATTACAAATCAAACAATGGCACGAACGGATCATCTTCGGAAGGGGTTCAACAACCTTTCGAATTTTATACCGTTGGGATTTTTGAAGCTTTTACTTCGTTTGAAGTAAATCTATTCCCAAACCCTTCAAGTTCTTTCATTAATTTATCTATTGCAAATTGGACAACCGATCAAACAATTTCGTTTCAATTGTGTGATTTAAATGGAAAGGTACTTAGTTCTGATGTTGTTAAAGAGCCAACAACAATGATCGATGTGCAACAATTAGCGGATGCAAATTACTACCTGAATGTACTTGTGAATGGAGAATTTGCTCGAACTTTTAAATTAATCAAAACCAACTAATATCAAAAACGAAAAATTATGAAAAAGAATCTATTAATTATTGGAGCCTTAATTTTCAGCGGATTTACCTTCGCTCAAGCTCCTCAGAAAATGAGTTATCAATCTGTCATTCGAAATGGCGCTAATGCTTTGGTAACAAGTTCACCAGTGGGTGTACGAATTAGTATTTTGCAAGGATCTGCATCTGGATCAGCGCAATACGTGGAAACTCATACAGTTACTACAAATGCAAATGGTTTAGCAACATTTCAAATAGGTGGTGGAACAGTTGTTTCTGGTTCTATGGCCGGAATTGATTGGTCAGCAGGCCCTTATTTTGTGAAAACTGAAACTGATCCAACAGGAGGATCAACGTATACAATTTCAGGCACATCTGAGTTACTAAGTGTTCCTTATGCATTGTTTTCAGCGAATGGAGGTGTAGCAGGTCCAGCAGGTCCAGCAGGTCCAGCGGGTCCAGCGGGTCCAGCAGGTGCAACAGGAGCAACTGGTCCAGCGGGTGCAACAGGTCCTCAAGGTCCAATTGGGTTAACTGGTCCAGCAGGAGCAACTGGTGCAACGGGTCCTGCGGGTGCTACAGGAGCAACAGGTCCCGCAGGAGCAACAGGTCCTCAAGGTCCTATTGGTTTAACTGGTGCTACAGGTGCAACAGGAGCAACTGGTCCAGCAGGTCCAACTGGCCCAGCGGGTGCTGATGGAGCAACAGGCCCTGCAGGTCCAACAGGCCCGGCGGGTCCTGGAACTTTTGCAGGTACACCAAATTACGTTGTTAAATTTACCGGAGCAACAGCAGGGGGCAACTCACAAATTCAGGACAATGGTACTGCAGTGTCAATTAATGTAACACCTTCGAATCTTTATCGAATGTATGTTAATGATACGCAGTTAACAGCTGATGGAGATGGGCAAGCAACTATTTATGGATATAGAACTCGCGATTCTGGAAATGACGGAATAGATTATGGTCAGAGCGGAGGTAACAATGCGATCAAAGGTTACAACTTCTGGGGAGATGTTTATACTTTTGGAGTTGGTGGTTATAGCTACAATGATTATAGCAGAACTGGCGGAGTCCTTGGTGCTGAAACATCTGGTGCGTATTGGGGTTCGTTGGGATACCGTTCAAGTGGTTTATTGAATTATGGTGTTTACGGATCTTCTGCTTATACAAGTGGTGCAGGATTTTTACCAACATCGGATGCTTCTGGTATTGGAGGAGGATTTTTTGGAACTGTTGGTTCAATTTCCAAAGGTAGCGTTGTTGGTCAATTAAATTCAGGAGAGTTATTTGCTTCTTATAATTCAGGTAATACCTATTCTACAGGTAAAAATGTAGAATTAGTTGGAGAAGAAGGAAGTGCTAAAACACCAGTTTACTCTGTAACTAGTTTAGATGCAAAAATTTATGCGAATGGATCATCGCAGTTAGTAAATGGTGAAGTTTTTATTGCTTTTGATGCAAATTACAAAGCTGTATTGGGAGAAAATCCAACTGTTACTGTTTCGCCAAATGGAAATTGCAATGGACTTTACATCGCTTCTGTTACCAAAGAAGGATTTACAGTACGTGAATTAAACAACGGAACTAGCAACGCTCAAATTTCGTGGATCGCTGTTGGTAATCGTATCGATAACAAATTGGATGCTGCAACGAAAATGGTTTCTGCTCCAGATTTCAACAGAAATGTGCAACAAGTGTTGTTTGACGATGGAAACAAAGATGCAAGTGGTTCTGGAATCTGGTGGGATGGACAAACAATCCGTTTCGGTGAAATGCCAGCTCATTTGACAAAAGTAAATCGTACGGAAGAAAAAAGATAATTCACTTTTTTTAAGTAATATTGAAAGGGTTCTAGTTTTAGAGCCCTTTCTTTTTTTGTTGAAATGAGAATTTTAATTGTATTTATCTTTCTTTCATGTTATGGCCTTGCTCAAGATCCGAGCGACAGTTCAAAAGTGTCCTTATTCAAAAATGTGGTCGGTACGCTTGCACATGACAGCATGCAAGGGCGAGGTGTTGGGACAGAATTTGAACAAAAAGCTTTAGCGTACATTTCTGAGACATTTTTTGAACTAAACAAGCATAAATTACGAAAACAGAAGTTTGATTTTAAACTTGATTCTGCTACTTTTCAATCGGAAAATGGCTATTATTTTCTCAATAATCGTAAAAAAGAAACCATCATCATTGGTGCGCATTACGATCATATTGGGTTAGGTGGACCTTTGTCAATGAGTCGTAAAAACAACCAAGTACACAACGGAGCAGATGATAATGCGTCAGGTGTTGCGATGCTTTTAGCTTTATCTAATGATCTTGTTAATAGTGAAAATAACAAGTACAACATTTTATTTGTCTTTTATGGCGCCCACGAAGTAGGTCTTTTTGGATCATCCGATTTTCAAAAATTCACAAGTAAGAAAAAGCGAAAGTTCAAGAAAATTACCCTTGTTATGAATTTTGATATGATAGGGCGATTGGATGCAACATTAAAAAAATTAAAGTGCATGCGTTCAGAAAACGCGAATTCGTTTTTTAATAATAGCGACCCAACGTCATTTGGATTGGAATTAAATGTAACTGACGAAGCGAAATTGGCAAATTTAGATACTAAGTCATTTTATGGACTTGGAATTCCTTGCGTGAATTTCACCACTGGTTTACACAATGATTATCACGCAGTTTCTGACGATAGTCAATACATTAATTATTCAGGAATGAATCAGATTTGCCATTATTTAACTCAATTAATTTTACATTTCTGATTAAACTTTTTGAACTATTAATTGTACTTTTATTCAAATTCTTGACGATGAAATTCTTAATTAACCTCACAATTCTCAGTCTGCTTTTTGTTGTTTCATGCGGTGATCCTGCTAAAAACCACAGTAAAAACTCCTCAAAAACAAAGGCAAATGACATCGTTTTGTCAGAAACAGATATTTTCAATGGTGTACTGATTATGAAATTTCTGAACAACAAAACAAAGTTCATTTCAGAAGCCAATAATTTTTTTCTAAACGGAATCAATTCATTTAAAAATGAAAATGATTTGGATAGTGCGGAATTTTATTTGCGTAAATCCATTATCAATCAGCCGACTGCTAGAGCTTACTGCGAACTTGGAAATGTGTTGAAACTTAAATCAAATTTTAAAAAATCCATTGAGGCCTATAAATTGGCGGAGCAATTGGATTATGCACCTTTCTCAAATTTGCTTTACAACATGTCAACCGTCTATGCGATGGACGAACAAATTGATGAATCTGCGCAATATTTGGAATATGCCATGCAAGCTGGCTTTAATAATTTGGACAAAATTGAGAAAGATCCAGACTTGAAAAATTTAAGAGATTCATACCAATTTCGCGAAGCTGTGAATCGAGGAGTGCGAGGCATGTCAGATCCAGATAAATTGTTTTGGTTGCAATTTAAAAAGCAATTTCCTAAGGCGCAAATGCCTATTACGCTTGATTGGGAGTTAAAAACCGAAAACATAGATCAGTATGAATGGATTTCATATGATTTTGAAAAGTACGTTTCCGAAATGCGCGACGAAGAATTCTCACGCGAGGTGAGCAAGGGATTTTCTTATTACGCAAACATTATTGAAAACGATAAATACATTGGTCTTATCTACCTTGTGAAAGATGAATTTTTGGGAGATTTTGCTCCAATTACCTATCGTTTGGCAACTTTTACACCGACTGGAAAATTAATAGACAAGCGAGAAATTGCAGGCAGATCCTCCCTTGGCGATGAAGTGCGGTTATCGACCATTAAGCAAAATGGTGCAATTGATGTACAAGTCATAGCGCTTGAATACGAAAAAGATACGGAGCAAGAAGGATATTGGGACAATCCAGTAAAAAGTACAAAATCAGTTGGTAAAGAAAAGTACCAAATCACATCAAATGGTCAAATCGAATTGATTACGACCACCAAAAAGAAAAATTCAAACGAAACGGCTGAATTGTAATTATTATTTTAATCGATTGGCAACACCGCAGGTCGATCTGCAGGGATTGGTGAAGCATTCGTTGAAGGTTTCTTTTTCTTCGGTTTCACCATGTCCTTTGAATCGATTTCTTTCTGAATTTCTTTGATCAATTTCTCCGTAGCGCGGTAAAAAGGAATTGTTTGCTTCAAAGTACTTCGATGCACATTTGGGTAATCGTTTTGGAACTTATAACTTGATCTTCCTTTCGGATCAATCATCGGAAATGCACTTATTTTTGCTGTTAAAATCTCGTTATTGTTTTCATTCAGAAAGTAATTGATGAGCTTTTCAGCGTACATGTAATTCTTCGAATTTTTCACAATTCCCATGCAGAAATGATCCGCATAACATCCATCTCCGTATTGATTGGGAAACGAAACTTTGTGTTTGGATGCATGTGCTTTCGAAAAGCGACTGAGCAAATAACGAAGACCTCTTTCACTTTCTTTCTGAACTGCTTGTTCGTGCAACATCAATTTTTTGATCCACGATTTAGCCTGGCTTTTTTTCTTTAAACCAAACTGATGAAGCACTGATGAAAAAAAGGCCGTTGTTTCTTGATTTTCTAAGTCCATGTCCCACAAGGTCGATTTTGTTAAGTCATGGTAAAGAACATTTTTTGCAGTGCTGTCGCCATAATCAAACACATAAGGATCTATTCCGATGGCAATGAAATTGTTTTTTGGGGAACAAAAAGATGCATGTTTGGCTAAAAAATCAGAATTGAATGTATGCAAAACGCCATTTTGAGAAAGCGAAAACATGGAACGACTGGAATTTAAAAACACCAAATCGATTTTTGCGTTGTATTTGAATTTCTTGAAATGATTTCGGATAGAATCAGCGCTCATGTGAACAATACGAATTTTTGTCTTCGCTTTTTTCTGAAAATTCTTGAAAAGTACCGTGTCTTTTTTTTCTAAAAAATCAGAAGCAATGGTGACAAATCCACGCTCTTGCTCTTTTACCTCGGGGAGTGTACACCGACTAAAAAGAAGAAATACAACTAAAAAGCTGTAAATAGTTCCCAAAATGCGCTTAAGTGATTGATTCATCTATGCAAAGTTAAACCGATCCGAATCATAAAAATCGAAAAATGCGTTATTTTTGCACATTCTAAGTGTAAATAGCAAAAATTTTGACTGTAAAACAAATCATAGCTGGTCTCGAATCAGCCGATAATAAACAAATTCTGAAAGCAATCGCTGCGCTAAAATCGGATGGAAATTACAAAGTCGTTAAACCTCTTGTCAATGTTTTGTTGAATGCAAAAGACGACAAAATTTCCAGTGAAATCGTTGAGATTTTATCGAGTTTGAAAGATTCGAAAGTAGTGGATGAAATGATGGATGTGCTTAAAGACGACACATTTATGCCGATTCGACAAGTCTTGTTGTCCACAATTTGGAACACTCAACTTGATTATTCGTATTACGTTGCTGATTTTGTGCTTTTTGCTGCGGAGGGCGATTTTTTGGTAGCTTTAGATTGCCTCACAATTCTCGAAAACATGTCTGGCCCATTCGAAGAACGTCATGTGCTTGAAGCGCAATGGCATTTGAAAGAATGGCTCGAAAGCGATGAACCGAAAGACGACCGCAAAAAAGAAATCATGAGTGATATTGCAGTTTTTGTAAAGGATGCGGATTGGCAGATTGATTAATTAATTTCAAAATTGATTATTCATGCTTGTTTATTTGTTTTGAATTTTAACATTAAGGAGTGAAGGTCATAAAGAGAATTATGGCTGTCCTTGTAAAATTGAGAGCACTGCGGAGCTACCACAGCTTTTCCCGACCTTCCGGGTAAGTTAAACCTTGCGGTTTTTTTTAAGAAGCTTCATACAACAATGTCTTTCTCTTAACGCCGCAGGCGACCTAAATTATCCAAGCCTTTTCAAACGCAAGCTCTTATTTCTCTTAACTGCTTAATGTTTTAATTATTCAAATGTGCATTTATCCAAACTTGATTCATTTTGTAAGTTTGATACGAGTCAATTTGCTGATTTGTAAATTATTAATCAACTATTGATATCTCTCCACACTTAAAATGTCCTTTTGGGCAAACCTCAAATCCATGCAAACCACACGGGCGACATTCGAGTCCAAGCACTTCTTTGATTTCAGAATCGTCAGATAGTGGACCAAAACCAAATGCTGGAACGGTGGAGCAGAAGAAAGCAGTGACAGGAGCGTTCATCGCTGACGCAATGTGTAATGGACCTGAATCGTTGACAAAGTTTCGTTTTGCATCGCGCATGAGCGCAGCTGATTCAAGAAAACTCAATTGACCCGCCAAATTGATTACTTTTTCACTTTGCACCGCGTTTAGGATACTCGAACAAAACGTTATGTCGTTTTTGGCACCTAAAAGATAAATTTTTCCTTGGGGAAGGATGGTTTTGATCAGTTCAATCCATTTGTGTTCAGGTAATTGCTTGGTTTTCCAAACAGATGCAGGAGCCAAACAGAAATAAACATCAGATTTTAGCGGCTTTACTTTTTCAAAATTTTCTTGACTTGGAAAAAGTTCAGGATTTGCCATTTCGCGTCCTCCAAACTCCTTCAACATCACTAAATTGCGGGCAACTTCATGGGTGCCATTGCCAATGTTGTGTTCAAATTTCTTACTGAAGAATGCAGAAAATGGATTTTTTTTGAACCCATATTTTTGTCGTGCACCACTGAGCATCGTAATAATACCCGAACTTCCGAAACGATGAAAATTTAGGCACAAATCATAGTTTGTTTTACGAAAAATTCCCGTTAGTCGTTTGATTTCTTTCCACTTACCCTTCGATTTATCGAGTGTGAAAACAGCGTGAATCTTTGGGTTATTATCCAGCAACGCTTCGTTACCCTTCTTAACCAACACATCAATTTTTGCATCCGGAAACAAACGATTTGCTTCATTCACAGCGGCAGTGGCCAAAATGACATCGCCTAAAAAAGCAGTTTGGATGATTAAAATTTTCTTCACTTAAGCAAAAGTAGAGAAAATAAAGTGAGAAAAGTAAAATTTATAGGTTGAATCTGTCACCTCAAATAACTCACATATCCACGCTTCACAATTTCGCTACCACCTCCATCTTGCAGCACAACCATATAAACATACGTACCAAATTCCACCAATTTTCCAGTGTTGTTGAAACGACCGTTCCATGCTTCGTCGTAGTTACGTGTTTCGAAGATGACTTGCCCCCAGCGATCAAAAATCAAAAGTTGATAATTGTACTTTTTGAAATTGGTTATCACAGGTTTGAAGCTTTCGTTGATGCCATTTTGTAGAAAGGCATTCGGAATGTAAATCAAAGGATCAACAACCGGGCAAACACTGTTTGAATTACTGTATCTGGTGCTGTTAAAAATATTCGAACCTTCAATGGCTTCAACGTAGTAACAAACTTTTCCACTAAAATCCCACGTAGTCATATCATCTTCGTAACTGCGTTGTGATGTTCCAACAGTTGCTATCGGAAATCCAGTATAAACGCCATCAATTCCGCGGTAAATGGAATAGCCAACCACGCTTCCTAAATATCCTTCGTAGCTTGACCATGTAAGTGAATTTTTTAAAGCAATATCGTCTGTTACAATTTCAAGTAGCACCGTTTTTACGCTATTCGAAAAATATCCTGGTAATCCACAACTGTCGTAAAACAAGACGCGGTATGTGTAGCTTAAATCATCCACTTCAACGATGGAGTCTTTGAAAAAGGTCGTTTCCTGCGGAGTCAAAACCGTTTCTATGGTTTCAAACAATCCCGTTTTGTAATTGATGCGTTGCAAATCTAATTGCGAAACTTTTGCCCCTGGACTGTATGAATATTCGATCGAAACCCAATCGTCGTCGATCACACTTGCGTTGCGGATGTAAGAGAATGTTGGCGCAGTTGAAAAACCGACTGTTGTGCAAGCTACATTGGAAAATGAAAAACGACCATCTGCATGCTTGGCTTTGATAGCATAACAATAAGAAAGTCCAGCAGGTTCTGTGCTTGAAAAAGTTAAGTTCGGCGTTGTTCCTGCTAAAACCCACGCTCCACCAACTGCTTTTTTGTAAATTTCATATTCTAGAACGCCCGATGACCATCCTAAATACGCTGACCAATTTAAAACAGTCTCGCTGCTACATAATGATACTTGGGTGCGTAAAAAAACGGTTGTGTGAAAATTTGGGTCGCGCGCAGAAAGATTGAATGGAGCACCAGAAACGGAAGGACATGAGTCAAGCGCTGCAACTGTATAAGTCAGCGGACCATTGGTATATGACTCCAAATAAGTGTAGCTTGTATTTGAAATTCCATAAACCGTGTCCAATTCAATTAAAAATCCGTTAACATCTTCAACGTAAATGAGATATCCTTGCGTGTCAGGCTTATCGTTTTCACTCCAAGTAATGGTCGTTTCACCCGTTAAGGTGTCAATAGTTACAGACGAAACAATTGGAATGCTTGGTGGTGTTTGGTCGTTAAACAACCCGCCATCGATTTGAGAAGAGAAATCGCAAGGTACATTTGTCAATTGAATTTGATAATTTAAGTTGATGTTGCAATTATCAATTTCTTGTTGATAGGTGGTTGTGTTGTAGGGAACAGAATCTTGCAGAACCCAAGTTCCTGCTGGATATTCTCTAAAAATATAAGTATAACCATACATTCCAGGCAAAGCAGGATTTATTGGTCTGTTCCAAGAAAGAACCGCTGTTCCTGGGTTTAAGTTGCTAACATCTAGGTAAATACAGGAAATGGTGTCGCCATAGCGAATCGTTGTTCCTCCACATCCTGAAACTACAGCTATAAAGTATTCTGTTTCTTGGGTTACACCTGTATGCGTATATGAACTTGTTCCAATGGCAGGAATAGATGCAATCAATCCATCCTGCACAGAATGAATTTGGTATTCGATGAAACTGCCGTTTGGATCAGCAACTGGTTGCCATTGAAGTGTAAAATCGCCCGTTCCACTTCCTTGAATGCAATCAATGTTTGGTGCTTGAATTACATTTGGATTTACCACATTTACTTTCACTGTAGCATACGTAATTCCTGGAACTTGACAAAAATTGTCTTTCACATTGAAAACAAAATAGTAGGGCATCACATCAACTGCATTTCCTGCACCATCGATCAAGTGATCGCAATCCGTTTGCCAATTGAAATTTACAGAAGCACCTTGAACACCTGTAACAGGCGGCGGCGCAGATAACGTAGCACAAGGTGGTGTGTCACAACCTAGCGCAGACGTCGTGTTTGTGCCAAAAATAATGCTACTCGCTAAAATGGAATTTTGTTGAGGACTCCCGTTTTGAAGTAATTCTACATCTGTTGATTGTAAATTGAAAGTTACCAAATCTCCAGCATTAACGGTTGTTTCAAAAGAACCTGCGAAAGGAGGAGTGATCACTGGAGCATTGTTGGCGCTAGAACAATTCGTTACGTCGAGTTGAATTTCATAATCAACCTCGGAAATTACCAAACCAGCTCTGTACGATTTTAATCGCACTTTAATCGCATAACTCCCGACTGTATTGCTTAGAAAAGTCATGGCACCCGAATTTGAATTGATGGTGGAAGCAATATTTCCAGCGTTAAATGTGTTATCAGGTGTTGGGTTATTTACTGAAAAACCTACTTCAAACGGAATGTTAGCGGGATTCGTAATTCCGTTGTAAGGCAAAGCATTCAAAAAATCCAGTGGATTCTCAAAACTCATTGCAATGGAATCCATGTCCGGATCGACCACATTGAAATTCATGGTAAATGGTTCGCCAGCACAACTCACAAAATGAGGTTCTTGCAGAAATTTCACAGAATTATCTTTGCAAATGTTGCTTGAATTTCCCGAGTTGAAAATTTTGGTTACCAAGGTAATTCCGTAAGTATTTGGATTTTGCAAATTAATGATTGCAGGATTTCTAGAGAAATAATCAAAGGTGAAAATCCATCCATTGGCAGGTGGGATTCCTGAAATTTGCGTCGGAACACTTCTATAAATGATCTTTTCAACTGCTCCAAGTCCGTTACCAGAATTCGCTCCAGAACCGCACAAAAATGGCACGGGACTTCCAGCTACAGGTGAGCATGTCGGTGAAACATCTGTGCGCGAAAAGAAATTTAGATTGATGGTATTGAGCGAAGGATGATTCCATACTTTTAATTGCTCCGAAACCGGATTTATGTCTGCATCATTACAATTCCTGTATAAAACGAGTTCAAAAATATAGTTCCCACTTACGCATGAATAGGTAATGGAACCACCACGAATGTGTGAGGCTTGTACTTCAAATGCAAGTGAAATAAGAAATATGAGAAATGAAAATCTTTTCAGCATGTTCAATTAACGAATTATCTTCCGTTATCGTATATTAGACGTAAAATCGCGCATTTCGTTGCTATCCCGCAGAAACAATGGTAAAATCCTCCCAATTCAAATATTTTTTCGCCAATTCTTGAATTCGAGCAGGCGTTATGTCATGTATTTTTCGAATGACTTTGTTGTAAAACTCAAGATCAAGTTGCTGAATTTCAACGCTCAAAAATAAATCCATCATCGAATAGGGTCCGTCGGCGCTTTTCAGTAATTGACCAAGCATGTAGTTTTTTACCAAATCCAATTCTTCTTGCGCAACCAGCTCATTTTGCAAACGTCCTAATTCAAATTGAATTTCGTGAAATGTGGCCTCTGTGACATCTTTACCAACTTCAGTAGCAATCATAAAATATCCGGTGTCTTGCATTTCTGAAACGAGTGTTCCAATCCCATAAGTGTACCCTTTATCTTCGCGGATATTGTTCATTAATCTACTTCCGAAGTAATCGCCCAAAATGGTATGCAGGACTAAAAAGTCAATGTAATCTTCATGTCTTTTGTTGAACAAAGGTCTGGCAATGCGAATAGCTGTTTGAACTGCTCCTTCTTTTTCTACATGAATTTTTCCTTTCAAATTTTCAAATCGATCTTCAAATGTTGGAATTGCATTCGCATCCCAAATGCCAAAAATATCCATGAACGCATCAATGGAATCTTGGTCGAAATTTCCAACCAACACCATGCGGTTTAGTCCAGCCAAATAATATTCTTCGTGAAACTGAATTAAATCATCACGTTTGATATCATCGTAATCTGCTAATTGACCAACTTGACCATACATTTCTGAATTGGAGAAAAGCCTTGGACGAAGCGCTCGTTGCGCTAAAACACTCACTTTTTCGAGTCCAACTTTAAATTGTTGTCTACGTTCATTGAGCAATTGAGTCAATTCTTTTTCGTTGAATTCGCAATGCTGAATGGCATCTTGAACTATGCGAGCAATGGGTAAAATGTTTTCTTTCAATGCGTAAATTGAAAAAACGGCATTTTCGTGCGACACCCCCGATTCCATGTAGCCACCAAGTCCGTTGATCGCTTCGTTGATTTCGATGGAAGTTTTGGTTTTCGTCCCACTCAATAACAAGCCATTGGTGATGGAAGAAATGCCACTTTTACCTCGGATTGTTCCCGCATCGAAATACAAATCAAAACGAGCCGTCTCATTGGGTACGGTATTGATACAAAATAATTTTGTTTTGTCGCTTACATCAAAAACCTTTGGTTTTACAAAATCAATGTGTGTAATTTGATGTAATTCAGGTTGTTTGCTTCGATCAATCATTTTGTTTCATTTTTACTTTTAGTAAAGTACATTTCTTTTTTGTCAATAAAGATTTCGACATGTCTTGAAGATTTTCAGGCGTTATCATTTCATAAATCTTCGATTCTTCATTGATGCCGTCAGCATCGCCGAGCAATTCGAAGTAACACAAATTCATGGCGCGATTCAACAAGCCTTGTTCCTGAAATTCTTTGGCTGTTTTGATTTTTATTTTCAATCGATTGAGTTCTGAATCAGCCATTTTTTGATGTTTCAATTCATCGATCAAGGTCCACAGTGCTTCGTCTAATTCTTCGAAGGTTTTCTCATCGCTTAATTTTCCTGAAATGACAAGTAATCCTTCATCGATCGACCCAAGTACATAACAATTGATTTCCGAAACCAAATGAAGTTCTTTTTTCAAACGAATATAAAGCCGTGATGATTTATCTCTTCCCAAAGCGTCTGAAAGCATATCAGCTACGTAATAATCTGGATTACGACGTTCCGGCATTTTGAAAGCGTAGTAAAAAGCATTTGCAGGGACCGCTCGTTCGATCGTTTTTTCCTTGTAAATGGTTTGAACTGGCTCTTGTAAAATAATGCGCGATGGTTTTATGCCAGAAGGAATATCGACATACCATTTTTCAGTTAATGCTTTGATTTCTTCCAATTCATAATTTCCTGCAATACACAAAATGGCATTTGATGGATTGTAGTATTTATGGAAAAATGATTTCACATCTTCCATGGTTGCATCTTCAATGTGTTTTATTTCTTTGCCAATTGTCGCCCATTTGTATGGATGAACTTCGTAAGCTAGTGGACGCAATTGCAACCAAACATCGCCATAAGGCTGATTCAAATACCGTTGTTTAAATTCTTCGATGACCACATTTCGTTGTACTTCCAAGCTTTTTGGTGTAAATGCCAGCGACAACATGCGATCACTTTCAAGCCATAAGGCAATTTCAATGTTTTCTTTCGGAATGACATCATAGTAATTTGTGACATCATTGGAAGTATACGCATTGCTTTCTCCACCTGCATTTTGCAAGGGTGCATCAAAATCGTCAATGTTCACAGATCCTCCAAACATTAAATGTTCGAAGAGATGCGCAAAACCAGTCTTATTTTCGTCTTCGTCACGTGCGCCAACATCGTAAATGGTGTTCACAACAGCCATAGGCGTCGTTGGGTCTTTGTGAAAGATCACTTTCAAGCCATTGCTCAACGAAAATCGTTCGAATTTTATCATTAAAATTGAAATTTTAAAGTGTTTTGTTCTGCTTTTGCAACATTAAATTCTTCTATTATTTCAGCGACAATATCGACAGCTGGTTTTATATCGGAAATGATTCCAGAAACCTGACCAATTTCTAATTCTCCTTCCACCAAATCGCCTTCAAACATACCTTTTTTTGCGCGTCCACGCCCTAAGATTTCTTTCAGTTCATCATCCGTCGCACAATTTTGATAGGCAGTCATGACTTCATCGAAAAATGCATTTTTCAACAATCGCACTGGAGTCAATTCTTTCAATGTGAGCAAGGTATCGCCTTCTTTTGCATCAACTACACTTTTCTTGAAATTGATGTGTGCACTTGATTCTGGCGTGGCTACAAATCGACTTCCAATTTGAACCGCATCTGCTCCTAGATTCATGGCAGCAAGCATTCCTCGACCTGTTCCAATTCCTCCAGCCGCAATCAAGGGAATAGAAATTTCTTTCGCAACCATTGGAATGAGACAAAATGTGGTTGTTTCGTCACGACCATTGTGCCCACCTGCTTCAAAACCTTCCGCAACAATGGCATCAACGCCTGCTTCTTGCGCTTTTAGAGCAAATTTTAGACTTGAAACAACATGCACTACTTTGATTCCGTGATTTTTCAAATGCGCTGTCCATGTTTTTGGATTGCCCGCTGATGTAAATACAATAGGAACTTGATGTTTTATAATCGTTTCAACGTGTTTATCGATGTCAGGATACAACATAGGTAAATTTACTGCAAACGGTTTTGACGTGGCTGATTTGCATTTGCGAATTTGTTCATCCAGCACTTCTGGATACATGGAACCTGATCCAATGATGCCAAGTCCACCAGCATTTGAAACAGCCGAAGCAAGCTCCCAACCTGAGCACCAAATCATTCCCGCTTGAATAATTGGATATTGAATTTGAAAGAGTGTTGTAATTCTATTTTTCATGCATTTGAAGAGATGTACGAAGTTAGTAAAAAAGTGACTAGGATTTTTCTTGCTTCATTTATTTAGCAACTTTGAGTTGTTGAAATGCGTCTTTAGAAAATATTCTTTACTTTAGTAAAATGTTGGGGCATCTTATGAAAAATTGGTTCTTAAGTCTTTTGTGTGGTTTTAGCATTTTTTCTTTTGGTCAAGAAATAGAACATGCTCACTCAATTCTTCATTCATTTATTGAGAATAAAGGTCAATGGGACAATAACGTTTTGTTTATGTCGAAGTTTGATGGGGGGAATTTGTGGGTTCAACAAAACAAATTTGTATTTCACTTGCAAGATTTTTCTGAAATGCATAATGCGCACGGGAATTTTAGCTACAGGCAAGATGAGAAGCGAAGCCAACAACCAACACAAACGGTGGTACATCTTAATTTTTTAGGGTCAAATCGCGTGGATTTGATCGAAAAAAGTGAACCTACAAGGCAATATTACAATTACATTCTCGGTCAAGATAAATCGAAGTGGGTTGGGGATGTAAGAGGTTACTCAGAAGCAACCATGAAGAATTTGTATGCTGGCATAGATTTGAAAATCATTGAACATGAACTTGAGTTGAAATATGAGTTTCATGTAAAGCCAAACGTTTCACCTTCTTCAATACTACTGCAATTTGTTGGTCAAGAAAAACTGGATATTGATAAAAAAGGCAATTTGAGAATTTCAACTGCTTTGGGTCAAATCATCGAAGAGAAACCTTATGCTTATCAAATTAGAAATGGAAGAATCGAAGAAGTTGCTTGTGCATTCAGACTTAAGGATAATCAAGTTTCTTTTGAACTTGGAAGCTATGACTCGAATGTGGAATTGATTATTGACCCTGTTTTGATTTTTGCAACGTATGCAGGATCTGTAACGGACAATTTTGGAATGACTGCAACCTATGCGAGCGACGGATCAGCATATTCGGGTGGAACAATTTACGGAAATGCTTACCCAACTCCAGATAACAATGCTTATGATGTAAATTCAAACTTTACCGTTGCCAATAACCTCACTTACGGAATAACAGATGTTTTTTTGTCTAAATATGCGGCTGATGGTACCTCAATGATTTGGACAACTTTTTTAGGTGGTGGAGATGCAAACCAAGGCACCGAGACAATCCATAGTTTAATCGCCGATAAATTTGATAATGTGTATTTGTATGGCGCAACTTCTAGCACTGATTTTCCGATGCAAAATGCGTTTCAATCAACCCATGGTGGCGGAGTTGCAAACAGCAATTATTATCAAAATGGGGTTTATTTCACGAATCAAGGTACTGATATTTATGTATCTAAGATTTCTGCCAATGGTCAAAGTTTGCTTGGTTCAACCTATATTGGAGGTTCAGGAAATGACGGAGTGAATTACATTTTAAGCAGTGGAATTTATAACTCGGCAGCATCTTATGATTCGTTGACAAGAAATTATGGAGATCAATTTCGCGGCGAAGTCATGCTTGATACTTTGGGTAATTGCTTAATTGCCTCTTGCACAAGATCGTCGAATTTCCCAACATTAAATGCATTTCAGCCTACAATTGCAGGTGGACAAGATGGAGTTATTTTTAAATTGAATTCGAATTTATCGAGCATGATTTGGTCAAGCTATTACGGTGGCTCAAACAATGATGCATGTTATTCGGTGAAGTTGGATTCGGCTCAAAATGTCATTTTTTCTGGAGGAACAAGTTCCACTAATTTAGCTGGAATGAATGGTTGGCAGACGTCATACAATGGTGGATCAGCGGATGGATTTGTTGTTAAGTTATTACCAAATGGTTCTGGCATTACAGCAGCTTCTTACATCGGAACATCCAATTATGATCAATCTTTTTTTGTTGAAGTAAATAGAAATAGTGAAGTTTATTTGATTGGACAATCCATAGGCGGGAATTTTCCAGTTATTAATTCTGGTTATTCAAATCCAGGAAGCAGTCAGTTTATTGTTAAGTTAAATGCGAATTTGTCTGCTGTTCTAAATTCAACCGTTTTTGGCAGTGGTTCTCCGGGTATAAATATTTCGCCAGCTGCTTTTTTGGTTGATATTTGTGGTAATGTTTACGTTTCTGGATGGGGTGCAAATTTATTACTTAACACGCCAATGAGCGGAATGCCTGTGACTGCAGATGCATTTCAACCAAACGCTCCTAATGGATTTGATTTTTATTTATTCGTACTAAAGCGCGATTTCTCTGACATTCTTTATGGTTCTTATCTTGGTGGTGTCAACGCACGAGAGCATGTTGATGGAGGAACAAGTCGCTTCGACAAAAACGGAGTTGTTTATCAATCTGTTTGTGGTGGATGTGGCGGATTTAGTGATTTTCCGACAACACCTGGCGCTCATTCGAATAACAACTTAAGTTCAAATTGCAACAACATTCTTTTCAAATTTGACTTTGAACTCATCCCAAAAGCAGAATTTACCATTGACGACAATCTTGGTTGCGCTTCGTTTACAGTGACTTTTGAGAATACTTCTTCTGATTCAGATTCTTATTTATGGGATTTTGGAAATGGAAATACAAGTTCAACGATTTATGAACCAACAATAACATATAATTCTCCAGGAACGTATCAAGTTTATCTCTACGTAACGGATAGCATTTGCTTGTTGACGGATACAGCCGAAATAACGATAACAGTTACAGATAGCTTAGAGTTAACTACCTCAATCGATTTGGAATTATGTGTTCCAACTGAAGTAACGATGACCGCATTTACAAATGGTTCGGGAAGCAATTTCATTTGGTCCGATAATATCAATTTCACAAATATTTTGAATTCAGATCAAAGCGATTCAACACTAACGATTACACCAACTGAACCAACAACCTATTATGTTCAAGTTTCGAATCCGGGGTGTGTTAAAATAGATAGTGTCGTGGTTGACTTTATTGGTTCGGCATTGACATTGTCCGGAAATACAACAATATGCTTGGGAGAAACAACAACGATAACAGCCACAAACTCAAATGCGTCCATTACATTCACATATATTTGGACTCCAAGTGCATCTGTGGTGAGTGGTCAAGGCAGTAACCAAGTTGTGATCAATCCAACAAGTTCCGAGTATATTTTTGTCACAGCTTCTTCTTCTAACGGTTGCGTTGTTGAAGACTCTATTTTAGTGAATGTAGGAAATGTAAATGGCGCTGCGATAGCTAGTGCTTCTTCGTATATCATACCAGAAGGCGGTTCAGTGGAATTGTATGGTGCTCCAAGCGGTTACTCCTACCAATGGATTGACCCAACTACTGTTGCGAATCCAACAGCTCAAAACACGAGCGCCGTTCTTGAGCAAACAACATTGTTTCAATTGATTGTTTCTGATGGAATTTGCACTAAATCGGATACAGTTTTAGTAAAAACATTTCCGTTTGTTTGCGATGATCCTTACGTTTTTGTTCCAAGTGGATTTACACCTAATAACGATGGTGAGAATGATGTTCTTTATGCTTATGGAGCAATGATTGAGAAAATGATATTTAGAATTTTTGATCGTTGGGGAGAATTGGTTTTTGAGACAGATAATCGCCACATTGGTTGGAATGGAACGTTTAAGGGAAAAGACCTCGATCCAGATGTTTATGACTATTACCTTGAAGTGGATTGCATAGGTGGTCTGACGAATATCATCAAGGGAAATGTTACGTTGATGAAGTAAGATTGGATTAATATTTCTCCGATTCTTTAAGTTCTCCAAAATTTTAATCTTTTATGTTTTTAGAAGAAAGTCCTATTTCATTGGTTTGTAGGGTGATTTTCTAATTTCACATTATTGATTTCAATCGAATTTCATTGATTTCATTTTCACCCCAAAATTTTAAACTTTTAATCTTTTATGTTTTTAGAAGAAAGCCCTATTTCATTGGGTTGTAGCGCGAGTTTCTAATTTCACAATGTTGATTTCACTTAAATTTCATTGATTTAATTTTCACCCTAAAATTTTAAACTTTTAATCTTTTATGTTTTTAGAAGAAAGTTCTATTTCATTCGTTTGTAGCACAAGTTTCTAATTTCACATTATTAATTTCAATTGAATTTTTTTGTTTTCACTTGCCCCCAAAAATTTTAAACTTTTAATCTTTTATGTTTTTAGAATAAAGCTCTATTTCATTGGTTTGTAGCGCGAGTTTCAAATTTCACAATGTTGATTTCACTTAAATTTCATTGATTTCATTTTCACCCCAAAATTTTAAACTTTTAATCTTTTATGTTTTTAGAAGAAAGCCCTATTTCATTGGTTTGTAGAATGTGTACAATAACTCTACACCATTTGGAAGGTTCTTTCATTAAGATTAAAAGCACATTGGAATTCATTACAAACAAAATTTTCGCGATATTTAACCTGAAAAAATTCAAACCCATTCCATGAAATACACCATCAAAAAAGAAGCACTAAAATTTTTAGAAAATTACTTAAACAATCCTTCACCAACTGGTTTTGAATCGGAAGGACAAAAGCTGTGGTTGGAGTACACCAAACCATTTGTAGATGAGTATTTTACAGACAATTATGGAACGGTTGTTGGCGTAATCAATCCAAAAGCTGAATACAAAGTTGTCATTGAGGCACATGCCGATGAAATTTCTTGGTTCGTGCATTACATCACAAAAGATGGATTCATTTATTTGCGCAGAAATGGCGGATCAGACCACATGATTGCTCCTTCAAAAAGGGTAAACATACATACCGACAAAGGAATTGTGAAAGGAGTTTTTGGTTGGCCAGCAATTCATACCCGTCAAGTAAAAGACGATGCGCCAAGTATGAAAAATATTTTTCTCGACGTGGGTTGTTCCACGGATGAAGAAGTTGGAAAGCTCGGAATTCATGTTGGTTGTGTTGTCACTTTCGAAGACGAATTCATGATCATGAACAAGAACCGCTTCGTCGGTCGTGCACTCGATAATCGCATGGGTGGTTTTATGATTGCCGAGGTGGCTCGACTTTTAAAAGAATCAAAAACAAAAATCCCTTTCGGTTTATACATCGTAAATTCAGTTCAAGAGGAAGTTGGTTTGCGTGGTGCTGAGATGATTTCTCGCAAAATTAAACCAAATGTTGCTATAATTACCGATGTTTGCCACGATACGCACACACCAATGATCGATAAAATTGAGAACGGAGATTTGAAATCTGGATTGGGTCCGGTATTAACTTATGGTCCTGCAGTCCAAAATAATTTGTTGAAAGAAGTAATTGCTGTAGCAGAAAAAAATAAAATTCCATTTCAACGTGCAGCAGCTTCACGCGCAACAGGAACCGACACCGATGCATTCGCCTATTCTGCGGAAGGAGTTCCATCTGTGCTTATTTCTTTGCCTTTGCGCTACATGCATACAACAGTAGAAATGTGCGTGAAAGAAGATGTTGAGAATACGATTTTATTGATGTTTCATACCTTAACAGCCATGAAAGAAAAAGATTATCGGTATGTGAAGTGAGGTTGACGTAGATCTTGATTTTCAAAAATCTATCATTTTGAGAATTGTTAAAATTTAAAAGATCAACAACATTTTTGAACCTCGTAGCGTTCTTCAAAGAAACGTCTTTTATGAAATGGTTCTCGACAATGCTCGTCTTTCTCTTTTCGTTCAACTTCTTTTCACAGGAAATGAAAGCTGAAAAGAAATTTCATTTTGGTGGCATAGCTCAGCTGATGGGAGTTACCTATGATAACGTGGCTCTAAACGCAACGCTTTTTGGAGAAATCAAAAATCATCAGCTTGGAATTGGTTCGCATTACGATTTTTTCAATCGTCCTAAATCTCAATTCGGTTCAAACAATAGTGAAACAAATTTAAATTCAGGTAATTTGGATATTTATTACCGTTTTTATGCTATAAATAAAGGTGATCGTTTTCGAACTTTTGTTCAGCTAACTGGAAGATTTGATTTTTTGAAGGAGGAATCTAATTTTGTTACAATTCCTAATGCTGATCAGCAATTAGCATACGGCCCAATATTTTCTTCAAGTTATAGCGCTCGAGGGAATTATTCAGAATCGAATATTGGAGTTTTTTTAGGAATTGGCGAAGAATTTAAGATTGTGAAAGGATTTTTCGCGAATGCACAATTGGCATTTGGAATCAAAACCTATAAATCAAGATATAATATCCAAAACCTAGAAACAAATTTAACGACCTATAACTACAGTAAAAATTATCTTGACATCAAAAGTTTTGCATTACTCGGTTCCATTGGAGTTGGTTACCGATTCTGAAACTAGTTTTCTAGTTGACTTTTAAATCGTCTAATCCATACATTTACCTGTCTCATCCCATCAATCCTTTTGCTATCTTTGCACGCTCAAAAATAGGATAAATGATTTCTGTAGATAATCTTGGGGTTGAATTTGGGGGGAGAGTGTTGTTTAGTGATGTATCCTTTGTAATTAATGATACGGACAAAATTGCCCTTATGGGTAAAAATGGAGCTGGTAAATCTACTTTGCTAAAAATTTTGGCTGGCATTAATAAACCAAATCGAGGAGGAATTTCTGCTCCAAAAGATGCCATCATTGCTTATTTGCCTCAACATTTACTTACCGAAGATAACTGTTCTGTTTTTGAAGAAACGTCCAAAGCATTTCAATCCATTTTTGCGATGAAAGATGAAATGGATCGTTTGAACAATGAATTGACTACCAGAACAGATTATGATTCGGACGATTATATGAAAATCATCGAGCAGGTTTCTGAATTGGGAGAGAAATATTATTCCATCGAAGAAATAAATTACGAAGCTGAAGTAGAAAAAGTGCTCCAAGGTCTTGGATTTTTGCGTTCTGATTTTACACGTTCAACTTCCGAATTTAGTGGTGGATGGCGCATGAGGATAGAACTTGCCAAAATATTACTCCAAAAACCAGATTTGATTTTACTCGATGAGCCTACCAATCACATGGACATTGATTCCATCGAATGGTTGGAAGATTTTTTAATCAATCAGGCAAAAGCCGTTGTTGTCATCTCGCACGATAGAGCGTTTGTCGATAACATCACAACCAGAACGATTGAAGTAACCATGGGTCGCATTTACGATTATAAAGCAAAATATTCCCATTATCTTGAATTGCGAAAAGATCGTCGTGCACAACAGCAAAAACAATACGACGAACAACAAAAATTTATCGCCGAGACAACCGATTTTATTGAGCGCTTCAAAGGAACGTATTCCAAAACAAATCAAGTACAATCGCGTGTGAGGATGCTCGAAAAATTGGAGATTGTTGAAATTGATGAGGTGGATACTTCAGCGTTGAAATTAAAATTTGCACCTGCACCAAGATCAGGTACGTACCCAGTAGTTGTAACAGAACTTACAAAAAAATATGGGGATCATGTTGTTTTTGACAAGGCGAATTTAGTGATTGAACGTGGTCAAAAAGTGGCCTTTGTTGGTAAAAATGGAGAAGGAAAATCAACCATGATTAAATCCATCATGAATGAAATTCCATACGAAGGAAATTTAGAACTTGGGCATAATGTAAAAATCGGCTATTTTGCTCAAAATCAAGCGTCTTTGCTCGATGAAAATTTAACTGTTTTTGAAACAATCGACAATATTGCCGAAGGAGAAATTCGGGGCAAAATCAAAGATTTATTAGGAGCATTTATGTTTGGTGGCGATGATTCTTCGAAGAAAGTGAAAATGCTTTCTGGTGGCGAGAAAACGCGCTTGGCTATGATGAAATTGTTGCTCGAACCTGTAAACCTCTTAATTCTCGATGAGCCTACAAATCACCTCGATATGAGAACCAAAGACATTATCAAAGATGCATTGAAAAGCTTCGACGGAACCTTAATTCTTGTTTCACACGACCGTGATTTTCTAGATGGTTTGGCTGAAAAAGTATTCGAATTTGGAAACAAACGAGTAAAAGAACATTTTGAAGACATCAAAGGATTCTTGGCCTTGAAAAAAATGGAGTCCTTGCGGGAAATTGAGAAATAACACAAAGGACTAGGTCTAAATCAATCATTCCTTCATTTTTAATTCTTTAATGCATTTTGTGAACATTGTCAAGAAACGAACTATCTTATTGAATTTCATTCCAATGCTCTGGATTCTTGTCAAGTTGTCATCCCCCTCCTCCCTGCTCTTTCGTTTGGTCTTCGAAAGTTCTACTTTCTCTTCCCTTCAAAGGGGGAAGTTTAAAATCAACTATTTTTGATTTTTAAAAATGTTCTGGTAAACTTACTGATAGCCAATAATTCTTTAATTGCTTAATTCTTCATTCCTTAATTCTTCATCCATTCCTTCATTTTTTAGGAGTACAAGAATAAAACAGTATTTCCAAAATTGCGCGATGATTTTTGGTTAACTTAGACAATTATAATTAAGTTACTTAAATATTAATTGTTTATGAAAAAATTTACTTTTCTAGCAGCTTCGCTTTTCGTTTTTGGATCGGTGAATGCTCAAATTTTTACAGATAATTTTGATTCCTACACGCTTGGTGCGTTAGGACCTCAATCTCCTCAATGGACTACATGGTCTGGAACAGAGGGAGGAACAGAGGATGGAATTGTATCAAGTGCACAAGCGCAAAGTGGTACTAACTCAGCTTATTTTAATTCAACAGTTGCTGCAGGAGGACCTCAAGATTGTATTCTAAGTTTTGGTCAGCAATACACAAGTGGAATTTTTACATTTGAGACTGGAATGTTCATTCCAACAGGAAAAGGTGCTTATTTTAATTTTCAAGCGAATACGACTCCTGGTCAAGTTTGGGCATTGAACTTTACAGCTTCAGCCGGTTCTTTCACTTTTGATGATGGAATTACTGCAAATTTACTAACAGCAAGTTACCCTGTGAATGATTGGTTCACATTGCGCATTGAAGCAAACTTGACACTTGGTGTTTGGGAAGGTTTTGTTGACGGTGTTTCTGTGGGTACATGGGCTAATGGTATTAACAATGTGGCTACAGCCGATTTTTATCCTCAAAATGCATCTTCACAATATTACATTGATGATGTGATGTTTGATCATGAAACGTATACTTTACCAAATTTAAATGGTATTGCAAGTTCAGTAAGCTTAAACGGAAACATTGCATCGCAAACTGTTAGTCCAACTGGTGTTATGATGAATGGTGGGACAACACCAATTACCGCTTTTGAAGCAGTTTTGTCTTACAATGGAAATAACTATACAAAAAGTGTTACTGGTGTCAACATTGCTTCTTTAGCTTCTTATACAGTTGTGTTTGATGATTTGGTTTTAGTTCCGGGTGCGAATGTTGTGACTTTGACAATCAATAACATCAATGGAGGACCAGATGAAGACTTAACAGATAATGTGACTTCAATAAATTCAAATCCAGTTGTGCCTGCTCCAGGTAAAATGGTTGTAGGTGAAGAAGCAACGGGTACTTGGTGTCAATGGTGTCCACGAGGTGCTGTTTACATGGACAAATTCGAACAAGATTTTGAAGGCTTTTGGGCTGGAATAGCTGTTCACAATGGTGATCCAATGACTGTAACTGAGTACGATGCAGGAATCGGAACATTGATTGGTGGTTATCCAAGTGCTTTGGTAGATCGAGGTCCAGATGTAGATCCTTCGGCAATGTACAATGATTTTTATGCACGACTTCAATTAGCTCCTGTTGCTTTAATGTCAACAACTCAAACGTTTGATGCTGTAACACGTGTATTGACAGTTGAGGTAAGCGCTGACTTCCAATCTGCTGCAACAAGCGCATACAAATTGGCTTGTGTATTAACTGAGGACAATGTTACTGGTTCAGGCGCTGGTTGGAATCAATCAAATGCCTATGCTGGTGGAAACAACGGAGTGATGGGTGGATATGAATCTTTACCTAGTTCTGTTCCTGCAGCTCAAATGGTTTATGACCATGTGGCTCGTGCAATTGCGCCTTCTTTTGCTGGAGATGCGACAAGCTTTCCTGCAGTTGTAAATGCTGGAGAAACGCATTCAAAAACATATACATTTACGCTTCCTGCAACTTGGGAAGTTGGCGAAATGAATGTAATCGGGATGATTATTGATCCTACAGGAAAGATTAACAATGCTTCAAAATTCTCTTTGGAGGATAATGTAGGAATCAATGATTTGGAGTCAAATGCAACTTCATTTACAATTTTCCCAAATCCTGCAACAATGCATGCAACAGTTGGTCTTGAATTAGCGAAAGAATCAGAAATTGAAATTTCAATCATTGATTTGTCAGGTAAGGTTGTTACTTCAAGAAATTATGGAAAAATGAATGGTAATATGGCGATTGATTTGAATACTTCCTTGCTTAACGCTGGTGTGTACATGGTAAATGTTTCCATTGACAATGTTTCAAAAATTCAACGATTGGTGATCCAATAAGAAATAATTAGGTTGGTTTGAAAAGGTGTAGGCAATTGCTTACACCTTTTTTTGTGGTCATTATTTCTTTAAATTGAATACTTTTGTGCCATGAAATGGATTGGTAAACGTGTAAGCGTAGTTGATGACAAGTTAAAAACAACTTTGGTTATCTACCCTGAAAAAAAACCGTTGATAACTGGATTAATGGGTGCTTGGGTTGCTATGTGGCTCGCTATTGGAGCAACGGTTGTCTGGGCTTTCTTTTCTCTTGAATTATCGAACCAAGAAAAAGTAATCATTTTTGTATTCATGACCTTTTGGGCGTATTATGCTGTTCGAGTAATTAGATCGTTCTTCTGGTTACTTTGGGGAAATGAATTTCTAAAAGTCAATGAAACAGCATTGACGATTAAAAAATCGATCAAAGGGTATGGTCGCGCGATTCCATATTACTTAGAAAACATCAAAAAGATGAATTTGGTTGTACCAGAAGAAGGATCTTTTCAAGCCATTTGGGAATCTTCGGCATGGATTAAAGGGGGTGAAAGAATCGAATTCGAATACCTCGGTAAACCAATTCGCTTTGGTCGAAAATTGGAAGAAAAGGATGCAAAACTTCTTTTCAATTTAATCACCAAAAGAATGGAAGAACAACTAAAACGAAGAGGGGAGCGCTGACTTCGAGAGCCTCAGTCAGCGTGTTTTGAGACGCTTCATCATTACTGTAATTTGATGTTTTTATTTGTTTTTGATATGCTCTAACTATTTACCGAGATTTTTTAACAGTTTACCAAGGCTCTTTTTGTTGGCTGAGGCTCTTTATGTTGGCTGAGGCTCTCGAAGCCAACTCATACCTCTTTCTCCATCAAATAATGCTGCACTTGGTCAAATAAATTATACGATTTTTCAATCATCCTGTAGCCAAGATTGAGGTAAAATGGAACAGCATTTTCGCGTGCATGCAAGATCATTTTTTTTGTACCTAAACTTTTTGCTTTTTCTTCTGTGGCAAGCATAATATTCTTTCCATATCCTTTTCCTTGCGATTTATTTTCTACAGCCACAAATCGAACTTGCATCACTTCATTTTCTTGGTTGTCAAGTCGAGCAACGGCTTTCAGAATGTCATTTTCATATAGCGCAAAGTGAATTCCAGTCGCATCGCCTTCATTGCGTTCACTTCCTAATGGCTGACCTAATGGCTCACGTAAAATTCGATAACGTAAATCAAAATAGTTTTCCCATTCTAACTCAATTTTCGGTGCTCTGATAATTATTCCCATTTAAATCCAATTGAAGTTACACGTTTTGTTGCTTTACCATCTATTATTTCTTCTCGAATCAAATTTTTGGATTTCGGATTGTCAAACACATCCTTTAAATTATTGATTTTTCCAACAGGAACAAATTGTTGATGCATCGATTCCAAGATAACGGAACTTTCAATCAAACTGATTTTTTCTTGCAGTAATTGAAACAATTCAGTTCTATTTTCAATGCGCTGTTGGTTTGATTGAAATCGGAAATCTTTTACTAATTCTCCCACATTCAAAAATGCACACAACTTCTCAAAATGAATGTCGCTGCCAATGGCGAACGTAATCAATTGCCGATCTTTCGTTTCAAAAATTTCTCCGTAAGGTGCAATGTTTGGATGCAAACTTCCAATACGTTGGGCTATATTTCCTTCCATCAAGTAGTTGGAAGCTTGATTTGCCAAGCTGCAAATGGCAGCATCGTACAAAGAAACACTGACAGTTTTTCCTTGATTGGTTGACTGCCGATCGATAATTGCGAGCAGTAATGCTTCTTTCAAATGATGGGCAGCTAACACATCGATAAGGGCAACTGGCATTTTCACTGGTCCACTTTCTGGTGTTCCGTTCATCGACATAAAACCAGATTCTGCTTGCAAAATTAAATCATAGGCAACGCGGTCAGAGTCTGAGCCAAAGCCAGATATTTTTCCATGAATTAATTGTGGATTTATTTTCCTCAAGTCGGAATCCACAATCTTTAATTTTTCGGCATCTCCTTTTTTGAAATTGGAAATTAAAATATCAGCTGTTTCAATCAATTTTAGAAATTTTTGGTGAGCTATCTCGTTTTTTAAGTTCAACTTGAGATATTCCTTGCCAAAGTTCACAGAAGAAAAGTAGGCAGAAATTTGATCTTCTTTTTTCTCTGAAGCCAATTTCCAAGTCCGTGTGACATCGCCATGAATTGGATGTTCAATTTTGAGCACTTTTGCTCCAAGTTCAGCGAAAAAAGTCCCAACAGATGGACCAGCCAAAACTGTGGAGATATCAATAACTTTTAAGGATGAAAACATGCTCAAAGATAGCAAAACCTATCCAAAACGATACGAAGTCATGGTCAAAGAACCTGCCACTGGAACTTCGTTGAATACTTCCATTTTTTCTTTATCGTTTGCCAATCCTAAGGTATATAACAATGGATAATAGTGATCAGGCGTTGGAACTGCTTTTAAGATTTCTGCATGAAGTGATTGATAATTCACAAGCGCTTGAAAATCGCCATTCAAAATTTTGTCTTTGACCAAAGCATCAATCTCAGTGGCCCAATCAAATCCTACTTGTTTGTCAATATTTTGCCAATCGATCATTCTTAAATTATGAACAATATTGCCACTTCCAATGATCAGAACGCCTTTTTGACGCAATTTTTTGAGTTCTTTCCCCAATTCAAAGTGAAAAGAAGCCGGTTTATTGTAATCAATACTGAGTTGCAAAACTGGAATGTCAGCATCGGGATACATGTGACGCACAACGGTCCAAGTGCCATGATCCAATCCCCAATCGTGGTCAAGTTCAATGGGGATTGATGTGATTAATTTTTTTGTTTCTTCCGCCAATGCTGGATCGCCTGGAGCTTTGTATTGGACATCAAATAATGCTTGTGGAAATCCGCCAAAATCATGAATGGTTTTTGGGAAATCCATCGCAGTTACATGCGTTCCTTTAGTTAGCCAATGCGCTGAAACACAAATAACAGCTTTTGGTTTTTCAATTTCGCTCGCGAGCTTTTTCCAGTATTCTGAAAATTGATTTGATTCAATTCCGTTCATGGGAGAACCGTGTCCAACGAACAGCACGGGCATTAAATAATCCGAAGACTTGAGTGTTTCACTCAAAGCCTTTAATCCACCTAAACTACTCATAGCAACGGTTGCTCCTAAAACAGAAATAAATCTTCTTCTTTCCACGAATTATCGTGCTAATTCCCAATTGATGTATGCATCTATGGAAGCTTGTGTTGCATCATCAATTTTAGCCATCCCTGACATTTTAGGTAAAATAGAGTTCCATTCTTCACGCGAGTATTTTTTTACTTCTTTTGCTTTATGGCATTTTGTGCAGTCAGAACCATAAGATTTAAAACCTGATGCTACCGTTTCATTTGGAAAGTTCATTGCTTCGGGCTCAGCAACTTTATCAGCAACTTCAGCTGTCTTTGGCGAACAAGATGCCACCAAGATTCCCATTCCGAAAATGAATGTCAATTTTTTCATAGTTATAATTTTGAAATAAAGTTAATAAAATAACTATTACCATGGTAAGTTTTTTCAATTTGTGAAGATTATTTTTAAATTAACGCCCCGAAACATGGAAAAAAACAACTTCGTAAAAAACGCAACGTCCCAAAGTGATCTTGCGATTCAAAATACACTCAAATTGTTGAGTGAGGGTGCAACAATTCCCTTTATTGCGCGCTATAGAAAAGAAATGACCCAAGGATTGGATGAGGTCGAAATTGCTTCCATTCGCGATGCCGCTAAGTCTTATGACGATTTAATTGGGCGTCAAGAAACGATCTTGAAAGCAATAGAAGAGCAAGGGAAATTAACCGATGAATTGAAGCAAAAAATTGTTGATTGTTTTGATGCTAATTTGCTGGAAGATATCTATTTACCTTACAAACAAAAACGTGAAACTAAAGGTGATAAAGCAAAGAAACAAGGTTTAGAACCGCTCGCAAAAATGATAATGGCGCAACGTGGTGGCGATCCAGAAGAAATGGCATCGCGTTTCGTGAAAGGTGACATTGAAGATGAGGATCAAGCCATTCAAGGTGCCATTTACATCATCGCAGAATGGATGAATGAAAACGTGGCAATGCGTGCAAAACTCCGTCAGTTGTTTCAACGTAAATCAGTACTTTCTTCGAAATTAGTGAAAGGGAAAGATGCAGAAGCGGAGAAATACCGCGATTATTTTGACTTTTCTGAACCACTTTATAAATGTGCATCGCATCGGTTTTTGGCGCTGTATCGAGCTGATCGCGAGGGACTTTTAAAAATTAAAGCACAACCTAACAGCGATGAATCACATGAAATGATGTATCGTTTTTTCGTCAAAGGAATTGATGAATGTGCTAAAGTTGTTGAGAAAGCATGTGACGATGCATACAAACGCTTGCTAATGCCTTCACTTGAAAATGAGGTCATCAATGAATACAAAGAAAAGGCAGATAAAGAAGCGATTAAAATCTTCACAACCAATTTACGTCAATTACTGCTTGCTCCGCCACTTGGTTCAAAACGCATTTTGGCAATCGATCCAGGTTTTCGGACAGGATGTAAAGTGGTTTGTATTGACGAATCAGGAGAATTATTGACGAACACTACTATTTTTCCACATCCTCCTCAAAAGGAATTGGCTGCAGCGAAATCGAAAATTGCCCAACTTGTGGAAGCATACAAGATTGAAGCAATTGCCATTGGCGATGGAACTGCTGGTCGCGAAACAGAACATTTTATCAAACACACACAATTCAACCGCGATTTGGAAGTTTTTGTTGTGCGAGAAGATGGAGCTTCGATTTACTCTGCAAGTCCAATTGCGCGTAAAGAATTCCCAAATTTTGATGTGACCGTCCGTGGTGCAGTTTCTATCGGTAGAAGATTGATGGATCCATTGGCGGAATTGGTAAAGATTGATCCTAAGTCAGTTGGAGTAGGACAATATCAGCACGAGGTGAATCAATCCTTGTTGAAGGATGCTTTAGATGATGTTGTTGTTTCAGCCGTTAATGCAGTTGGAGTGGATTTGAACACTGCTTCGCCTTATTTGTTGAGTTATGTTTCAGGTTTGGGTCCATCTTTGGCGGAAAATATTGTAGAGTATCGCAACGAAAATGGGGCATTTACATCACGAAGTGAATTGAAAAAAGTGAAGCGTTTAGGCGACAAAGCCTTCGAACAAGCAGCTGGATTTCTTCGCATTCGAGAAGCTAAAAATCCGTTGGATAATTCTTCGGTACATCCAGAAAGTTATGGAGCAGTTGAATCCATCGCAAAGAAATTAAAATTAAATGTTGCTGAATTGGTTGGGAACAAAGAACAATTGAATCAACTTGCAAAAGCGGATTTTCCGGCAATTGATGGTTATACATTCGACGATATTGTCAAAGAACTCCAAAAACCTGGGCGTGATCCACGGAAAAAAGCACAAGTCCTTGAATTTGATTCCAGCATTCGAACCATTGAAGATTTGCGCATTGGAATGAAACTAACTGGAATTGTAACTAATGTGACGGCCTTTGGTGCTTTTGTCAACATCGGAATCAAGGAAAATGGATTGATACATAAATCGCAATTGGCTAATGTTTATGTAGAAGATCCGGCGCAATTTATTTCCTTGCATGAACATGTTGATGTTGAAATTCTTGAAGTAGATCCACCTCGAAAACGAGTTGGATTGAAAAGAATTAGTTAATTCAGAATTATTAAGCAACCTCAACAAATTTTGCAGAACGTCAAAGGCACAGTTTATTACGATTAAGGCTGAATGCTTTTATTAGACTTACTAAATAAGAATGAATTAACTTTTCGTAAGACGTACGCTGTCTTAAGTTCTAAACTTTTAAATATATTGTTTAATTTTACTCAGAGAATAGGAATTTTATTTATGAAAACGATACTCATTATCAGTACTTTATTTTTTGCAGTGAATGTGTCTCTTGCTCAACTTAGCGTTATTGGAAGTACCCTTCAAACTGAATCTGGCGAACAAATTATTTTGCGTGGAGCGAATGTTGGAATAGCAGAAGACGGAAATATTGATTTATCAAATGTTCAACAGTGCAGGGCATATATTGATCAAATTGCTTTAACTGGTGCCAATTCTTTGAGATTCACTTGGTACACGGATGGCGTAAGTTGGCGTGATGGTGGCCAATATGTTGATGGGGACCCGAATCCCGAGGCTCGCTACCATAAAGGAAATGGCGTCGTTATGCGAGGATATATGGAGAATGGAAATCTTTCGGAAATTTTTAATTATTGCGCAGATTTAAACATTATACCTGTTTTATCAATTCATGACTTGACGTGTGCCAATGATTGGAATTATTTTAATGACGATTTAAGCAACTGGTGGAAAAGTCCAACGGTAGTTTCATTTATTCAAGAACATCAAGAATATTTGATCATAAATTTAGCTAATGAAATGGGGCATGTGAATTATGCCGGTGGTGGTGCATCCGAATACCAAGCTTTTACTGAAAGTTACAGCTCTCTTATTTTAGATTTAAGATTGTTAAGTGTTAAAGTGCCAATCATGATTGACGCACCAGATTGTGGACAATCTTCGTCTGAGTTAATCCAAATGTCTGACGATCTTTTGGCTTCTGATCCTCTGGGGAGTACTATTTTTAGTTCTCATGCTTATTGGTCATCATATGCGCCAAGTCTAGCAGAAATTAATACTAAATTGGATGAAATTGAAAATTCGAACAAGTGCTTTATTTTTGGCGAAGTAGCAAATACACAGGCAGGACCACCAGATTATGCTTGTGGTGAACTAGATATTGCACATATTTATCCAAAAGTACTAGAGGGAGCTTGTAGTAGGGACATCGGCTGGATGGCTTGGGTATGGAATCAAGATTGTGACCCTTCAAGAGAAATGTCGAATACTAGCCAATTTAATAATCTGACCGCTTGGGGAAATGAAGTGGTGAATAATGCAAATTACGGATTGAAGTCAACGCTTGGTTGTGGTGCAACTTTAGCGACATTAGCAACTAACACCATTGACGACTCAGACTTTGTCATTTATCCAAATCCAACTAATGATTTTGTTACAATCGAGAATTTGAGTGTAGGAAATGCATCCTTGGTTGTTGTTGATATGACAGGGAGAGAAATATCAAATATTACTGTTAAAGACTCCAAAGTTGAATTGGATGTGAGGAATTGGTTACCAGGTGTTTATATTCTTAAAAATGAAGATTCCCTATTCAAAATGTTCGTGGTTCAATAAGTTTTAGCTTTTAGGATAGAACTTAATTTCAAAGGTTTTTAGGTGTAACATTCGAAAGGAATTACGATTATCAAAATAAACCCTATCTTTGCGGCTCACAAGGATTTCAATTTTGTCATTCGATACAATTCAAGACCTTTGTAAAATTCATAGATCGAGGCACGAAATAAATTTAACCCCGGAGTTTACCTTTGTAAATGAGGAGGTTGAATTTTTGAAGTAACGATGAAATAGGTGTTTTACAATGGTCTTTATTCGAAATAATTTTCATTTCCAGACAAAAAATATAAATGCATTTTAACGAATTAAACATTATTCAACCTATTCTAAAAGCAATTGAAGAAGAAGGTTACACAACACCAACACCTATTCAAGAACAAGCCATTCCGAAGTTACTCGCTGGAAACGATGTGCTTGGTTGCGCTCAAACAGGAACAGGTAAAACAGCTGCATTCTCCATTCCAATTCTCCAAATTCTTGCAGGAAAGGAAAAAGAAGTTGGTAAACGAAAAATTAAATCACTCATTTTAACTCCAACAAGAGAGCTTGCGATTCAAATAGGAGATAGCTTAAAAGCGTATGGTCGCCATTTGGATTTGAGAAGTACTGTCATTTTTGGTGGTGTTAACCAGAACAAACAAACTGCCTCTTTGAGCGCAGGAGTTGATATTCTGGTGGCAACACCAGGTCGATTGCTCGATCTAATCATGCAAGGATTCATCAAATTGAACAATGTTGAGTTTTTTGTACTTGACGAAGCGGATCGTATGCTCGACATGGGATTTATTCACGACGTCAATAAAGTCATCAAAGCGTTGCCTACTGAACGACAAAATTTGTTTTTCTCGGCGACCATGGCTCCTGAAATTTTGAAATTAGCAGGAACTATTCTTCAAGATCCTGTGCGTGTGGAAGTTACTCCTGTTTCTTCAACTGTTGAAATCATCACTCAGTCGATTTACTTTATTGATAAAGGAAATAAAAATGCACTTTTGGTGGATGTTTTAAAGGAAGAACAAGCCGAATCTGTATTGGTTTTTAGTAGAACAAAACACGGTTGTGATAAAATTGTGCGTCATCTTACGAAATGCAATATCAAATCAGATGCAATTCATGGAAACAAAAGTCAGAACAATCGTCAAAGAGCATTGAGCAATTTTAAGGATAAAACGATCCGTGTTTTAGTTGCAACAGACATTGCAGCGCGTGGTATAGACATTGAAGGAATGGAATTGGTAATCAATTATGATTTGCCAAATATTCCGGAGACGTATGTGCATCGCATTGGAAGAACAGGGCGTGCGGGACGTGGCGGAAAAGCAATTTCGTTTTGTGATTTCGAAGAAAAAGCGTTTTTGAAAGACATCGAAAAATTGACAAATCAGCAAATTCCTGTCATTGAAAATCATCCTTATCCAATGGAAGTGTTCGTAATTCCTAAAAAAGAACAGCGTCCACCAAGAAACAAAGAAGCGGGAGGAAGACCTGAATTTAAGCGACGTACTTCAGAAGACAAAAAAGTGGCCGCGAAAAATAAAGGGAAGAAAACGTGGTTTGGAAAAGGAGACCGGTATTAAATAAGAATGTTGAATGGGAAATGATGAATTCGAAGTTTGAGTCTTTGAATTCAGTGTAATTCTTTTCAAGCTATTTTCAACCGCAAATTTCGGGTATTTCCTCTTTAGCTTAATTTCGCACTAATTGATATGTTTGTTTTACTTGATCTTTAAAAATTACTGTGATAAAGTAATTTCCTTTGGTTAAATGAGATACATCAATGTAATTTGATTCGCTGCATTCAATGGAGCCCAAATCTTTACCACTTGGATCGATTATTCGAATATCGTCAATTTCATTTTTGAATTCTGAAACCAATTGAATTTTATCACTTGATGGATTTGGAAATATGTTTACTTCATAACTTTTCGAAACTAGGGTTTCAACGCTATTAGTTGCTGGGTTAGGTTGGTTAAATAATTCATTTATATCGGATGGTGTTAATGCTCTTGAATAAATGCGGAAATCATCTATTTTTCCATTGAAAAAATCGACAGGAATGGCAGTACTATAACCTCTTGCACCAATATAGAGCGCATACAGATTATTCGTAAAGCTGAAAATTTCAGAATAAGAACTTTGAAGTACATTGTTAACGTAAAGTGTTGTATTATTTGAAGCATTTGATAGTACAACATGAATCCACTGATTTGAAGGAATAACAGAAGACTCATCACTCGCAGAATTATTGTTACTTGAACCATCTAACATACCCAATAGAGTGCCATTTGATGAGAATTTATTTAAATACAAACCCCAGTAGCCAGGGTTAAAAATACAAGAAATGGGAGAGTTTAATTCGCTCACATTTGGTTTAATCCAAACAGAAATTGAGACTTGATCGGTAATTGATGGTAAAACTAGTGCACTAGGAGTTAATAGGTAGTTGTTATTGAATTCCCTAGCATAATTTGAATTTCCAAATCTATCTTCACAAGTAAGTACGCCTGTGTTATTTTCAATATCGTTATTTGCAATAGCATCATCTAAGCTAGAATCATCAAAGGTATAGTGAAGGACAAGGGTATTCAAGTTTTGAGCATAAATTGATGAAGCAAATGCAACCATGAAGAATAAAAGTAGTTTTCTCATTTTTATTTTTTTTATAAAACTAAAAAATTAATTGAAATGTATCAACAAATAGAAAATTTGGTTCAATCAAAATTGATTTAAGAACGATTATAGTTTTTGCAATATGTACCCTTGTTCAAGATACAAATTCGATTTGATATTGTCAATGTACAAACCTCCAGTTCCCAATCCTTGCGGTAATTGGTTTTCATATTCTCCAACAAATTGACAAATAGCATTGAGTCCAATATTTGATTCTAATGCAGATGTCATCCACCAAGGAATTTGATGTGATTCAGCGATGGAAATCCACTCACTACATCCAGAAATTCCGCCATGTAAACTTGGTTTAAGTATGATGTATTGAGGTTTTATAGTGGATAAAAGTGCTGTTTTTTCCGATGTTGAGTTGATTCCAATTAACTCTTCATCTAAAGCAATTGGAGTTCGAGTAGTTGCACATAATTTTCGCATTTCATTGACCTGTCCAACAGCAATTGGTTGTTCTATCGAATGAATTTCCAAAGTTGCCAAACGTTCAAGAATTTCAGGTGCTTTTTCGGCGCTAAATGATCCATTTGCATCCACACGTAAAGTCATCTGATCGGAATTGTATTTTTCTCGGATACTTTGTAGCAATTTAAATTCTATTTCAAAGTCAATAGCTCCAATTTTCATTTTTAAAGTAGAAAAACCCTCCGAAATTTTTTGGTCAATTTGACTTTTCATAAACTCTTCGGTACCCATCCAAATTAATCCATTGATTGGAATGTTGCGCTTACCGAGTGAAAAATCATTCTCAAAAATAATTTGATTTCCGCCATTTTTCAAATCCAAAAATGCTGTTTCAACACCAAAAAGAATGGATGGAAAATCAATCAAAAGCGATGGTGCATTTTCTAAATTTAGTTGACCGCCATTAATTTGATTTACAACAAATTTTAGTTTTGATTCGTAACTTGATTCATCTACAAAATCAGGAGACAATCCTTCAATGATGCTGCATTCGCCAATACCTTTTTGTTTACCATCGGTGAGTTCGATAAACCATGATAATTTTTCCGTCAGAATTCCTCGACTTGTGCCGCTTGGGTTTTTGAAATGAAAGATTCTTTTGGAAAATTGTGCTGAAATCATGTGCTAAAATTAACAATTTGGATTTGAATCTAGAAAATGGATAAAGCAACCATATTTTAAAAATCTTCGTCATCCATTCAAAGCGCGTTGAATTTAATTTTAGTCTACAACTACTCAAAATAAAGTTAATCTATGCTCGCTTAAATATTAACTTATAACAAATAAAATCATGAAAAATCTAATTATTGCAGTGATCATTTGCGTGTTTTCTGCCAACTCGTTTAGCCAGGTTTCAAATTGTATAGATTTCGTTGAAGACGGAGGACAACTTTGTGACACATTTTATTTGCCTGCCGAAGTTTTGAGTCCTGTTTACATCGGATGTGTAAATGATTCCCCTAGCAATCCAGGAATTTATGGAGGGGGCAGCGAGTCGTTTAATTTCAATGGCTCAAATCAAGAAATTACGTTTACAGGATATGGTTTTTTAAATCAATTTAATCAAATGGGTTATAGTATCAATGGAGGTGCTACTTTTTATTTATCTGGTTCTTTTCCCGCTACCTACAGTGGAGTGACTGTTGATTTGACCCTTAGTCAACCTGCTCCAAACTGGCAGTATTATACACTCACATTTTCGGGAGACATTACAACAATCGAGCATGAAGCATTTGAATCTGGAATTACAACTGTGTGCAGTCAACCTATAGATTTTGGAACCGAGTGTCTTAATTTTGGTAGTTATGGATCCAATTATTGCTCTTCGTTTTACGTATCCAGTCTGGTGATTCCAGTGTACAATGGATGTGTAAATAATTGGAATGATGGCATTTATCCTGGAACAGGAGACGTGAACTTGAGTTTTACAGGCAATAACCAAGAAGTAACAATTGAAGGATATGGTATTGATGGTCAATTTAATCAAATGGGTTATAGTGTAAACGGAGGTTCGACATTTTATCTTGATGGATCATTTCCAATGTCAATTGGAGGTGTAACAGTAGATTTAGATTTGACCACGCCAAACGTAGGTACTTGGGAATATTACACCATTACTTTTTCAGGTGCTATTTCGAGCATCATACATGAGTCCTTTGAATCAGGAATTACGCAAATTTGCATTCTTGATTTACAAAGTGCGGGAATCGCTGAGAGTGGAAGAGATTCTCAATTGCTTCTCTTTCCCAATCCAACGGAGGAATTTATATCATTAGAAGCAAACGAGAAAATGCAGAAAATTGAAATTTATTCAATGAATGGAAATCTTGTAAGATTGATTTATCCTAATTCAAATTTTGAAAAAATTTCTGTAAATGAACTGTCAGTTGGTTCCTATTACGTTTCAGTTTACTCAAATACTGAAGTAACACATACAAAATTTATCAAAAAATAATTCATAATCCGTGTTTAAAAAAGTGGGGTTGACATTTAGTTAATCCCATTTTTTTGCAATTGACATTACAAGTTAACCAAAGAAACGATGAGGAGAATAAAAGAAATTGCAAAAGTAGAGAGTGCCACTTTTTTTAATTCTGGGTCAAAATCTTTTGCTTGCTGCGTGCGCATCACCTTGAGTGTGTGGATGATTAACGCAACTGCTGGAAGGGCACTCAAATAAACAAGCGAATTTTGAAAGAAGGTCAAAAAATAGAGGTACGAAACAAGACCAAAAAGAATGATGATGGCATGGTACATTTTGGCAAAGTTTGGACCAATTTTAACAACAAATGTGTTTTTCCCGGCTTTCAAATCTGATTGATAATCACGCATGTTGTTGAGGTTGAGCACCGCTGTACTCAGTAAGCCAATCGTTAAGGCAGGCAGCAGATTTAACCAATCCAAAGACTTTGTGTATAATGAATAAACTCCAAGCACACTTACTAAACCAAAGAAAATAAACACCATCAAATCTCCTAAAGCATGGTATCCATACGCTCGTTTTCCAACAGTATACGTAATTGCGGCAATAACTGATGCTATGGCTAAAATTCCGTAGAAAATAATAATTTCGTAGGGCATTCCCTTGGTTCCGAAATAAATCAAAAGTGCAGCGGAAACAAGACTAAGAAATCCAGTTCCAATCACAGCAATTTTCATTTCGCGTGCAGAAATAATTCCTGATTGGATGGCACGTGTGGGGCCAATTCGATCTGCATTGTCTGTTCCCTTTATTCCGTCGCCAAGGTCGTTTGCAAGGTTGGAAAGAATCTGAAACAAAATGGTTGTCAAAAGTGCAAATCCAAATATAATCCAATCAACAAAACCATGTAAAAAAGCAATTGCTGAACCCATAATAATTCCTGCTAAACTCAATGGGAGCGTTCTTGGACGAATGGCTTCCATCCATGCTTTTGATTTTGTCATGGTGTAAAATTACATAAAACTGAACTCTAAAGTGTTTAAGCTACCCCCAAAGTTCTTTAATTACTATGTAAATTCCCATCACTAGCACGAACCAACCAAATCCTTTTTTCAATTTTTTTCCATCGATGAATTTATTCAAATAAATCCCAAGGAAAATCCCGACGACCGAAAGCGCTGTGAAAGAAAGTAAAAATGTCCACTCAATGGTAATGTTTTGAACATCTCCTATAAATCCAATGAGTGATTTAATGGCAATAATCATTAAGGATGTGGCAATTGCCTTTTTCATCGGCAATTTTGCAAGCAACACAAGCGCTGGAATAATCAAAAATCCTCCGCCTGCTCCTACGATCCCTGTCAAAACCCCAACCACAATTCCTTCAACCACAATCATCGGATAATTGTAAGAAACTTTTTGGTTTTCATCGCTTTCATCTTTTCGACCGCGAATCATGAAATAAGCAGCTAGCAACATAATAATGGCGAAGAACACCATGATTGCAACATCTTTGGTAACAACAAAATCTCCAACACGAAAGAAAACGTCTGGAAATGCAGGAACGAGAAATTTTCGTGTTAAATAAACGGTAAGTAATGCTGGAATCGCAAATACAGTACCTGTTCGAAAATCGACCATCCCTTGTTGCGCGTTGCGAAGCGTACCTACAAGCGATGAAGCACCAACGACAAAAAGGGAATATGCTGTAGCAATAACAGGTTCAATTCCAAGAACATAAACAAATATTGGAACCGTCAAAATGGAACCGCCTCCACCAATTAAACCGAGCACCACGCCAATTAACAGTGCTCCGACGTATCCAAAAATCTCTATCATCTTTTTGTTCTATGTGTTTGCAAATAAACGAAATGAATCTGCATTGGCGTGCAACATTTGTTACAAAAGCATTGTATAAAGTTGATTTAAATAAGTGCATCGGAATTCGATTACCATGAATCTGATGGAGTATATTAATCGTAACGACGTGCCATGGCGCGTCGATTGAATACCAAGAATTATCATGTTTTGGCGTGTGTTTTTGATAAAAACCATGCCAAAACAACCTTCATTTTTCTAGCCAACTAACCCAATCATTTAATCAGATTTCGGTGAAAAATCATTTTTTTAAACTAACTTCGTTACATGTACGCATCCTCAGAAAAACCAGAATTATGTAACTTATTAGGAATTGATTTTCCAGTAATCGTTGCCCCTATGTTTTTGGTTTCAAACGAAGCCATGGTCATTGAAGCAATTAATGCTGGCGCTACTGGAGCAATTCCTGCTTTAAATTTTCGTACAACAGATCTTTTGCGCGATGCAATTCGCTCAATCAAATCCAAAACAAATGGAGGGCCACTCGGGATAAATCTAATTGTTAACAAATCAAATTTTTATTACAAAGAACAACTCAAAGTATGTTGCGAAGAAAAAGTGGATTTTATCATTACTTCACTCGGTTCGCCGGAAGAAACAATCCGTGAAGCACATAAAGTTGGAACGAAGGTTTTTTGTGACGTGACGGATGCTAATTATGCCAAAAAAGTAGAAGACTTGGGTGCAGATGCGATTATTGCTGTTTGCAAAGAAGCTGGAGGGCATGCAGGAAATATTTCAAACAAAGAGTTGATCCCAATGCTTAAAAATACTTGTTCAATTCCAATCATTTCGGCAGGTGGAATTGGAACGGGAAAAGGAATTAAACAAATGATTCATCTTGGAGCTGCAGGAGTTTCCATGGGAAGTATTTTTATTGCATCCACAGAAGCTGGTGTGTCGGATGAATACAAGCAAGCCTGTGTGGATTACAAAGCTGATGACATTGTTATGACCACAAAATTGTCTGGAACGCCTTGCACTGTAATAAATACACCTTATGTGCAACAGGTTGGCACCAAACAGAATTGGTTGGAACGATTGCTGAATAAAAATAAGCGACTTAAAAAATGGTTCAAAGCATTTACGTTTATGCGAGGCATGAAAAAACTTCAAAATGCGGCTTTCAGTGCTACATATAAAACGGTGTGGTGCGCTGGTCCGTCCATTGAATATGTGCATGCCATTCGACCTATGAAGGCAATTTTCGACGAACTAAAATCCGACTATGAATCCGAAAATTAATTCGCTTTTCTATTGGCGAAAAATGGTTTTTTTGCTTAGCCGATTTCGAATTCCTTTAATCGGTTTTGTGCGTCCGCGCATTCTTCGAGTAGATGAGGATGAAGTGCATGTGAAAATCAAACTCATGCGACGTTCAAAAAATCACTTGGGATCAATGTATTTTGGTGCACTCGCTATCGGAGCCGATTTGGCAGCCGGAATCCATGCATTCTACTTTGCGGAAAAATCTGGAGTTAAAGTTTCGTTTGCCTTTAAAAGTATGAACGCAGAATTCTTGAAACGTGCTGAATCTCACATAATTTTCATCACTAAAGATGGTAAAATCGTTCAAAAGGCGGTAGATGAAAGTCTGCGTACGAAAGAAAGAGTCAATCAATTGATTCGCGTAGAAGCGTTCAACCAAGAGCATGAAATTGTCGCAAGATTTGATATGGAGGTTTCTGTGAAAGTGAAGTGATTTGATATTGACATGAGATCTGTTTCCTCCCTTTGAGGGAGGATTAAGGAGGGTGACTCTCTATTAATTTCATTAAAGTCAATATGATTTGAAATTATTAACGGATGTGCCACGTCATATGAAGGAAGGATTAAGGAGCGTGACCGTCATTAACACTTTTTCTCTTTCAAACATCTAATACCTTGTTCGATTTGAACAAACACATCATCTAAATGAAATAAAACATCACCTTCAGAGAAACGAAGGAAAGTAAACCCTAATTTTTCCAATTTATCTTGCCTATATCGATCATAATCAGGTTTATTGAAATGAGAATTACCATCAATTTCTATTATTAATCCGATTTCAGGGGCAAAAAAATCAACAATGAAATTTTTGATAGGTCTTTGTCTTAAAAATCTAACATTCATTTGCTTTCTAGAAAGAAGCGCTTTCCAAATTCGCTTTTCGGCTTTTGACACAGTTAATGTTCTTAATTCGCGCGCGAATTCCTTTAAGTTTGGGTTGTAATGGTTGTTTGTAATCATAGTTCTAAGGTAATAATAATTTTTAAGAACTTAAAACATGTGTCACCCTCCTCAATCCTCCCTCAAGGGAGGAAGCAAGATTCTTCATTTCACAAAGGAACTTCATTCCTAATTCATCATTCATCATTCCCTCCAAAATCCTATCTTTACCCAAAATTTTAAAAATGAACTTCATTTCTCCGACTGATGTTGCTGCAAATCAAGATCAGTATTTCATCATAGACATTCGAGAACAATACGAATATGATTTTGCAAACCTTGGGAATAAACACATTCCGATGGATCAAGTTTGTGGTCGTTTGGAGGAATTTCCAAACGATAAAGAGATTGTTCTCATGTGTAGATCTGGTAAAAGGGCAGAAGCGCTAGGGAATTTATTATGTGTTGATTTCAATCTTTCATCGATTAAAATTATGGAAGGCGGCATAGAAGCATGGAAGGAAGTTGTAGCACCTCATTTGGTATTAGAATAATAATCAAAAATAGAATTATGGAATTTTTAGAATCAGTGTTGCATTTCTTTTTGCATCTAGATGATTATTTACACAGCATGATTTTGGATTATGGCAGTTGGATTTATGCCATTTTATTCTTGATTATTTTCGTTGAGACTGGCCTCGTTGTTATGCCTTTTCTTCCAGGTGATTCCTTGCTTTTTGCTGCTGGAACTTTTTGTGCAGGGGTTACAAATGAAGCAGGGGAAACTGTTCAAATGAATTTGTTTATTGTTTTAGCCTTGCTCATTGTTGCAGCCGTCTTGGGTGATGGTGTAAATTACTTGCTCGGCAAACGGGTTGGTTTAAAAATGCTTCAATGGAAAATTCGAGGGAGACAACTTGTAAAACAAAAATACATTGACCAAACGCAACAATTTTATGAAAAGCATGGACCTAAAACAATAATTATTGCTCGATTTGTGCCAATCGTGAGAACATTTGCTCCTTTTGTTGCGGGAATCGCAGAAATGAATTATTCAAAATTTTTACGATTTAATCTTATTGGAGGAGTTTCTTGGGTCTTGGGATTAACTTTGCTTGGCTATTTCTTTGGAGGACTTCCATTTGTGAAGGACAATTTTGAACTTGTTATTTTTGGAATCATTGGAATCTCTATTCTACCAATGATTATTGAAATTATTCGTGCCAAAATGCGCAAAAAGGCATAATTGCATTTGACATGACAAAAAAGCATTATGGTCTTATTGGCAAAACTCTTGGACATTCTTTTTCCAAGTCCTTTTTTGAAGATTTTTTTCAAAAGCATGCTATCGATGCCAAGTTTTCAAACTTCGAACTTGACCAAATTGAGCTAATAAACTCCGTTTTTAGTCAAAAAATCTCGGGATTAAGTGTCACAATTCCGTACAAACAAGCAATTATTCCTTTTTTGGATGAATTATCCCAAGAAGTACAAGAAATTGGAGCGGTAAATTGTATCTCATTCCAAAATGGAAAAAAAATTGGGCACAATACCGACGCGTTTGGATTTCATCAATCAATTAAACCGTTTCTAACTAATAAACACGAACGAGCTATTATTCTTGGTACCGGTGGTGCTTCAAAAGCGGTTGAATATGTTTTGAAAGGTTTAGGAATCAATGTCATTTTCATTTCCCGAAATCCAAAGAAAGAAAACGAATTTGGATACAACGAAATTAATAATCACATGTTGAATGCATGTAAATTGCTTGTAAATACAACACCAGTTGGGACCTTTCCAAACATTAGCGAGTGCATCGAAATTCCATTTGAATTTCTAACCCCCGAGCATTTGGTGGTGGATTTAATCTATAATCCTGCAAAAACAAAATTCCTTCAGAATGCCGAAATGCACGGTGCTCAAATCTTAAACGGAGAAAGCATGCTCAAACAACAGGCATTAAAAGCTTGGGAGATTTGGAATCAATAGGAAATGAGCTATTCATTCTAATTTAGAGTTCTACTTTATCTTCTTTATTTGTCAGGTATTTGGAGCTTAATTCCTTTGTAAACTGTTTTAAAAATTTAACTCTGTCTTTTTTTGCTTCTTTAATGGTGGCTTTTAAATCAGCTGGAATCATCAAATAACTGTCTGCCCAAAAATAGATCTCCATAATAATTGGCAATAAATCTATACCTTTTGCTGTCAATCGATATAAAATCTTCGCTTTACTGTCAGGATGAGCAGATTTTGCAATTAATCCATTTTCCTCAAGTTCTTTTAGCCTTGTTGCTAATATATTAGTAGCAATTCCTTCTCCTGATTTTAAAAAATCATTATACGTGCACTTATTGCTAAACATTAAATCTCGAATAATAAGCAATGACCATTTATCGCCAAACACTTCGAGGCTACTACTGATGGGACATTCTGATCTTTTTTTTGACATTTTATAAAAAAATAAAAAATTATTTAAAAAAGCACTTGCATATTAAAAGTTAATTTACATACATTTGTACTTGCAAAATGAAAGTTGTTTTAATTCTACAACAACTTGCATTTCGAAAGCGAAATTAGAAATTAATTTTAAAACAAATGAATATGAAAAAGAATATTTTAATTACTGGAGCTTCTTCTGGTTTCGGATTGTTGATCGCAAAGGAACTTCACAAAGTTGGGCATAATGTGATAGGAACTAGTCGGAATCCTGAAAAATTACAATCTAGCTTGCCCTTCAAAATGATAGCTCTTGATTTGGATTCTGATGAATCTATCAAGACTTTACCTGATCGATTGTTTAATCAAATCAGCAAATTAGATGTTCTTATAAATAATGCTGGTTTTTTGGTTACTGGAATAGCGGAAGAAATTCCAGTTGAATTGGGAAAAAAACAATTTGAAACAAACTTTTGGGGAACACTAAAAGTGACAAATGCAATTTTACCTTATTTCAGAAAGCAAAAATCAGGTAAAATAGTAACAGTAAGTTCAATTACTGGAATTGTTGCATTTCCAAACACATCTTATTACGCAGCATCTAAACACGCTCTTGAAGGATATTTTAAAGCACTTCGATTTGAATTAACCGAATTTAATATTCGAGTTGCCATGATCGAGCCAGGGTCATTTAAAACGAATATTGTTGAAAATTCTTCTAAAGGTCTAAATAAAATTGAAGATTATAATTCATTAAGAAGCAAAGGCGAAAAATATGCTCAATTTATCATCGATCAGGGAGAAAATCCAGATTTGGTAGCAACCAGAGTTTTGAAAGTAGTAGAAACAGATAAACCCAAATTCAGAAATTTAGTCGGAAAAGGATTGTCAGTGCTAACTACATTGAATCATTTTGCTTATGGAACAATGGAGAAAATAATTCTTAAGCAACTAAATAAGGCATAAATAGATTTAAAAACAACAAGATAACTAGCAAATTAGAAGTGCTTTCGTGTATTTGCGCTTGTAAAATGACAGTGATAAATTAATTAATCAAAAAAATAATATGAAAAATAACGCATTAACATCAGAAACTCAATTTGCAACTATTGACAACAAGCAAATTGCTTACCGAATTATTGGAAGCGGTACTCCGCTAATTTTGGCAAATCGTTTTAGAGGAACATTAGATACTTGGGACCCACTTTTTCTTGACCTTCTTGCCGAAAAAAATGCGGTAATTACATTTGATTATTCGGGTATCGGGTATTCCGCAGGCGAATTACCAATGGATTTGCATCAAGTTGCGGCAGAGGTTACCAAAATGGCAGACTTTTTAAACATCGATAAGTATTTTGTTGGAGGTTGGTCGTATGGCGGATTGATAGCTCAATATGCAACATTTTTATATCCTTCTCGTGTGTTAGGCACTATCGTAATTGGAAGTAACCCAATGGGGAAAAACGAAACACCACTTTCTCCTCTTTTCTTAGAAAAAGCTCTTCAGGCTACTTACACACCAGAAGATATCATCACCTTGTTTTTTGAACCAACTTCTGAAAAAAGTGCAGCAGCTGGAATAGCATCATTGCAACGAATTGCTCAACGATATGATGAATCAAAAGTACCTGTGAGTCTAGAAACGCTCCAAAGATATTTTGCACCAACAGAGCAATTAGCCAACGATGCCGATAATTTTAGAGAAGCCTACAAATCATTAAAAACGCCAGTTCTTGTTATTTCAGGCGATCATGACATTTCTTTTGCAGTTGAAAACTGGCTTCCATTGTTGCAAAATGCCCCAACGCTTCAACATATTATTTTCAATGCAACGGGTCATGCAATGCACTTTGAATATCCGGAGTTAGCCACTTCCTACATTCATGCCTTTATTAATAATGCAATCAAAAATCAACAATGAAAAAAATAGTTCTTTTAATGATTTTATCAAATTTATTTATGAAAACATCTAATGCACAAGGCGTAAACTACACTTACGCCACAGTTCCCACGCAATTCGTGGAAGCAAACGGAATTAAATTTGCTTACCGTTCTTATGGTAAAAAAGGAGATATTCCTGTGATTTATTTTAATCATCTCACAGCAAATCTTGATAATTGTGATCCCAGAATTATGGATGCAATTGCGGCTGAACGTCAAATAATATCTTTTGATTACAGAGGTGTTGGAGCAACAACAGGTGAACAAGGAACATGTCTTTCTGACATGGCGAAGGATGCAATTGCGTTTATTCATGCGTTGGGTTACAACCAAGTTGATATTATGTCGTTTTCGATGGGCGGTTTTATTACTCAAGAGCTTCTTTTAGTTGAGCCGACTTTAGCGCGTAAAATTATTTTAGCGGGTACAGGACCAAGAGGTGGCGCTGGAGTGAGCGATGTTGTTGGGTTAACGTATAAAGATATTTTTAAAGGTATTTTTTCTTTCAGGGATCCCAAGTTTTACTTGTTTTTCACTCAAAACAAAATAGGCAAAGCAGCAGCTCGTGATTTTTTAGGTAGACTAAAAGAAAGAACCGAAAATCGTGATACTAAAGTAAAGTTGAGTGTTTTGAAAAAGCAACTAAAGGCAATCGAAGATTGGGGCAATGCAACACCAGCTGATTTAAGTGCGTTCAAACATCCTGTTTTGGTCGCAAATGGTGATAATGATCGAATGGTGCCAACCCCAAATTCGTATGATTTGGCAAAACGCTTTCCAAACGCTGAGCCGGTAATAATTTACCCTAATTCTGGTCATGGCGGAATCTTTCAATACCACGAAGAATTTCTTAAACAAGTAATACCATTTTTAACAAAATAAAAAAGTAATAACCCAAAATTTAAACAACATGAAAAAAATAACATTAACATTATTCTTCGCTATTGTCGCGTTTACAATTAGTTATGCCCAAACTGAAGAACCTGTTGTGGTTTCTACAAAAGTTAATGCAAAAAAACACTTATCTTCTTCAATTCTTCTTTGGATGCGAACAGATCAAGCACGTCAAATTGGGATGGATCGATGGAAAGGACCACACGCTCAAATCATTGCAGCAAATAAAGGATTGTTAGAATACCGTCAAATACATTTCGCAGATGTAAATCCTGGATTGTGGTTAGCAATAAATGGAGTAGAAACTGCCATTCCTCAAGACCGTAAAGTCGATGGCGTTGCTGATGTGACACTAAAAAATTACTTTTCTCTGTTTAAAGGGAAAAAACAAAACGAAATGGCTTCTGCGGATGAAGTGAATTTGTTTAAACGCACCTTGCTTTATGCTGCGTTTCCTAAAAATTCCTTTTGGTACGAAGTGGCCAATGCAAATACAAAAGTTGGAGCCAGCTCTATGGTCTTTTTTAAAAAAAAGCAAGGAATTAGTGAGAAGGATTTTGCTAAATTTATCAACGAAGAACTCACACCAGCACTTGCTAATTCAGGAATGTTAATCGAATTGAGAAACAAAGTATATAATCCATGGAAACAAAAACAATGGGATACTCCAAATGTGTTGCATGATAATGTTGAAGCCGATCAGTTTCAAGCTTCTTTGATCCTAGGTTTTACAGATAAATTGGAAATGCAAAAATTCTTTGCTAGTCAAGAATTAAAAAGCCTATCAAATAGAATTTCAATCTTTTGTTCCGCAGTGCATGCGTATGATATATCAGAAGTCATCACTTTTGTGAAAGACGGAAAGAAAATAAACTAGAAACAGTATGAATAGGAATAAAAACGAGATTGCAATTCAAATTGTACTCGAAAACTTTAAGACTAATTCCATAAAAGCTTCTGCACTGTTCTCTGAATTGTCGGATGAGCAAATTAGTAATGAGGTTTCGCCAACCAAAAATTCTGGACATTATCTTTTGGGTCATTTGGTTGCAGTACACGATAATATGCTTCCATTACTCGGTTTGGGTGAGAGTTTGTATCCAGAAATAGTTGATATTTTTATAAAAAATCCGGATTATTTTATGGCTCAAAAACCTACTATTGCGGCATTAAGGTTACAATGGGAACAATTAAATAAAATACTCTGGGAAAAATTAGAATCTCTTTCCTTTGATCAATGGTTTGAAAAATATGCTTCAGTTTCTGAAGAAGATTTCGCAAATGAACCTCACCGTAATAAATTGAACGTGGTTCTTAGTAGAAGTAATCACTTAGCATACCACGTTGGGCAACTGGCACTATTAAAAAAATGAAAAACTAAAAATTGTTTAAAATGAAAGCGTTCATAGTAAAAAGCTACGGCAAAAAAGAAAAATTACAGTTAACAGATTTGGGAGAATCTATTTTGAATGAAACAGATGTGCTCGTGGAAGTGCATTCGGCAGGCGTAAATGTGATTGATTTAATGATACGAAATGGAGAATTTAAACTTTTCCTACCCATGAAACCACCTTTTCAATTAGGTCGTGATGTTGCTGGAATTGTTACCAAAGTTGGATCAAAAGTGAGTAAATTCAAGGTTGGTGATGAAGTTTATTCAAGTTCAGGAAATCATAAATTGGGCACTTTTGCCGAATTTATCGCAATAAACGAAAAAGAAGTTGCGCTAAAACCAAAAAATCTTACCATGGCAGAAGCCAGCTCAATTCCGCTCGTTGGGTTGACATCTTGGCAAGCGTTGGTTGAGGTTGCAAAAATACAAAAAGGTCAAAAAGTTTTTATTCAAGCGGGCTCGGGTGGCGTTGGAACGTTTGCTATTCAGTTGGCCAAACATTTGGGTGCGTTTGTGGCAACAACCACAAGTTCAAAAAATACAGACTTGGTTAAAAGTCTTGGAGCTGATTTAGTTATTGATTACAAAACAGAAGATTTTGAAACCATTTTAAAAGAATATGATTTTATTTTGCACAGCAATAAAGATCCCAAAATTTTACAAAAATCTTTGCGTGTTTTAAAGCCCGGAGGACAACTCATTTCGCTTGTTGGTCCTCCAACACCTGAATTCGCAAGTCACCTTGGACTTCCATGGTACTTGAAATTTGTCATTCGACTATTAAGTTCGAGCGCTCGAAAAAAAGCTAAGAAATTGAATGTTTCTTTCAAGTTTTTGTTTATGAGAGCTGAAGGAAAACAACTCGGTAAAATTGCTGAACTAGTGGAAGCAGGAATAATTAAACCTGTCATTGATCAAGTTTTTCCATTTGAACAAACAAACGACGCATTGACTTATGTAGAAGGTGGTCGTTCGAAAGGTAAAGTTGTTGTTAAAGTAAAGTAATTCAACCTTCAAAGCGATTCAAGTAAAAACCCAAAATGAACCAAAAGGTTGATTTTTTGAAGAATTAACACAGCATAACTTTGCTGCATTAATTTTAATAAATCAAAAAATGAAAAAATCAATTCTTCTACTAGGAATCGTAATGATGGCATTAAGCTGTAAAAAAGAAGAACCAATTCCCGATGATCCAACAGATCCAATACCAACGACTTGTAATGTCATTACGTTGGATATTAATGCAAGTATCGACGCACCAACAACTTGGACTGAGGGTAATGTTTATGTCATCAAAGGTTATTTGACAGTAAACAGTGTTCTAACCATCGAACCTGGGGTTGTTATTAAAACTGATCCGGGTAAAAATATAGAAGTTTATAGTGGAGGTAGAATAATTGCTAATGGAAATTCTTCGAAACGCATTGTTTTCACATCAGGAGCGGATGATACACATTGTGGAGACAGTAACAATGATGGCAATGCGAGCACTCCGCAAAAAGGTGATTGGATCGGAATTGATTTTAATAGCAATTCAACAGGCAATAGCTTGACTTATTGCGATATAATGTACGCTGGTGCTAACAACGGCGGGACATATGGAGCGATTGGAATAAAAGGAAGTAGCATTGGAATAACGATTGACAATTGCACAATAGCACATACGAGATCAGGAAACAATGAGAATTCTATAGCAATCTATGGAGGCTATAATATTATTGATAATAGTACTCAAATCATAACTAACAACACGTTTTATGACAATGATTATCCAATATATGTTTCAGTGAAGTACAATTTATCTAATTCAAATAAATTTTACAATCCAAGTAACCCATCGGAAGGAAATACACGAAATGTTGTAAAATTGGACGGAACAGGTATTTATAGCGGAACCGCTAATTGGAATATTACAGAGATTCCTTACCTTGTTACTGGTTATCTACAGGTAAACTCACCAGGATCTTTGGTTATTACGGGAGGCGTTAAAGTCAAATTTTCCGGTTCATCAATTGGTCTTCAACGCTTCAGCGAAGGAGATATCACCTATGACCCAACAGTGATTTTTACTTCTTACAAGGATGACACAGTTGGTGGCGATTCAAATGGAGATGGAAACCTTACTGCTCCTGCAAGTGGAGATTGGTACGGTTTCCGGAATCAATGGAACAATACATTTGAAGGTGGTGCAAATATCAGATATGCCGAGAACTAATGTCATTTTTATACTAGGAAGTGCTTGAAAATTCAAATAAACTCCTCAATAAAACTTCACCTTGCTTCAATAATTCAATTGTTGCAAGGTGTTTTTTTTCTTTCGAGAAAATCAAGGTAGTTCTTATATTTACCTGAATGAAAATACTAAAGTCATTAATTAAATGTTGTTTTATGCTTTGCATATTCGTTTTTTCGAATGATTGCTTCGCACAAAATGACTTTAAATTTACGACTTTTACCACAAAGGATGGATTGAGTGATAATCAATTAAATTCCATTTATCAGGATAAAAAGGGATTTATTTGGCTCGGAACTCCGCAAGGAATTGATCGTTATGATGGTTCAACCTATAAACATTTTTCACCTAGCCAGTTGGCCAACGGAAATGGTTCTATTGATGCGGCGACCGTTTATTTTGAAAGTAAACCTAATCACCTAATCTGTCGGATAGGTTTTTTTGAAGGATACATTTTTCAAACCGTAGAACAAAAATTTACAAAAATTAAAAGTTTGAAAGACAAATCGTGTCAAGATATTGAAAGATTGGACGACAAAAACATCGTTGTATCACTTGTAGATACAGCACTGATTTTAGACAATGAGTTAAACCTAAAAATAACAGTCATACCTCCTCTAGAATCAAAAAGCGCGAATGTTTATGTGTATAAATGTGATAAGGAACACTGGTTGGTGACAAGTGGGCGCGAGTTCTTTAAGTATAACATTAAGAACAAGAGTTTTACGAAAATTTTATTCGATTTCAAGCTTGAAAAAACGAATAATGTTGGATGGAAAATCTTGCACTATGACGAGCACCAGAAAGCGATTTATGCGTCAAATTATTTTCACTATTTGGTGAAATTTGATCTGAACGGAAAGGTGATTCACGAATATACAAATGTGCCTGGAAGTGCAACTTTATGCAAACCGAATCCCGAATCAACACACATTTTGTATTTCACAGGAGAAAATGGCTTAACGACACTGAATACGAAGACCAATTCAGTGATTCATCGCAACTATGAGAAAGATGCGGCTGGTGGACTTAATGCGGGGTATATTTTTGATTTTATTTTTGACCATCAAGGTGTTTTTTGGGCCGCGACTTTAAATGGTCTGCTTCGAAAAATTCAGTTTTCAAACGGGTTTGATTTTTGGGAAATTGATCCGATACATAAATCTGAAATCTTCTCAATAACTGTTGGGAATGATAAAAAGGTGTATTGCACAAGCTACTATGGAAAAACCAATCAGTTTGACTCTAAAACGGGCGTCAATAAGGTTTTATATCCAAATTCGGAAGAAATGAATTGGTTCACAATAAAGAATAATGATGAAATCATTTCTGGCGGAGCAAAGCGATTTGACATACATGTGTTTAATACCAAAACCAAGAAAAAAAGGGTCGATAATTCGTTTAAAAAGTACTTTCCCGATGCGGACATGATTGTGCTTGCTTTCAAACATTCAAATGGTGACTTATGGTACAGTGGAAATCAAAAAGGAGGTTTATTGCGCATCGAAAAAACGTCCGGGAAAATAACTCATTACAATAGTAACAAAGAAAATTTTAAGGCGTCGTATTTTACTTATTGTACAGAAGATGAACAAGGTGATTTGTGGCTGGGCAGCAATAAAACGCATATTGTTACTCACTGGAAACGCGCTGAAAATCGCTTTGAAGAAATTGATTTTAACACCATTGGACAAAAGAAAAAAGTGATTACTACTGGCGTAAACTCAATGATGGCCGATAAAAAAGGGAATGTTTGGGTGGGGTTTAATGGAAATGGCTTGCTGAAATATTCCTTACAAAAAAAATCATTTACCATTCTTTCAATGAAGGAAGGACTTACTTCCAACACGATTAAGAGCCTCACCATGACTAGCGACCACCAGATTTGGATTGGAACTGATCGTGGATTAATGGTATTCAACACCCGAAGCAATGAGATGATCGTTTTGAATTTGAAAAGTGGATTTATTGCCGAAAGTTTTAATCAAAATGCTACTTATTTTGATGCTGAAAGTCAAACTTTATGGGTTGGGGCAGAAAAGTACTTAATTCGTTTGTTTCCGAATAAGTTCAAAAAAAAGCCACATATAGGAAATTATCTTTTCATTGATGAGTTGCTTGTGAATAACAAAAATAGATTGATCGATGGGCGAAAAAAGTATGTATTCAAATCCAATGAAAACAATGTTCAAATTCGCTTCGGTCTTCTCGATTTGAATGCATCCAATGAATTGGAATTCAGCTATAAATTGAGAGGGTCAGAAAACAAATGGGTAGATCTGGGCAACCAAAAGCAAATTAATTTTGCCAATTTACCTGCAGGAAAGCACGAATTAACCTTGCGAGCAAAAGCCTCAGGCGATTCCTCATGGATCCAACTCTCACATCCTTTGGAATTCGAAATTAAACAAGTTTGGTTCAAACAATGGTGGTTTGTGCTTTTGGTGATATTATTTATCGGAGCAGGAACATTCTTTTTGATTCGGTCCTTTTACAAACGTAAATTGGATCAACAAAAAGCGCTGATTGAGAAGCGAATAGCTGTGCAACACGAACGCGATCGCATTGCTTACGACATGCACGACGATTTAGGAAGTGGTTTAACGAAAATTAGTTACCTAAGCGAATCCATTCTTAAAAAAGGTAATGATGATGCTTCGCTGCATAAAATTCAGGATACGTCTTTAGATTTGATTAAAAATATGAGCGAAATAATCTGGGCATTGAAAGTTGAAAACGATTCGCTTAGACAAGTACAATCCTACACAAAACGATACGCTTATGAATACTTGGAATCAAATAATTTGGAGTTAGAGACACGAATGGTTGAATCCGATTTGTTGGATGAAATAACCGTTTCCGGAGAAAATAGACGAAGTATCTTTTTAATCGTGAAAGAAGCTTTGCACAATGTTGTGAAACATGCCAATTCTTCTAAAGTTGAAATTTCAACCGAGCTCAATGAAAATTATCTTATCCTAATTCGTGATAATGGCATTGGTTTTTCATCGGGCAATCGAGAAAATGGAAATGGTATTTCGAGTATGAAAAGACGTGCCGAAAAATTAGGTGGAACAATAAAATTCTCTTTTGATCATGGAACGCACATCGAAATTTCACTTCCAGTTAAGGGAATCGAAACTTAGTCAACCTTTCGACTGATTGCACGAACTTTATTTTTAATGTTAATTTGTAAAAAAGTGATATGATAAAAGTTTGCATCGTTGAAGATATTGTTGACATTCAAGAAGGAATGCGGGATTTGTTTGCCCAAGATGAGCGTTTCGAATTGATAGGCTGCTTTAGCAATGCCGAAGATGCGATTGATGCTTTGCCAGATTTGCAACCAGATGTTGTTATCACTGATATAAATCTTCCTAAAAAAAGCGGAATCGACTGTGTTTTTGAAATCAAACCAAATTTTCCGCTGATTCAATTTATTATGTTCACCATTTTTGAAGATAATGACCAAGTATTTGAAGCCCTGAAAGCAGGAGCAAGTGGTTACATCTTAAAAAATACACCTCCTGAAAAAATCAAAGAAAATGTAATTGAATTGTATGAAGGAGGGAGTCCAATGTCGCCACAAATTGCGCGAAAAGTGCTGCAAACCTTTAACCAGCCTAAAACAATCAATGTCCATGATTTGGTTACCAAACGCGAATTTGAAGTGTTAGAATTGCTCAGTAAAGGATTTTTGTACAAAGAAATTGCAGATCAATTGACCATTTCGATGAGCACTGTAAAAAGACACTTAAATCATATTTATGAAAAGTTGCAAGTGCAAAATAGGACAGAGGCGGTGAATAAGTTGTATGGGAAGTAGATTTATTTTTTGCCGATTCATAGAATGCTTGACAGATAGCCTTCAACAACACAACCAAACAAAGCATCTAAATGAATAAATGAAATAATGGAAAACTCAACAAAAATAACCGATGCTCTTTGGACTCAATTTGGAGCAAGTCTTGATATGCTCGAAAATGCAATCGATTTGTGCCCAGAAGAACATTGGGACACAAAATTAGATTTTTGGTATTTATCTTTCCATTGTATTTTTTGGACGGATTATTATCTGACAACTGAACCCAATAAATTTGAGCCACCAAAGCTTTTTGACTTATCAGAATTTGATCCAACAGGTAAAAAGCCAGACAGAACTTACACAAAAACAGAAATTATTGATTATTTGGAACATTGCCGGCAAAAGGCCTATCGACTTATCGATGAATTAACTCCAAAAAGTATGAATGACCGTTGGATAAATGAATACAAAAACTTTTCTTTACTTGAAATTCTTTTGTACAACATGAGGCATATTCAACACCACGCAGCACAATTCAATTTAATGCTAAGACAAACCATTGATGATTCACCGAATTGGGTAGGACAAGCCAAGCAACGTTTCACTTAATCAAAGAAAATACTGATTCATTTACAGTGTCATTTACAGTGTCATTTTTGATTTTTACAGTGTCATTCTAGTCAATTCACTTAACTTGGATTGATTCATTTTCTAAAAATACAACCAACTTCCACCAATTTTATTACCTGTTATCACCAACGCTGGAAACGGAATTTTTAAGTAATTCAGTTGCTTCACAATTGTTTTTAACCACGGACGTTTTATAGGCAATTTGCTAAAATCTATGTCCAATGAAAATAAAAATTGACGCTTGGCATTAAATTCAATCGGCACTGTCGGATGGTCGGCATCAAAACCAATGAAGTAGTCTTTATCGCCAATCAATTTCTCGTCAACACTGTATCCCACAGAAAAACAAAGCCAACTTGGAAATTTGGAATCTTTCATAAAACTTCCAGGACTTGCACTCAACCAATACGTTTGACCATTATAGTCCTTCAAAAGGCCTTCCGCAAAATTACTACCAAGAACCGCTGGTCTGTATTGTGCATATTCCGACGGAAAAGTTGAGAATTTAAATAAAAAACGTTGCTCTTTCCAGCCTAATTGCTGACCTAAGTAAATCGTTGAGCCAAGAAAATTTGCTCCCATATCACTCCACGAAAAACCCCAGCCTGCGCTTTGAGCATCCAACATTTCCAAGCTGAATTGATATCCCATTCCAATTCCAAATCCTAACCATGCTGATTTGTTGTTTGAGACTCCACACCATTGAAATGCATTTCCAGTTAATGCTGAAATTTTGTTTGCGGTGTAGACATGTCCAACTTTGTCCATTTGCATCCATTCGTGTGAATCGTTAAAAGAATGCAAGGAAGTTTTTGGATAATCCGCGTACCAAACCTCCGAAAGGCCAATAATGCTTCCAGCCCAAATTACTCCAATACCCGAACTTATTCCGATTGTTCTCCCACGATGCAAGCTATCGGCAGGCTCAAAAAATGCGCCTTGACCAAAAGAAATAAAGGGAATAAAAAGGAGAAATATTCGAAGATTCATTGGCTCGAAATTACGCATTCCACAAAAATAAACCATAAGTTTACGGGTTTTTAAAGCTTGGTCATTTTTCTAATGCACAAAATTGAATAGTTTTGAACGAAATTTTGGAAGAAAAGGTCAAGTTACTCAGATAAATTGGTTTGCAAAAAAGTTAAAATGAATAGAATAAAAAAGGATTGGAACGATATTAAGATAAACGACAGTTGGGCGATTTTCAAAATTATGGCCGAATTTGTTGAAGGATATGACCGAATGTCTAAAATTGGACCTTGTATTTCCGTATTTGGATCGGCTCGCACAAAAGAAGAAAATAAATATTTCCAAATTGGGGTAGAAATTTCCAAACGTTTGGCCGAGGCTGGATATGGTGTCATCACTGGTGGCGGACCAGGAATCATGGAAGCTGCAAACAAGGGCGCGCAAGAAGGAAACGGAAAATCAGTAGGATTAAACATTGATTTGCCTTTTGAACAAAATCATAATCCATACATCGACGCTGAACATAATTTGGAATTCGATTATTTCTTCGTGCGCAAAGTGATCTTTGTGAAATATGCTCAAGGATTTGTCATTTTACCTGGCGGTTTTGGAACCTTGGATGAATTGTTCGAAGCTTTAACATTGATTCAAACTAAGAAAATTAATAAACGACCAGTTGTTTTAATTGGCATTGATTATTGGAGCGGTTTGGTAGATTGGATCAAAAAAAGAATGCTTGAAGCAGAAAACAACATTTCTGAAAAAGATCTAGACTTATTCAAATTGGTTGATACTGCCGAAGAGGCTTTTGTGTACATCGAAGATTTCTACAAAACGCACGAGTTATCACCAAATTTTTAATCTGGAATTGCGTTATCTACTTAATTTTTATCTTTGTCCGTTGAATCGAGTATCATGAGTTTAGGAAGTAAAATAAAAGATTTTGTCTGGAGCAAGCGGTTTTTAAAGAATTTCTTGATTCTTATCGCTGTTTACGTCATTTTAATTTTCGGAACAAAATGGTTCTTAGGCTTCTATACAAGCCATGGAGAAAAAATTGCGGTGCCAAATTTCATTGGGAAAAACTTCAATACGGTTCCTAGTCGATTGGAAAATCTTGATTTGGAATATGAAATTTTAGATTCCATATACGATCCTAAGAAAATTGCGGGAACCATTATTTCGCAAGATCCAATGCCAACTTCTAAAACAGATATTTTTGTAAAAGGAGGACGTACAATTCGCTTTCGTGTTACCAAAAGAACGCATTTGGTAGATATGCCGAAATGTATCGATAAATCACAACGCTTTGCGGAAAATATTCTCAAAAACCGTGGACTTAAATTTAAAGTTGAATTTAGAGCTACTTATGAAGCGCATGGTGCCGTTATCGATCAATTGTATAAAGGAAAACGGGTTCGTGAAAAAACGAAAGTACCAATTGGTGCAACAATTACGCTTGTCGTTGGACAATACATGGATGCTGAGTCAATCGTTATTCCAGATTTGTTGGGGCTTACAATATTTGAGGCAAAAGCTCGTTTATTGGAACTGGCAAACTTTAACATTATTCTGGTTTGTGATGAATGTAAAAGCTCAAGTGATTCAACAGCAGCTTTTGTGATTTCTCAATCGCCTGAATACATTGGTGGAATGGTGATGCCAGCAGGTTCAACGGTGACGCTCTTTGGAAGTTTAACGCCACCTGAAAATTTAATTATTCCAGAAGACGAGAATCCTTGATTATGAAATTTATTTTATTTTTAATTACTTTAACTGCTACTTTTCAGCTGAGTGCTCAGTATGAAGGAACGGCACCACTTACGTTTAACCAAGAGCTGAGTTCTGTTTCTGAAAATCAATTAAAAATCAATGCTGGAACTTTTGACAGTACGTTCATATTTACAACTGACACGATTTCAATTCCGTTTTTTGACGAATTTTCACGAAATAAGATTCAGCAATATCAAGCAAATTTTGGGGATCCAAATGTGACATTCGACAAAAAGTACCGCTTGTTAGATTTGTCTGATGTTCCGGTTGCCAATGATGTTTTACGGACAACACAAATTACATTTCGTCGCACGTATGACATTAACACAGATGAAACAACGGATGAAAATTTTCCGGCTGAATTAATTAAAGTTGGAGAATTAGATAATTACCCAGTTATATATTCAACAGTAAATACTTATCCACCATTTTATATATACGACACAATTGGCGCTCCAGATGTTTCAGATACAGTTTGGATCGTTGGGCCAGATATTTACCAAGATTCTGCCACTCAATTTTTTGCGCATGTTCAAGATCCAAATGCTTTGTGGATTGATGATAATGCGTTTCACAATTATCGTTTCGCTGTCGATCCATGGTCACTCGGAATAATGACTTTTGATGGTCTTGACCGTAAAGGTTATCCTTACGAAATGGGAACTACTTTAAGCGGAGTAGCTGATTATTTGACTTCGAAAGCGATTGATTTAACTTCATTTACCCCTGGTGATAGCATTTATTTGACTTTTTTAGTTCAACGTCAAGGTTTTGGAGACGTACCAGAAGTGAACGATTCTCTTGTGCTCGAATTTTACGATGCCACAAATCAAGATTGGATTCGCCAATGGGGAATCAATGGTGGAAACGTAGGAGAATTTAAATTGGGTCAAATCCCTGTGAAAACCGCAAATTTCTTTTCTGATGCTTTTCAATTTCGTTTTAAGAATTATGGCGCACTTTCAGGAATGCTAGATCAGTTTCATTTAGATTATGTTCACTTAAGAAATGCATCAGGCTATCAAGATACGTTGATTGAGGATTTTGCAATGGTTTATCCTGTTCCAACCTTGTTAAAAGATTTTACATCCGTGCCTTGGGATCATTATAAAAACAACTCCGCTGGAAAAATGAATCCAAACACAGAAGTTGTTGTTCGAAATAGTTATTTGAATGGTGGAAATCCAATAAGTTCAGCCTTAGGCGGACAAATTAAAGTGAGCTATAACGGAACTTTGGAATCTCCAACGGTAAATTTGAATGGGCAAGTCTTGGCTGGATTCCCTGATGCAGGACCAGATTATGCTCCTCGAACAACTATTCATTCTTTTCACGATGTTACTGCGTATTCTTACGATATCTCAAAACCAGGAACGCAACAAGAATTTGATATCGCTGCAAGTGCTTCTGTGCCTGTCGGATCATTTCAACCAAATGACACAGCTTATTCGCGCCAATTTTTCAGCAATTACTATTCTTACGATGATGGTACTGCCGAACAAGCGTACTTTGTAACTGGGAACCAATGCCGCATTGCCATTCAATACACGCCTTACGAAGCAGATTCAATCATTGGAATGATGGTGCATTTTGTGCCGACGGTAAATGATGTTTCTAATAAATTATTCCGTATGGTCGTTTGGGCTGATAACGGAGGTGTTCCGGGAAATGTGCTTTACGAAGATGATGCTTTCCAACCAAAACAACCCATTTATTCTGGAAGTCCGAATGGATTTGTGAAGTACTTTACGAATGATACGGTTAAAGTTCCTGTAAGCGGAAAGTTCTACATTGGCTGGCGACAAATAGACCCAGATGGATTGAACGTTGGATTAGATAAAAACATAGACCAAAGCACTCATACGTTTTATAATATTGGAACAGCTGGTTCTTGGAATCAAACCTCCATTCCAGGTTCTGTGATGATCCGACCAATTTTTTCAACTTCGCTTGATCCAGAACTTGGAATCGAAACGAAAGTTGTAGAAGAACAATCCTTGATTATTTATCCAAATCCTTCAACAGGCATGTTCACTGTAAAGCCATCTTTTGGAGAAGTAGGAGAAATATTTGTTTATTCCTTGCGAGGAGAGCTTGTGTTAAGCACTACTGACAACTCCCTTGATTTGACAAACTATTCCGACGGAATTTATTTTGTGAAAGCAGCAAATAGCACTGCTACCTATAAAGTCATTAAAGGTCAATGATAGAAGAACTGGAAGATGACGCGTCCTTTGAACAGGATGAAGAATTATATGAACACCACAAATTTTCGGCAGAACCAGGCTTAGTTGTCATTCGCATCGATAAATTTTTGATGGATCGCATGGCGAATACATCGCGGAATCGCATTCAAAATGCAGCGAAGAATGGAAGTATTCTCGTGAATGGCGTTAAAGTCAAACAGAATTACAAAGTAAAGCCAAACGATCAGATTTCCATTGTTTTGCCATTTCCTGTGCGAAATTTGGAATTAATTCCAGAAAACATTCCCATTGAAATTATTTACGAAGACGATCAAGTAGTGGTTGTAAATAAACCAGATGATATGGTGGTGCATCCAGGATATGGAAATTACACCGGGACACTTGTAAATGCATTAGTTTATCATTTCGATAACCTGCCTGAAAAAATCACAGACTATTTTGGGCGACCAGGATTGGTGCATCGGCTTGATAAACACACAACCGGTGTTATGGTAATCGCTAAAACAGAACATGCCCTGAGTTTTTTAGCGCAACAATTTTTTGACCGAACCACGGAACGCAGGTATTGGGCACTCGTTTGGGGTGATGTAACCGAAGATGGAACCATAACTGGAAATGTTGGACGATCTTTGAAAAATAGAAAAATGATGACCGTTTTTCCAGATGGTGATTATGGGAAGCATGCGATTACTCATTATAAAGTGCTCGAACGTTTTGGCTTGGTGACATTAGTTGAATGTAAATTAGAAACGGGAAGAACACATCAAATTAGAACACATTTTAAATACATGGGGCATCCACTTTTCCACGATTTGGAGTATGGTGGTGATATCATTTTGAAAGGAACAACCCATTCTAAGTACAAAACATTCATTGAGAATTGCTTTAATTTATTAAAAGGTCAAGCACTTCACGCCAAAACCCTAGGATTTGAGCATCCAACATCTGGGAAAATGCTACAGTTTGATTCTGAATTACCAAGTGGTTTTGCTCAAGTTTTGCAGAAATGGCGCACATATTCCAGTGCCATGATCGAAGAATAACAATATTTTTACTGAATAAAATTTAATTTTAACGCAATTATTATTTCATTTTCTTAACTTCGACGTGCTTTTATTTAAATAAATAATTATTTTTACGCAGAAATTACTTGGATTTTTAGGATGAAAAATAGGTTTTGTCAAATAAAACTCTTTTCTTCGCTTAACAATTACTATGACGAAATTTGATTCTATGACTAATAAAATTATTATCACATCACTGTTCTTGGGGCTTTCGGCTGCAAGTTATTCTCAAAACAACAAGTATGTTGACAAAGCAAATATTGCTTATCAAAGTGAGCAGTACTGCGAAGCAGCTGACGCTTGTGCATTAGCATATACTAAATTAACTCGAAAAGGAAAATCTGCTCAAAAAATGAAAGCTACTATGGCGTTTCAAACAGCAGAAAGTTATAGACAAACTGAGCGTTATCGTTTGGCGAATGAGTGGTACGATCGTGCTATCTTGTTAGATTATCAAGAAATCGATCCAGTGGTTCATTATTACAATGGTGAGATGTTCCGTATCATGGGCGAGAAAGACAAAGCGATTAAACAATACACCGCTTTTAATAAATTGGCTCCTGGTGATACACGTGGTCAAGTTGGTATCGCTTCTTGTAACAAAGTAGAAGATTTTGTTGCTAATAAAACTAAACACATTGTTGAACCACAAAAAAATATCAACACAAAACAATTCGATATGGCGCCAATGTTTGGTGACAGAAAAGAATCTGTGATGTATTTTGGTTCTAGTAGAGAAAAAAGTACAGGTAGTGCAAAGGATCCGCGTACATGTGAAAAATACATGGACCTTTGGGTGTCAGAAATGGACAAAAAAGGGAATTGGTTGGAGCCAAAACAGGTGCAAGGAACGGGAATCAACACAGAAGACAATGAAGGTACTTGTGCTTTTGATGGTCGTGGAAAAACGATGTTCTTTACGCGTTGTCCAAATGTGAAAAAACAAAATTTGGGTTGTGACATCTGGGTAGCAGAGCAAAAAAGCAAAACAGAGTGGAAAGAACCTACAAAATTGAATTTGAAAACAAATGATACCTTGACTGTTGGTCATCCTTGTGTTTCTGACGATGGTAAATTCTTGATTTTCACATCCGATTTACCTGGAGGTTTTGGAGGTCGTGACTTATGGTCAACAACATATGACAAAAAATCAGATTCGTGGACAACACCAGTAAATTTAGGTCCTGAAATCAATACACCTGGAAACGACATGTTTGCAACTTTCGGAAAAGATGGTGCTTTGTACTATGCAACAGATGGAAAACCAGGAATGGGAGGTTTAGATATCTTTAAAGCTGAGAAAGTTGGAGAACAAAATAAATGGCAAAACGCTGTGAATTTAGGAGTTCCAATTAACTCCATTCACAATGACTATGCGTTGGTTGAGCACACAGAAACAAAAGGTTACTTTACTTCTGAAAGAAAAAATGAGAATGGTGAAAACATTCCAGATATCTGGTCATATGAAATGCCACCAAACTTGTTTGATTTAAAAGTGATTGTTGCAAATGCAAAAGATAAAAAAGTTAAAATCGAGGACGCTCGTGTAGTGGTTAAATCATCTACTGGAGATACTTGGGAAGGTTATACAAATGCAGCAGGAACAGTATTCTGGGATAAAAAACCAAATGGCGATCGCTACATTACACCAGATGCGTCTTATACAGTAAATGTATCCAAAGAAGGATATTACGAAAACAAAACGGGTTCTAAATTTACAACAATTGGCTTGTCGCAAGGACAAAACTTTGTGGTAGAGATGAACTTGTTACCAATAGAAAAAGTAATTCGTCTCCCAGAGGTGCGTTATCCTTTAGCAAAATGGGATTTATTGGTTGACGGTACTATTAACTCACCTGACTCATTATTATTCGTTTATAATCTTTTAGAAGAATATCCAGGAATGGTATTGGAATTGAGTTCACATACAGATTCACGTGGTGCTACAAATGCGAACCAAGTGCTTTCAGAAAACAGAGCGCACAAATGTTACGAGTATTTAGTAAAAGAAAAAGGAGTTGATCCTAGACGTATTATTCCAGTTGGAAAAGGAGAAAATGATCCACGTACTGTTTACAAAAGAAATAATGATTATTTCGCAACTGCAACTTTAGATAAAGCTGGTAAACCAACAGACGGTTCTGTTGAAGTTAAGTTGACTGAAGCATTAATTAATTCGTTCAAAACTTCAAATCCTGCGATGTTCGATAAATTACACCAATTCAATCGTCGTACAGAAGGTAGAGTTTTAAATATGGATTTCAATCCTGCAACTGCGCCTGCAGCTCCAAAAGAATACTTGGAGTTCAAAACAGTGCCGAAAATGTAATTTTTGATTTAACAATAAATAATAAGGGCTCAATGTAAATTGGGCCTTTTTTGTTTTAAAATATTTTTGTAACTTTAGGTAAAAACCAAATTTACAATGAACGAAAATTACCTACAATTCATTTGGAAAGTGAAACGGATTCCCTTTCATTTGATCAAAACAACAACGCATCAATCCATTACCATTAAAAATGTTGGAATCCATAACACCCATGAGTCAGGACCTGATTTTACCAATGGGCGCATTTTATTGGATGGAATTGAATGGGCTGGAAACATCGAAATTCATGTAAAAAGCTCCGATTGGTACAAACACAATCATCAACACGACGAAGCATACAATAATGTGATTTTGCATGTGGTTTTGGAGCATGACCAAGATGTTTATATCAATGAAACACCAATTCCAACCATTGAACTCAAAGATTACATAGATGACGAACATTTTGAACATTGGAAATATTTCGCAGATGCATCATCTGAAGTGAATTGCAGAAAATCACTTCCCGATCTTGAAACTATTTACCTCGAATCAATGATGGAGCGTGCAGTTTGGGACCGGTTGAATCGTAAAAGTTTTTTTCTCAAACAAGATACTGAGATTTCAGAACCACAAGAAATGCTTTATTTTCTATTTGCGCGTGCGTTTGGTGTGAAGGTAAATCAATTTCCCTTCGAGGAAATGTCAAGAAGGTTGCCATTATCCATTCTTAAATCAGTTGAAAAAAGGAAACAAAAGGAACTCATTTTGGCAACCAGCGGAATTGATTCTGTAATTCAGAATCGTAAAACACCAAAAACGTGGATCGAGATGAATCGAAAATTTCAAATCGGAACAGTTACACCACAAGCATGGAAACGCAAAGGCTTGAGGCCACATAGCTATCCTGAAATTCGAATCAATCAATTTGCTCATTTTATCTCCAATTATGATTTTGATATTGCCTTGGAAGTTTTAAATGGAGAAGATCTAGTTTCTTACACAAATTCAGTTTTTAAGCTTTCGTTTAAGGAAGCTGATAAGAACTTGTCAATGTCTACTTCCTTTCAAAATTTGTTGCTCATCAATGCAATTGTTCCTTTTTTGTGGTGGTATTCCGAAGAGAAACAAGACGATATCATCAAATCACGGGTAGTTTCGATGTTAGAATCACTCAAACCTGAAAGCAATACAATAATCGATGTTTGGAAGAAACTCGGGATTCGGGTGAAAAATGCATTCGAAAGCCAAGCGCTAATTGAATTGTACAATGAACATTGCATGAAAAATAAATGTCTTTCGTGTGCAATTGGTGTACAAATTTTAAAATAAACCGTTTAGTCATGCGTATTTGAACCCAAATACGTAATTTAGTGGCACAGAATTTTGTTTTTGATCAGAATACATTGACACGTCAATAAATGAGACTCATACATAAAATTGCATTCTTTTTTGAACTCAGATCTTTTGGAGTGTGTCGGTGGCTTGCCAAGAATTTGGGAATAGAAAGTTCAAAAGTACGTCTTGGATTTATTTATGCTTCATTCATCGCACTTGGTTCACCTTTGATCATTTACTTGGCAATGGCTTGGCTGTTGGAACACAAACACTACTTTAAGTTCCAACGAAAAAAACGAACCACTATTTGGGAATTATAAATAAAGAATTCATTTTCATTTTTCTTTTTATGAGTTTGAAAACACTGTATTTTTAAAGTAATAATTCTTAAATGATATTTAATAAAACTCATGAAAATTCTCATTACAGGTTCAAATGGTTTGCTCGGACAGAAAATTGTCGCTCAGCTTTTAAAACAAAAGATAGCATTTATTGCTACGTCACAAGGCGATAATCGAAACCCAGATTGTCCAACAGAAAACTATTGTTCGATGGACATCTCAAATCCGCTTGAAGTTGAAGCGTGTTTTCAAGATCAAGAAATTACACATGTAATTCATACTGCTGCAATCACAAATGTAGATGAATGTGAAACAAATCCTGCTTTATGTAAAAAAGTAAATGTCGACGGAACACGCATTTTGTTTGAAGCATGCAAAAGAAAAGACATTCGTTTTCAATTGCTTTCAACAGATTTTGTTTTTGATGGTGAAAGAGGCAACTACTCCGAAGAAGATATTGTGAATCCGTTGAGTGTATATGCTTCTTCAAAAGTAGAAGGAGAACAAATTTTACAAGAAAGCGAATTTAAAGATTGGTCTATTGTTCGAACAATTATTGTTTACGGCACTGGAAATAATTTATCTAGATCTAATCTTTTGGTTTGGGCAAAATCTGCATTACACAAAGGTGATTCCATGAATATTATCGACGATCAATTTCGTGCTCCTACTTGGGCTGATGATTTGGCTTGGGGATGCATTCGGATTTGCACCTTAAATCAACACGGAATTTTCCATCTTTCTGGTCCAACAACCTATTCGATTTATGAAATTGTTCGTTTGGTGGCCGACTATTATCATTTATCTATGGAAAAAGTAAATAAAATTTCCAGTGAGTCGCTCAATCAACCCGCAAAACGCCCACCAAGAACGGGTTTTGACTTAACAAAAGCAAAATTATTACTTGGCTACGAACCAAAATCCATTCAAGAAACACTTGATTTATTATAGTGCTTTTGTACTTTCCAAACAAAAAATGCTATATTCGTTCAAACTATAACGTAAATTATGTCAAAAACTAGTGATGCAGGTTGGGGTTCCAGAGTAGGTCTTATTTTAGCAATGGCAGGGAATGCTGTTGGATTAGGAAATTTTTTGAGGTTTCCAGTTCAAGCTGTAGAAAATGGAGGAGGGGCATTTATCATTCCTTATTTGGTGTGTTTTCTATTAATGGGGATTCCGCTTCTTTTCGTTGAATGGTCTGTTGGTAGATTTGGTGGACGAGAAGGAAATCACTCTACACCGTTTATTCTTGATTCAATGGATAAACGTAAACTTTGGAAGTACATCGGAGTTTTTGGAATATTCACAAATTTGGCTGTTGCAGCATACTATTGTTATTTAGAATCTTGGACATTGTCGTACGTGTATCATTCAGTTATTGACACTTTTGGTGGGAAGTCACAAGGTGAAGTGGCTGGATTTTTTGGAAATTATGTTTCTTTAAGCACCTTAGAACCTATCGTTTTTTGGGTGTTGTGTTTGTTTTTGAATACTTGGATTTTATCCAAAGGATTGAGTGGGGGAGTAGAAAAAGCTGCGAAAATTGGAATGCCATTATTGTTGATTTTTGGAGCTTTCCTTGCTTACAAAGCAGTCACAATTCAAGCGGGTGAGCATGGTGCAATTTTCGATGGTTTAAAAGGCTTAGATTTTTTGTGGACTCCTAAATTCGATACCATTTGGGAACCAAAGGTTTGGTTAGCTGCAGCTGGTCAAATTTTCTTTACTTTATCTATTGGAATGGGATCCATTCAGTGTTATGCATCCTATGTCAAAAGCAAGGATGATATTGCCTTAAATGCTATGTCAGCTGGTTGGATGAATGGGTTTGTTGAGGTTGTGCTTGGTTCGGCAATCCTGATACCAATCTCTGTTGGATATCTAGGAATTGATGGTTTAAAAGATTTAATTAGCGAAGGAGGTGGATTAGGTTTAGGATTTAAAACACTTCCATACTTGTTTGAACAATGGGGAGGCGTTTTAGGTGTCGTTGCTGGTGTTGCTTGGTTCGGACTTTTATTCTTCGCTGGTATCACTTCGTCACTAGCAATGGGGACACCGGTTATGGGCTTTCTACAAGACGAATTTGGGTGGAAAGAAAAAAGTGCAGCGTGGATGTTTGGTTTTGCCGTTCTTATTCTAGGATTACCAACTGTTTTATTTTTCAATAGTGGAGTTTTTGACGAATATGATTATTGGGCTGGAACCGTGTCTTTAGTGCTTTTTGCATTCATAGAAATTATTCTGTTCTCTTGGATTTTTGGAATTAACAGGGGTTGGAAAGAAATTATTACTGGATCAGATATAAAGGTTCCATTAATTTTTAAGTTCATTATCAAGTATATTACTCCTGTTATGCTTGCGTTGGTTTTTATCAGCAGCTTCCCTGGAATTTATAACACGATTATTCACAAGGCTTCCGATGAAAAAATAGCATTCTATGCTGATGTTGATAAAATTTCAAAGAAAATTGAAGAACAACAATTAGTGTTAGATAAAAAAGTAGATTTTAAAGAAGAGTATTTGCTGGAAAGTTATTCAGATAAGCGAATTGATGCTAATAAAAAGTTAAATGTCACGACTTTTTTGCTTGTGAAAAAACAAAGAGAACTCCTCAAGCTTAAAAGTGATGCATCGTTTCGAAAATTAAAAATTGCCGATGAAAAGAAAACCATTATATATAAAAATATAAGTCGATTTTTCCTTGTAGCACTTTGGTTAGCTATTGCATATCTAGTGTACAAGGCAAGTCTTAATCGTAAAAGAAAATTAATATGAGCACAAGCGGTTTAATAACAATGTTAGTGACAGAAATTTCGATAACTGTAATAACTGGCTATTTCTTCTTTAAAGTCTTATTTGATAAGCCAAAGGCAGAACCTGATTCATTTTCTGAAAACGACGATGAACCTCGATAAATTAGTGTAAATGGCAAAAGTAAAGTCATCACTGTCAAAAAGAAACCAGCGTGGACTTTGGTTTATGTTGATTGTGATGGTTTGTGTCATTCTTGCACCTCGGGTTTTTTATAAGTACTTTCGAAATGATCCTTGGAATGTTTCCGAAACGTTGTTGGATACTTCTATGGAAAAAGTGGAGCGTAAAATCGCCTACAATGAGTACGATCGAAGCAGAAAGTTTAAGAAAAATTCAAAATATAAGAAACCTCCAAAAGCGTTCGATCCGAATCTGTACACATTTGAAGAATGGAAAAAACTTGGTTTGAGCGATAAACAAGTCAATGTTGTCTTGAAATTTACAAGTCGCGGAATATATTCCAACGACGAACTTCAACAGATTTTTGTCATTCCGGAAGTTTTGTATGATCTAATCAAAGATTCTACATTTTACCCCATTAAGCAATTCAACAAGAATCAATTCTCAGAATCGAAGAAAAAGGAATATGTGGTTAAAATTGACATCATTGAACTAAATTCAGCAACTCTGGAAGAATTGGAATCGTTGCCAGGAATTGGTAATTATTTAGCTAAAAAGATTATTGAACAGCGCTCAAAACTTGGAGGTTTCGCAACAAAAAATCAACTATTAGAAGTCTACCGCATTGATCAAGAAAAGTTAAATGGTTTTGAAAGAAACATCGTGGTCGACCAAATGCTCATTAGCAAAATCAATATCAATACGGCCACGGTGGCTGAATTACAATCACATCCCTATATTTCATGGAATGTTGCAAATTCTATTGTTAAAATGCGTCCCAAATTTCAGAAATATTCTAACTTCGAGCAATTATTAGAATCTGTATTAATTGATCGGGATTTACTCCTGAAAATACAACCTTATTTAACGCTGTAAAATGTCAATAGAAGCAAAAATTAAGTCCGTTATTCGGGATGTGCCCGATTTCCCAAAACCTGGAATTATCTTTAAGGACATCACACCAATCATGTTGAATCCTGAATTGTCGCAAGAAATCATTGATTACCTTGTCAATTTGTATAAAGATCAAAAGATTGATGTTGTAGCAGGAATCGAAAGTCGTGGATTTTTATTTGGCTATCCGTTGGCAATCAAATTAGGTGTTCCATTTGTGCTTATTCGCAAAAAAGGAAAATTGCCTTACGACAAAATTAGTCACGATTATGAATTGGAATATGGTATTTCGACCATTGAAATGCATACCGATGCTATCAAAGCAAATCAACGTGTATTGATTCATGATGATCTCTTAGCTACTGGTGGTTCTGCGTCTGCGGCAGCTCATTTAATTCGTAAATGTGGAGGAGAAATTGTTGGATTTAATTTTCTAGTTGGCCTAGACTTTTTAAATGGAGAAGAAAAATTAGTAGAGTTTAGCGACAATATTGTTAATTTAGCGCGCTATTAATTTGACCAAACGGTTTCTAGCATAAATATTTTTTAGAATGAATTTTGATTTAAATGAAAATCAGGCAATGATTACGCAGATGGTGCGCGACTTTGCTGAGAAGGAAATTAGACCGAACATGTATCAATGGGATGCGGATGAATATTTCCCAGTTGAAACCATGAAAAAAATGGGCGAACTTGGTTTGCTTGGCATTTACATTCCAGAAGAATATGGAGGAAGTGGATTTTCATACGATGAATATGTCACTGCGCTAATTGAACTTGGAAAAGTGTGCGGAGGTATTGGATTGAGCGTTGCTGCTCATAATTCATTGTGCACAGGTCATATTTATTATCACGGATCAGAAGAGCAAAAAAGAAAATTCATCCCGAAATTAGCGTCTGGAGAATTTATCGGTGCTTGGGGTTTAACAGAGCCGAATACAGGATCTGACGCGATGCGTATGAAAACAACTGCTGTTAAAGATGGCAACGACTGGATAATCAATGGTGCTAAAAACTGGATTACTCACGGTTTGTCTGGAGATGTAGCAGTTGTGTTAGTTCGAACAGGTGAATTATTAGACAGCAAAGGAATTACTGCTTTTATTATTGAAAAGGGAACTCCAGGTTTTTCGGCTGTTAAAATTAAAGATAAATTTGGTGTGCGCGCAAGTGAAACGGCTGAATTAATTTTTGATAACGTTCGTGTTCCAAGTGAAAATGTGATTGGAGAAGTTGGCATGGGATTCATCCAAGCAATGCAAATTTTGGATGGTGGAAGAATTTCTATCGCGGCATTAAGTTGTGGTGTGGCGCGTGGTGCTTACGAAGCAGCTTTAAAGTATTCCAAAGAACGTGAGCAATTTGGTAAACCAATCTCTAATTTTCAAGCAATTGCGTTTAAATTAGCAGATATGGCAACGGAAGTTGAAGCAGCTGAATTGTTGACTTTTCAAGCGGCTTATCTTAAAAACAACAAAATGCCACTTACGCGTGAAGGTGCGTTCGCAAAGTATTTTGCTTCTGAAGTGGCTGTTAAATGTGGTAATGAAGCTATGCAAATCATGGGTGGATATGGTTATACAAAAGAATATCCAGCTGAGAAATTTTTGCGTGATGCACGACTCATGACAATTGGTGAAGGAACTTCAGAAATTCAAAAGATTGTTATTTCAAGAGAAATATTAAAATAGTAGTTGCAGATAAAAATTTAAATTATATCTTTGCAATCCAATTTAGAAAAATAAAGTTTTATTATATGTTAATTATTCCAGTAAAAGAAGGCGAAAACATCGAAAGAGCGCTTAAGAAGTACAAGAAAAAGTACGACAAAACTAAGGTGATGAGAGAATTGCGTGCTCGTAAAGAGTTCGTTAAACCATCTGTGATTAATCGTCAAGCGAATATTAAAGCTGCGTATAAGCAAAGAATGCATTCTGCAGAATTGTAATTAAAACTTTTTTGAAGATATTACGTTAAGGAGTCTATATGACTCCTTTTTTGTTTTCTGATCATTTTGAATCGTATCTCTCCGCAGAGAAACGGTACTCTCAACATACTGTAAATGCCTATCTAAAAGATGTTGAACAATTTTTTGATTTTTCGGGTGTTCGCATCCAACATGAATTAGCTGAGATTTCATCTAGAGTCATGCGAGGATGGTTAGTAAGTCTCATCAAAGATAAATACACCAACAAAAGTGTCAACCGAAAATTATCAAGCCTTAGAACGTATTTTAATTTTTTAAAACGAAATCAATTCATTGCTCGAAACCCGCTGACTGGAGTGCACGGTCCAAAAAACGAAAAACGATTGCCGCAATTTGCCAATGAAAAAGATTTGAGATCAACAGCTCAAGTAGAAAAAGAATCTCTTTCATTTGAAGCGTTAACAAACTTGGTGATGGTCGAAATTCTATATCAAACAGGAATTCGACTTTCAGAATTGGTTGGTTTGAAAAATTTAGATGTACAAAATACCAAAATCAAAGTGCTTGGAAAACGAAACAAAGAGCGAATCATTCCAATCTCTTCACACCTTGATGAACTTTTAAAGTATTACATAAGGTCAAAATCCAAAATGGGATTTGATAGTGTTTGGTTAATAAATACAAATAAAGGAAACAAAGTTTATCCAAAGTTTGTTTATCGAAAAATTAATAATTACCTTGGTACGGTGACAGACTTACAGAAGTGTAGTCCCCATGTTCTTCGACATACATTTGCAACGCACATGTTAAATAATGGTGCTGGACTTGAGACAATTAAAGAATTGCTTGGTCACGCAAACTTGTCGGCAACACAGGTCTACACGCATAGTTCTTTCGCACAATTAACAAATATTTATTCACAAGCTCACCCACGTGGGCACAAATAAACGTAGTTATGGATATTCAATTGCACTCAGTACATTTCACAGCAGACAAAAAATTAATCAACTTTGTGAACGAAAAAGTAAATAAATTAGAATTGTTTTTTGATAATATTATCGCGGGAGAGGTGTTTTTGAGATTGGACAAAAGTAATGAGGGTGATAACAAGATTGCTGAGGTCAAAATTTTACTTCCAGGAAAGGAACTTTTCGCAAAAAAACAATGCAAGAGCTTTGAAGAAGCAGCAGACTTAGCAGTTGATGCATTAAAAAAACAAGTAGAAAAACACAAAAGCAAATTGGCTTAATTAATAGATTTTCAATTAAATAGAAAGAGCGCAAAAGATTGCGTTCTTTTTTTTTGAAAAAAAATTACAAAAAGTTATTGTAGTTATTTATTTCTTTGTTACATTTGCAAACCCAAAACGGGAGAAACAGGTAAAAAGTTCTTTAAATTATTGAAATTATTGTACCAACAATAAGCCGATGTAGCTCAGCTGGCTAGAGCAGCTGATTTGTAATCAGCAGGTCGGGGGTTCGAGTCCCTCCATCGGCTCCATTTGTGTTGGGGGGATACTCAAGCGGCCAACGAGGGCAGACTGTAAATCTGCTGGTTACACCTTCGCAGGTTCGAATCCTGCTCCCCCCACAGTGAATTTTTAAGCGGGAGTAGCTCAGTTGGTAGAGCGTCAGCCTTCCAAGCTGAGGGTCGCGAGTTCGAATCTCGTCTCCCGCTCAATTCAATTTCAATATTTAAAGAAGCTTTTTCGCCGGTGTAGCTCAGGGGTAGAGCGCTTCCTTGGTAAGGAAGAGGTCACGAGTTCAATTCTCGTCATTGGCTCGAAGAAAAAAAGGATTTATTAGTTTCATCCAAAAATTGGGTGAAATTTGGTATATTATAGAGTTTGTTTTTTTTATTAACTAAGTAACAATTATAGCAATGGCTAAGGAAAATTTCGACCGTTCCAAACCACACGTAAACATCGGAACAATTGGTCACGTAGATCATGGTAAAACTACATTGACAGCTGCAATATCAAGTGTATTGGCTTCTCAAGGTTTGGCGAAATCTCGTGATTTCTCTTCAATCGACAACGCACCAGAAGAAAAAGAGCGTGGTATCACTATTAATACATCTCACATTGAGTATGAAACGCTTAACCGTCACTACGCTCACGTTGACTGTCCAGGTCACGCGGATTACGTAAAGAACATGGTTACAGGTGCTGCTCAAATGGACGGAGCTATCCTTGTGGTTGCTGCTACTGATGGACCAATGCCACAAACAAGAGAGCACATCCTTTTAGGTCGCCAAGTTGGTGTTCCAAGAATGGTTGTATTCATGAACAAAGTGGATATGGTTGATGACCAAGAGTTGTTAGAATTGGTTGAGATGGAAATCAGAGAATTGCTTTCTTTCTATAACTATGATGGTGACAATACTCCAGTTATCGCTGGTTCTGCTCTTGGAGCTTTGAATGGTGAAGATAAATGGGTTGAAGGTATCAACGAATTAATGGCTGCAGTAGATTCTTATATTGAACTTCCTCCACGTGATGTTGATAAGCCTTTCTTGATGCCAGTTGAAGACGTATTTACGATCACAGGTCGTGGTACTGTTGCAACAGGTCGTATCGAAACAGGTGTGATCAACTCTGGTGAAACTGTTGATATCCTTGGAATGGGTGACGAGAAATTGTCTTCTACAGTAACAGGGGTTGAGATGTTCCGTAAAATCTTGGATAGAGGTGAAGCTGGTGATAACGTAGGTTTGTTATTACGTGGTATTGAAAAATCTCAAATCCGTCGTGGAATGGTTATCTGTAAACCAGGTTCAACTACTCCTCATACAGATTTCAAAGCTGAGATTTATGTATTGAAAAAAGAAGAAGGTGGACGTCATACTCCATTCCATAACAAATACCGTCCTCAGTTCTACTTCAGAACAACAGACGTAACTGGTGAAATTTTCTTGACTGATGGTCGTGAGATGGTTATGCCAGGTGATAACGTTACAATTACGGTTAAATTGATCGTTCCTGTAGCGATGGACAAAGGACTTCGTTTTGCTATGCGTGAAGGTGGTAGAACAGTAGGTGCTGGTCAAGTTACAGAAATTATAGCTTAATTTAAGTTATATATAAATAATACAAAAGGGGAGTTCGCTCCCCTTTTTACACGGGTGTAGCTCAGCTGGTAGAGTAGTGGTTTCCAAAACCATTGGTCGTGGGTTCGATCCCTACCGCCCGTGCAAATTAAAAGATATACAAAGTGTCAAAAGTTAAAGAATATTTCAGTGAGACGGTAACCGAAATGGTACACAATGTGTCGTGGCCAACTTGGAAAGAACTACAAAGTAATTCTATTATCGTAGTTGTAGCTTCTATCATCATTGCACTTATCATTTTTGTGATGGATTATGCATTTGGTATCGCTGCAACAGACACAAAATCTTTCTGGAAAGGAGCTCTAGGGTTTATCTACGGAATGTTTTAATTTTTTTAAGTAATGGGAGAAATTAAAAAACGTTGGTACGTTGTTAGAGCTGTTAGCGGGAAAGAGAAAAAAGTTAAGGAATATTTAGATCTTGAAATTAACCGCCTTAAATTGACAGAATATGTTGATCAAGTGTTGATTCCAACGGAAAAAATATTTCAAATTCGTAATGGTAAAAAAGTAAGCAAAGAAAAAGCTTATTTGCCAGGTTATGTATTGATCGAAGCCGCTTTGGTGGGTGAAGTTCAACACGTAATTAAAAGTATTCCAAATGTTATCGGATTCTTAGGAACTGAAAAAGGTGGTGAGCCTGTTCCAATGCGTTTGGCTGAAGTAAATCGAATTCTCGGTAAAGTGGATGAACTTTCTGAAAACGAAGAAGAAATGAAAATTCCTTTCGTGAATGGTGAGTCTGTTAAAGTAATTGATGGTCCATTCAATAATTTCAGCGGTACAATCGAAGAAATTAACGAAGAGAAGAAAAAATTAAAAGTGATGGTGAAAATTTTCGGAAGAAAGAATTTGCTAGAGCTTAGCTACATGCAAGTAGAAAAAGAAGTTTAAAGAGTATATTAACCCGTAGGAGTGAGACAACGATTAAAGCTTCCCGTTAATCCTCATGTTTGACTACACAAATTAAATACAATGGCAAAAGAAGTATCAGGTTTGATTAAATTGCAAATCAAAGGTGGTGCAGCTAACCCGTCGCCTCCAGTTGGACCAGCTCTTGGTTCGAAAGGGGTAAACATCATGGAGTTCTGTAAGCAATTTAATGCTAGAACACAAGATAAAGCAGGAAAAGTTGTACCGGTGGTTATCACAGTTTACAGTGACAAATCATTTGATTTTGTATTAAAAACAGCGCCAGCTGCATCTCAAATTATGGGTATTGGAAACTTCAAAAAAGGTTCTGCGGAGCCTAATCGTGCTAAAATTGGTTCTATTTCTTGGGATCAAGTGCGTACGATTGCTGAAGATAAATTACCAGATTTGAATTGTTTTACTGTTGACTCAGCAATGAGCATGGTAGCAGGAACGGCAAGAAGTATGGGTGTCACTATCAAAGGTGGAACAGCTCCAAATTCTAAAAATTAATGTCATGGGAAGAGTAACTAAGAAAAGAAAAGAGATCTTAGCTAAATTTGATTTAGCGAAATCATACTCCTTAACAGAAGCATGTAATTTAGTAAAGGAGATTTCAACTACGAAGTTTGACGCTTCTGTGGATGTATGTGTGCGTTTAGGGGTTGACCCGCGTAAAGCGAATCAAATGGTTCGTGGAACTGTAGCTTTACCTCACGGAACTGGAAAGGATATGAAAGTACTCGTACTTTGTACTCCTGACAAAGAAGCTGAGGCAAAGGCAGCTGGAGCTGATCATGTTGGTTTGGACGATTATATCGAAAAAATCAAAGGTGGTTGGACAGATATCGACGTAATTATTACAATGCCTGCGGTAATGGGTAAAGTTGGAGCTTTAGGACGTATTTTAGGTCCAAGAGGTTTGATGCCAAATCCTAAAACAGGTACAGTAACAATGGAAGTTGGTAAAGCTGTTGAAGAAGTAAAAGCAGGTAAAATTGATTTCAAAGTAGACAAGTATGGTATTATTCACTCGGCAATCGGTAAAACGAGCTTCGATGGTGATAAAATCAGAGAAAATGCTACTGAGTTAATTCAAACACTTGTAAAATTAAAACCGTCTGCTGCAAAAGGGACTTACATCAAAAGTGTGTATTTGAGTGCTACAATGAGCCCAAGTGTACAAGTTGATACTAAGTCTGTTGTTGCTTAAAACTTATTTATATGAATAGAGAAGAAAAAGCACAGTACATAGACGATTTAGCAACTGAATTATCAAGCGCAAATGTGTTCTATTTAGCTGACACGTCTGGTTTGACAGTTGAGGTAGTGAATCAACTACGAAGAAGATGTTTCCAAGCGGAAATCCAAATGAGAGTAGTGAAAAACACTCTTTTGGAAAAAGCAATGGAAAAAGTAGATGGCAAAGACTTTGGTGATTTAAATACCACCTTGGCTGGAGCAACTTCTATCATGTTTTCTGAAGTAGGTAATTCGCCAGCAAAATTAATCCAAGAGTTTCGTAAGAAAAATGCGAAACCAATTCTAAAAGGCGCATTCATTAACGAAGCAATTTATATTGGTGATAACCAAATTGATGCTTTAGTTAACTTGAAAAGCAAAGACGAAGTTATTGGTGAAATTATCGGATTGCTACAAAGTCCTGCTAAAAACGTTATTTCTGGACTTAAAGGTGCTGGCGGAAAAATCGCTGGTATCCTTAAAACGCTCGAAGAAAGAGCTTAAATTAATTAATTATTAAGAACCCTTTAAAAACAAATAAAATGGCTGATTTAAAAGAAATGGCGGAAGCGCTAGTAAATTTAACAGTAAAAGAAGTTAATGAGTTAGCTACTATCCTTAAGGATGAGTACGGAATTGAACCTGCTGCTGCAGCTGCTGTAATGGTTGCTGGTGGTGGTGCTGGTGCTGGAGCTGGTGAAGCTGCTGAAGAAAAAACTGAATTCGATGTAATCTTGAAATCAGGTGGTCAAAGCAAATTAGCTGTAGTTAAATTAGTAAAAGAATTGACTGGTCAAGGTTTGAAAGAAGCAAAAGATCTAGTTGATAATGCACCTTCAACTTTGAAAGAAGGAGTTTCTAAAGATGAGGCTGCTGGTCTTAAAGCATCTTTAGAAGATGCTGGAGCTGAAGTTGAGATTAAATAATCTCTCTTTATAATTTTTTGGAAAGGCGCCCTTCCGCACGTTTGTGGAAGGGGGCCTATTCTTATTTAATTGCCTAGGCAATATTTTTTAAGTCCATTTTCATAAACAAAAACGTTTGACATTGGCGACACCAAGCAACATAGCAACAAGAGTGAACTTTGCATCAGGCAAAGCACAGTTTGATTATCCAGATTTTCTCGATATTCAATTAAAGTCTTTCCAAGAATTTTTCCAGTTAGAAACAACTCCGGAAAATAGAGAAAGCGAAGGTTTATATAAAGTGTTTTCTGAAAATTTCCCAATCACGGATACGAGAAATCAATTCGTGTTGGAATTCTTAGATTACTTTATCGACCCACCAAGATACACCATTGAAGAGTGTATTGATCGCGGTTTAACATACAGTGTTCCGCTTAAAGCGAAATTAAAATTGTATTGTACAGATCCTGAACACGAAGATTTTGAAACAATCGTTCAAGACGTGTACCTCGGTACAATTCCTTATATGACACCGAAAGGTTCGTTCGTTGTGAACGGTGCTGAACGTGTCATCGTTTCTCAATTGCATAGATCTCCAGGTGTTTTCTTCGGACAAAGTCGACATGCAAATGGAACAAAACTATACTCAGCTCGTGTTATTCCTTTCAAAGGTTCATGGATTGAGTTCGCAACGGATATCAACAACGTGATGTATGCATACATCGATCGTAAGAAAAAATTGCCTGTAACAACTTTGTTCCGTGCAATTGGTTACGAAAGCGATAAAGATATCCTTGAAATTTTCGGATTAGCGGATGAAGTGAAAGCGACTAAAGTGAATTTGAAAAAATTAGTTGGTAGAAAATTAGCTGCACGTGTTCTTAAATCTTGGATCGAAGATTTCGTAGATGAAGATACTGGAGAGGTAGTTTCTATCGAACGAAATGAAGTATTGTTGGATCGTGAGACAATTATTGAAGAGTTTCACATCGATTTGATCGTAGACGCTGGGGTTAAAACGGTAATCATGCACCGTGAGGACATCAATAGCGCTGATTTCACGATTATTTACAATACCTTACAAAAAGATACTTCGAATTCTGAAAAAGAAGCCGTTGAACATATTTACCGTCAATTACGTAACGCTGAACCACCTGATTATGAAACAGCGAAAAATGTATTTGAGAAATTATTCTTTTCTGATACACGTTACGATTTAGGTGAAGTAGGTCGTTTTAGATTAAATAAAAAATTACGTATCGACGATAGCGAGGTTTCTCGTGTATTGACAAAAGACGATATTATTTTGATCATCAAGTATTTGATTGAGTTAATCAATTCAAAAGCGGATGTGGATGATATAGATCACTTGTCAAACCGTCGTGTAAGAACTGTTGGCGAGCAATTATATGCTCAATTCGGTGTTGGTTTGGCTCGTATGGCTCGAACTATTCGTGAGCGTATGAATGTACGTGACAACGAGGTCTTTACACCTATCGATTTGATCAACGCGAAAACATTGTCTTCAGTGATTAATTCATTCTTTGGAACAAATCAGTTGTCTCAATTTATGGATCAAACCAATCCACTTTCGGAAGTAACGCACAAACGTCGTTTGTCTGCACTCGGACCTGGAGGTTTGTCGCGTGAAAGAGCAGGATTTGAGGTTCGTGACGTTCACTACACCCACTACGGACGTTTGTGTACGATTGAAACTCCTGAGGGACCAAACATTGGTTTGATTTCTTCATTATGTGTATTTGCGAAAGTGAATAAGCTTGGATTCATCGAAACTCCTTACCGCAAAGTAGATGGTGGTAAAGTTGCTTTGGACAAAGAGCCGATTTATTTGTCTGCTGAAGAAGAAGACGAAAAAATCATTGCACAAGCGAATGCAAAAATTGACGATAAAGGTAAATTCTTAACAGAATTCGTTAAAGCGCGTTTTGAAGGTGATTTCCCTGTGGTAAGTCCTGAGAAATTGACTTTGATGGACGTTGGAGCAAACCAAATTGCATCAATCGCAGCATCTTCTATTCCGTTCTTGGAGCATGATGATGCCAACCGTGCATTGATGGGATCAAACATGCAACGTCAAGCAGTTCCTTTGTTAAAACCAAATTCACCTATCGTTGGTACTGGAATTGAGCGTTTAGTAGCGCGTGATTCTCGTGTATTGATCAATGCTGAAGGTTCGGGAATTGTGACTTATGTTGATGCGAACGAAATCGTTATTAAATATGATTGGTCAGCGGAAGATCGTTTGGTAAGTTTTGATTCAGAAGAAAAAAGCTATACCTTAACAAAATTCGCTAAAACGAACCAAAGTACATGTATGAACTTAAAACCAATCGTTCAGAAAGGTGACAAAGTTGAAAAAGGACAAGTACTTTGCGAAGGATACGCAACACAACAAGGTGAATTGGCATTGGGCCAAAACTTGAAAGTAGCTTTCATGCCTTGGAAAGGTTACAACTTTGAGGATGCGATCGTTATTTCAGAGCGCGTTGTTCGTGACGATATTTTTACATCTATTCATATCGATGAGTACACACTTGAAGTGCGTGACACAAAACGAGGAATGGAAGAATTAACTGCGGATATTCCAAATGTTTCGGAAGAAGCAACAAAAGATTTGGATGAAAACGGTTTAATTCGTATCGGAGCTGAAATCAAAGAAGGTGATATTTTGATCGGTAAAATTACTCCGAAAGGAGAAACCGATCCATCTCCAGAGGAAAAATTATTGCGTGCAATCTTCGGTGATAAAGCAGGTGATGTGAAAGATGCATCATTAAAAGCTGGACCATCATTAAGAGGTGTTGTAATTGGTAAAAAATTATTCTCAAGAGCGGTAAAAGATCGTAAATCAAAAGCACAAGACAAACCAGTTTTGGAAAGCTTAGATACTGACTTTGATGCAGACTTCAATGTGTTGAAAGACAAATTGGTGGAGAAATTGTTAAACATTCTTGGTGAGGAAAAATCAGCAGGTGTTTTCAATAATTTCAAAGAAGAAATCATCAAAAAAGGAACTAAATTTAGTGCGAAAGCTTTATCCGCAATTGATTTCTCTATTGTTAATCCAACCAATTGGACAGCAGATGAAAAATTGAATACGTTGGTAGGTCGTGTGATTCATAATTTCAATATTAAATCAAACGATTTATTGGGTATTTACAAACGTAAAAAATTCCATATCTCTGTAGGAGATGAACTTCCAGCGGGAATTATCAAAATGGCGAAAGTCTATATTGCTAAGAAACGTAAATTGAAAGTTGGGGATAAGATGGCAGGTCGTCACGGAAATAAAGGTATTGTTGCCAATATTGTTCGTGCAGAAGATATGCCATTCTTGGAAGATGGAACACCAGTTGATATCGTATTGAATCCACTTGGGGTACCTTCTCGTATGAACTTGGGTCAGATTTATGAAACTGTTCTTGGATGGGCAGGAGAAAAATTGGGCATTAAGTTCGCAACTCCAATTTTTGATGGAGCTCATCCTTCGGAAATAGATGATTGGACTGAAAAAGCAGGTGTGCCAAAATCAGGTAAAACGTATTTATACGATGGTGGAACTGGTGAACGTTTTGATCAAACTGCAACGGTTGGGGTAATTTACATGTTGAAATTATCACACATGGTTGACGACAAAATGCATGCTCGTTCAATCGGACCTTACTCGTTGATTACGCAACAACCATTGGGTGGTAAAGCTCAATTCGGAGGTCAGCGTTTTGGTGAGATGGAGGTTTGGGCACTAGAAGCATTTGGTGCAGCAAATATCTTACAAGAAATATTGACAGTTAAATCCGATGACGTGATGGGTCGTGCGAAAGCATACGAGGCAATCGTGAAAGGAGATAACATTCCTGAACCAGGAATTCCTGAATCATTCAACGTATTGTTGCATGAGTTGAGAGGATTGTGTCTCAATATTTCAATGGATTAATTACCACGATACAAAAGTGTCAAGTTGTTGAATTAAGTAAAAGATAATAAGAATGGCTTTTAGAAAAGAAACACAAATGAAACAAAGTAGCTTCAACAAGATTACGATCTCATTGGCATCGCCTGAGACGATTCTTGAGCAATCGAGCGGTGAAGTGCTTAAGCCAGAAACGATTAATTATCGTACATATAAACCTGAAAGAGATGGACTTTTTTGTGAGCGAATCTTCGGACCGGTTAAGGATTACGAATGTCATTGTGGTAAATACAAACGAATCCGATACAAAGGAATTGTTTGTGACCGTTGTGGGGTTGAAGTAACCGAAAAGAAAGTGCGTCGTGAGCGTATGGGACATATCTCTTTGGTAGTTCCTGTAGCACACATTTGGTACTTCCGTTCATTGCCAAATAAAATTGGTTATTTGTTGGGATTGCCTACTAAAAAGTTAGATCAAATCATTTATTACGAGCGTTATGTGGTTATTCAACCAGGTATTGCAACGAATGTTGATGGTGGTTCTCTAACTCGTTTGGATTTCCTTACGGAAGAGGAGTATTTGGATATTTTAGATACTTTACCGAAAGAAAATCAATATTTGGAAGATACAGATCCAAACAAATTCGTAGCGAAAATGGGTGCTGAAGCACTTCATGATTTGTTGAAAACGTTGGATTTAGAGGAAACATCGTACAATTTAAGACATCAAGCAAATACAGAAACATCAGTGCAACGTAAAAACGAAGCATTGAAACGTTTGCAAGTTGTTGAATCGATGCGCGAATCGCAAGAGCGAATTGACAACCGTCCTGAGTGGATGATTGTGAAAGTTGTTCCTGTTATTCCACCTGAATTGCGTCCGTTAGTTCCTCTAGATGGAGGTCGATTCGCAACGTCAGATTTAAATGATTTATACAGACGTGTGATTATTCGTAATAACCGTTTGAAACGATTGATCGAAATCAAAGCGCCAGAAGTAATTTTGAGAAATGAGAAACGTATGTTGCAAGAATCGGTGGATTCATTGTTCGACAATTCTCGTAAATCTTCTGCTGTTAAAACAGAATCAAATCGTCCGTTGAAATCGCTTTCTGATTCATTGAAAGGTAAACAAGGTCGTTTCCGTCAAAACTTACTCGGTAAACGTGTGGATTATTCTGCTCGTTCGGTAATTGTTGTTGGACCAGATTTGAAATTGCATGAATGTGGACTTCCAAAAGACATGGCTGCTGAGCTATACAAACCGTTTATCATTCGTAAAATGATTGAGCGTGGTATCGTGAAAACAGTTAAATCTGCGAAGAAAATTGTTGATCGAAAAGAGCCAGTTGTTTGGGATATTTTAGAGAACATTTTGAAAGGACATCCTGTATTACTTAACCGTGCACCAACTTTGCACCGTTTGGGTATTCAGTCTTTCCAACCAAAATTGATCGAAGGAAAAGCGATTCGTTTGCACCCGTTGGTAACAACGGCATTCAACGCCGATTTCGACGGTGACCAAATGGCGGTACATTTACCTTTAGGTAATGCTGCAATTTTGGAAGCACAATTGTTGATGTTGGCTTCTCATAACATTTTGAACCCTGCGAATGGAGCACCGATTGCAGTACCTTCTCAGGACATGGTCTTGGGTCTTTACTACATCACAAAAGGTAAAAGATCTACAGACGAAGTGAAAATGAAAGGAGAGGATAGTACTTTCTATTCTCCAGAAGAAGTTGTTATTGCTTACAACGAGCGTAAATTAGATTTGCACTCACACCTAAAAGTTAAAACATACGATTTAAACGAAAAAGGTGAAGTTGAGTTGATGATGATTGAAACAACATGTGGACGTGTATTGTTTAACGAACGTGTGCCTCGTGAAGCTGGTTTCATCAACGATGTAATGACTAAAAAAGCGTTGAGAGATATTATTGGTCACGTATTGAAAGTATGTGGTACAGCTCGTACAGCGCAATTCTTGGATGATATTAAAGAACTAGGTTATGACATGGCGTTCCGTGGAGGTTTGTCGTTCAACCTTGATGATATTATCATTCCGAAAGAAAAAGAAGAATTGGTTGGTAAAGCAGAAGTGGAAGTGAAAGACGTCATGATGAATTACAACATGGGTCTTATCACGAACAATGAGCGTTACAATCAAGTAATTGATATTTGGACAAAAACAAATTCACGTTTGACGCAAACGTTGATGGATCAATTGAAAAGCGATAAACAAGGTTTCAACTCAATTTACATGATGTTTGATTCTGGTGCGCGTGGATCGAAAGAGCAAATTCGTCAGTTGTCTGGTATGCGTGGATTGATGGCGAAACCACAAAAATCTGGTGCTTCGTCTCAAGAAATTATTGAAAATCCAATTCTTTCTAACTTTAAGGAAGGATTATCGATCTTAGAGTACTTTATTTCAACTCACGGTGCACGTAAAGGTTTGGCTGATACGGCTTTGAAAACGGCGGATGCTGGTTACCTTACTCGTCGTTTGGTGGATGTTGCACAAGATGTTGTTATCAACGAAGTAGATTGTGGAACATTGAGAGGAATAGTTGCTACGGCTTTACGTAAAAATGATGACATCGTTGAGCCATTGTTCGACCGTATTTTGGGTCGTTCAACAGTACATGATATTTTCCACCCAGATACAGAGGAATTGCTTGCAAATGCTGGAGATGTGATTACAGAAGACATCGCAAATGCGATTGAAGCTGCTCAAATCGAAGAAGTTGAAATTCGTTCGGTATTGACATGTGAAATGAGAAGAGGAGTTTGTGCGAAATGCTACGGACGTAACTTGTCAACACATAGAGATGCGCAACGAGGAGATGCAGTTGGTGTGGTTGCCGCTCAATCAATTGGTGAGCCAGGTACGCAGTTGACACTTCGTACATTCCACGTTGGGGGTACAGCTTCTAACATTGCTGACGTTTCAGATATGAAAGCGAAAGCAAATGGTAGATTGGAAATCGACGAATTGAGAACGATTGAAACGACAGACAAAGACGGAAACAAAGTGGAAGTAGTAGTTGGTCGTTCAGCTGAGATGAAAATTACAGATGAAAAATCTGGGGTTGTTATCATGACAGCGAATATTCCTTACGGTGCCGAAATGCAATTGCAAAAAGGCACGAAAGTGAAACGAGGTGATGTGATCTGTAAATGGGATCCATACAATGCTGTAATCGTTTCGGAAGTAGCCGGAGTTGCAGTATTTGACAGCATCGTTGAAGGTATCACTTTCCGTGAAGAAGTCGATGAGCAAACTGGATTTACTGAAAAAGTAATTACAGAATCTCGTGACAAAAAACGAAATCCTGCAATTCACATCATCGATCCTAAAACAAAAGCAGTTTTAAGAGAATATAACTTACCAGTTGATGCTCACATTTCGATCAAAGAAGGTGAAACAATGGAAGCTGGTAAAGTATTGGTTAAAATACCTAGAAAATCAGGTAGAACAGGGGATATCACAGGAGGTCTTCCACGTGTAACAGAGTTATTCGAAGCACGTAATCCTTCTAATCCAGCGGTTGTTTCTGAAATTGATGGTATTGCTGAATATGGAAAAATCAAACGTGGTAATCGTGAAATTTCGATTACGTCGAAAAATGGCGATGTGCGCAAATACTTAGTTCCACTTTCTAAACACATTTTAGTGCAAGAAAATGACTTCGTAAGAGCTGGACAACCATTGTCAGATGGCGCAATTACTCCAAATGATATTTTGAATATCCAAGGACCAACGAAAGTACAAGAGTACATCGTGAATGAAATCCAAGAGGTTTACCGTTTACAAGGGGTAAAAATCAACGACAAACATTTCGAGGTAATTGTGCGACAAATGATGTTGAAAGCAGAGATTATTGATGCTGGAGATACACGTTTCTTGGAAGGACAATCTGTTCATAAAGCAGATATCATGGAAGAGAACGACGCGATTTTCGGTATGAAAGTAGTCGTAGATGCTGGCGAATCTGAAAGCTTAAAAGCTGGTCAAATCATCACAGCGCGTAAATTAAGAGATGAAAATTCTCAATTGAAACGTTCTGATAAAAAACTGGTTGAAGCAAGAGATGCGGTTCCTGCAACGTCAACAGCATTACTTCAAGGTATCACAAGAGCTTCACTTCAAACACAATCGTTTATTTCTGCGGCATCGTTCCAAGAAACAACGAAAGTATTGAACGAAGCAGCAGTGGCTGGAAAAGTGGATCATTTGATGGGCTTGAAAGAAAATGTAATTGTTGGACACTTGATTCCAGCAGGTACAGGAGTACGTCAATTCCAAAACATGATTGTTGCTGAAAAAGAAAAATACGAGCAATTGGTGGAAGAAGCAAACGCTTAAAACATCTTAAGAATAATTTAAGGAAGAGCAATCGTGAGGTTGCTCTTTTTTATGATATATTGCTTACCTTTATAGTATAGAACCGTTGCAAAACAGCCAACTCATCGTTAACTTGAAAATTTAACTCAATCATTAACAATTGGTTAACTTATTCGTGAAATTTTCAAAAGCCTCGATTTGACAATTTTGCAAAGGTCTTAGTATATTATTTTTCAAATAAAAATCCCCATGAAAACCATTTTCAATCCACGAATTGCTTTATCGATGCTCTTTTTTTGTTTCGCTATCCAAGGAATTGCGCAACACGAGCTTCCAAAATTAAATTATGATTTTGGTGCGCTTGAACCATTTATTGATAGTCAAACAATGCGTATTCATTACACGAAGCACCATGCGGGCTATGTAGCGAATTTGAACAAGTTAAGCAAAGGTACAAGTGCCGAAGGAATGAAAATGGATGAGTTACTTGCTTCCATTTCAAAGCAATCTGAAGGAATTCGAAATAATGCTGGTGGACATTATAACCACTCCTTGTTTTGGACAATTTTGACACCGACAAAAAATACGCAACCTTCTAAGCGATTAGCAGAAGCCATCCAAAAACAATTTGGCGGATTGGATAGTTTGAAAATGCTTTTAAATCAAGCAGCTTCAACGAGATTTGGTTCTGGTTGGGCTTGGTTGAGCGTGGATGCAAACAAAAAATTAGTTGTCAGCTCTACGGCAAATCAAGACAATCCGATGATGGATGTTGTGGAGAAAAAAGGAACACCAATTCTTGGAATCGATGTTTGGGAACACGCTTATTACCTTAAATATCAAAACAAGCGAGGAGATTATTTAACAAGTATTTGGAATGTCATCAACTGGGACGAAGTAAGTCGCAGGTTTGAAGCACTTGTGCCAAAAGGTAAATTTGACGATTGGCAGGAATTGAAAACGTTTCACACGGTAATGTCTGAGACATTTCATCCAAGTGAAGATGGAAATTTAGCGCCAATAAAAGCACGAAGTGGTGAAATGGTCACAAAAGCAACTGCCTTGTCAAAATCAGTGATTCCAGCAGAGTTCAATAAAAAAGATGTTATTGCTGCCATAAAAAAATTGGCTATTGATAGCAAGAAATTGGACAAACTGGTACAGAAAAAAGCTTCGGATGATTCCATTTCGAAATCTTTGTTAGCTTTGCACGACACATTTCACTTGATTGTGGAGCGTTGCGTGGCAGGAGATCACGAACATTAGGGCTAACTTCGAGAGCCTCAGTTAGCCAAATCGAGATCCCCAGTTTGCTTAAGAAGAAAACAAATATCTTCTAAAATATTTGAGATTAGAAGAATTAATTAAATTAAAATGGAAAACAAAGAAAATCAAATCAACATAGAACTTACAGAAGATATGGCTTCTGGAGTTTACTCGAATTTAGCTGTTATCACGCATTCTCCAGGAGAATTTGTGTGCGATTTCGTGCAATTAATGCCAGGAGTTCCAAAAGCGAAAGTGAAGTCGCGCGTGGTGATGACGCCTCAAAATGCAAAACGTTTTATGCGCGCTTTGATTGATAACGTACAAAAATATGAGCAAAATTTTGGAATTATTGAAGATTTTGAACCAGCAGGAGGAATGCCCCCAATGACTTTTGGTGGGCCGACTACTGAGGCTTAATTTTGAAAGAATAACTCCGATGGCTATCAGAGTTTAGATGAACCCCGATTTTATTGACTTAAGGAATATTTATTAAGAATTAATTCTTGATGCGAAGAACTCCCTCATAAAAAGGTCACCATCTTCTCATACACCAATTCATTATTACACGCATCGGTCAAAATAATTTTTAGTTGATGCGCACCAACAAGGTCTGCTGGTCTCTGAAAGAAAATGTAGCCACCTTTGGTTTCATATTCCATCCGATGCCAAATTCCATCAATAAACAGAGAATAGCATTTTAATGCCGTTTGTGATTCGTATACTGAAAACTTAACACCTTGACTTTTAACTGTCAATGCAGAAGAAATGGACAGTGGTTTCATGGTTGGCGGTAAGGTGTCCGTTTGAATGGAAAATTTTCCAGCATACTTTGATTGCGCATAAAGCCAACCATCTTTGTATGTGGTGGTCAAATATTTGCGACCATTCGAGGATTGCACAGCTAAGTAATATTTTTCGATCGGCAACAATGGATTTTCTAACTCCATGGCAACTTTGGTTTTATTCTGGATCAAAACAGAAGCGGAACATCCCATAGGCTCATTGCTTTGGGAAAATGGAACAGGTTCATAGACACTATTTTGTGGCAAATAGATTGACCAATTGTCTTTTTCAATCGAGATAGAATCTTCTGGATAGAGATGCGAGCTTCGATTTGGAGCATAGTCAGGAGAAATGACTCCATCCGCTATTTTCAACACAAAATTTAATTCTGTTTTATTTCCTTGTGGATCGTAAGCTGTTAATTTAATGCGCTTTATTTCATTCGGTTTTGTTGCAATCACTCCTAGATTATCATTAATGTAAATTTCCAGTGGATTGGTTTTCGTGCGGTAGGATTTGTGGTATTTTCCACTCGATTTTAAATCTCGATGCGTATTGATGAAGCGTGTTTGATCAAAGGAAATGCGATCAATCCTCATTCCAAAAGTTGTGTCATCATCGACCAATAAATAGGTTCCATAAAGTCCACAAATGTTTGGCGAAGCATTTAAACGATCAGAGCCATCAAAAGCAAATCCAATTCCTCCTGTTTCACTGCAAAATTTAGCAGGAAGAATTAGTGTATCATTCGCAATTTTCAATTGACCTTTCACATTCGAAATCACTACTTCTTTGGACAATCCACCGAATTGGTAACCATCTTTCGAAACGGCAAAAACTTTGAGCTTTTGAACAGAAGGAACAATGGTATCAGCAATATCGAATCCATACACCAAAGGATTTAAGGCATGTTCAGTTTTGGTGTCGCGTAATTCAAAATGCAAATGAGGTCCAGTCGAACTTCCTGAATTTCCAGAAATGGCAATCACTTCCCCTTTTTTGACAGGTAATTCATGAGGCTTTAGTAAAATTTCAATTTCTGAACAGCTTTGCGCAGCTTGTCGTGCGTATAACAACGAATCAATTTTACCAACGAAACCACTGCAATGCGCATAAACACTTGTGTTTCCGTCAGGATGATCAACGTAAATCACATTCCCATAACCATAAGGAGAAAAATTAATGCGGGAAACAAATCCATCGTCGATGCTGTGTAAATTATATCCAGTTTTGCCTTCTGTCCGAAAATCTAGTCCCATATGAAAATGATTTGGACGCAATTCTCCAAAATTAGCTGCAAGTTTTTGTGGAAGCAATAAGGGAGGATGATAGTCTGGATATGACTTTTGCTGCGCGATACTTTCACGAAAAAACAAAAGAAAGCCAAAAAGGAATATTAATCTTAACATCTTTAACAAATGTAAACTTCTAATTCAATGAATCTTCTTAATTGTAAATGAACTGTTCACATTCCACTGTTCAATATTTAAGCCAAGAATTGAATTATTTTCTTGTTCATGTTTAGAAGTATGTTAATTTTGTACTAAGTCAATTGAAATGACAAATCGAATACAACATATTATTACAGAAATCCGTTCTAAGCAGAACGACTTGATGAATATGTTGCAAGCCGAGAAGGAAAAAAACGCACAAAGTCTTGAGAAAATAGAAGAATTGGAAAAAAAACTCCACGAAATGGAGCAAGAAAATTCTATGATTTCAACGAAAAACGCAACCTTACATGCCGAGATTGAAACGCTTAAAGTGACAAATGAGCAACTGATATCAAACGCAGGTAGCGAAGTGCAAAATTCTGTTCAACGCTCGGTCGATCATGTTCAAATTGATGAGTTAGTGAGGGAAATTGAGTACTGTATTGGACAGTTAAAAAATAATGCATGAGTAAGTTGTCTATCCGAGTTGTTGTTGCTGGGCGCACTTATCCGCTTACTGTAAATGAAAATGAACAGGAAAAAGTGGCTAAGGCAGCTGAGGATATCAACAAAGCAATAAAATTGCTTCAGGACAATTATGCTGTTAAAGACATGCAAGATTTATTGGCAATGACTGCGCTACAATTGGCGTCTAAATCAGCAACAAAAACGGAAACATCCGCAGAAGCTGATTATTCGAAAATTGAAAGTGAGCTAGAACAACTTTTGAAAGAGTTAGAGCAGAAGTAATTGGTATTCAATGAGTTATTCCCCACTGTTTTGTGAAATTTATTTTGCATCAGTGGGTTTTTTATTTTAATTAATTTATAAAAATGAATTTAATAATTGGATTGTTAATTGGACTTATAGGTGGCGGAGTAGTTGCCTTTATTGTTCAAAACACGATGCTGAAAAGCAAAAAAACACAACTAATTAAAGAGGCGGAACTAGAAGCCGAATCTATTAAAAAAGCAAAAATTCTAGAGGCTAAAGAAAGATTCTTAAAACTGAAAGAAGAACATGAGGAAGTGATCAAAGGTCGTGAGCGCAAACAACAATCTCTTGAAGACAGAACAAGAAATCAAGAAAAAACACTTTCTCAAAAAATTGAGGAGCTGGGAAGAAAAGAAAAAACCGTAGAATTAGGTTTGAAAGACATCGATGTAAAGAAAGTTGCTTTGGATGTACGTCAACAAGAATTGGATAAAATTCACCAAAAACAAGTAGCAGAATTGTCTAAAATTTCAGGATTGTCGGTCGAAGATGCAAAAGCTGGATTGGTTGAGTCTTTAAAAGATGAAGCGCGAACAGCAGCCATGGTTCATATCAAAGAAATTACGGAGGAAGCGAAACTGAATGCAAATCGTGAGGCACGAAAGGTTGTGATTCAAACAATTCAACGTGTGGCAACAGAGCAAGCGGTTGAAAATTCAGTTTCGGTATTTAACATCGAATCTGACGAAGTAAAAGGTAGAATCATTGGACGAGAAGGTCGAAATATTCGTGCTTTGGAAGCAGCTACAGGTGTAGAAATAATCGTCGACGATACTCCAGAAGCAATTATTTTGTCATGTTTTGATCCTGTCCGAAGAGAAATTGCTCGATTGGCATTACACCAATTGGTTTCTGACGGACGAATTCACCCGGCTCGAATCGAAGAAGTTGTGAACAAGACAAGAAAACAACTTGACGAAGAAATAGCGGAAACAGGAAGAAGAACAGCGATCGATTTAGGAATTCACGGATTACATCCAGAGTTGACTCGTATGGTTGGTCGTATGAAATACCGATCTTCTTACGGACAAAATTTATTGCAACACTCACGTGAAGTAGCGAATTTATGTGCTATCATGGCGGCTGAACTTGGCTTAAATGTGAAATTGGCTAAAAGAGCTGGTTTGCTCCACGATATTGGTAAAGTTCCAGACGAGGAGCCAGAATTACCACACGCAATTTTAGGTATGAAAATCGCTGAAAAATTTGGCGAAAAAGAAGATGTGTTGAATGCCATTGGTGCTCACCACGATGAAATTGAAATGACCACGTTGATTTCGCCAATCGTTCAAGTATGTGATGCGATCTCAGGTGCTCGACCAGGTGCTCGTCGTGAAATCGTTGAGTCATATATCAAACGAATCAAAGAATTGGAAACATTGGCTTTGGCTTATGACGGAGTTTCTACAGCTTACGCAATTCAAGCAGGTCGTGAATTACGTGTTTTAGTTGAAAGTGAAAAAGTTTCTGATTTACGTGCCGATGAATTATCATTTGCAATATCTCAAAAAATTCAAACAGAAATGACGTATCCAGGTCAGGTAAAAGTGACAGTGATTCGTGAAAAAAGATCAATTAATTACGCAAAATAAGTTATGGAGGGATTAGCAGGAAAACACGTTTTGGTGACAGGTGGAGCTGGTTTTATTGGTTCTAATCTCGTAAAAGCCTTGCTTGAGATAAAATGCAAGGTGACCGTTTTTGACAATCTCGCAACTGGAAGGAAATCAAATTTGGATGAGTTTGAAGGAAATCCATTGTTTCGATTTGTTGAAGGAGATATTTGCAATTTTGAGGATTGTTTGAATGTTTTGGAAGGTGTTGATGTTATCTCTCATCAAGCTGCGTTGGGATCCGTGCCGCGATCAATTGAATTCCCTCATAATACACATGCTGTGAATGCAACAGGATTTTTGAATATGTTGCACGCAGCTAAAGAAAAAGGTGTCAAACGATTTGTTTATGCGAGTTCGAGTTCTGTTTATGGTGATAGCAAAATTTCTCCAAAAACAATTGGTTCGGAAGGTAGGTTGCTAAGTCCCTATGCGGTAACGAAGCAATTGAATGAAATGTATGCCAATGTTTATTCCAAGCTTCATGGCATGGAAACGGTGGGATTGCGTTATTTCAATGTATTTGGACCGAAACAAGATCCAAATGGTGTTTATGCTGCCGCAATTCCTAAGTTCATTGATAAAATGCTCAAAGGAGAAACGATTACAATTAATGGAGATGGCGAACAAACCCGCGATTTTACGTATGTGAAGAATGCTGTAAAAGCCAATATGCTTGGTTTAAGCACTTCAAACAGTGAAGCTTTTGGAAATGTCTTCAATGTAGCTTGTGGAAATTATTTCTCGTTAAATGACGTTATTCAAGGCATTAAAGTAAAATTGACGGATAAAGGAGTATTTCACCCTGCAACGCAAATTGTGTATGGACCTGATCGGGCGGGCGATGTGCGAGATTCATTAGCGGATATATCAAGAACAGAGCTTTTGTTAAAATATACAAATCCTATTTTATTCGAAGAAGGCATGAATGAATATTTAGCTTGGTATTCTGAGCAATAATAATGGGTTCTTAACGAACTACTACAACAGATGAGTGAACAAAAAAAATATTTCAAAGATTTTGTCACCATTCTTTCAGGAAATACAATTAGTCAGTTAATACCTTTTATTCTTGCTCCCATTTTAAGTCGGATTTTTGCTCCAGAAGAATTTGCCATGCTTGCCAATTTTCTAGCATTATCAACGTTATTTGGGATTGTTGCAGCCGGCCGCATGGAACTCGCCATACCAATTCCAAAATCACATACAGAAGCTCAGAATATTACCGTAACAGGACTTGTAATTTTGGGATTTATTACCTTATTGAGCCTGTTGGTTTTGCCATATAAAGCCCAAATAAGTGCATTTTATGATTCCCCTTCACTGTCTGAATATTTATGGTTAGTGCCAATTGCGGTCTTTTCTATAGGACTTTTAGGGATTACGAATTATTGGGTGCTCAGAAAGGGAAATTACTCTGTGCTTTCTATTGGTAAAGTTGTTCAAGCTTTATTAAACAACGGATTGGCTGCTTGGCTTGGATATATTGGTTGGGGAGTTTATGGTTTGATTGTTGGCTGGATAACAAGTCAATTTGTTGGGATATTTATTTTGTTAATAGCATCAAAATTAACTTTTCGGCGGAAAAATTATAATGTGATAACGGTGAAATCAACATTGAAAGAATACAAAGATTTCCCAATGATTAATTCGCTGCATGCTTTTTCAGATATTTTTGCGACTCAATTTATTCTTTACTGGCTTATTACTAGTTATTTTGGTCTTTTTCAATTAGGTCTTTTTTCGATGATGAATAAGTATGTTCGAGCGCCCATCGGATTAATCACGAATTCTGTAAGTCAGCTATTTTATAAAGAGGCGAGTAGTGGAATTAGTGAAAACAAAGACATTCGACCTGTATTTTTTAGAACGATTCGTACGAGTTCAATTTTTGCGGTTCCGTTTGTGATTGTTCTTCTCTTTTTCGGACCAGAATTATTTGCTATTTATTTAGGTGAATCATGGAGAGTCGCAGGTGTGTATGCTCAATATTTTTCGCCTGTTTTAATCATGCTGTTTATTACTTCCCCCGTTTCTGGGATACCAATCTTATTTAATATGCAAAAAAAGGCATTTCTATTTGCCTTGTTGAGTCATTCATTTTCTCTTATAGGCTTGGGTTTTTGTGTTTTTTTGAATATTGAATTGCATTGGTGTATTTTGGTTTATAGTTCAATATTCGCCACATCTAGCGTATTATTATTAATTTGGTATCATTCTCTCATCCTTAATAAAGAATCACTTCCTAATGATTTTGAAAAAATATGACTAAAAAGCCAAATAATTATATTGTAACATTTGGGACTGAGATGCTGATTATGCTCCTTGGATTTATGCTTTTCAGGTATGCGAATCAGATTATGAACGAATATGGCTTTAGTGAATATACAATTTTTCGTCGAACAATATCGCTCATTGTGCCACTCATGATGATTGGTTTGGGAGTTGCGATACCTCGATTTGTAAGTTTACACAATTCTGAAAGTTCTTTCTTCAACGCTGGATTGATTTGGGTTTTAATTGCTGGAGGTATCATTTTTGTTGTTTTAACTATTTTCCAATTTTATTTTGCGGACGTTTTTTTTGGTGATCGTAAATTCAATGATGTCGTCGTCGCCATTGGAGTGCTCCTGCCTTTCATGGGCGTTCATGCAATTATTTATGGATTTTTGAGAGGGAAAATGAATGCTCTTCAGGCGAATTTGGCTCAATTATTAAATGTAGGAATTATTCCAATTGTTGTTTTGTTCTTCAGTAGTTCAGTTGTAGAAATTATCTATTTGAACGTTATAGGATTGTTTTTATCGTGCCTTGTTTTTAGCGTTCTCATAATAAGACAGTATGAAGTCCAATTTTCTTACACCAAATTTCGAGCTGATTCAAAAACACTTTTGACATATGGGCTACCTCGTGTACTAGGAGATTTTGCGTTGTTGGTATTACTTTCATTGCCAACTTATATTTATTTACGCATTGATAAAGATCTATTGGTTGCGGGTGATATTGCTTATGGCATAACTTTATTAAATATTAGTGCAGCAGCCTTTTCGCCACTGAGTATTGTTTTGCTCCCTGAAATTACCACCTTTATTGCGAATAAAAGAGACGATCTAATTAAGCGAAGGTTTAAACATTTTGTGCTAGCTGCCGTTGTTTTAACCATTTTTGGTTATGGAATTTATTACCTATTTACAGATTTTATTTTATCAATATTGCTTGGAAACGCCTATCATCCTTCCATTAAAGAAACTTCATTGGTTATTTTATTAGGATGTTTTGGCTATGGATTGTATATCATTTTAAGGAGCTTTTTAGATGCTATTCATGTGAAGGCAAAAAATTCGATTAATTTGATCATTGTTTTGGTTGTATATGTTATATTGATTTTTATTATGTATTTGAGCGAAGCGCATCTAAATGCTTACTTATATTGTTTTGCGGCATCACTTACTTTATTGGGATTGTTAACTTTAGTGCAAACTTATAGAGCAATTAATAGATTAAAATGGGAATAGGACTTTTTTTATTATTCGTGACAATTCTTATTTTTTGGTTTCAAACAAAAATTTGGAGATTAGAAAAGAACATTGTCTTCCCTATTGTAACTGGGGTGTTTTATTTCTGGTCGTTAGCTGGAGCCTGGCTTTTTATTTTTGATAAACTTACTGGATTTGGGAAATCTATTGGCTTAGATTATTATTATTTGATGGAGAAAATGTTTCCTGTCGAGCTGGATACAAATTACCTTAAATCACTCGCTGTCTACGCATTTTTCATATTGTTTTTTCAACTTTTTTGTTGGATTGGAATCAAATTCATTCAGAAAAGGAAACCTGTTGACCGAGCGTTAATTACATCTGCACCTACTTATTTTTCGAGTACACCCATAGCAATACTAAGTGTTTTTTGTTTGATAGGATCATTCTTAGTCGTAAAAGATGTGATTTTCTATTCCCTAATTTTAGATGAATCTGTCTATATAAACATACGAAGCTCACAAATACCTTTATATTCAATTCATCAGTATCTCAATTGGATCATGATAGTTTCATTGTTTCTTTATTTGGGATTGTATTGGTGTAAATCACTAACTTTTGCAAAAATTGCAAAACCTAAGCTATTTTTTTGGATAATGTTCGTGATTTGCAATCTTTATCTTTTAGCGATTGGTTCCAGGCATGAAACGTTTTTCGCTGGACTATTAGTAATTATTTTAATGTCTTTTCCGTTTCGAAGTATTAGAGCGAATTTTTGGAAATATGCCGGATTTGTATTTTTATTAGGGATTATTTTAATGTTAAATGATCCAATTCGAAGTATGATGCCTCGCATCGCAAAAGGAATGGGGATTACTGGTTTGGTAACGACTTCACAAAAAGTTAAAGAAGCTGAATTGTATCAATTGGATCGAAGTTTTTCTATGCATCATTCGGAGAAAACAGCAAATACTAATATTCGGTTGGAAGCTTTAAGGGATACAGTTTTGCAACTGAAAAACGACACGATAAGAATGAAAATGAAGGAGTTTTTTGCGCAAATACAGGAACATCCAGATTTTTTGATGGTGGATCAAAGAAAGATTTTAATTCCAAATCCGCATGTTTCTGAAGCATATGATCGGATGGGTACTGTTGAGAAAATCTTAAAAATAGGAACTAATTTGATCTTCAGCAATGAACTTTTTGCAGGTCATTTTTCGATGTACGGGATTGAGAAGTTTAAGGTGAAACCGTCATATGGTATTAGTTTTTTTGCGATTCTTGAAAATTTCAAATCGAAAAGTAGCAGAAACAAGGATGTCAAGGATTCGTATCAATATTATGCATCAGAACTTAATTTTCCAAAAGATCAAGGTTTTACGATAAATCACATTTCAAGTTGGATCATCAATGCATCCTATTTTGGGTGCTTACTTGGAGCTTTCCTATTGGCTTTAATCATTTTAGTTCCGTTTTATGTATTAAAAACAACTAATTCTAACTTGATGAAAGTAATTTTATTGGTGGTTTGTTGTTCGTTCGCAGGATTTAGTGCAATTTTAGTGCGCTCTGGGCCAGAAGCATATAAATCGTTGCTTTATGAAGGGATGATCATACCAGTTTGTATTATTTTGTCCATGGCTTTTTATACAAGCATTATGAAAAAGCTTTTTCCCAAAAAACACTAAGTTAGAATGAAAGTATTATATGTGCTGCCATACAGTGATGAAGAGTCATCGTTTATTTTTGCGAAGCGACAAATTAGAGCGATTTCGGAGTGTGGTGTGGAGACTAAAATTCACTACATTAAAAGTCGCTTAAGTATAACTGGAATTCTCAAAGAAATTAAGTTAATAAAGCAAGTTGCTAGTGAATTCAAACCAGATATTGTTCATGCTCAGTATGGTACTGTTGTATCATTTATTGCTACTCGTGTTAAAAATGTCCCATTTGTTGTCACTTTTCAAGGAAGTGATTTAAATCCAACAAAAGATATTTCGTGGATACGAGAAAGACTGGGTAAGTATTTGAGTAAAATTGCAGCCAAGAGAGCGACAAGTATTATTTGTGTCAGCGAACGATTATGGGGTAATTTAAGGGCAGGAAAATCAAAGGCAACTATTATTCCAAGTGGTATTGATATTTCAGTTTTTAAGACGATGAACAAAATTGAGTGCAAAAAGAAATTGAATTTGGACCTTACAAAACACTACATTTTCTTTAACGCCAATAATCCAGTTGTTAAACGTTTAGACATTGCACAAGAAGCGTGTAGGATTTTGAAAGATTTGAACGTTGAATTGCTTTCGCTTTCAGGTAAAACTGCTCCTGATGATATACCGAATTACTTAAATGCTTCGGCTGTACTTCTATTGTGTTCTGACAGTGAAGGTAGCCCAATGGTCATAAAAGAGGCTATGGCTTGTGATTTACCAATTGTTTCGGTTAACGTAGGTGATGTAGCCGAGCGAATTGAAGAAGTGGAAAATTGTTTTATCGTTGAACAAAATGCAGATCTGATTGCGGATAAAATTCGATGGATTATTGAGCAAAAATTGGAACATTCGAATGGAAGGCAAGTCCTTCAAAACCAAGGCTTGGATAGTAGTACAGTCGTAAAAAAAATATTGGAAATTTATCATTCTATTCTCGATAAAAAGTGATGAAAGCAAGTTTAACAGTAATAGAACGATTTTATGGTGTTGCATTGGCACTTTGTTCTTTCTTGATTATTGTAGCACCAAAACTTGTCCCAATCACAATTGCATTATGTGCACTAACCTCATTTTTAGGATTGTATAAAAAAGAATTTAGAGTGAAATCAATGCCAAATTTGTTGATAATGCTTTGTTTTTTTTATTTTTTGTACGTATTCGGTTTGTTTTTTTCAAGCAATGTGGATGTTGGGCTGAAGTACATTGAATATAAATTGAGCTTCCTCATTTTCCCACTGCTTTTTATTATTCAGCCTAAAAATGGCATCCAAATTAAGTTTCCAATGTATGGTTTGCTCATTGGAATTTTCTTAATTTCCATTTATGGACTGGTGAAAGCAACAAAATGTTACATAGAAATTGACTATTTTTTTGATTGTTTTGTGTCCTCACATTTGACTTCCGAACACCCTACGTATTTTACAGTTTTTGTTACTATGGCAATTGCTACAGTATGGTATTTTTATGCACAAAAAGAACGGTTTTTTGGGCTATTCAACTCAATTTTAATAACATGCTTTTTGTTTTTTATGATGCTTTTGAGTTTTGCAATGGCTGGATTACTTTTCGCATTTATTTTAATTGTAGTTCTCATTCTTCTTTTCATTTGGAACAAGTTCGGTAAAGTTTATGGACTTGCTTCATTAATTATTGGACCTATTATCATTTTAACAGTTATATTTAAGGCGCCTGGTTTAAAAGATGAAACGGCAAACACATACAATTCTCTTAAAACGTATCTTGCAAATCCAACAGAGTTTGTTGCATACAATGAGAAGCATAGTGGCGATGATGTTCGCTTAATTATGTGGACGGCTTCCTTTAATGTCTTTATGAAGCATCCAATGGGAGTAGGTACTGGTGATGTCGATTTGGCCTTGAGTAAGGAATTGCGCTTATTCGGACAAGACGAATTTGCCAAATTGGATGATCGAAATATGATTCTTTATAATCCTCATAACCAATACTTGCAAACAGCAAATGAAATAGGAATTATTGGACTTCTAGTGTTTTTGTTTATTGTTTTTGGAGGCATGGCTTATGCAATCCGCACGAAAAATTGGCTGCTCCTCCTATTGATAGTAAATTTGGCATTTAATTGTATTTTTGAATCCATGCTGCAACGTCAATCTGGAATTGTTTTTTATTCGTTTTGGATTTGCCTTCTAACCATTCAGAATTTTGAAAAGCCCAATACGAAGGACGATAAAATGGACAAAAAAATAGTTTGATTATATTTACACTATCAACGATTGCCATATACTTTCATGGAAAAATAAAATTAGAACAAATGAAAATTAATTTAAATGATATAGTAAATTTCTTGGATTCTAAAATTGATTCTGATCACGCGCTAAGCATTGTATTCGCAAAATCAATTACAGATGCCTCGTTTGGCGCTGATTGTATTGGCTGGTGTTCAGATAGCAATGCCGACATTTTGTTGAAACTTGAATCTGGTAATGTACTTGTCAGTCAAGAAGTTTTCAAAATTCATCACTCAAAAATTTCAAATAAAATAATCTTAATTCCAGTTGAAACACCACGTTTATCTTTTCAGAAGGTTTTAAAACATTTTTTTGTTTCTAGTCCAAAATATGGTGTCATTCATCCAAGTACTTCAATTGATTCTGATGTTTCTTACAATCCAGAAACAGTAATATTTGATCAAAATGTGGTAATTGAAGAAGGATGTGTTATTGGGGATAATGTAAGGATTGCAGCTAATACGGTCATTAAATCGAAAACGATCATTGGTGATAATTGTGCTATTGGTTGCAATTGTACTATTGGTTCAGTTGGTTTTGGATACCAAATGAATGAGGATGGAGATTATGAATTGATTCCTCACTTAGGTAATGTGGTGATTCATGATCGGGTTGAAATCAGCAACAATGTATGTATTGATCGTGCGGTAATGGGTTCAACAATCATTGGCGAAAATGTAAAAATAGACAACTTGGTACATATAGCTCATGGTGTTGAAATTGGACGAAATAGCCTCATAATAGCTCATGCAATGATTGCCGGAAGTGTTAAGATAGGTAAAAATGTTTGGGTTGCCCCCTCCTCTTCCTTCTTGCAAAAATTAACTGTGGGTGACGATTCCATCGTTGGACTTGGAAGTGTTGTCGTGAAGTCTGTAGATGCAAATTCGGTTGTGGCGGGAAATCCTGCAAAAGTGTTTAATAAAAAATGAAAGTAGCCGTAATCATACCTTGTCGAAATGAAGTAAAAAGCATTGTCGATTGCATAAAAGCAATTTTTAATTCGGAACTTTCTGATAATTGTACTATTGATGTTTTTGTTGTTGAAGGAAAGAGTGATGATGGAACTGTTGAAGTATTGTCAGATCTTAAAAAGACACATCCAAGTTTGAGTATTATTACAAATGAAAAACAATTAACACCTTACGCATTTAATCTTGGAATTTATGCAGGTGTGGGAGCTGATTATTATCAAATTATTGGTGCAAGACAAATAGTTTCTTCTAATTATATTAAAAATGCAATTGAGGTTTTGACTTCCGATTCATCGATTTGGTGCGTAGGTGGAGCAGTTGAAAATGTTTATTTGAATGAAGATGGAAAGATCATCGCAGCGGCCATGGCGACTACCTTTGGTATGGGTTTAGGTAATTTTAGAACGCTTGAAAAATCCGGCTTTACAGACACAGTAGGTACACCCATGTATCCTAAAACGGTGTTTGATAAAATTGGTTATTTTGATGAAGATCTAGTTCGAAATCAGGATGATGATTTTAATTTTCGGGTGATAAAAGCAGGCGGAAAAATTTTCTTCAACGCAGCAATTTCGACGAAGTACTTTGTGCGAGGTAATTTCCCAGGGCTTTGGAAACAATTTTTTCAATACGGTTATTGGAAAGTTTTTGTCAATCGAAAACACAAAGCAGTTACAACCTTTCGCCAGTTGATCCCGCCACTTTTTGTTTGTTATTTGGTAGTTTTGCCGATTATTTCACTTTTCTCATGGAAGATTGGTTTGCTTGCTTCAATTCCTTTGTTGCTTTATATGATGCTCGCTGTACTTTTTACGTTTAAAGTGATTGCCAAAGAAACAAGTTTGCCGTTTTTCAAGGTACTTCAAACGTTTGTCATTTTACATATGAGTTATGGATTGGGCTATTTGCGTGGAATTTTAGATTTCTTTATTCTTAGAAAAAATCCATCTGATCAGCAGAAAGAATTGTCGCGCTAACCACTAACAAGCGCTAGTGAAGCGCAATGGCAATCACAAAACCACTGATGATGCTTAACAATTTATAAAAATTGAATTTGTGATTTTCGGTTGTTTCGAATATAATCGTGGTAGAAATATGGAGAAACATACCAACAACCACTGCCAAAATAATGTTGAAATCATAATCAGCTAATGTGGCATTGGTCAAGTAACCAATCAAAAAGCCAATCGGTGTCATCACGGCAAAAAGAAAAAGCACAAGCCAAGCAGTTACTTTTTTCAATTTTGCAGCCATGAGTAATGTCATAAGTGCAACTGCAACAGGTAATTGATGAAAAATAATTCCCATTAATAAGGTGTTATCACTTCCATGATGATGCGTTGTTGCCGTTTCTTGACCCACAAATGGTGCAGCTAGTGGCATTCCTTCCAAAAATGAATGAACTCCAAGCGAAATAATGATGGCCCAAGGAATTTTCCCATGTCCGTGATGATGAATGTGCCCATGCTCAATTCCACCTGAGAAAAATTCCAACAAGAGTTGAATCAAAAATCCAAGTAATATAAACATCCCAATATTCGTTGTTGAATGTTCGTAAAGCTCTGGCACAAAGTGAATAAAAGCAATTGACAAAAGGAATCCACCACTAAATGCGAGCAATAATTTGATGATGTTTTGTTTGTCTTTTTTATCGAAAAACGCAACGATCAATCCGCCTAAAAGTACAGATGCAATCAATGACGAAATTATTATGAAAACTTCCATTATACTTTTTGCGCAATTAGAATTAAACGATTGGAGTGTTCTACATCAAATGGATTGAGGTGAAAGTCGCCAAAAGTACAAATTAAATCAAAACCTGTTTTGGCGAGCAACTCTTTGAAATCGCATAATTGAAGCGCCTGAACTCGTTCTTTAAATTTGTAATGTGTGTTATCGGCCTCAAATTCAATGAATTTGTGAATGTGATTGCCGTCATATTCACGTTTCAGGTGAAAAAGAATTCCGTCCACTTCCTTGTTTTCTTCTTCCACTAAATGAGCAATTACTTTGGAAGCATTCATAAAGTCAATAACCAACATCCCTTTTTCATCCAGCATTTGATTTATTGCTTGAAGTACTTTTTCATTGTCAGAAGTTTCATCGAAGTAACCAAAACTGGTAAATAAATTAAAAACAGCTTGAAATTGCATTTCTTCAATGACTTCTCGCATATCATGCACAAAAAAGGTCAAAGAATCGTTGGCAAATTTTTGTGCTTCAGAAATGCTGTTGGCAGATAAATCGACACCTACAACTGTGTAGTCTAATGCATTTAAAGTAACTGAATGTCGGCCTTTTCCACATGCCAAATCAAGGATTGGCAACCCATTTGGAGGCAATTTTAAAAAGCGAATCAATTGATTTATGAAAGATTTTGCTTCTTGTTCGTCACGATTTTTATACAAAACATGATAATATGGAGTATCAAACCATTCACCGAACCATTGTTTTTCATTCATGGCGCAAAGGTATTGATAAATTTCTATTGAATTTTCCCCATCTTTACATTAAGAATGTGTTCAATGATGAAAAAAACGATTGGAATAACTGGCGGAATTGGATCTGGCAAGAGTTTTGTCTCCGAAATCATCCAAAAAATGGGTTATCCTGTTTACAATTCTGACAACGAATCCAAGAAAATTGTTGATTCAGATTTGGAAATAAGACAAGCATTGAATACCCTTTTCGGCAAAGATATGTTTGAGGCAGGGACTTTGGATCGTGTTTTTTTGGCTGAGAAAATTTTCGCTTCCGATGAGATACGTTTGCAAGTAAACAACATCATTCATCCGAAAGTGAGGGTATATTTTAATGTATGGAAAGAAAATCAGGAATCAGATCTTGTTTTTAATGAGGCTGCCATTTTGTTTGAAACGGGTGCTTACAAAACCTTTGATAAAATGATATTAGTTACTGCACCTTTGGAACTTAAAATTGAGCGTGTGATGCAACGAGATCGATGTGCCAAAGCAGAAGTGGAACAGCGCATGGCAAAACAATGGTCGGACGAACGAAAAATTCCTTTGGCTGATTTTATTGTGGAAAATGATGGTCAATCAGTGCTTTTGCAAATTGAAAAAATTGTTACAGAACTGACGAATTTATAAATCACTTATTCAACTTCTTCCCAAGAGTCAAAATCCGTGCGGTTATCATCTCTGTTTTGATTATTTCCCCGTTGAAATGCTTTTCCTGAGATCAAAAAGAAGAATGCGTTTACCATTTTGAAGATAATATTGATCAAAAAGAAGAATCCAATCACTTTAAATATGAACCCGAATATAGGTGTGTCGATGATGTTCGAAATAGATTCATCGAACCACAGCGAAATTGGATTTGAAGCATATTGTGGAAAGACCCAAAACAATCCAAAAACTAGGATGGCAAATGAGATGACTCCAATCTCTGCTTTCAAATTAAATTTAGTGGGCATCATGTTTCTGCCATTTGCAAAAGCGTTGAACATCATTTGACGATTTTTCCCATTCTGTAATTTGCCAAAAAAATACATGAGCAAAACAACGCTACCAAAAACCAATTGGCTCGTCGTATTGAAATTCTCAAATTTTCCGTTTACGCACACTAAAAATGTGACATCGACCAAGAAGAAATACTTGACAGCCTTGAGAATGTAAATTTCGGGTAATTGTCTTTGTCTTCCTGCACTAAGAACGGTTATCCCCAATTCGATTAGTCCCCAAATAAATCCGAAAACTGCAAAAACAACTCCAAGCGTAAATATGAATTCAAAAAGTTCCATGTTACAAAGGTGCAAAAAATGATGTTGCCAATTATGGTGTAAATGAAATTACTTTTTGATTATTTTTTTTACAACAGACCTCCCGCTTGTATCTGTTAATCTTAGCAAGTATATTCCTGATTCCATTTCAGAAACATCTAAACTAGTTTGCGTATTAAAATGCGTTTGGTGCATTACTCTACCGTTTAAATCATTGATTTGAAGGAGAGTTTCAAGTTGCGTTTGCACTTCAATAATCAATGAATTTGTTACTGGATTTGGATAAATTACTGCTTCAAGCAATGAAATTTCTGGTATTGAAGAGCTGCTATTAGGATCTACTTCCATCAGCGATAAACCTCCTAAATCTTGACCAATGAATAAATTTAGAAAACCATCATTGTCGATATCATCCACAAAGAAGGAACTAAATCCTTCTACATTTAAGTTGAGCAATTGAATGTTGTACAAATTGAAAACTCCACCTGTTGCTAGGCTGTCATCAATATTCGAATAATAGCGCAACGTTCCATCTAAATTCCCAACAAACAAATGAGTTTCATTGTTAATTCTCATGAAGTGTGGCGCCGCATAGCCATCAGGACTTGTAGTAGAAACATCAATGCCTCCCAAAGAATTTGTGATTAATTGAAAAGAAGCACTTGCACTTGTTCCAACGTTTCGATAGTAGGTGATTTCACCATTTCTATTTCCGATGATTAAATCGAGAAGTCCGTCGTTGTCCAAATCAAAAAGCTGTGGAAATGAGTAATTACCGACAGAGATCACATTTCCTAGATTGTCTTGAAAGTTTGGTGTAGGATTGATGAACGTTGAGCCATTATTCGTATAGCGAATCAAGGTACCGAACTCATTGCCTAAAAGCATGTCTTGCAGTCCGTCTCCGTTTAAATCTCCGAAAGTGGGCACAAGTCTTAATCCGTAGTTTTGGTCAGCCAAACTCAAAAAATTAGCATCAACGAAAGTGAATTTGGGTGCGTTTGACGATCCCGTATTTTGATAATAAGCGACACTGCTTTCTTTTAAAGTTTCTGATTTAAAGCGGTACAAATTGGAAACCAGAAGGTCTTTTTTGCCATCGTTGTTTACATCAAATAGGATAGGAATTGAACCTTTTCCATGTTCAATCATTTTGTTTTGCAAAAAAGCTTTCGTTTGAAAATTGAAATTTGGAAGGGCATTGGATCCGGTGTTTTTATAGAACAAAATGCTTGTTTCATTTTCGGAAACGTTTTTAGCACTTGCTGATACAATCAAATCTTTTACTCCATCAAAATCAACATCTACGTAAAATCCAGCAGGAAATAAGTAAATATTTGCCGGTAATGAATTACTTGGAAAATTGACATCAGCACTTATCATTGGAGAATCGGTGTTTGGTTCTGTGCCACCGTTTAAAAGCAATACCAAATTATTATAAGCAACATCGCCAATGATTAAATCCATGACTCCTGAATTATCATAATCCAAAGCCAAAAGTGTTGATCCTGCGTGTTTTTCAGTTGATTTTGAATTGGCTTTCTCCGGATTTGGCAAGGAACCGTTACCATTGCACGGTACATTCGGATCGTTCAAAACTAGGTTGTTGTTTGTCGCATTTTCAGAGAATTTTCCCCAGCATTCGTTGGCCAACACAAATTTCAAAGAATCAGGGATTCCGTAAATTTCCATGCTTAGATTTTTGTGATACTCTACATGCTGACCACCTTGTTGAAAAGTTAAAACATCGATATCTCCATCAAAATCAACATCAATAATAGCAGGAATATCGCTCGATGCAACATATAAATTGGAATAAAATCCATTGTAATCCGAATTAACTATTTCATTGAATAATTCCCATTGAATCCCATCTATTGCATTTCCAACATTTCGATAGACTTTCAATCCGCCAATTCCATAGGTAAAAATATCTTTTTTACCATCATTATCGAAATCGACCATCGTAGCACGGTAAATCAAATCGTGTGGAAATTTTTGAGTTGCATTGTGCGCAATTACCCATCGCGGTGAGCCATTGATAATTTCTCGGGTGAAAACTCGAATGTTATCGCGACTGCGATCGAAAATGAATAAATCTAAATCGCCATCAAAATCATAGTCGAAATCCGAGATTTGCACGTAGTCTAATCCTCCTGACCATGCGTTAAACAAGGTGTCAGCCCCTTTTTTTACAATTATTTCGTCGTTGTATTCGAAGTTGAATTGTGCTTTATTCGAAAAGCTCAAGAGAATAAATGTTAGGCAACTTAGGAAACGAAAAATGCTAAATCGGATATGCATGGATTTATTGGTGTCAAAATTTCAACTAAGATACAACGATTGGATTGGCTGTGCAATTTTTTGAGGTATAATCGATATGTTTTAGGAATTTAGTTTTGGTTTTTTTGTTGAATTTTCAGTTGTATAGGTAGGATGCAATTAGATCCAAAGCATTCGAATCTCTATTTTTTTGAGTATCCGCATGTTTGCCATAGATTTTGGTATTAAACTGATGTTTCAATTACTTGTATTTCAATGTTTTAATCTTTTTTGATTGGTCTTTAATTGTTGAAAAATGGCAACAATCTGCTTTGTTTTTTTTTTATTTGATTATCCGCATGCTTTCCAATCCGGAACGATCAAATACTGCCAGAGTTCGTCATGCACAAGGTGTTGAAATTCTCTTCGATTGAATTTGAAACAGAATTCGTCCAAATAGTTCTGAAGATAATCGCTTTCAACATGATGGTGAATTCCATAAATAATTCTATGAGCATTTTCCAAGCACTTGTGCGCAAATCGAGGGCTTGTTTTAGGCGATTTTTTTCTTCGTTTTGAAGTTTGCGATTCGGGGTTAAACTCATTGCTTTTTATCGTACTGAAGTTTGATTTATCAGAATCAGATTTAACAACCTTCATTTACAAGTTCTTGACTTTTTGGTGAGTTATTTCCATATTGCTTCGATCTAATGTCAAAGTTTCTATTTGAATTTCCTTGGCAACTGTATTCCTTCCTTCTTTTATGCCCTCAATTTCGCTCGTTATTAAATGTTCAAATGCATCAAAATACATGACATTCTTTCCCATTTGTTTTCGAATTTTATGCATCATGTACCAAATGGGTTCGTAACGACTATGATTTGTCAGCCGTTGGACTTCCTTTGCAGAAAATCCTTTTTTGGTGCTTATCATGTATGCGACCACTTGAAACCAAATTTTAAATGACATTTTTGAATGTTGGAGCACGGTGCCACTTTTAAGTGTTGTTCTGAAACCACATTTTTTGCAATGCCAAAGGTTTTTTCGTTTGTCCCATCGTTGCCTTGTGCATTGACATTTTTTGCAGGTTACACCAAGTAATTCTCGATGTGCCTTAAAAGCTTGTTTACAAGCCTGTTCTGTTGAATGGTTTTCAATTAGTTCTAAAAGGTTCATTTTTTGAAATTTTACTTGAATTTACGAAATAGTAAGCAATTAAAAAAACGATTTGGAGAAAAATTGATTGAATTTTGGAGAAAAATTGGTGAATGAATTGGTGAATGAATATTCATTTGGAAGACTTGATGTGAAATTAACTAACTGTATATTAGTTAATTGAAATGTTTTGTTTTAGGTATATAAGCGGATACTCAGAAAGCCCAAAAATTAAATTTTTCAAGATCAACTTCCCCCAAAAACCAATAGTTCCACGAGGGTACAGATGCGGATATTCGAAAAAAAAATTAAAATCGAAGTCAGCTTAAAATGTATCTTTGCCAAAACATTTCAAATAATGGCTCAAAAACCATCCATTCCCAAAGGAACACGTGATTTTCTACCCATTGAGGTAGCCAAACGAAACTATATTTTTGAAACCATCAAATCGGCTTTTCGCACCTATGGTTTCCATCCCATCGAAACACCTTCTTTCGAATTGTCTTCTACCTTACTCGGAAAGTATGGTGAAGAGGGCGATCGGTTGATTTTTAGAATTCTTAATTCGGGCGACAAAATGAAAAAGGCCGATATTGTAGCTTTGAACGAAGATAACTTACCTCGATTTGCTAATTCCTTGGCAGAAAAAGCACTTCGTTACGACCTCACCGTTCCTTTTGCTCGATTCGTCGTGCAGCATCAACATGAAATTTCGTTCCCTTTTAAACGCTATCAAATTCAACCTGTTTGGAGAGCTGATCGACCTCAACATGGTCGTTACCAAGAATTTTTTCAGTGTGATGCGGATGTTGTTGGTAGTGATTCCTTAATGTACGAAGTTGATTTCGTGCAACTTTTTGATGAGGTGCTTACGAATCTTGGCTTTCCTAGCGTGACGATTAAAATCAATAACCGAAAAATTCTATCTGGCATTGCGGAAATTAGTGGAGAATCAAATCGAATTATTGACATTACAGTTGCAATAGACAAACTAGATAAAATTGGACTTCAAGGAGTTATTGATGAATTGAAAATCAAGAAAATCTCTGACTCAGCCATCGAAAAAATAAAGCCACTTTTTGAAATTACTGGTTCAACCAAAGATCGATTGGTTAAATTGAAAAAGTTCCTTGGTAACAACCAAATAGGACTTGAAGGAATTGCCGAATTGGAATATGTTTTTGAACAAACAGAAAAATTGGGTCTAAGAAATGCAGACGTTGAATTTGATGTAACCCTCGCTCGCGGATTGAATTACTACACCGGTGCAATCTTTGAAGTGAAAGCCAATAACGTCAACATGGGAAGTATTTGTGGTGGCGGAAGATACGACGATTTAACAGGCCTTTTCGGGATGAGCGATATGTCGGGTGTTGGTATCTCTTTTGGCGCCGATCGAATTTACGATGTCATGAACGAATTAAGCTTGTTTCCAAACACCTTAACCAAAGGTGTTACTTTACTTTTCATAAACTTTGGGGAGAATGAACAAAAATACTGCATGCAATTAGCTCATAAACTGCGCAAGAGCGGAATCGACTGTGATATATATCCGAAGGATGCGAAACTGCAAAAACAAATGAAATTTGCGAATGATACCAATGCAGAATACGTTGCTTTAGTGGGAGAACAAGAAATGAGCGACAAAAAAATTACAGTTAAAAACATGAATTCTGGCGAACAAGAAACTGTTACTTTGGAACAACTAATTGCAAAATTGAAACAAGCATGACAAATTATATCGTTGAAAATAAATGGATTACGCTAGATGAAATTGATGAAATACTAGCGAAAGATCACAAATTAGAATTAGGAAAATCTGCTAAAGAAGCAATTTTGAAGTGCAGAACATATTTGGATCAAAAAATTGAATCGGAAGCAGGATTAATTTATGGGATTAATACAGGTTTTGGTTCTTTACACAATGTTGCGATTTCGAAGAAAGATTTGGGTCAGTTGCAAACGAACCTTGTGCGCTCACATGCATGTGGAATGGGAGAGGAGGTGCCTCAAGAAATCGTAAAGCGAATGATTTTTTTGAAAATTTTGGGCTTATCGCATGGACATTCTGGAGTGCAACTAGAAACAGTTGAACGTTTGGTGTATTTTTTCAATAATAATATTTTGCCAGTCGTTTATCAGCAAGGAAGTCTTGGTGCGTCAGGCGATTTAGCTCCTTTAGCGCATTTGTCATTGCCTTTGATAGGCGAGGGAGAAGTGTACTTTAATGGCGAAAAAACTTCGACTGAAAAGCTTTATAAAAAGTTAAAATTGAAAGCGATTGAATTACAATCTAAGGAAGGATTAGCATTACTGAATGGAACTCAGTTCATGAGCAGTTATGGTTCTTATTGCGTTTCGAAAGGATTGAAATTGTGGAACCAATTTAATTTAATAGGGGCACTTTCGTTAGAGGCTTATGACGGACGTTTGAATCCTTTTCAGGAAAATGTAAACGAAATTCGTAAACAAAAGGGACAGATTGAAACAGCAACTGAGTTTAGAAATTTATTGAAGGGAAGCCAGATTATTGCAAAGCATAAAGAGCATGTGCAAGATCCATATTCTTTTCGATGTATTCCGCAGGTCCATGGAGCTTCGAAAGATACAATCGACCATTGCGCGCAAATAATAGAACGTGAAATTAACGCTGTGACAGACAATCCAACTGTTTTTCCAGATGAAGATCAAGTGGTTTCTGCTGGAAATTTTCATGGACAACCTTTGGCTTTGGCAATGGATTTTCTAGCTATTGCCTTGGCGGAATTAGGAAGTGTTTCTGAGCGAAGGGTTTATAAATTGATTTCAGGCACGCGAGGTTTGCCCGCTTTTTTAGTCGCAAATCCTGGATTGAATTCAGGGTTCATGATTCCTCAATATACCGCAGCCTCAATTGTAAGTCAAAACAAACAGTTTTGCAGTCCCGCTTCAGTCGACACAATTGACTCCAGCAATGGACAAGAAGATCATGTGAGCATGGGAGCAAACGCAGCTACAAAGTTGTATCGAATTGTAGAAAATTGTTTTTCGATACAAGGAATTGAATTATTAAATGCAGCACAAGCATTTGAATTTAGAAGACCACTTTTTAGTTCAGACACGATTGAAAAGTTAGTTTCGGACTATCGAAAAGTTGTTTCATTTGTGGAAGTAGATGTATATTTACAACCGTTAATGAAGGAAAGTGAACTATTTGTTAAATCTCTTTAAAACTATAAGTTATGAATGATGTACTTGAAAACCAAGAATTTGATGCACCTCAAAAAAGACCAGTTTTTTTAATGGTCCTGTGTATTCTAACGTTTATTTATACAGGTTTTTCTATTCTAACAAATATTTTTTCTTTAGTCAAAGGTCCTGCGAGCGAAGAAGAGATTTTAACATTAAAGGTGGAATTTACGAGACAAATGAATGAAATGTCTGATCTAGGAGTGACTTGGGCGGCTAATTTGTTTCGAAACTTAATGCATATTACAGAGGCGACCAACAATAATCATTATTTAATGGTTTTGTCGAGCATTGTGATTGTGACATTAGGATTAATTGGAGCAATTTGGATGTTCAAAGGTAAAAAGATGGGTTTCCATTTTTACATTATTTATTCACTCTTAACAGTGGTTCAACTTTACTTTTTTGTAGATGCGAGTTACATACCTACAATTCTGGTTGTAACGAACCTTATTATAAGTGCCATATTTATATTCATGTATAGCCGAAATTTGAAATGGATGAAATAAGGTTTCAAATCATTTAACAACAATCTCAACCCGTCGGTTGCGTTGTTCTTCATGTAAATTTTTCGGATTAGTGAATATTGGTTTCGTATTTCCAAAACCAACTGCTGAAAGTCGTTCTTCTGCCACTCCCTGAGAAATAAAATACTCCATAACCTTTTCAGCCCTTGCTTCTGACATTCGTTGAGCTGCGGGTGTGTTTTTTCCAGGTGCGTGCACATGACCTTGAATTTCAAACTCAATTTCTTCGTTGGTTAATAGAAATTCTGCAAGGCGTTTCAATTTCCCTTCACCATTTGGCATAATATCAGCCTTGTCGGGTACAAACTGAACATCATCAATTTGCATTTTCTTACCTGGTCGAACTTTTTCCATCTTGATGACCACTTCGCTCGTTCCATCCATCAGAACGCGAACATCTGCAGAATCAGAGAAGAAATAACCCTCGGAAGCAGTTTTGTAATCCAAACGGAAGTCTTTCGTCAAGTTAAATTTAATATCACTCGCTACATAGAGACCTGTTATTCCTTTTAACCCATCTAAGGATACATTTGCTATAACGGGTTTATTCGTTTCTGCATCTCGAATTTTTATGTGTAATTTTTTGGAAGGAGTTTTGTCTGTATAATCCAAAAGCTTGGTCGAAAGATCATTGCTAAAGGAGCCGTCATCGCCAGTCACCGCAACAATATTTCCCGCGTTATTCCTGAATTTGAAATCGAATGATAACTCTTCTGAAATCGCTCGATCAGATACAATGACCAAATAAACCACCTTTTTAGCAAAGACTCTCAATGGACTTAGGAAATTAGCATCTGTAGCCGTGCGAAGTCCAACGCTGTTGGCAGTCGGATTGGTTAACTTTCGCTTCAAATCAGCATCACCCATAATAATTTCATGACAAACATCATTCGTTAATGGCTCAAATACTGCGAATTTTACTTTGGAAGCCGAACTATTTATTACAAATTCAATGGTTCCATTTTCGGGTGGAACGAAGGAAAGCCAAATTTGATTACCAGAAGTGATTTGTGACAATTCTGAATAAGAAGAAAATCCGTTGGTTGTTTTTTTGCTTCCATTAAGACTTACTTTGTAGGTATTAGATCCCATGATGCTCATACTCCCACAACATTGCATGTAAGATTGAGGTGAACCTTGGCTCCATGAAAATAAAGCCAAAAGTGAAAAAATGGAAATCAGATACAATTTACCCATGCGGTTATAAAAGTAATAATTTGTTACTTTGTATCACTATAAAAATCAACAGAACATGACATTGTATGAGCAAATTGGTGAAGAAAGGCTTCACAAAATCATCACCAAGTTCTATGATTTAGTCTTTGTTAACCCAACAATTGGACCACTTTTTAAGGGTGAAAAAGAGGTTATTAAAACCAAGCAAATTCAATTCTTAACTCAATTTCTAGGCGGCCCTCAACTTTATTCTGAAATATACGGACACCCGAAAATGCGCGCGAGACATTTGCCACACCCAATTACTCATGGGGCGAAGGAAGAGTGGTTGAAGTGTATGAGAATTTCAATAGATGAAGTAATTGAAGGTGATCCAGAACTTGCAAATGCACTTTATATGTGTTTTCCACAAGTTGCAAATCACATGGTGAATCAATAAAGATTAAACAAGGATTTTACAAGTTATTAGGAGATGTAAATCGTCCCATTAATTTTTTATAGCAACTGCAAAATATTGACTTAAGTGATATTAAATGAGTTAATTACATTAATGATAAACGTATTGGCTTGAGTGTTGAAAAGGTATGGAAGCGGATACTCAAAAAAAATCATGACGATTCAAATCACATTAACCAATTGTAGGTGTAAACCATCTTACCGCACTTTCAAGAGAAATTTTGAAAGGTTTCATTTTTTGTCTTATACGCAAGTTAAGGCATTGTAAAAGAACGTTTTGAACGTCTGTTGTTTATGGTATAGATGCGGATACTCAAAAAAACACCATTTAAAGACCGATTCTTTTCATCCGCCAAATCACTACATCTTAATCCCAAGTTTACCACTTACCTTAACCCTCAAAAAAAGTTGATGCGTAAATGGATAAATGTGATCGATTTCTAATTTATTTAACTTCCCAGTCAAATGCACTCCAGGATGCAATTCGGTATTTAATTCCTTTTCAATCAACATTTTCATTTCTTCCAATTGTGGTTTTAGGTCAAAAACTGCTGCCGCGCGAAGTTTTTCTTCAATTTTCGCATTGAAAATCCATTTGGCAGATTTCAGAATTGCATTTTTCGTTTTGATATCGAACACCAAATCTGGTATAGAAATTTGTTGTGTTTTAGCATCGAATTTTGGAGTTCCTTCTAAATATAAAATTCCTTTTTTACTTCCATCGATGGTTACAGCAAAATTAATGCGCTCATTTCGTGTGCTGTGAATTTTAAAATCGGTCAGAATAATTGTTTTTTTATTGTAGGTGAAGGTTTTTCCGATGATTTCTTTTTTGACTAAAGCATTTAGAGAATCATAATTCGCTTCGATGTCAATGAACAAATCAAATCCATCGGCTTTTTGATATTCAGAGAGTTCTGGTAGTTTTTTTGTCGGAATATTAAGAGGTGATAAGCTGATTTTTGGCTGTAATGCCAAATTTAGATTGACTAATGCTGAATCATTTTTAAAGAATAAATCGTCTAATGCAATTTTTTGTGGATTCAAATAAAGTAAACCGTAGCCATTCAACTCGATTGGTTGAATAATTGCTTGCCATGCTTCTTCAACACTCGATTTTAAATCTACATCTTGAATGGATTTATCAATTTCCGGTTCCAATTTTTTTAAGGAATTGGTCACTTCTTCAATTAATTCTTCTGTTGCATCGTAGTTGACAAACGTAACTTTACAAGGATCTACCGCAGCTACTTTTCGAACATTAGTTTTGGATGAAAAACTCCAGTTTGGATTGATTCCTAGCTGACTTGTAAATCCAACTTCCATTTTCCGCAAGGGCTCACCGACTCCGCAACTAGCGTAAACGCGCGGTATTATACAACCTTCTGAGCCAAACACTTCGACACAACTTGGGCAGTAATTTAAATTAAGAGCATAAGAACATTTCACGTCAAATTGAACCTCTTTGCCCTTCGCTATAAAGGAAATTGGCATTCTGTTCATTATGTAAGAATAACTAACACCTGAACAATTTTGTTCTTCTCCCTTAAATGTTTTTGGAACTGAGTTTTCGATTTCCTTATAATGAGGCTTTAGGTCAATTTCAATAGGTAAATGAACAAACGAAGTTTCCTGAATAATCTTGGGGACTTCCTCTAGATTCGATTCTGGCATTTCTGCCTTGATTGATTTACAAGAAATTACAACGCTTGTAAGGAGGATATATACGTAGAAATGCGTATTTTTCAAGATTATGATTATTTATTTAAATATGTTGTTATATTTGCCGTGTAAACTTAAAAAAAATTAAAATGAAAAAGGTATTATTAATGGGAGCATTCGTAGTTTTCGGTGCTATGGCAATGACTTCTTGTAAAAAAGATTACAAATGTGTTGAAGGAGGAGAAACAATTTCTGAATGCACAGGTTGTGGTAAAACTCAAAAAACTGCATTTGATTCATCTTGCTCTTTACTTGGAGGAACAGTTTCTGAAAAATAATTTGCAGACAATTAATTTAAAGGAAGCTTAGGCTTCCTTTTTTTTTGTGCAATTATTTGAAAATGCCTATTTTCGTGATAAAGTTGGTTATGAGTAAGTCATTATTTTTTTTAAGTTTTTTTATTTTGTTTTTGTTCGCCTGCAAAAAAGACAGAACTTGCGTTTGCTCCTACGATTCGGGAAGTAAATCAACTTTTTCTATATTGAAGAAATCTAAAAAGGAGGCTAAAAAAGAATGCGAATCTTATAATGGCACAATCGATGGCACTGTAGTTTCTTGCCAATTGAACTAAATTCTAAACGTTATTAAATGTATAAAATCCTATAATTATGATTGAAAATTCTTTTTTAGAATCTGGTTTCAGTTTCACAATGGCCAAAATGATTCCATACTTGGTTGTTATTTTAATAGGGATTTGTGTTGTTTTTCTTTTTCGAAAAAAGTTAAAATTTAGAAAACGGATTCTTACTATTTTGGTGCGATTCGTTGTGTTGGTTATTCCTTTTGCTGTTTATTTTGGTTTTTATCCAATCTATGAGGGAGATTTCTCGAACTCTGTACGAAAAGTTTCTCGAACTGCTAAAAATGCGGAATTATTGGATGAGAAATTATATGTTTTGTCGATTCCGGGATGCCCTTATTGTGCACAAGCCATGTCTCGCATGTTACAATTAAAAGAACGAAATCCATCTTTGCAAATTGAATACATCGTTGTAAGTTCGGATTCCACAGCGACCACGGACTATGAAAAAATGGGTAATGGCGAAATTGAAGTTTCGCTGGCACAAAACATGGAGGAAATGTCTAAAATTGCTTTGGGTGGATATCCAAGTTTTGTCTTATCTGAAAAAGGAAATTCTCTTTCTGCTTGGAGTAATGATGGTTTTGGTGTTCGTGCCTTGGATCAAGTAGAATTAAGCGCAAAAAACTAGGAGTTAGTTCTTTGCGCTATTGCTAATATCTCTTTAATTGAATTTATTAATGATGTCGTTTAAAGTTTCACTTGGACGCATCGCAATCTCGGTAGCACCTTCATTTGAATGGTAGTAACCTCCAACTGAAATCGGTTTACCTTGAACTTTATTTAATTCTTCAATAATTTTGGACTCATTTTCTGTTAAGGAATCCGCAAGTGCTTTAAATTGGTTGGCAAATTCCAAATCTACTGTTTGAGCTGCAAGCGCCTGAGCCCAGTACATTGCAAGATAAAAGTGACTTCCTCTTACATCCAATTCGCCAGCCTTGCGAGAAGGAGACTTATCGTTTAATAAGAATTTACTTGTTGCAGCGTCTAATGTATCTGCTAAAATTTGTGCACGGCTGTTATTGTAATTTCCAGCCAAATGCTCCAAAGAAACAGCTAATGCTAAAAATTCACCCAAAGAATCCCAGCGCAAATGGTTTTCTTCTAAAAATTGTTCTACATGTTTTGGCGCTGAGCCTCCTGCACCTGTTTCAAACAAGCCACCACCATTCATCAAAGGTACAATAGACAACATTTTCGCAGAAGTTCCTAATTCAAGAATTGGAAAAAGATCCGTTAAGTAATCTCTCATCACATTACCAGTAACCGAAATCGTATCTTGACCATTTTTCAGACGAGTCAATGTGAAATTTGTCGCATCAATCAATGACATGATTCTTATTTCAAGTCCTGATGTATCGTAATCTTTCAAATAATGAGTTACTTTTTTGATCAATTCGGCATCATGTGCGCGTTCTGCATCTAACCAGAAAATAGCAGGAACGTTAGTAGCTCTAGCGCGACCTACCGCCAACTTCACCCAATCTTTAACCGGAGCATCCTTTGTTTGACACATGCGGTAAATATCTCCAGCTTCCACTTCAGTGCTGAATAAAACGTTTCCGGCTTGATTGAACACTTCAATAAGTCCATCTGCTTGAATTTCAAAAGTTTTATCATGAGATCCGTATTCTTCAGCTGCTTGCGCCATCAAACCGACATTAGGAACAGTTCCCATGGTAACAGGATCGAATGCTCCATTTTGTTTGCAAAAATCAATGGTTGCTTGATATAAATACGCATAACTGCTATCTGGAATAACTGCTTTAGTATCTTGTTGTTTTCCTGCTGCATTCCACATTTGACCAGAAGTACGAATCATTGCTGGCATAGAGGCGTCAACAATTACATCACTTGGTACATGCAAGTTGGTTATTCCTTTCTCAGAATTGACCATGGCTACTGCTGGACCATTTTCAAATGCCCATTGAATGTCTTTTTCTATTTCTGCTTTTTTGTCAGCGGGTAATTTTCCTATTTTTTCAACCAAATCGCCGAATCCATTGCGCACATCAACCCCAATTTCATCTAAGGTTGCTTGGTGTTTTTCAAATACATTTTTGAAAAAAACTTTTACCGCATGACCGAAAATAATTGGATCAGAAACTTTCATCATCGTCGCCTTCATATGTAACGATAGTAAAAGTCCTTTTTCTTTTGCATCTTGAATTTCTTTTTGGAAAAAAGCCAAAAGTTGTTTTTTACTCAAAACGGTGCTATCAATAATCTCGCCTTCCAATAAGGCCAAATTTTCTTTAAGTATAGTTTTGTTTCCATCTTTTCCTGTAAAAACAATGTTTATTGCATCTGCTTTGTCAAGTGTAATTGATTTTTCATTCGAACGGAAATCTCCAGCTTTCATGGTCGCAACATGCGTTTTTGAATCAGATGACCAAGCGCCCATCGAATGTGGATTTGCACGCGCATAATCTTTGACTGCTTTCGGAGCACGACGATCTGAATTTCCTTCGCGAAGAACTGGATTTACAGCACTTCCTTTTATTTTATCATATTTTGCTTTAGCCGTTTTTTCTTCATCGCTAGCTGGTGTTTCTGGGTAATCAGGCAATTTATAGCCTTGCGATTGAAGTTCCGCAATGGCTTCTTTTAGTTGAGGAATTGAAGCAGAAATATTTGGTAATTTTATAATATTCGCGTCCGGTTGTGTGGCTAATGCCCCTAATTCCATCAGCGCATTTGATACTTTTTGATCTTCCGATAAATATTCAGGAAAAACAGCCAGAATTCTAGCGGCCAAAGAAATATCTTTTGACGCTATATCAATGCCAGCTTTGGCAGTGAATGCTTTGACAATTGGCAGAAACGAATAAGTAGCTAATGCTGGTGCCTCGTCTGTTTTCGTGTAAATTATTTTCGGATTTTGACTCATAACAAATGAATTTTAACAGTTTTATTTGAAATACATGGTTTTAAACCGCTGTTTGTGGCGCAAATGTACGGTTTTCGTAAGGTAAAATCAACGTTTTCTTTAAAACAATTTTAAGATCAAACACTAGTCAGGTTCATTAATATCAAACCAACTTTTCACTTTTCCAAGACTTCTTTCTTGATTAAATAGACCAACGTGAACAAGTGTTTTTGATTTCAAAGGAATCGCTAATTTTTTCTCAAAATAAGTCAATCCTTTAAACATCTCAGGCATGATTGTTTCCGAAGCTTTAATTTCAACGAGATTTAAAAGTTGATCATCTTGCCAGATAAAGTCTACCTCATGGCCAACAGCATCGCGCCAAAACCACATGTCTCTGAGTAAGTTTTGATGGTAGTTGTTCTTTACCATTTCAGAAATAATGTAATTTTCAAACAAAGCTCCTTTTTCCGTACTAATTTTTACGCTATAGGGATCTTTGATTTTTAATAAATGCGACAACAAACCAGTATCATAAAAGTACAATTTGGGACTTTTCGTTACGCGCTTGTTTAAATTGGCAAAGTAGGGCTGAAGCTGAAAAACAATGTAACTTGTTTCCAGGACAGAAATCCATGATTTTGCCGTAGGTTGCGAAATGCCACACTCGTTTGCTAAGGAATTTAAATTCAATAATTGACCAACCCTGTTTGCACAAAGTGAAATGAAATTTCGAAATAATTTTAAATCCTGAATTTTAATGACATCAGACAAATCTCTCTCAACATACGTTTGAATATAGTTCGAAAAGAAAACTCTTGATGGAATGTCACGATCATAAATGGCCGGATAAAATCCTTTAACAATGTTTTCTGCATAGTCATTTGATAATAAATTCCCTGCTTTCATTTCTTCAAAATCGAATGGAAAAAGTTTGAACAAGGCAACTCTCCCCGCCAAACTTTGCGTGATGTTTTGCAACAAATGAAAATTTTGAGATCCAGAAAGAATGTACTGTCCCATAATTTTATCCTCATCTACTTTGGTTTGTAAATATGAAAATAGAAATGGTATCCGCTGAACTTCATCGAAAATTACGTATTTGTCAAATTCTTTGAGAAAATTATTTGGATCCTTTTCAGCATAGTTTCGCAGATCCGGATTTTCTAAGTTAATGTAACGATATTCTGGAAATTCATTTCTGAGAAAAGTAGTTTTACCAGATTGACGCGGACCAGTCAATGCCAGAATTGGGTATTTATTTTTGTAAATATCCATTTCAATTTTTATTCGGCGCTTTACGTCCATAACAGATTGTTTTTAAACGTAAAAGTAATAAAAATTTTGAATTTACACTATGGTTGATTTTGAAATTGCACTACCAATAACTTTGAAAATGTACATTAGTATATTTTGAAATTGCACTATATGATATTTTGAAAATGCACTATTAATTATTTTGAAATTGTACTACTACTTATTTTTAAATTTCACTACCATATATTTTGAAAATGCACTATATATAATTTTGAAATTTCACTACTATATATTTTGAAAATGTACTATATATAATTTTGAAATTGCACCACCATATATTTTGAAAATACACTATACTACATTTTGAAAATGCATTATTTAAAGTGATGTTAATTAATGATTTGCGTTTTTGTTAACTAAAAATTAACAAATAATATTTCTAGTAAAAATTCGATCAAATAAACATCATGAACTGCAACTCAATTGTGAACTTCCAACTTTGTTTTTTGCCCAGTCTGGTCGTTTGCTAAACCACTTTTGCATTTCAGGTTGTTCTGAATATGGATTTTTAAGTAGTTTGTATAGTTCATCAAGCAATTGATAATTTCCCTTGTTTGCATCATCAATGGCCAATTGTGCCATGTAATTTCGCAAAACATATTTGGGATTAATTGCATCCATTGCTGATTTTCTGCTGTCTGATGGTTGTGCATCTAAAAATGAATCGTAGTCTTTAAACCAATGCGTCCAATTTTGTAAGTGCTTCGAAAAATGCTCTGAGTAACTAAACTCAGCCAATTGTGCTATAAAAATTTCAGATTTAGGGAGTTCGTAATTGGATAAAGTTCGAAAGAACAAAGTCATGTCCATTTCACTTTTTTCAAGATTTACTCTTAAATCTCGAATCAAATTTTTTGAGTTTGAAGTATTTCCAGCTAAACCAATTTTCTGCAACATCATTGAATGATAGTCATTCATGTATTTTTCCTGCACAGATTGAAGAATGGATTCCAATTCTTTTGTTTCTTCAATAAGTGGCACCAAAGCATTTGCTAGTTGGTAAACGTTCCAAAGCGCAATGTTTCCTTGATTACCAAACCGATATCTTCGGAGTTGAGCATCTGTTGTATTTGGCGTCCAATTTGGGTCGTAATCTTCCAACCAGCCGTATGGACCATAATCAATTGTTAATCCAAGAATTGACATGTTGTCCGTATTCATCACGCCATGCACAAAACCAACACGCTCCCAATGAAGCGCCATTTCCATGGTTCGCTCAGCAACTTCTTTTAAGAATTGCTCGTAGGTTTCTTTCGATGGCTCGCCCAAGTGTGGGTAAAAATACCGAATCGTATAATTCGTTAATTTCCTCAAATTTTCAATATCATTGAGTGCCGCTAGGTGTTGAAAATTCCCAAACCGAATGAAGCTGGGAGCAACCCGACAAACAATAGCGCCTTTTTCATACGCTGGATTTCCGTCGTACATAACATCCCTAAGTACTTCATTTCCTGAAAGGACCAAGGAAAGAGCCCTAGTAGTTGGTACCTTTAAATGAAACATGGCCTCGCTACACAAATATTCACGTATCGATGAGCGCAAAACAGCTAAACCGTCAGCACTTCGACTGTAAGGTGTTTTTCCGGCTCCTTTTAGTTGCAGTGCCCAGCGATTATCATCATGAACAATTTCAAAAAGGTTAATTGCGCGCCCATCTCCAAGTTGACCAGCCCAATGACCAAATTGATGTCCACCATAACACATTGCATATGGATGTGTATCATCCAAAACTTTATTTCCAGAAAAGACAGAGAGGAATAGCGCGCTTTGTGCATCTTCATCATCCAACCCTAGTTCTTTGAGCATTGCATCAGATACATGAATCAACGATGGATTTTTACATGGTGTGGGAACTGTAAATGAAAAACAAGCATGCGTAACTTGTCGAATATAATTTTCAATAATTGGATCGCTTGTTAATTCTTTATTGAATGTGTCTTGAATGGATAATTTCATTTTGTCGGTTTAGAATGAAATATGCGAATGCCACTTCGGATTCCGCATCGCAATCATGCGAATGTAACTGCATGTGGCGAGCGCATGGATGTCATGTTCTATCAAATATTCGAATGTTTTTTCAACGAGTTTTTGACCGAAACCTTGACCTCTGAGTTGATAAGGAACTTCACTGTAATTCAAAATGAATCTTCCATCGATAGTGTGATAACTCACGAAGGAAATAAAATCGCCAGTTTTTAATTCGAATCGTTTTTTAGCCTCGTTATGAACTAGAGTATTTTCTGATTTGACGTTGCCCAATGCATCAATCATTTTGGCAAATGCTCTGCTACGATGACTGCGTTCATTTTTTTCGTTCATCGTCATTTCTGCAAAGGTTTTGCCGCAGTTTTCGGGTTCAAAAATGGGATCGTAGCCAAAACCATCGCTTCCCGATTTTTCGTGGCGAATTGTTCCAGCAACTATTCCTTCAAAAAACTTTTCTTTGCCATCAATAATAAGACAAATAACTGTTCTAAAACGCGCCATTCGATGTTCAATGCCTTGAAGTTTAGATAAAACCAAATTCATATTGTCTTCTGAATTTCGCTGTTCACCTGCATATCTTGCAGAGTAAACTCCAGGCTCATTATTCAAAGCTTCGATTTCTAATCCAGTATCATCAGCAAAACAATTAACCGCAAACTTTTCAGCAACGTACCTTGCTTTTTGTTGGGCATTGCCCTCCAAGTTAGGCGCAGTTTCTGGAATGTCTTCTTTACAGCCAATTTCTGATAAGGTTAAAATTTTAATTCCATCAGGCATTAACGCTTGAATTTCTTCTGCCTTGTGCTTGTTGTGTGTTGCAAAAATTAACTCTATCATGTCAGACAATTTTACAAAGGGTGTACATCCAATTGAGGGAAAGGAATTTTGACATTGTATTCTCGAAACAAACGATCAATTTCAATCCGAATTTCAGATTTTGTATTGTTGATATCCCAACTTTGATCCGCCCAAAAATACAATTCCATTTTTAGTCCACTATCGCCAAAATCGCCGAGTCTTACAATAATTCCAGTCGTTTTATTCACCTTCGGATGACTCAGAGCCGCTTGTTTCAGAAGGCGAGATACTTCTTCAATATTACTTCCATATCCAACATTCACAGTAATCAAAAAGCGTGTTAATTCACTTCCATGACTCCAATTCTCCACACTTTTTTGTGTCAATTGGGTATTAGGAATGATATGAACATTTCCTTCCCTTGTTTCAATTTGGGTGGTACGAACAGTAATCTTGATGATTTTTGCAACCATGTCATCTTTGCCTGCAATGTCATGAATTTCTATAATATCGCCCACTTTTAGATTTCCTTCAAGCAGGAGAACGATGCCGGCAAAGAAATCTTTAAAAACATCTTGAAGACCAAGACCGATTCCTAAAAAGATACCAATGGAACCAGTTAGAAGTGCGCTGACATCATCAAATAGTACGCGCAAGGATAGAAATACAGCAATAATGTAAATCACATATTTCCCAATTTGCATGTACACGTATTCTGTGCCGGGATCGTAATCTTTGCGGGATCGAAGTCTTGTTCCAACTATCAGTTGTAAGGACCTCAACACAACTTTAGCGATAATGAAAATTAAGATGATCGATAAAATGTGTGAGAAAGTGAGTGTGAATTTTTTACTTTTTATCAGCTCAGTGTCCAAAAATTCTCCAAAAGTTACTTCAGGATTATTGATCCCAAGAACAAGAATGATAAAATAACCTGCCAACACAAAAACCAATTGACTAAACAATCTTAGCCATGTGACTCTTCTTCCTTCAACGGCAATGTTTTGATTTCTCAAATACCTTTTTAGCGAACGGTGAATGATTCGTTTCAAAAGGATGGACACGAATACGATGATACCAATGAGAATTAATTCCCAAAAATTTACTTCGTAAGGACCAAAATTAAAAAGGGTTGAATTCATTATCTTAAAATTGTGCGACCTAACTGTTCAGAAAAGTCGCGTTTTATTTTATTCAAAGTATCGTTTTCTGATAGAAGAAAGTTGAACTCATCATCGCTAAAACTATCCTCTGGTTTCAATAATTCATGTTGGATTTCGTTAATTCGCTTCTCAATTTTATGAAGTTTATAAGCATAAATTGCGTTTGGAATCGTTTTTTCCAAATGATTGAATTCCCTGTTCGTCGTGATGTTATATTTAAGCAACCAATTCGGACTCAAATCCATTTCAGTTGCTTCGATGTTGCACACAAATTGCACGATTTCTTGATCTTCCAATTTCTTTAAATACGAACTTTTAAATAACTCATTTGCCGCTAATCCTGCTGTGTAAAGTTCATGAATGCGCGCAAAGACAGGTGTGTCGAAAACAAGTTCATCTTGATGTAATTCATGACAGATTAACTCTATAACAGATGTTTCAACTTCGGTTTTCTTCCCGTCGGGTTCAATGTGTGTTACCTTCACTGCATTTGCACCATACAGAACCATTAATCGTATAAGGTCGAATTCAGCTGCTGGAACTTTAATTTTTTGCGACTCAATCTGGATTTCCTCCGTTTTTATTTGCGTTGGAGTAATAAAACTGGTTTGAGTCTGTTCTTTTTGTTCTTTGACAGCTATTTCATTCCTAAGTTTGATCAATTCGTTCATCAAAACACTTTCCTCCATGTCAAAACGCTTGGCAATTTTTTGGAGAAAAACGGTACGTGTGATTTGATCTGGAATCAATGAAACAGAATGAACAATGTCGCGAATCAAAGTTGCCCTTTTTAACGGATCATCATTTCCATCTTGCAATAAAATGTCTGCTTTGAAGGAAATAAAATCTTGTGTATGCGATTTAATGTATTCTTCGAGCTCTGTTGTTCCTACTTTTTTTGAGTAAGAATCTGGATCTTCGCCTTCTGGGAAAAGAACAACTTGAACGTTCAATCCTTCTTCCAAAATGAGGTCTATTCCTCGAAAAGATGCTTTGATTCCAGCTGCATCACCATCGTATAAAATCGTAATGTTTTGGGTGTAACGGCGAACTAATTTTATTTGATCACGTGTCAAAGATGTGCCTGAAGAGGAAACAACATTTTGAATTCCGGCTTGATACATGCTGATAACATCCGTGTATCCTTCACATAAAAAACAGTTGTCGTATTTAACGATGTCGCCTTTAGCAAAAAACAATCCGTAGAGTATTTCACTTTTATTGTAAATAATACTCTCAGGCGAATTGAAATATTTTGCAATTTTTTTGTCTGTGAATAAAGTTCTGCCTCCAAATCCTAATATTCTTCCAGTCACGCCGTGAATTGGAAACATGACCCGACCACGAAAGAAATCGAAATGGCGATCATCTTTGGTTTTCACCAAACCAACTTTTTCCAGATATTCAAGTTTGTAGCCTTTACCTAAAGCGGTTTCTGTTAAATCTGTTCCTGTGTTTAAACAATATCCGAGCTGAAATTTCTCAATAATATCTTTCCGAAAACCACGCTCTTCGAAATAAGAAAGAGCAACTGCTTTACCTTCATCAGATTCATGCAGGTTTGTCTTGAAATGTTCTTTGGCAAATTCATTGATGATATGCAAGCTTTCACGCTCACTAATCGCAGCCATTTGTTCCGCTGTGGCAGGCTTTTCTTCCGGAAGAACAATGCCGTATTTATCTGCGAGCCATTTTAATGCTTCCGGATAGGAATAATGTTCTTTTTCCATCAGGAATGAAACAACCGTTCCACCTTTTCCCGTCGAGAAGCATTTGAAAATTTGTTTGGCTGGAGAAACAACAAAAGAAGGCGTTTTTTCATCCGTAAATGGCGATAAGCCCTTTAAATTTGATCCAGCTTTTTTTAATTGCACGTATTCCCCAATAACCTCCTCGATACGAGCGGCTTGCATAATGTCATCGACAATATTTGGTGGAATAATAGCCATTTAAACTTTTTTGTTGTAATCGATTTCGTTTTTGACTTTGCCTGTTTTTTCATCGTAAAATTTCCAGAGACCAACAGGTTTGTCGTTTTCGTATTCACCTTCATAGTTCAAACCTCCGTTGGCGAAATAAACCATGCAAATTCCATTACGTTTACCGTGATCATATTCCGAAATTGAAATCGTAATTCCTGCGTCTGTGTGGTATTTCCATATGCCATGACGTTGCTCATTGTCATCGAAACTTCCTTCCATTTTCACTTTTTTCTTACCTGGATAATACTCGGTATAGTGATTGCCATTTCGGACAATCAAATCTTCTGGAGATTCTACTTTTGGTTTTTTGTTTTCTTCTTCAGATCCACAAGCGACCAATAGAAAAATTAAAAAGAATGATAGATATTTCATGTGTATTTATTTAGTTCTTAATGTTGTGTATTCTACTAAACCGATAAGCGATTTTTTAGCATCGGAATCGGGAATTTCTTCCAAAATTTGAAGCGCTTGATTTTTATATTCAATCATTTTTTTATGCGCATAGTCAATTCCGCCTGCATCAATGACAAGTTGAATCGCTCTTTTTATTTTGCGCGAATTATCGTGATGATTTTTTACAATATTCACCAATTCACGTTTGATTTCCTTTTCAGAGTTTTGAATGGCATAAATCAACGGCAAAGTCATTTTTTGCTCTCGAATATCATTACCAGTTGGCTTCCCAATATCTTCGGGAGTTCCGTAGTCAAAAATATCATCTTTGATTTGAAATGCCATGCCTACAAGTTCTCCAAATTTTTGCATTTTTTCAGCCATATCTTCTCGATCAACAGATATTGCTGCTCCTTCACAACAAGTGGATATTAGTGATGCTGTTTTTTTTCGAATTACTTCGAAGTAAATTTCTTCTGTAATGTCAAGTTTTCTAGCTTTTTCAATTTGCAAAAGTTCCCCTTCACTCATTTCTTTGACAGCTCTGGCAACTACTTCCAGCAGTCGGGTATTGTTTTTCTCAATGGATAACAACAACACTTTCGATAACATATAATCTCCAACCAAAACTGCGACTTTGTTTTTCCAAAGGGCATTGATGGAGAAAAAACCACGTCGTTCGTTTGCGTCATCCACAACATCATCATGTACCAAAGTCGCATTATGCAGCAATTCAACCAACGTAGATGCTAAATAGGTTCGATCATTTACAGTTCCTAACATTTTGGAAGTTAAGAAGATAAACAAAGGTCGCATTTGCTTGCCTTTTTGTTTTACGATGTAATGAGAAATTTTGTCGAGCATGGCAACATTGGACTTCATGCTTTCGCGAAATCGAATCTCAAATTCTTCCATTTCCAAGCGCACTGGGGCGATAATTTCCTCGACTTTCATCATGACGAACAAAGATAATAGAAACAAAATGAATAGTCGCTTTCATTCATCGGAAATAGTAGAATGATTGAGCGAACGGTTTGTATAAAGGATAGCCATTTGGCTTCTTGCATTTAGTCTAACTTCTTCATTTAGCTATAAACGAAAGATTCCGTACTTTTGCAATCGATTCCTATGAAATTCATGGGTTCATTTAAAATTAAAACAATCAAATGGCGTCAGATAACTTTGTAGATTACGTAAAAATTCATTGTACTTCCGGAAATGGAGGTGGTGGATCTATGCACTATCGACGTGAAAAATACATTCCAAAAGGTGGACCTGATGGTGGTGATGGTGGACGTGGTGGACACGTGATCATTATAGGAAACAAGCAACTTTGGACTTTGTTGCATCTCAAATTTAAAAAACACATCAAAGCGACACATGGACATCATGGTTCTGCGAATCTTCAAACTGGTGCGCAAGGAAAAGATGTGTATGTGGAAGTGCCTCTTGGAACCTTGGTGAAAGACAACGATACTGGCGAAGTTCTATACGAAATCACAGAAGAAGGGGAAGAATTTATCATTCAACCAGGAGGACGAGGTGGTTTAGGAAATAATCATTTCAAATCGCCGACAAATCAAGCACCGAGATATGCGCAGCCAGGTGAAAAAGGAACAGAAGGCTGGAAAATCCTCGAATTAAAGGTCCTTGCGGATGTAGGTTTGGTTGGTTTTCCAAATGCAGGAAAAAGTACTTTGTTGTCAGTAATGACTGCTGCAAAGCCTGAAATTGCCAATTATCCGTTTACAACCTTAAGACCGAATTTGGGAATTGTTTCGTACCGCGATTCAAGGTCTTTTATCATGGCAGATATTCCTGGAATCATTGAAGGTGCGCATGAAGGAAAAGGACTTGGTTTGCGCTTTTTAAGACACATTGAGCGAAATTCTTTGTTATTGTTTATGGTTCCTGCGGATAGCGATGACATTCAGAAAGAATATGGAATTTTATTGAACGAAATCAAACAATACAATCCAGAACTCTTGCTAAAACAGCGACTTTTGGCGATCACAAAATCAGACATGCTTGACGATGAATTGATTTCAGAAATGAAACAAGATTTGCCAGATGTGCCGTCTATCTTTATTTCATCGGTGGCACAAACAAATCTGAACGAGTTGAAGGACTTACTTTGGAAGTATTTAAGCAATGATTGAAAACCTTGAATCCATTGATCGCTGGATTGTTTTGACCGTCAATGGTTGGAACACTCCGTGGTTGGATGAGGTGATGTGGTTTATTTCTGGTCGATTGACGTGGGTGCCGCTTTATTTGATTTTGCTTTACCTCGGTTTTAAAAAATTGCCCTTTATTCATTTTTTAACCTACGTTGGTTGTGTGGTCCTGGCAGTTGCTTTGGCTGACATCATCTCGGTGGAAGTTTTTAAAGAAACCATTTTGCGCTACCGACCTTCTCACCATTTCGAATTAAAAGATAAATTGCATTTATATCGCTTGGACGAAGGAAAATTCTACCGCGGTGGACAATACGGTTTTGTGTCCTCGCACGCTGCCAATTTCTTTGCCGTTGCCATTTCCGCAGGACTCGTTTTAAGCAAATACTATAAAAATTCCCTTAAAATTTTATTGATTATTGCGGTAATTGTGAGTTTTAGTCGTTTGTATTTGGGAGTTCATTACTTGACAGATTTGCTTGTCGGAGGATTGGTTGGTGCTTCCGTTGGCTATTTGGTGTATCGATTTTTGTTTTTGATTTTAACGAAAAGTCCACCAAAAGAAAGCAATCAGTAAACCTCTTTTTCCTTACAATTTAGGAGCAAAAAAAAGTCCCACCGAAGCGGGACTAAAGATTTTCATCTACGGCATATAGCCTTATTGTGATAAGATTAAAGATTGGAAATTTTTTTAATCTGAGTCAAAAATATGAAAATAAATGATTATTTTGGTCTTCTAAACGAAAAAAAATAAAAATCTACTTATTATGTCAAAAATACTTGGACTAGACTTGGGCTCGAATTCAATTGGTTGGGCTTTAATTGATGATTCACAAAACAAAATAATTGGTGTTGGAAGCAGGGTTTTCCCAATGGGTGTCGAAAATTTAGGGGAAGGCGAAGGACGCGAAATGTCTAAAAATGCTGGGAGAACAGGTGCGCGAGGTGTTAGAAGGCAATTTTTTAGAAGACGACTGCGAAAAAGAATATTACTGAAAGCGCTTTCTGAACACGGTATGTGTCCCATAGTTGAATCTGATTTTGAAAACTGGAAACAAACTAAAATATTTCCAACAGAAAAACTTGCAACTTGGTTTGCATTAAATCCTTATGAATTAAGGCAAAGAGCATTGAATGAAGAATTGAATTTAGAAGAAATAGGAAGAATTTTTTATCATTTAATTCAACGAAGAGGGTTTTTAAGTAATAGTAGAAAAGGTGGAACGGAAGATGGAGCTATTTTTAAAGGAAATCCCAAAGAAGGTAAAATTGGAATTACAGAAACTCAAGAGCGAATTCAAGATAAAACACTTGGATCATATTTGTTTGAAATTTATCCAAAAGAAAATCAACCATTTCAAGATGGTTTAGAAAGGATACGAAACAGATATACAACTCGTAAAATGTACGTGGATGAATTTGAATTGATTTGGGAAAAGCAAGAACAATATCATTCTGAATTGACTTATGAACTTAAAACAAAATTGGGTGGAAGAAAACTAGACAAATATCCCGAAGATGGCATTTTATTTCACCAAAGACCGTTACGCTCACAAAAACATTTAGTTGGTAATTGTTCTTTTGAACCAACAAAAACCAAGTGTCCGTTGAGTGCGATTCCATTTGAGGAGTTTAGGGTTTGGCAATGGGTGAATACCGTTGAATACAATGGAAAGAAAATTTCTCAAGAAGAAAAAGAAAAAATAGTAGCTTTTTTGTTTGCAAATGAAAAACCTGACTTCAAAAAAATAAGAAAAGTCATTGACAAAGAAAGTTCTGAATACAAATTCAATTACAAAGACGACGACAAGATTGTTGGTACACATACTATTTCCAATCTATCCAATAAAAAATATTTCGGAAAAAAATGGTTCGATTTTTCAGAAAAAGAACAAGAAGATATTTGGCACGTACTTTATTTCTTTGACAGTAAATCTAATTTAAAACAATATGCTATTCAAAAGTGGAATTTCTCAGAAGAACAAGCTGTTGCAATTTCAAAGTTCAACACTAAAGATGGATATTCAAATTTAAGCCGTAAAGCAATTTCAAATATTTTACCTTTCTTAAAATTAGGCTACACCTATGATGTTGCAGTTGTGCTTGGTGGAATTAAAAATGTATTTGGTTCAGATTGGGAAAAATTACCAGAAGAAAGGAGAAATTACTTTTTAGATAATGTTTATGAAATAGTTCGGTCAAAAACAAAAGGAGGGTTTATAGATGTAATTAAAGAGCTATTAAAAAACGATTATAACATTTCAGACAGCCAATTTCGCAAATTATATCATCATTCTGCAACTATTGATGTTTCTGAGTTACTGAAAAAATTGCCGGTTGACAAAGAAGCTGATAAAGAAATTCAAAAGATAAAAAATCCAATTGTAATTACAGCTTTGTTTGAATTACGAAAGTTAGTGAATGAATTAATTGATCAAAATGGTGCTATTGATGAAATAAAAGTAGAAATGGCCCGCGACTTGAAAATATCAAAATCACAACGTAGCCAAATTCGCAAAGATCAAAAGCGACTTGAACGCGAAAATGATCGTATTAAAGACATTTTAGATGAAAATAACATCCGAATTACACACGATAATTTGTTGCTCTATAAACTTTGGGAAGAATGCAAAAAAACCTGTCCTTATACAGGAAAATCTATTTCCATGTCACAGCTGTTTTCAGGTGAAGTACAAATTGAACACATTCATCCATGGAGTCGTTCACTGAATGATAGTTTTTCGAATAAAACACTTTGCTTTGCTGATGAGAATAGAAAAAAAGGAAATAAAACACCGTTTGAATTTTATGGAAATGATGAACATAACTGGTCAAGTATAAAGGAGCGTGCGTTAAAATTATTTTCTGACACCAAAGAATATCCATCAGCATATCAGAAATTTAAACGTTTTGTACAACAAAAATTTGATGATGATTTTTCTTCGCGTCAATTAAATGACACCCGCTACATTAGTAAAGAAGCCAAAAATTATTTGTCTAAAATTTGTAAAAATGTAATGGTTTCTCCAGGTCAAGCAACATCTAACCTACGACAAAAATGGGGGTTGAATAATATTTTAAATAATGAAAACGAAAAAACAAGAGAAGACCATCGTCATCATGCTGTTGATGCATTAGTGATGGCATGCACTAAAATTTCGTATGTGCAAGAATTATCAAAATGGAATCGTTACAGAAGAACTCATGAAATGAAAGATTTTCCAATGCCATGGGAAACATTTAGGCAAGATGCAGAAATTTCTATTAATAATATTTTGGTTTCTCATAAACGAACTTCAAATGACATAACTATTAGAACTCACACAACAGAAAAAAATGGAGTAAAACATAAAAATGTCGGTGTTGCCGCTCGTGGTCAATTGCATAAAGAAACAGTTTTTGGAAAGCGAACTTTTAAAGGCGAGGAAGCTTATCATGTTAGAAAGGCCATTGATTCTTTAGAAACAGAAAAGCAAGTAGATAAAGTGGTTGACGAAGCCATAAGATTGTTGATTTTAAAGAGAATCGAAATGCTCGGAGGCTATGTTAATGGTAAAGTGCCAGCAAATACTTTTTTTCTAGTTGATGAAACTGGAAGCAAACAACCTCAAATTTTCTTACCAAACAAAAATGGACAACCAGTGCCGATTTTAAAAGTAAGAGTAAAAGAGAATATTGGTGGAGCAGAAAAATTAAAAGATCAAGTGAACCAATGGGTAAACCCAAGAAATAATCATCATGTTTTAATTTACAAGGACGGAAATGGAAATCTAAAGGAAGATATTGTGACGTTTTGGACAGTGGTTGAAAGGAAACGCACAGGTCAAGAGTGTTATCAATTACCTTCTGATGGCAAAGAAATTGTAACTACTTTGCATATCAATGATATGTTGTTACTTGGTTTAAAAGAAGAGGAAATTAATTGGGAAAAGCCAAATTATGAAATTATGAAAGAGCATTTGTATCGAGTACAGAAATTTACTTCAGGAGATTATTATTTTAGAATTGCATTAACATCGAGTATTCAAAATATAGATGAAAAGCAACAAATAAATAGTTTTGGATTGGGCAAGAATGGCTGGCTAACTCATAATCCCATCAATGTAAAAATTTCAGCATCAGGAAAAATTAGAAAAAAATAAAAATTTTGATGTTTATTTAAACCACCAAGTAGATTTATCATGTCAAGACAAAGTATCACATTAGCCAATCAAAACAATGAATTCTTAAAACAGCAAGTGGCAAATCAAGAATTCACCAGTAAAAGTGAAGCGGTAAATTATTTGATAAAGCAAGCCCGTGAGAGAAAGGAATATCACGATTATGTTCAAATGAAAATTGACAGCGGCGTGAAAAGTGGTTTTGCGAAAAAACAAACCCGCGAAGAAATGCTTATTGAGTTTAAACAGCGATAAAAAATGCATGAGTATTTTTTAACTAATGGTGTCAAAGTTGATCTTTGGAGGATATACGAATACGGGGTGTTAAGTTTGGTGAAAAACAAGCTGACAAATATTTAAATTTGTTACCTGAATGTTTCGATAAATCAGCCTCAGATCCTTACTCATTTCTAGTAGTGATAAATTGCAAGCATCTTGAAAGGTATTGTGTTTGTGTGTTGATTCTATAAATTACAGCGCAAAAAATAAAAAGATTGAAATTAGCCATATTATTTGCAGACAAGATTATTAAAAAGTTCTTTGACATAGTGAAACGGTTTTAAGCACCAACCACAACGGAAAATCTCCAAAGATTTTTAGACAATGGATTTTCTGTTGTGGTTTGATTAAAGATTGGAAAAAACGATATTAAGTACCAGTTGTGGAATCGATTGCTTGGCGTTGTGGTTTGATTAAAGATTGGAAAAAACGATATTGCCTTCTAAGGTTAGAATAGTCATTCCACAGTTGTGGTTTGATTAAAGATTGGAAAAAACGATATTGGAGTGATGAATGGTTACAATGTTACGGTAGTTGTGGTTTGATTAAAGATTGGAAAAAACGATATTAAGCGCAAAACAAGTTGAACGTTATCAAAGGTTGTGGTTTGATTAAAGATTGGAAAAAACGATATTTTTCCCTCGTTTACAACTCCGAAGCAACCAGTTGTGGTTTGATTAAAGATTGGAAAAAACGATATTCATAATTCCATAACTACAAAAAGCGACCGTGTTGTGGTTTGATTAAAGATTGGAAAAAACGATATTAAACACAATTGCCGTTTCTGCTGGTGAATAGTTGTGGTTTGATTAAAGATTGGAAAAAACGATATTAATTATGGAAAGCACTTTAAACGAACGCGTGTTGTGGTTTGATTAAAGATTGGAAAAAACGATATTCAAAGCGTCGAAGTAATGCAATGGTATCAGTTGTGGTTTGATTAAAGATTGGAAAAAACGATATTAAAAATCTATCTAACAAACAAGCTTATGGAGTTGTGGTTTGATTAAAGATTGGAAAAAACGATATTAAAGCGCCAATGGTTGCTTTGGCTGATCTTGTTGTGGTTTGATTAAAGATTGGAAAAAACGATATTCTCCCCATCACCTCCCCGCTATCCTTTTTAGTTGTGGTTTGATTAAAGATTGGAAAAAACGATATTCGTCTTTCAACTGGTTTGAAACTTCCATAGGTTGTGGTTTGATTAAAGATTGGAAAAAACGATATTTGAAACAATTGTGGATACAACTCCAAAGCGTTGTGGTTTGATTAAAGATTGGAAAAAACGATATTACATGGCTAAGGCTTATGCACAATCAAAACGTTGTGGTTTGATTAAAGATTGGAAAAAACGATATTTATAAAAGGAATATCAAAACCAGGACAACCGTTGTGGTTTGATTAAAGATTGGAAAAAACGATATTTGCATGTAGAAGCCAAAAGGGTTCATTACAGTTGTGGTTTGATTAAAGATTGGAAAAAACGATATTTCATTTTAAAATTTGTTTATTGCCAACCCAGTTGTGGTTTGATTAAAGATTGGAAAAAACGATATTCTTCTCCATTATCAAGTATCAAATTAAATTAGTTGTGGTTTGATTAAAGATTGGAAAAAACGATATTGTAAATGAGAATCATCCACGCAATCCACACGTTGTGGTTTGATTAAAGATTGGAAAAAACGATATTTGAGTTCAAATTGAGACAATTGACAGCGCAGTTGTGGTTTGATTAAAGATTGGAAAAAACGATATTTTGGCAACAATACAAATATTACCCTTGGTTGTTGTGGTTTGATTAAAGATTGGAAAAAACGATATTAATCGCCCGAAAATCCAAATCCACCCGCCCGTTGTGGTTTGATTAAAGATTGGAAAAAACGATATTCCGAACAATTAAAGTGAATATAGATGAGCTTGTTGTGGTTTGATTAAAGATTGGAAAAAACGATATTGTTTGAGATTTATCTTTGTTGGATCGGATGGTTGTGGTTTGATTAAAGATTGGAAAAAACGATATTAATTCTTGCTCTGTGGCGTTCCAAATGTACGTTGTGGTTTGATTAAAGATTGGAAAAAACGATATTTTATTGCGGAAACGACTTTAATTCGGAGTTGTTGTGGTTTGATTAAAGATTGGAAAAAACGATATTTCAAACAAAATAAATCGAAGTATGAGTGATGTTGTGGTTTGATTAAAGATTGGAAAAAACGATATTCAGGGGGATATTGATAGACAAAAGGAGCTTGTTGTGGTTTGATTAAAGATTGGAAAAAACGATATTTCATGCTTGGTGCGAAAAATCTGGCCACTTGTTGTGGTTTGATTAAAGATTGGAAAAAACGATATTAGCTCCTGGAAGTGGTAAATCTACATTCTTGTTGTGGTTTGATTAAAGATTGGAAAAAACGATATTACAGCCCCGACAATTGGAATAGCAGAACCCGTTGTGGTTTGATTAAAGATTGGAAAAAACGATATTTTCCTTTGCCCAAAACACAGCACCACCTCCGTTGTGGTTTGATTAAAGATTGGAAAAAACGATATTTTTTTTAACTTTTAATATAATTGTCTTATGGTTGTGGTTTGATTAAAGATTGGAAAAAACGATATTAATACCAGAGTCACTACCAATCCAGTACTAGTTGTGGTTTGATTAAAGATTGGAAAAAACGATATTTAACTCCGATTGTTTGAGCCAAAGCACGCAGTTGTGGTTTGATTAAAGATTGGAAAAAACGATATTAACTAAGCTTAAATAATGAACGCAGCCAGCGTTGTGGTTTGATTAAAGATTGGAAAAAACGATATTGAAAATAAGTTAACTAAAGAACTTGACGAAGTTGTGGTTTGATTAAAGATTGGAAAAAACGATATTTTTGTTATGGCAGTGGCCATTTGGACGGTTGTTGTGGTTTGATTAAAGATTGGAAAAAACGATATTGGTCGGTATATGCTGGAGGGTGAAGTAATCGTTGTGGTTTGATTAAAGATTGGAAAAAACGATATTATTTTCTAGGTATACCAGTAACAGGAAATAGTTGTGGTTTGATTAAAGATTGGAAAAAACGATATTAGCCATTCGTAAAGACAAATCATCCGAGACGTTGTGGTTTGATTAAAGATTGGAAAAAACGATATTAAAAGCAAACCGCAAAGCGGAACGTTTGACGTTGTGGTTTGATTAAAGATTGGAAAAAACGATATTCGTGGATTGGTGTCATTATTATTTTAGACAGTTGTGGTTTGATTAAAGATTGGAAAAAACGATATTTCAAAGACCAAGTAAATAACGACTACATGTGTTGTGGTTTGATTAAAGATTGGAAAAAACGATATTATTTAAATAACAGTAATTGTTGTTCATCAGGTTGTGGTTTGATTAAAGATTGGAAAAAACGATATTAAAGTTATGCCAAAAGTAACAGACGAGCCGTTGTGGTTTGATTAAAGATTGGAAAAAACGATATTACTGAAGAAGAAGAGGAACCTGCAGCTGCAGTTGTGGTTTGATTAAAGATTGGAAAAAACGATATTTCGGAGGTGGTGTAAAGTATGCCGACAATCGTTGTGGTTTGATTAAAGATTGGAAAAAACGATATTGAAGTAACAGGCGGTACAGAAGCTCTATACGTTGTGGTTTGATTAAAGATTGGAAAAAACGATATTCCAAGGCGTTTTCATCGCAAACGCAAGCCGTTGTGGTTTGATTAAAGATTGGAAAAAACGATATTTTTATCGTTACATTTAAACAAACCGATAATGTTGTGGTTTGATTAAAGATTGGAAAAAACGATATTTAGCACAAAATTGACCTGAATCCATCCAATGTTGTGGTTTGATTAAAGATTGGAAAAAACGATATTATTGATTAAAGAAGGCTACACAATCGAGTTGTTGTGGTTTGATTAAAGATTGGAAAAAACGATATTTCAATTCAAGACTTGATTGATGTGCTGCATGTTGTGGTTTGATTAAAGATTGGAAAAAACGATATTTCATTTGTGATGTCCAACCTCAGGAGACCGTTGTGGTTTGATTAAAGATTGGAAAAAACGATATTGTGCTCGTACTTCACCAGTAAGCGGTGCAGGTTGTGGTTTGATTAAAGATTGGAAAAAACGATATTGTACTCCAATGGAGGACTATGATGAGAATAGTTGTGGTTTGATTAAAGATTGGAAAAAACGATATTTTAAAGTTACTTGAAACGATTGATGCGCAAGTTGTGGTTTGATTAAAGATTGGAAAAAACGATATTAAATTTGCTTGATTACAACTTTGTCACCTTGTTGTGGTTTGATTAAAGATTGGAAAAAACGATATTAAATTGTATGCGCCGTTGCCTTTAGGGTTGGTTGTGGTTTGATTAAAGATTGGAAAAAACGATATTAGTCGCCTATGCTTATGTAGTGGAAATCTTGTTGTGGTTTGATTAAAGATTGGAAAAAACGATATTCAGAACAATTCGACTGGATTCTTGCATGCTGTTGTGGTTTGATTAAAGATTGGAAAAAACGATATTAGGAGCAAGGATTCAGAAAGGAAGTTGATGTTGTGGTTTGATTAAAGATTGGAAAAAACGATATTGAAAGTAGTTGAAGATTTAACTAATGAACTGTTGTGGTTTGATTAAAGATTGGAAAAAACGATATTTCATCAATTAAAAATTAACTTTCCTGAACTGTTGTGGTTTGATTAAAGATTGGAAAAAACGATATTTTCGAGTTATCGTAGTCGTAGTCGTTGTACGTTGTGGTTTGATTAAAGATTGGAAAAAACGATATTTCGTATAATGCAAAATCAATTTCGCTGAGTGTTGTGGTTTGATTAAAGATTGGAAAAAACGATATTTGTTGGTTGGGTTTTATACTTGCTATTTGTGTTGTGGTTTGATTAAAGATTGGAAAAAACGATATTTATCTTATGGAAATCTAAGAGGTAAGAGTTGTTGTGGTTTGATTAAAGATTGGAAAAAACGATATTAGCAATGTTGCACGTGAGGTTCTAAGAGCAGTTGTGGTTTGATTAAAGATTGGAAAAAACGATATTAGCCGGCGCCAAAACCCCTAATATCACTAAGAAAAATCAAAAATATCGTTTTCAAAAATGCCTCTTTTTTGCCGTGTGAAAGCAAGATTGAGGCATTTTTTTTATTCCAGTAATATCGTGAGACTTAAAATAACTCCAATTGCTTTGGCTGTGGTGCAGGCGGAAGTTCTGCTCTACCCCAAAAGTTGGCAATATTTCCATATTGTTTGTCCGTTATTCGCAACAAACTTACTTTTCCAAACGGCGGCAACAAATTGAAAACGCGTTTTTCATGTACATCGGCGCTCTCGCTGCTCGCGCAATGGCGCACGTAAACAGAAAATTGCATCATTACAAATCCATCTTTGATTAGATTTTTTCGAAATTGTTGAGCATTTCGCCTATCCTTTTTCGTTTCTGTTGGTAAGTCAAAAAATACAAATAACCACATAATTCGATAAGCGTTTAATTCCATAATTTTGGGTATTTGATCTTTTTTCGTTCTCCTTTAAAACACTGTTGCAAGGAAGATGCTGTTTTTTGCAACGCAACAATTAATGGACTTTTTTCATCTTTAAAATAAACGGTTCGGCTTAAAATTTGGAGCAGTTCTGCTTTGATTGCGGTGGTCAATTCAACATCTTCGAATTTTTCCATAATTTCGATAACCTTTTCATCAACCAAGGGTCTAAAAGGTTCCATTAAATCATCAGCCAATGCAAATGCGTTGTATTTACTTTTATGATGAATCCCAACTGTATTGAGCATTCCACTTCCTGAAATTGCTCGGGCTGTCGCTGCACGCAAAATGGCATATCCGTAATTGAGAAAATTGTTTGGATAATCACCAAAACGTTCGCGTTTAAAACTAAACTCAAAAAAGTACCTCCAGTAATGAGAAGCCGCTGCACCCTCCATATTCGATGTATCGCCACTCAACACTTTATTTGCTAAATGATCTAATGGATTGGTTTCGCCCGTTATTTTCGTCAATAATAAACTTTGATTTTTTATTTTTTCAATTACTGTTTGTTGCCACAATTGCTTTTTAAAAGGAACGCTTGCATTTAATTGTTGCTTGAAAATTTCTTGTTGTATATGATGACTATTTAAATTCAAAAACATTCCATTTGGCAAGTGATTTCGACCGCAGATAATAACAGCGCAATTATTCTCAACCATCAAATTCATCGAATTCATGCTTAAGTAAACTTCTTGATTATCAATCACCAAATAGCCAATGTCTTCAATGGGAATAGATGTTTCTCGTTCGTCAGTTTTGATTATTAGCTGAGCGTCTTTACTATGTATAGAGGCTTTGTTTTCAATCAGTAAGGTTCTTTTAATCATAATGTTTAGTTTTTGACTTATTATAAGTCATTGGTTAAAAAAGGTTTACGTTTTTTTTGAAAATGGGTTACTTTTACCAACAAAGTGATAACTTCATAAAAAGTGTACTTTTAACCAAAATTTCGATGCAATGACAGCAATTTGGGTTTTCTTGGGTGGTGGCTTAGGCAGCTTAGCACGTTTTGGAATTACAAAATGGATAGGCAATTGGAATGGCACAAGTTTTCCATTGTCCACATTTCTGTCGAATGTGTTGGCTTGTGTGCTACTTGCTTTCCTCGTTTATGTGATTCCATCGAAATCAGAAAACCAATGGATTCAGCCTTTTTTGATTGTAGGTTTTTGTGGCGGATTTAGCACTTTTTCGACATTCAGTTTCGAGAATTTCACGCTGCTTCAGAACGGCCATTATGGCGTTGCAGTAATGAATATCTTGCTCTCAATCTTAGTGGGAGTGGGAGTGATGTTTGTTTTATTCCAAAAATCAGGAAATTAAATTTACTCCGAAGCTTTGTTTTTAACCTTGTCAATCGCATTCTCAACAGGTTGCCAAATGCTGTTTTTGAGCTTTGTCCACATGCGAATAATTGGTTCAAAGAAATAGATAAATAATGCAAACAAAGTGATGAATGCAGCTGCTCCTAAGATTGCTTGCCATCCAGTTAATGCATCTTTCAGATAGTCGCTCAAACCAAAACCGAGCATTCCGTTGTATAAAAGCATCACGTGAAGCACGTAAATCGGTAAGGTGTTTTGTCCAATTTGAAGAAATAGCGAATCTTTGATTTTGAAATATTTCTCTACATACATGAGCAGCGAAAGTGCAATCAACACTTGACCCAAACGTCCGTATAACCACGAATTGTTTACAAAACCTAGATCATTGTGAATGTTCAATTGATTCAATAAATGATCCACGCTTCTAAACATGACATAACCAAAAATGTTCAAGATAATTCCTAAGCTTAGGAAAGTTAATGGGAACCAAAATTTGCGCACATTTCTGTGAAAAGTGAACAAGATCGCACCAATCATACCTCCATAAATGGTAAATGCCAACCAAGGAATAATAGGGAAAACACTGTGTGGACCTTTCAACATGTTTTGGATAATGACATGCGCATTTTGAGGAAAGTATTGTCCGTCTGGTAATGTCTTGAAAAATGGATAAAAAGCAAAAATGGCTGTTGCAAAAACAAAATAATACAAATAAAGCGGACCAAATTTGAGCCATTTCCAAAGTCCATATATGAGAAGCAATAAAGCAATCCCGAACCCAATGCACTGTAAAACGTGGAATGCATAAATCCAATTACCGTGATCGCCTGTAAAATAGCTAGAAATGTTGCTAAGATTCAATTGCAACATGAATCCCCAGAAAATCAACTCAAAAGACCGTCTAAATCCTTTGCGAACACGTTTGTTTTTGAAAAAACCAGCTTCGTTGTTCATGCTCAACAAATACACGAATACAATTCCTGTCACCGTGAAGAACATAGGTGCGGTGAATCCTTTCATGAAATACCACCAATCAAATAATAGATTTCCTGAAGTTCCGTTCGCTTTTACGAGTGCAACCATCGAATCGAATTGGTTGAACGAATGCTCGATGAAATGACCTTCTAGCATTAACAAAATGGCAATTGAACGAGCCATGTCAATAAACAATAAGCGCTCGCGTTTTACTGGGATCCCTATATTTGTGCCGTTGGTCATTTTTTAATTTTGACAAATTTAAAACATTATTGCTAAAATCATTCGAATCATTTTAGTTCTGTGGTAATTATCAATCTTAATTTTTCTTCATTACCTACAACTGGAACAAAGATCGATTTTACCGTATGTCCGACATATCCAAGCGTATTGAATTCATAGGTAATCGTCGTTTCTTCCCCAGGATTCAATGCGTTTTTAGCTGATTTAGCGGCAAGACAGTTGCACGGGATTTGAATTTCTCCAAGTGTCAATGTGTCTTTTGATTCGTTTTTTACAACAAATTCGGTGAATATCGTTGTTCCAGATTTCAACACTCCCGCATTGTAAACTTGTGATTTTACCGTCAACGGAAATTCTTTCTGTGCCTCTAAATAACTGACACTTTGAATTTCGATTTTTCGCTCAATGGCTGCGTTTCTGGAATAAACAGAATTTTGCACATCGTTTGGATTGTCGCTCGTTAATTGATTTGCGCTGTATTCTCCAAAAGGAACTTGGGCAATCACAACAAGTCCATTATTTTTGGCTGTTCCATTCAAATAAGGAACGAAGACCCCATTTTGATATTCCTTTAAATAATTAATCAAGGACGAAATTCTTCGTTTTGTGAGGTTTACGTTGTAATCTGTTTTTGCCAAGGGCGATGCAAATCCTTGAATGGTGATTTTAATTCTAGTTCCTTTTTCTAATTCTTCTAACAACAAGTCCCGAAAAAGTGCCAAATCTTTGACTCCTTGATCTACATATTCTGTAAAAAAGCTTTCAATATCTTCTTTGGCTTCAGAAGCCCGTTCTCCTTTTAAGCCGTTTGAATATTCTTTTTTATAATCCTCCAACATCGCTGTATATGCATTATAAGTTGTCATGTAATTCAAATTAGTCAACGTGTCTGTTGATTTTGGATTCGGGACGTCGTTGTGAAAATACAAGGTGACGGGCAAACGTTTATTTAATTCGAACAAGGTCTCGCGCGGCGTGGGTGGAACAAAAACACTTGGCGGATTCATGACAAAAATATCGCTACAACAAGTTGGGTTTTTGCTGTACAGAACCCCAATGCGATTGCTCGTCACGTAACTTGTGTCGTTTTGAGCGAAATAATATAAATCATTTGCAGAACTATTTATAGGCGAGCCAGCATTCGTAGGTTCAGAAAATTGACCATTGTAAGATGAATAGAAAACATCAGTTCCGCCAAATCCATCAAACCAGGAAGATGAAAAATAGAGGCGTTTTTTTGTCGCATCATACCAAGGAGAAAGTTCGTTTTCAATAGAATTCAACGACTTTATTGATTTCACTTTTCCAAATTGATTTCCATTTGTAATTGTTGCGTACCTAATATCCATGCCACCTTCGGTACCTTCACGATCTGAGCAGAAAAAAATTGTTTCCTTTCCTTCAAATTCGCAAATGTGGGGCATTGTTGTGTTGCTTGTCGGGTCATTGATAATTTCTCCCAATTCATCAACCGCCGACCATTTCCCGTTTTGATAGCGCGAAACCATGATTTTACAGCGATAATTGGTTCCTTCGTCACTACATTTACTAAAGTAAAAGCGGTTGCCATCCAACGAAAAAGTTCCGTTGCCTGTGTTAAATTCAGGAACTAATAACGCTTTTATCTTTGTGGCTTTCTCATAATTGCCATCCTTTAAGGTAGAAGCATAAATTTGGGTGGTATAATTTTTTTCATAGACTTCTTCATTCTCCGAAATGGAATCTGCTCTGAGTGAAGAAAAGATGAATTGTGAATCATAAATAGAATGACCAAATTCTGAATTTTTTGAATTGATGGTTTCAGGCAATCTGCGGAACTCTAAATTGCTTTCCTCTTTCATAGCCGATTTTGCCCAAAGACAAGATTCCAATTCGCGTTTCGACTTCAAATACAAATAGCTTGTTTTTTCTTTGTAATATTTTTTTTTGGCTTTTTTGAATGTTTCAATCGCTTGGTCATATTTGCCATTTTGCTTTTGCATCAAGCCTAAATTCAATAAACTGTAAGGATAAAAAGCCCCAAATTCTTTTTCGTATACTTTTTGATAATAATATTCTGCCTTCCGATAGTCTTTATAATTTCGCAAAGTTTCTGCATATCTCCATAAAACATCGATGGAATTGGAGTCGAATTGCATTGCTTTTTCATAGTATTGCTGAGCATAATAGTAATCTCCTTTTTGAGCTTGCTCTTCGGCAAATTCAAGGTATTTCCCCAATAACTCTTCTTGACTGAAAGAATAGGAAAAGGGGAGAAGAATAAATATTAAATATAATCTGGACATATTCTATGAACCACTTTTTTAGGTTTAAACCGATGAATTATATAACGAACAGCAAATTCCAATCCACCACGTGCCTTGCTGGCAACCGCCAATTTCGAAAAATTCACATCATAACTTAGTCCTACAAACCAACTTTGATAATCCATCCCAACCGAAATAAATCCTGCATCCTTGCTGCGATACCAAAGTCCACCATAAATTGCGCGGTATTTTCCTAGTTTATTAATTAAGGTGTATTTAGCGGAAGTGCCAACAACAAGTTCACGGTATTTTCCTTGCAAGTTAAATTGTGCGCTTGGCAAAATATCCCAGGCATCAGCAAGTGGATACATCGCTGACAGAAATAAATTCGTTCTTACATCGCGTCGAATTTTCGATTGGTAAAATCCTTGGTTTGGCTTGTTTAAATTGAAAGCACTAACACCGAAAGTGAATTTTTTTCTTTTTTCAAGATTGAATTCGTAGATGGCACCAACACCAACGGTAAAATTTGTTTTTCGATCGGTAATGTAATTTTCGTTGTTTGGAAGACTCGCATCGTATTGCTGACCATTGAATTGATTACCAAACTTTAATGCATCCCAATTTATTTGACGATGATTCATTCCAAAATTAATTCCTGGTCGAACGACATGTGTTGAATCTGAGGTGATTTTTAATAAATAAGAAGCATTTGCTTGCAATTCAATCGTTCTAAAATTTCCGTCCCCAGAAACATCGTGAAACATCAAACCACCAACTCCGATATTGCGATAGTTGTAAGGTTTTCCATCGACTGAAACATTTAATGTTTGAAATGGTCTTGAAACCGCGCGCCATTGATCTCTGAAATTTCCAACAAAACGAACATCGCCGTTAAAATGACCTGTATTTCCTGGGTTTTGAAACACTGGATTGGCGTTGAATTGCGACCAATGAATATCTTGGGCACGAAGGTCGACCTGAGTTAAAATCAAAATGAAAAATAAGAAAACCAATTTCATGCTGTGATATTCTAGATTGAAATTAGGAAATATTTTTCAATTTAACTTCCTTCATAGAACATTAGAAAAACAACAAGACCGATTATAAAGAGTAACATCCACAATTTAGGATCCCGATAGAGTGGTTTTTTTCCACGCTTTGTTAAGATCTCATAATCGTGACGAAGTCGAGAAAAATCTTTGTGACGCTCGATTTGTTCCTTCGTCGGCTCACTACTTTTCGGGGTTTTATGTATGACAAATTTTCTCATTTCCTTTTGCTAGTCTTTTTGATTAGCAACCCATTTTTTATTTAATTTCTCCAATATTCGGTAAATCCGCATTTTAGCATTTGCCTCAGAAATACTGTAAATATCGCCTATTTCTTTGAAACTCATGCTTTGAAAGAAGCGCAATTCGATCAAATCCAAGTGTTCTTGCTCCATTTCATTGAGAAGTTCGATTAATTTTCCTTGGTCATCCTCACTCATTGTACTTGACTGAGTTGTTTCTTCAAACAAAGTAACAACATGGCGCTCTTCAATGGCAATGGCATGATGCTTTTTTTGCTCACGGAAAAACATCAACACTTCATTTTGTGCAATGCGATACAACCAACTTGAAAATGGAAAACCACGATCTTCGTATTTTGAAATATTCGCCATTGCTTTGATGAATGTTTGTTGAGATAAATCGCCCGCAACGGATTCATTTCCACCAATACGCTTAAAAATGAAACGAAATATTTGGTCAAAGTATTTATCATAGAGCATACCAAAATAGTCTGGTCGACTTTTAGCGAGCTCAATGACCTCGTTTTCTGTTAGATTCGCTATTAGCTTCTTTTTAAACAAGCGTTTAATTTTTTGTTTTATACCTTGAAAATGCGTTTCGTTTCAAAAGTAACAATTTTGACAGATTTTTTTGTTGGAATACTAATACCGTCCAAATTAATAATTTAGTTAACGACGAAAAGCTTGCCTATCTTGGCTTTTGAAACTTCTATCTAATCATAGGGTTGTAGTTAATTTTCTTTTATTTCGTCCACAAATTAAGTCGAATGAATGATTCTGTGCCGATTTTCAGAAGTTCGGAATAAGAAAATCCCCATTGAATTTATGATTCACTGCGTGCCTGCTTCGCGGTCAGAAAAGGCGCTTGTTCCGTCAAATATCAAAATGAATTTTGATTAATTTGGCGAGAATTCTCGAAAAATATAAAATGCATCGCATTCTTATTTTTCGGAATCGTCTGAATTCTTTCCTTTTCGGGAAGAATTCACTACTTTTCTTGAATCATTTCAAAGGGGATTTTCTCCGAACGGCTTAAATAGGTACTAGATTTTTTTGCTTCTTTTTTTATCAAGAAAAAAAGAAGTTAATTAATAAAGACGGTATTGTTGGAATACTAATATCCACTGTTATGAACAATTCAAACTCTTATTATTACCTTTGCCTTTTATTTTTTGAGTGAAAACAGTTTACATTACACGACGAGAAACTTTTAACGCAGCACATAAATTGTGTCGAGAAGATTGGTCAGATGAAAAAAACGTTGAAGTATTTGGACGTTGTAGCAATCGCAATTGGCACGGTCATAATTTTGTGATTTTCGTTACGGCAAAAGGAATCCCGAGTCCAGAGACAGGTTTTGTTATTAATCTAAAAGATTTAAGTGACATCATAAAACAAGAAGTCGTTGAACCATTAGATCATAAAAACTTAAATTTGGATGTTCCTTTTTTACAAGGTATGTTGGCATCCACCGAAAATGTTGTGATCCAAATTTGGGAAAGAATGGTGGAGCCTATTCGCAAAGCGGGAGGTGAGTTGGTGAAAATAAAACTTGTAGAAACCGAAAATAATTATGTTGAATATTTTGGAGGGAAAGAACCTTTCTGAATTAAATAAAGAGCAATTTGAAACAATCCATTGAATACGACGATAAGATTACGGAGAAAGTAGCTGAGTATTATACAGATATTTTAGGTAAAATTGGCGAAGATCCAAACAGAGAAGGATTACAAAAAACTCCAGAACGCGTTGCAAAATCCCTTCAGTTTTTAACGCATGGGTACGACATTGACCCAGATGCATTAATAAATCAAGCGATTTTTAATGAAGAATATTCGGAAATGGTAATCGTTAAAGACATTGAAGTCTACTCGATGTGTGAACATCACATGTTGCCATTTTTCGGTAAAGCGCATGTAGCTTATATTCCAAATGGTAAAATTGTAGGACTTTCAAAAATCCCAAGAGTTGTTGATGCCTATTCGCGACGTTTGCAAGTGCAAGAAAGATTAACAATAGAAATTCGTGATTGCATCCAACGGACGCTTAATCCAAAAGGAGTTGCTGTTGTTATTGAATGCGCACACATGTGTATGCAAATGAGAGGCGTTCAAAAACAAAATTCAACAACAACTTCATCTGCATTTACAGGTTTGTTCATGAAGAATGACGCTACGAGAAAAGAGTTTATCAATTTGATACAAGCCAAACTTCATTAGTAACGTTTTTTAACAACAGAACGGAAGCATTGAATTTCAAATCGATTAACTTTACATTAATTTTAAAT